>NZ_JAPDDT010000002.1:0-600000 GCF_025950235.1 Luteolibacter arcticus | reverse complement strand
GTTGGGTCTTGCGGAAAAGGTAGTGATTTTGGAGGCGCATCCAATATTCCGGCTCGTTGCCGAAGTAGCGCCCGAGCTTGAGGCAATGCTCCGGCGTCAACAGCCGGCGGCTGGCGAGCAGGTCATTGAGCAACTGCGGGCTGATGTGCAGATCCGCCGCGAGCCTTGCTTGGGAAAGACCATGGTCCTCAAGAAAATCCCGCAACAGGGCGGCAGCGCTGTTGGTGAGGGGAATTCCGATGTCTTTTCGTTTCATGGTAATCAATGGTAGTCGGTGATCCTTACTTCGCTGGCGTCTTTTCCTTCCCAGCGGAATACGATGCGCCACTGATCGTTGATCCGGATGGAATGAAATCCTTCGAAATCTCCCCGAAGGGCCTCAAGGCGGTTCCCCGGTGGCTGGCGAAGGTTTTCGAGGGATTCGGCTTCATGGATGGCGACGAGCTTGTGGTAGGCCCGCTCCTGAATGTTCCGGGGGAGCTTGCGGGAGAAGAGCAGTTGGAAAACTTTCTCAGTCTCCTTGTCCCCGAAGTTTAGGATCACCCAGACATTCTACTCAAATCCGCGTATCCCGCAAGTCGAAGTTCCGGAGAAGTGATCGTCGCTTGATTCGCAAAGCGAGCTTCAGCTTCCCCCGGAATCCCTCCCGCGAGGGATTCCATAGGGACGGAAGCCGGTGGACCCTGCGATCATGTCCTCCCGGTGGAATCTCCCCCGCGCGTGTCTGCTGGGCTTTCTCGCCTCAGCCGGGACGGGACACGCCGCCGACCTCGTGTGGGACAGCGGCAACACCGGCAACGGCTCCACCATCAATCCCGCGAACGGCACCTGGAATACCACGTCCACCAACCGAGTATGGAATACCGGAAGCGGCAACGTCGCATGGAGCGCGGCCAATAGCGCCATCTTCGCCGGGGCGGATGGAACGTATGCCGTCACGGTCGGCACGGCGGTCTCCGCGGAGGACGCGTGGTTCCAGAATTCCGGCTACACCCTCTCCGCCTCCGCCGCTCAGACGGTGAGCTTCACCCGCACAAGCGGATCGACCGAGCCGCAGCTACGCGTGAGCTCGGGCAAGACATTGGTCATCGGCAACAATGTCACCGTGCGCAATGGCGTGAGCACCGGCCTGATCGCCGGAGAAAACGGCACCACTGCCGGCGGGACCATCACCATCGCCAGCGGCGGGGTGCTCAAGCAGAACAGCAGTAACACCGGCGGGATCGATGGCTCGGGCACGATCTTGAATATCCTAACAGGTGGCCTGTGGTCGGGGCCGGACAACAGCGGAGCCTCCGGCAGCCTGGTCATCGGCATCTCGGCAGGCAGCAACGCCACCGCGCGCGTCAATGGAGGGTCCATCGACTTCGGCTCCGGCAGGCAGCCGCTCAATGTGGGCTCGGGAGGTGCGGGGAACCTGGAACTGAACAGCGGCACCGTTTCAATCAACGCGGCTTCGACGGCAGGCCTGCAACTGGCCGCCGGAGCAGCGGGCAGCGGGACCGTCCATCTGAATGGCGGTACGCTTGAAACCCCGCTTGTTAGAAAAGGCGCGGGCACCAGCGCGATCTTTAACTTCAATGGCGGCAAGTTGCTCGCGAACGCTTCTGGCACGGGCTTCATGACCGGTCTAAGCCGGGCCAACGTGAGAAACGGAGGTGCGGTCATCGATACCGCTGGCTTCGACATCGCCATCCAACAGCCGCTGCTCCACAGCGATCTGGCGGGGGATGCAGCCACCGATGGCGGCCTCTTGAAATCCGGTAGCGGCACGCTGACGCTGGCGGGCGAGAACACCTACACTGGCGGGACAAACGTGAGCGCCGGAACGCTGGCCCTCTCCGGCTCGCTCGCTAGCCCCGTCTCCATTTCCGCGAATGGCACGCTCACCGCGGGACCATCCATCGTCCCCCTCACCATCCACAGCTCACTCTCACTTGCGGGAACCATCCGCCTGAAGATCCACAAGGGAGGCGGTCCTGGGAACGACGTCGTGACCGGCCTCACCTCCGTGACCTATGGCGGCACGCTCGCCCTCGACCTAACAGGAGGTGAGTTCGCCGCCGGCGATGTCTTCCAGCTGTTCGAGGCCGCCTCCTATTCCGGAGCCTTCAGCCAGATCGCGGTGATTCCCGCACCAGTGAATGGATTATATGTCGATGCCTCGCAACTCGCGGTCGATGGCACGCTGCGGGTGGTGACGGACACCCGGCCGCCTTCATTCACCGGTCCGCTGGAGGCAACAGCCACGGAACTCCTCGAAGGACAAGCGGTGACGCTTTCCGCGCCGGTCACCGGCGGCTGGCCGATCAGCTACCAATGGCTATTCAATGGAGTTCCCATCCCGGGACCGACGACCGCAGCTCATACTATCGCGACCGCACGGCCCGGCGATACGGGTGACTACACGGTCACCATCACCAATCCCTACGGCACCACCACCAGCACCGTGCCCGTTCTCCTAAAGGTGGCGGGCATGCAGATGGACGTCGCAACAACAGCGGACGGCTTCATGGAGCTCGCGCACGACACGATGCCCTTCCAACACTACCAGGTCTTCGCCACGGAGAACCTCGGCACGTGGAGCGCCGCCACGCCGGTCTTCCTCGGCAATGGATCGCGTGCCCTCCACGAGTTGCCGATGGACGGGAAGCCGAGCCAGTTTGCTACCTTCAGCGTCGCCGCGAGTTCCATCGAAACTACCCGGTTCCCTGCGGAGCCATGGAAAGACACGCGATGGATCGATCCCGGCGGCTGGGTGACCCTAGACGTGACCACCCTTGGCTTGCCCGCCAACACGCCATCCCTCGATGCGGCAGCGATGATCGCACAGATCCTCTCCAGCACCTCAGGTAAGCGACGCCTGTATTTCCCCGCGGGCACTTACTACTTCAATACCAACCTCACCATCTCCACCAGCAACCTCTGGATCGATGGCGATGGCCGCGACCAAACGATCTTCCGCATCGTCGCTCCCGGAAGCACCAATGCAGAGATCCGCTTCGCCGGAAGCACTCGCTCGCCGATCTCTGTGAGTGTGCCGCCCAAGCCAGGCGACAAGCAGCTCACGCTCTCCGACGCGGGTTCCATCGCCGTCGGCGACATCATCCAGCTCTACGCGGACCATGCCCCGCTCACCAATACCGGTCAGGCGTGGTCGCTCCAGATCTACTCACAGATCTTCCGCGTGATGGCGAAGTACGGGAACACCCTGATCCTGGACATGAAGGTGCTGTTAGATTACCCGGCCTCCTACGCCCCCGTCACCCGGGAGATCACCGTCATCCGCAACATTAAAGTGAGTGCAATCGGCATCGACCGCGTGAACGAGCCGGTGGCCCAGGACGTGAGCAATCTGGAATTCGCCTGCGCCGACAATTGCTGGGTCACGGGGATCGAGTCGAACTACTCCGGCCGGACCCACGTCGGCTTTGAGAACTCGAAGGACTGCCTGATGACCGGGAACTTCGTCCACGACTGCTGGAAGCACACCACCGGCGGCTATGGCTATGGCTACAACCTCGTGGCGACCACCGGCTGCCGGATCACGAACAACAAGGCGCAACGGCTGCGTCACCCCATCATCGTTTCCATCGGCGCGAATCACAATGTGATCAGCTACAACTCCGTGGAGCAGAACCACGACTACAACGACGTGGCCCTGCACGCCGTCCACGCCTACATGAATCTCTTCGAAGGCAACATGTTCGAGGAAGGCTATGCGGACACCTCCAAGGACGGCTGGGCCGACATCGAGGCCACCACCGGCCCCGGCAACACGTGGTTCAGGAACTTCGCCACCGGCAAGGTCGGCAGCGCGCAATCGGGAACGCGGCGGCAGACGATCATCGGCAACTGCCTGTCCCAGGTGCTTACGACCGGAGCTGATCACTACGTCGGCGCGAACCGCGTCGGCACTACGGTTAGTTGGGGAGCCTTCAACTCCACCACCCTATTTCCCGCGTCCCTCTATCTGATGACGCGCCCCGAGTTCCTCGAAGCCAACACCCCGTGGCCGGTGTTCGGCCCGGGGCTGCCGAACTTCGGCAGTGGGAATCAGTTGCCCGCGCGGCTCGGCGTGCCGGAGGATTGATGGCCCTCCCCCGTGGTCTGAACCATGACCGCGGCGCAGCCGCCCTGGGACTGCTGCGATTCTTCGCAGCTCTCCGAATGAACCCCAGGGCCGTCCGTTCCGGTGAAGTGAAGCGACCCGCCGGGACCGCTTCCATCCAAAGGAGAAGTGCGCCTCACCCTTCACTCCAAAGCTGCGAACAATCGCAGCAGTCCGAGGGCCTTCGGCCTCCATATGAAGTGGCCGTGTCGATTTGCTAGAAACCAGAGATGATTCGCCTCACGTCTAGGATGAAAAACAAAAGCACCGGCCCTTGCGGACCGGTGCTCTCATCCCAAGACGGAACCCAATGAGCGCCTTGCGAAAATCTTCAATCTTCAATCCTCCAACCCACTGACCCGCACGAACTTGCGCGCGCCATCGATCGGCACCGTAGCTTCCATTCGATCATAGCTCGAGGGAACCCCGCCTTGATCGGCAGCGATGACCGGAACCACCACACTCACCGGCCAGGGCGAGTCCACCAGGGTGAGACTCTCCTGAAGCTGATAGATGCCGCCGCTTTCGAGCTGGTTCCACCGCACGATAAGGTTTGTTCCCACCAGGCTGCTCTGGACCAGCGCGCCATCGTTCGCGACAGGCGAGGTGCCGAAGAGATACTCCAGCTCATTGGAGAAGCCATCGTGATCGGCATCATCCGAACGATCGCGATCATCGGGATTCGTGATCTGGCTGGCCCAGGTGTCGTAGGGATCGCTGCCGGCGGGCCCGGTGAGCACATTGAGGCGTCCGATGCCGGTGATCAGCGCGCTGGTATTCGGTGCACCGGATCCCACCGCGCCCCACACGCCGATGCTCGCAGGCACGCCGCCGAGCGACAGCGACAGCACGGTATCGGTCGCGGCGGCGGGATACGCCAGATCAAGCACCGCGCCGGCGGCCACGGTCACCGCAGCAGTATCGGACAGCATGACATCGGCGAGCGAGAGCGCGCCGGCACTCACCGTAGTACTACCACTATAGGAGTTCGCGTCGTAGCAGATGAGCGCGCCGGTGCCGCTCTTCGTGAAGGAGCCCGTCCCGGAGAGCACCTGGGCGATCGCGATGTCGAAGCCGTTGGTATCCAGCGTCAGTCCACCGGCAGCGATATTGGCGGTCTTGAGATTGCCGATCCAGTCGGTGCTTGAGGCGCCGGCCTTGAGGGTGATGCCGTTGAAGTTGACCGTGCTCACGTTGTCGGGATTCGCCGCGTCGCCACGGAGCGCGCTGCCGGTGGTGGTGATGGTCAGGGTTCCGCCGTTGAGATTGAGCGTACCCGTCGCTTTCGCCGCGCCTGCCCCACCGCCGGTCGCGATGAGGATGGCCGTGCCGTTGTCCGTACTGGTGATCGAGCTGTCGGCGTCGAGGTTGCCGAGCGTGAGCGTGCCGGTGGCGGTGCCGCTGGTGCTGCCAGTATATCGGCCGATGGTCAGGGGACTGCCGGCACCCTCGATGTCCAGATGGTTGAGCGGACTGTTAGAAAGCGTCATCGTGCCGACCGCCGACGAAGTCGCGCTGGTGGCACTGGTGGCCCCGATGAGCAGGCTGCTGAGCTCGCCCTTGAAGACACCGGCGGAGAGATCCACGGTGCCGGTCCAGCCGCCGCTGCCGCCACTGGTGGTATTGTTCCCCACTTCCACCGCGGTGCGGCCACCTTCGAGATGGGCGAGATCGAGCGTGGAACCGGCACCGAGGGTCAAGAAGCCGCGCCCCTTGCCATGGCCGATCCACAGCCGCGGCGTGCGGATCTGCGCCGTGCCGCCCGCAGCGGTGGTGATGGTGCTGTTGACGTTGTTGAAGGTGTTGTTGCTATCCGCGACGACGATCTCGGTGTGGGCGGTGATGGAGGAAGTCGCGGGCAGGGAAAGGGTTCCTCCCGCGGTGCCACTGCCGGTGGTCACTCCCAGCCGCAAGGTGGACGCTTCCATGGAGAAACTATCCGCCGCCGAGGCATCCAGCGTGCCGAGCGAGTTGGTCCCGCCCGCCACGCCGAGGTTCACGGCACCGAGACCATTGAGCTCGGACGGCGCGAGGCTGAAGTCCTTGCCGGCGGCGATGGCAAGGGTGCCGCCATTCTGGCTGATGCCGATGTCGAGGCCACCCTTGATGTCCACGTCGGTGTCGAGCGTCAGCTTGTGGCTGCCGCGTTTCACGAAGGAACCCATGTCCGATCGCGTGGTCGTGTAGGTGAGTTCGCCGCCCGCATTCGCGGTGTCGAGGATGAGCGGGTGATGGGTGCCTGTGAAGGTCGTGCCGTCGGTGCGATACGTGTCGAGCTGGGCAAGTGTGAATTCACCCGCACCGCCGACATTCATGCCAAGCCCGCCCAACTCTCCAACCGAAAGCCGGCCGGGCGTGGCGAAGCCGGGCAGCGCCGCGGTCTTCGTGAAGAAGATGATGCCACCGGCGATCGTGGTGGTGCCGGTGTAGGTATTGGTAGAGGGCAGGGTGAGAATGCCGGGATTGTCCTTGGTCAGGCCGCCGTCGATCGCCGCACCGGCGGGGTCATGGCTCAGGCCCTGGGGAATGGTGATGTTGCTGTTCGAGGCGATGGTCAGTCCGCCGTCGGAGATCTCCGCGTTGTCGAGGCCTTGGATGAAGCCGGTGCTCGCACCGCCCGCGATCAGCGTGGTGCCATTGAACTTCACCTTGCCGGTGTTGAGCAGGTTCGTGGTGTCACCCGAGATCCCGGCGCCCGTGGTGTTTAGCGTGAGGCTGCCCGGGCCCAGGTTCAGGGTGCCCACCGCCCGCTGGGCGGTGCCCGCTCCGGTGGCGATCAGGATCGCGGTGCCGTTGTTGGTGGAGGTGATGGTACTGTTAGATCCGAGGTGACCGATCGTCAGGGTGCCGGTGGCCACGCCGGAGGTGCCGGCATCCACGCGGCCGACCACCAGCGGGCTGCCCGAGGCACTGAGGTTGAAGTCGTTTTGATCGCTGTTGCCAAAGGTCGCGGTGCCGGTGGTGTTGCCGGTGGAAGCCGCGAATTTCCGGCCGACGGAAATAGTGGAGAGGAATCCCCGGAAGGGACCGTTGCCGAAGTCCGCGGTGGTGCTCCAGTTACCCGAGCCGGTTTGGTCATGGTGCCCGATCCAGAGCTCGGCACGCCCACCGCTGACGCCATTGACGTCAAAGGTCGAGTTGCTGCCCACCGTGAAGCTGGCGTTGGACTTGCCCTGGCCGATCGCCATCCGCGGCGTGTTGACGATGGTGGCGCTATTCGCCGGCACCGTGCCAGTCGCGAGCGGTGTGTTGAAATTCCCCGCACTACGTCCTACCGCAAACGTCGTAGTGGCTGTGATCGTGTTGGCCGGAGAAAGGTTAAGCGTGCCTTCGCCGGTGGTAGTCATGCCGCCGTAGTTCACGCCCACGAAGAACTCGGTGACGTTCGCGGTGAAGCTCGTGGCGGCGGAAAGATCGAGGGCACCAACGGCAGTCGGGCTGACGGTCGAGCTATTGATCGAGCCGACACGGATGGCACCCGTGCCCGTGCCGACGCTCAGCGTGCTCCCAGCCGCTGCGGTGATCTTTCCACCCGCACCGTTGTTTCCCGCCACGCCATTGTTGAAGCCGACATGCAGGCTCTCCAGCGTGGTCGTGCCACCGATCGACATCAGGCTGGCCCCGGATTTGGTAAGCGTCCGGCCATCGCCGATGATGCCCCCGGAGAACTTGAACGTGGCCGTGCCCGCTCCGATGAAGGTCGCATCATTGGCCAACGTGAGGACCGGATTGACCTGATAGGTCAGACCCGAGGCACCCGCGAGCGCGTTCAGATTTACCACTGGCGCACTGAGGTCGGTCACCAGCGTGAGACCCGTCGCCGGAGCGGCGGCATTCACCGTGATCGATGCGCCACCGGCGGCCGGACCCGTGCCCTGCAGGTCGAGGATGTTGAGCGAGAATTGGTCGGAAACATCGTCCGTGTTCACATTCACCAGCGAATCGGCGAGCGGCGTGAGATTGTCCCCGACGAAGGTCAGGCGCGTGTCGAAAGAGCTGACCGGGACGGCATCCCAGTGGGTCCCTGCCGACCAAAGATCGCCGGTGCCCGATACGGGTGTGTAGGTGAAGGTCGCGGCAGCGGCTGGAGCCACGGTCACCAGGGTGACAAGGCCCGCGAGCTGGAGCGCAAGACGACGGGAAGAACGAGAGGTCGGGTACGAGTTCAACATGGGTTCGGACGGCTGGGATTTGACGTCGGGCGGAGGGAAACCGCTGGGTTGCGATGCCTCGCCCGGAGGGGTTTTTCCTGCGGGAACACGGGGTTACCCGCATCGGTCCCAAGGCAACGCCATCCGGGAATTTTTCACTATCCCTCCCCGGAGGGATATTCCGCCTGGAGGAGCAGGTTCCCCGGGAGCGCCGGTCTTCAGACCGGCCCGAATGGTCCTTCGAATGCCGGCCCGAAGAGCGGCGCTCCCAAGCCGCCACACCACCTCACCTCCCCTTCTCCACCGTGATGATCCCCATCTCGTACGCACGCGACACCGCCTCCGCCTGACCCGCCACGCCGAGCTTCACGAAGATCGCCTTCAGGTGGCTCTTCACGGTGTGCTTGCTGATGCCGAGCACCACGCCCAGCTCCTCCGCGGAAAGACTGCGGCCGAGCTGCCGCAGCACCTCCAACTCCCGCGCGGACAGCGCCATGTCGCCCTCGTCCGGCACCGGCTGGTCTTCGAAAAACGTCCCGCCCGCGATGACCGTGTCGATCGCCTTCAGCAGCGCATCCCGCTTCGCCGTCTTGCAAATGTAGCCACGCGCCCCGGTGCGCCGAGCCAGATAAATCTCCGGCCCCGTGGCCCCCGCGGACAGAATCAGCACCCGCATCGCGGGCCAACGCGCCAGCACCGTATCGAGCACATTGAAGCCATCGAAGCCCGGCATCCGCAGGTCTAACAAAATCAAGTGCGGCCGCGATTCCTCCAGGATCTGCATAGTCTCATCCCGCGACGACGCTGTGAGAATGCACTCGAAGCGCGGGTCCACCGAGAGCATCGCCTCGAGGCCCTCCCGCACCATCGCGTGGTCATCCACGATCAGCAGCCGGATCTTTCCGTCCATGCCAAGGGCTGACCGCCCGCGCTCCCCGCGTCCATCCCTCCCGCGGGTAGTTTTTCGATCGTTTGAGTCGCCGGACATGATGGTGGTTGTGGCCGCGACCACGGTAATGGCTCACCGCAGAGTCGCAAAGGACGCAGAGGACCACGGAGGAAGAATCTTGGGTGCGAGCTTGAGGAAATCCATACGCCAAAACCACCATCCCCAAATCTCTGCGTCCCTCCGCGACCTCTGCGACTCCGCGGTAAACCACCCAGCGGTCCGCAAACCCGGCAGACCAGCCATCAAGTCCCCATCGCCTCCCCCTGCCCGCCCTTCCCCGTAGCAGGCAGCAGCGCCTCCGCCGCGGTCCTCGCCACCTGGCAGACGATCAGCGTGCCATTGCCCGGATGGCTCGTCACCTTCAGGTGCCCGCCCAGCCACTTCATCCGCAGCCGCATCGATTCCAGGCCGTGGTGCCCCTGCCGCGTGCCGGGCACATGCTCGGGATCGAAGCCGCGGCCATTGTCGCGGATCGCCATTTCAAAGCGGTCCGGGAAATAGTGCAGCGTCACCTTCACCGCGGAGGCCTTGCCGTGCTTGCAGGCATTCCCCACCGCCTCCTGCATCAGCAGCAGCAGGCTGCCCATCACCTGCCGCGACAGGCTGAAAGGCTCGCCCTCCACCTCCACCATCACCAGATCCTTCGGCCAATGCTCCACGGTCACGGCCGCATGGCGCAACAGCGCGGCGAAATCATCCTCGCCCGCATCCTCCACCTGCTTCAGCCCCCACAGGCATTCGCGCAGTCCGGATTGCGCGCGGGTCAGCGCGCCGTGCGCCGCCGTGAGCTGATCCTTCGCCGCCGCCGGACCCTCGCCCATGCGGGCGGCCGCGGCTTCCATTCGATACGCCGCGCTGACGAGCAACTGCTGAAGGCCATCATGCATGTCCGCCGCCAACCGCTGCCGCTCTTCCCGCGCCGCATGGAATTCCAGCTCGGAGTCCCGGTGCAGCCGCATCACCTCCTCCAGCCGCCGCGTCCGCCTTCTCAACAGCCGCCGCAGCGCGATATTCGATGCCATCGCCAGCGCAAGTACTAGACCCACCGTAACCAACACCGCCTGCAATCGCCCGGCCGTCCACCACGGCGGCGAACGCAGCACCGCCATGTCCTGCGGCGATCGCAGCCACAGCCGGAATCCCGTGATGCCGATCAAATCCAGCTTCGGCGTCTCCTCCACGAAGGTCAGGTCGCACAAGCCGGTGAAGCGCACCTCCGCGCCCGGCACCAGCTTCTCCCGCAGGCCCGCCGGCATCGCCACGCCCGAGGGCAGCACCGCGGCGAAGACCTGCCCATCCGACTCCGCCACCACGCCCAGGCCGCCCTGGTCATCCAGCGGCTCCACCCGCTTCACGTGCGACACCAGGCTCACCAGCCGCCCATCGTAATCCACCAGCGCCACCCGCCGCGAGGAATCGCGGAACTGCGGCTGCAGGATGCCCGTCGCATCCATCGTTTCCGGTGCCGGCACCTCCGCCCGGCCCGTCTTCTCCACCACCGCGCCATTCAGCGCCGCCAGCGTCCGCGTCGTATCGACGAAGGCCGCCACCGTCACCACATCGCCCACCGCCACCTCCGCCTCCAGCGAGCTCACCCGCACCCCCGTCGCCCCGTCCTGCAGGAAGAAGAATTCCTTCGGCATCGAGAACGTCACCACCCCGCCCGTCACCACCCGGTGATACGGATTCGAGGCTGGCGAGAATTTCCGCAGGTTCCCCAGCGGCACCCGCGGCGATTGGAAGGGATCCGCCGGTGCCGGCCGCACCACTTGGAAATCGTCCCGGCCCGTGCTGCTCAGCTTCAGCGCTGTCAATTGCGAGCGCAGGTTGAAGAGCGGCGTCAAGGCCCCGCGCACCCGCACCCGCGCATCGATCAGCGTCTCCCGGTCCAGCTCCGTGCCGCGCTCCACATCCACCCGGCACACATGCCCCGCCACCACCATCATCGCCGAGGCGATGCCCGCGTCATCCGGCACCGTCACCTCCTGCACCACCCCCTCCACCTCCACCGGCTGCGCGTCCATGCTCCCCGACAACAACTCCTCCACCGGCAACCTCAGCGGCTCCGGCAAAGGAGAAGTCCCTAGCACCTCCAGCTCCCTCGCCACCACCACCGGCGCATAACCGCCCGGATTCGTCTTCCCCCGCACCCGCACCAGCGTCCCCGGCTCGCACACCGGCGGCTCCGGCGCCAGGCCCTTCTCCCACTGCGAGCTCATCGCCAGCAGCGTCACCCAAATCGCCATCTCCCCATCATGCACGATGATCGCATGATTCCGCCGCGCACTCCGCCAAGTCACCACCCCCCGCAACTCCACCGCCCCACCCAACCCCGCCGTCTCCGAAGGCAGCGACCGGATCTCAGAGGCGCTGGTGAGGACTGCGGGCTCAACGCTCCCACTAGCCGGGGGCACGCCGCCCTCCTGCGCCACGCCCACCCGCGCCGCTGCCCACAAAGCCATCGCTGCGATGAGAATCCGCATCGTGACGGTCACTACATGCCGCCTGCCCGCTGCGATCAATCGGCAAATCTGCCCTCAAGGTCCGCAGCTTTCATCCACGAAGGAAACGCTACCTTGGCCCAATAGCGGTATCATATATGATACCAAACGTGGTCGTCGTGTTGGATTCGAACGCCATGCTTTCCGCTCTCAAATCGTCCACTGGAGCTTCCTTCGAGGTCATCCGGCGGCTGCGGTCCGGTGCGTTCACCCCGCCCGTCACCGCGCCACTCGTGTTCGAATACCAAGATGTTCTGTCACGGCGAGCGCTGCTGCCTCATCTCGGACAGGCCGATATCGAAGGCTTCATCGATTGGTTCGTCTCGCTCTCCTCGCTCCACAAGGTCCATTTCCTCTGGCGTCCCCTGCTCTCCGACCCGAAGGACGACATGGTGCTGGAAGCCGCGATGGCCAGTGCCGCCGATCACCTCGTCACTTACAACCTTTCCGACTTCCGGCCCGCCGCGAAACTCGGCCTCTCCGTCCTGACTCCGGCCGGGCTCCTTTCGAAACTTCCACCATCACCGCCATGAGCACCCTCAGCATCCGCCTGCCGAATTCCCTGCACCAGCACGCGAAGCGCCTGGCCGAGAGCGAAGGCATCTCGATCAACCAACTCGTCAGCAGCGCCCTCGCCGAAAAGCTCTCCGCCCTCGACGCCGAGCGCTACCTCCGCGAACGCGTCGAACGCGGCCACAACGTCGCGATCGATACTATCCTCGCCAAGGTTCCCGACGTGCCGCCGGAGGAACACGACCGGCTGTCGGAGAGGTGATTCTGCTCGCTGCAATCAAGCGACAAACCCTCTCCATCTCGAAGTCGGACCCATAGTCATAGTCATTGCCTCGCCCGGGCTGGGGGTCAGTCCCCGCATCATCACATCCCGGTGGGCTTGCATCGGAACGCGATCAGAGCAGGCGCGCCGACCGGCCCGTGAGATACTCGTCGAAGATCCTGCGGCAACGCTCGGCCAGCTCCGGGCCTTGGGATCGGCCGAGGAGGACGATGTCCTGCCAGAACCTTTCTTCATCGAAGTTCTTGAAGTCGTGGAGCGAGAAAAACGCAAGATTGTGGAATCGGTCCGCCAGTTCCTTCAGCTTTCGCAATTCCTGGCCGGTGCGGAACCAACTCGCCGGTCTCCACCAAACCGCCTCTCGATGCCCGGCACGCATGTGGACAAACACCGCGTAGAGCAGGTGCCGGTAGGCGTTCTTGCGCTCGGAATTGATGGCTGGCGGGACGGACATCGCCTCACTTCCTAGGCGATCCCGTCACCTCCCGGAAGCCCTGATGCGCGGGCTAGGGGATCAGGCCGGCCCGCCGCTTCTCGAACGCCTGAACATCGCGCGGGCGCTGGACGCAGGCGTTGTAGAGGGTGGAGCCATCGGCCTCGTAGTCGAAGCGCAGCGAATGGTCATCGTAGTCCCAGCGCTCCCAGACGCGGTTCGCGAGGCCGAACTGGCCCACGGAGCCATATCGCCGCCGGATGAGGAGGGCGTGCCTAGGGCGGCGACGAGGGCGCTGCGGATCGCGGCCAGGGTCACGCCGGGCGCGACATCGCCGGCGTAGGGCGTGAAGCGCGACTCCTTCTTCGCATAGAGGTGCACGGCGCTGACGACCAGGACGCGCGGGGCGACATGCTCGAAGTGGACGTTCACCCCGTCCTTCTTGAAGCCCTGCATGCGGCTGCCGTGGAAGTTCTCCAGCTTGTTCGCCGCTTGGGCGAGGTCCTTGAATTGCGCGTAGGCAGGGGAGTCCTCGCGCTGGTCGAGGATCGCGATGCAGTCCTGGAGGGTGATCATCGTCGTTGCGGAAAAGAGTCACTGAGGCTGCCCCTCACGGCGAGAGCCCGAGAGCCTCCGCCCAAGATTGCCAGCGTGCCAAGAGGTTGTGCCGTTCCAGGATCCCGCCAAAGCGGTTTCGATCAAAGGCCGGAAGTGAAACGAGATACACCACCCGCGCCCGGTCCTTTGGCCGCCCCACCGTCAGGGCAATCGCCGCGAGATGCTCCGCCGACATTACCCGTGCGCGGTGGCCGTCCCATTCGAAAAGCCCGGCTTCCGTGATCGCTTCGGATTCCAGCCCGGGTGCAGCCGCGAGAAATTGGACGGGAAATCCATGGATCAGGATCCCCTCTTCATCAAATTCGTCGAAGCCCATCCTCCCGAGTTCCCGGAAGACCGGATCGAGCGAGAGGAGAATCGAGCCCGGCTGCGGATTCAGGAACACGAACACATCGATGTCGCGGGTCGCGAGCGGTTCGCCATGGAAGCCGGCAGCCGTCGCGCCACCGATGGCATACGATGCGACGACGCCCGATTTCAGGAGTTCTTCGAGGACGTCGCAGACGGCTTGCATGCCTTCTTGATGGCTTCGAGTTCGCGGGTCTCTAGGATCATGCGCCCAATGAGTTCCACCTTTTCGGCCAGGGGAAGGTTCCGCTGCCGCTCCCGCCAACGGGGCATGCCCCGCACGGGTTCGGGTCCGGGTTCAGGATGGGATTTCGTCCGGTCGACCATGACGAACTGTGTTCCGCCACCGGCATGAACTCAAGCGCGGAGCTGGTTTCGCTCCCGTAGGCGCTGTGATGACACCGCGGGAGGCAAGGGTGAGGTCCGCTTTGCCGGTGGCTTCCGCGGTGTCACCACCGCGCCTACGGGAAGGCATGGCAGGGCCTTCAGGGTCCGGCGGGCGCTTCATCGGGTGAAGGCGCTTTTTCAGGCACGGTCAGCCACCGCGCCTTGTAGATCTTTTCGCCCTCGAGCCGACATTCGGCGGCGGGGTGGAGGAGGGTGATGGTATCGGTCCACCAGTTGGGCTTCTTGGCTTGCACGACGACGAGGCGGCCGGTCGTGGGATGCGGTTCCACGGTCTTCACCGCGGGCCGGTCGTGGAGGTCAGGATGGGGGCGAAACTCGCCCTTGTCGCGGTCGAAGAGCCAGACGTGGGCATCGGTGGAAAGGACGAGATCAGAGCTGCCCGGCATGGCGCGCAGGTCGTGGCCATCGCGATCCGGCAGCGGGTGGCGGGACTTCGGCTCGAGCTTCGGCGCAGGGCTGTCCCACGCGGCCAGCGTGAAGCTGTAGAGCTCGTCCATCCCGAGTGCCCAGACCACCGCACGCTTTTGACTCAGGCCGTTTTCTATCACTTGGGATAAAGAGCACCCTTCGAGGTAAACGCAGAGCCGCAAAGGTCGCAGAGGGTCGCGGAGATGATCTGGCAGGGACGAATGAAATGGATAGGGCTGGCGGGCTCGAGCCCGACCACCGACACCATCCCTCTTATCTGCGTCAATCTGTGTAATCTGCGGTTGAATTCCTCTGGCACTTCGGGGCGGTCCGGAAACCAAAGGCATCAACCACAGATGACGCAGATGGACACAGATCAAGAAGATCGGACGGCTGCGATGCGGGGCCAGGATGGATGAAGGCAGAGAAGTTCAGGAGGACCCCATACAGGATCATCTTCTTCTCTGCGTCCCTCCGCGACCTTTGCGTCTCCGCGGTGAACTCCGCCAGCCCCGTCATCGACCGCAGCCCATCCCCAGCGGCAAGGGCGCGGCACTTCACTTCGGGCGGAATGAATTCGCGCTCCCAGTGAAGGGCACTCCGGCGGCGTCGCCACATTCCACCAGAAGAGCCGCGTTTCCCCTGCCCCCTCTGCCAGCCCCGACAACAGTGGTCCGGCTGAGCGATGCCACTCGCCGGATTGCCACTTGGATTGCCGGTTCGAACCTTCTCCCGCCGGAACGACGAAGTCGTCCTGCTACGAAAACCAAGCCCCGCGCTCTCGTGTGGCAGGACCGCCCGGGACGAGAGCTTGAACCTTTATCCATTTCTTGATATCCCGAAGGAACATGAGGCTCCCGACCTTGCTCGCCATCTTCGCCGCATTCTTTTCCCTCGCTGTCGTTTCCCACGCGATGGATCGCCCGGCCGCCCATACCAAGGGCATCCCCGTGGACAAACCGGCCGGCGAGCTGAAGCCGGGCGAATACTGGTGGAATCCCGCGCTCTCGCCGAATGGACCTCTGATGATCCTGGTGAGCGTGCCGAAGCAGACGATGCACGTGTATCGCAATGGCATCCTGATCGGTCGCTCGACGGTCAGCACCGGCGCGAAGGGCCACTCCACTCCCGGCGGCGTCTTCACCATCCTCGAGAAGAAGAAGACCCATCGCTCCAAAAAGTACAACAACGCGCCGATGCCGAACATGCAGCGGCTGACGTGGAGCGGCATCGCGATGCACTCGGGGAATCTGCCGGGCTTCCCCGCGAGCCACGGTTGCATCCGCCTGCCGTATGATTTCTCCCAGCTCCTCTTCACCGCCACGGAGAAGGGCGGCACCGTGGTCGTGGGCGATGGCAAGGTGCCGACGCCCTATCTGGCGGACAACCCCGGCCAATTGCTCGCGCCGAAGGACTTCACGCCCAAGATGCTGGAGCAGCTCGGCGAGGGCCAGTACGAGTGGCAGCCGGAGCGCAGCAAGACCGGCCCCATCACCATCGTGGTCAGCTCGGCGGACAAGATGATGTATGTCTACCGCGGCGGGAATCCGATCGGCCGCGCCGTGGTGGAGATCACCGGCTGGGGCGCGCTCGGCGAGCACGTCTTCTCGCTGCTGGAAGGCGCCACCACCGAGCCCAGCAAGCTCGCCCCGGGCCGCAATGCCCGCCGCTGGATGAGCGTGAAGACCGAGAAGGCGATGTTCGCCGACGCCGACAAGGTCGCCAGTCGCCTGCGCTTCAATCCCGAATTCGCCACCAAGGTGGATGACATCCTGACCCCGGGCACCACCGTCATCGTCACCGAGCGCGAGGTCGTGCGGAAGCTGAGCAACGAGTCGTTCTTCGAGAACTGAACGTGGTCCGCACTCTCCGAGTGTGGCCGAAGCAGCTCTCCCAGCCGTCGGAGATCACCGGCCAGCATCCTGCCAGCCATAGTGGTCTGCACCTTCCGTCGCGTGGACAATCTCCGGATGCAGCCGGTGTCCTCCACCGCCCGGTCCTTCGCTCCCGCACACGGAGTGTGCGGACTACCACCCCGTGTTTCCCGCCGGCCGTGAAGGAGGTTTGCATCAGAGCCCGATCAATGGAATTGTTAGGATCAAGCCAGAGCCACCGCCTCACTCACCCACCCCACGGCCCACGTGAAGAAGATCCTCACCATCCTCCTCGTCCTCGGTGGTGCCGCCCTTTTCTGGATGGGCCGCTGGCAGTCCCAGCTCACTCTTTCCACGCCCGAGATCCTGGGGGGACCGGTGCGGCTCAAGGATGACCAGGGCGACCGCCTTTACTACCTCACCAGCCAGTGGGAAAAACGGATCAGCCGGGTCGGCTCCCGCTCCACCTCCAGCCGGCGGACGACGAGTTGGCTCCACATCGACCTCTGGGCGATCGACGCGGCGACCGCGCAGCCGGTCTTCCGCAAGCGGCTGAAGAAGGACAAGGCCCATGGCGACTCGAGCGCAATGGGTCTGGAGCAGGGCGTCCTGTGGGCGCGGATCCCGGAGCTGGCCGGCATTCGTCTCGCCGATGGCGTGATCGTGGCGGACGCCGCGAAGATCGAGGCGCGCAATCCCTCGCTCGCAGGGCTGATGCCGAAGCCGCCGGGGGTCGGGATGTTCCTGCCGGAGTCCATGCAGCCGCTGGCTTTCGACCCCGACGCCGGGATGATCGTGAGGCTGGACGACGCACGGAAGGTCCGGATCGATCCGGTGACCTTGGAAGCGACGCCGTATGTGCCTCTTTCCGAAGAGAAGAAACGCGAGGCGAAGGCCAGCAAGGACGGAGTGGAAAAAGCCACGGTGCGGGCCAAGGTCGAGCGCTTGAGCAACGGCATGGAGTGGCGAGCCATGGTGCGCGGCGTGACCATGCCGCGGCCGGATGGCGAGCAGGACTGGCTGGGCCTGCTCTCGGAATCCGAATTGGCGGAAGCCACCGAGCGGAAAACGGTCAGCAGCCAGATGAACTTCACCGAGCCGATGCGGCACCGGCTGTATCGGGCGCGGTTCAAGAACGTCCAAGACTTCCTCGGCGTGGGGTTTCGATTCCTCGATCCCTCGCCACTGCCGGAGAGCCCGGAGTTCCTGATGGCCGGGCTGCTGACGCAGGATGCGCCCACTTGGGACCAGCAGTCCGCCTTGTGGCGGCGGAATCCGGACAGCGTGTTCGTGCTCTCGCGCGACCGACTTGGCGAGGCCGGGCGCATGCAGATCGCTCGAATCTCCGGACCGGCAGGCCGCCCGGTCTGGAGCAAGGCACTACCCCTTTCCGCGATGAGCACCTGGCTGCCGGCCGAACGCCACGCGCTGATGCTCGGTCCCGACCCCTCGGCCCAGCACTCACCGATGGCGGAAGAAGGCGAGAACACCGTGATGCAGATCGTGTCGATCGATCTCGATACCGGTGAAATCAAATCCTTCAACCCCGACTTCCACCGCGACTGGCCGGCGGAAGACCTCACCCAACAAAAGCCATGAACCCATCTCCTCTTCTTCCTCTGGCCTGCGCATTGGTCATGGGCGCAGCCATCGTCCTCGCATCGTGCAAGCCGGATGCGAAACCCGCCGAGGCACCGAAGGAAACCCCGGCAGCGGCAGCAGAAACGAAAGCCGAAGCGACGCCAACAGCAGCCGATGCCTTCCTCGTGCTCCCGGGCGACTACGCGGAGTCCACCACCTTGGCGGATCTCGAGGCGCGCTTCGGCAAAGCTAACGTGCGGAAGGAAACCACGCCGGAGCCACGCGTAGTGCTCTTCCCGGACGACCCGAGCCGGCGCGCCTATGTCACGTTTTACGAGGATGAGGAATTCGAGCATTTCGCCGGCATCTCGGTGACCGATGCCGGTTCACGCTGGCGCGGCAAGCACGGCGTCCACATCGGCATGACCATGGCGAAGCTGCAGGCGCTGAATCGAAAGCCCTTCCTCTTCTGGGTGGACAACGAGCAGCAGCACAGCCGCGCCCACGACGGCTGGAGTCCGGCGCTCGATGATGATGACGGCTCTCTCGGCACACTCGATGTCGAGGAGGGCGAGCGCCTTTACTTCGACGTCACTCTGGGGCCCACCGATCTCGCGGTGATCAAGGCGATCCCCGATCTGCCCACCATGGAGCAGGTGTCGAGCGCCGACCCGCGCTATCGTGAGCTTCGCGAGGTCATGGTCGTCACCGGCATCGGCGCGAGCAGCAGCCTGGATGACGAGTGGGAATGAGTCGCCGCGACAAAAGCTGGTGCTGCGACTTCTTTGATGAAGCGAGCAGACAAAGCCGGAAATGTGAACCGTCCGGGAGTCGCGGTGCTTGAGAGTTATTCCTCCTCCTCTTCTTCCTCCTCGCGCGCAATGGCAGCGCTATCGGGACGGTCGTAGGTGTCTTGGTCGTCTTCGAAGTCGGCTCCGGCGCTCACGTCATCAAGACGCGCGTTCGCTTCATAATCATCTGCGGGCGTCTCGCGTTCTTCGCGCGTGGCAACCTCAGCACCTTGATCGATCGAAGCTGTGGTCGCTTCCTCGCCGCGGGTGGCTGCTTCGCGCTGGGCTGGTGGTGAGGACTTTTTCGGGCTGGCTTTCATATGCCATCCCTCTTCGCAGGGCTCGTGCCACAGCGGCCCGATCCGTACAGAAGCGAGCCGGGCGAGTTTCCAGCGCTATCAGGATCACCTCGTGGGTTTACTGACTCTGCCGCATCGGAATCGTCCGGCTCTAGGATACCGGTCGCATCGAACCAGCGAAGTGCAAATGGATTCTGTGGAAAAGACCGGGAAATCTCAGCTTTTCGATGATGGTGCCTTCCGCTTCGTCAGCGCTTCCGGACGATGGGCGGCTTGCTCGCCCGACTTTTCGCTTTCGACCAAATATTGCGGGCCATCCTTGGAAGCAGCCACCTTGTGACCCTTGATCATGCGCGGCGCGGTGAGTTTCCGCACGATCTTCCCCTGCGTTTTGCCTTGGGAAGTCTCCCACTCGACCTTGTCTCCCTTATGAAGCGATTCCGGTTTCATCACTTCCTACTTTCGTAGCTCAACGGTCGCTGATGACGGGGGCATCGAGGCGCTTCTCCTCGATGTCGTAGACGTCGAACCAATGGTAAACGACTCGTCCCGGGATGTTCTTGTCGATGTATTCCTCGAGGTAGGTCTGAAGCTCCGTATCGAGTTCGCTGATGCGCTTATCACGCAAGCCATTGTTCCAGCGGATGACCTCTTCCTTGCTGGAATTGGTCGCATGCTCGCGGATCCAGCGCTCCATCTCTTCATCGCTTCGGCCTTCGGCCACGGCTTGCTTGAAGGCTCCCGGATCGATCCCCGAGAAGTCGAGAAACATGCTGTCGAGCGGGCAGGCGTAGTGATACTCACCCTGGGTGCCGGCGAGTTCGGCGCGGCACTTGTCGAGGGCGCGGGCGGCGAGGACATAGCCTGCCAATTTCGTCCGCGGGCTGCGCGGGTAGCCGATGCTCAGATCTTTGGCGAGGGTGCGGACGTCTTGGTGAATGGTGTTCGTACTCATGGCGCTATCCCTTTCGCAAGAGGCGGGCCAATCGCGCTACCCAATCACTTGCCGGTCGACGCATCCTTGGCAGGAAGGTCGAAGACCACACGGAATCCCTGGTTCGGCAGTGAGGCCCCTTTCGCCATGCTGCCGATGTCGAGCAGGTTGTAGAAGTGGCAGGAGTTCGCCGAGCACCACCATGAGCCGCCGCGTCCGCAGATGCGCGTCTCGACGATGCTGCTCTCCATCCATGGCGCGTGGCCTTCGCAGTATTCGAAGACATTTCCGATCACGTCGTGAAGGCCCCAGGCGTTCGGCGGGAAGCTGCGGACCGGAGCGGTGAGGACATGGCCGTCCTCGCGGGTGTTCTTGAGATGGCTGGCACCGTTCCAGATATTGCAGGCCTTCACGGAAAACTCCGCGTCCCATGGGTAAGGCGTGGTGGCACCGGCGCGGGCTGCTGTTTCCCATTCGTCAATCGTCGGCAACCGTCCGCCGATCCAACGGCAGTAAGCACGCGCATCCTCGCCGGAAATCTGGGTGACGGGATGATCGGGAAGCTTCTCCGCGGCAGGGCCGTCCGGACCGAAGGGCAGTCGCCAGTTCGCGCCATCGACGCGCTTCCACTCCCACTCGGCGCTGCCCTCACCACCGCTGAGGCTCCAGCCCGTCCTCTCCGCACGGGTTTGGTAGCCGGTCGCTTTCACGAAGGCGGCGAACTGCCCATTGGTCGTCTCCGTGTCGGAGATCAGGAAGCCGTCCGTCTTGAAACGATGCGCCTTGTTGAAGCGATGATCCGCCGCGCCGAGCGCATACTCGCCCGCGGCCACCCGGACGAGGCGATGGTCGTTCTCGCCGCGCCCCATTTCCGCCGCGCCAGCCAAGGTTGCGAAGTACGAGAAAAGCAGTAGCAGCCTGACAGTCCTCATCTCAGCCCTTCTCCTTGATCCACTTTTCGGCCGCGGCGCGAACTTCATCGCGCGATTCGCGACTGTAGGGAATGGCGATCGAAGTGTAGGCATCGACGGGCACCTTCGACACCGGATCGAGCGAGAGTTCCAGATGCTGCTTGTTCTTCGGCAGCGGCTTGCCCGGCTGGTAGTCGGCGATGCCAAGTTCCTGGGCCTCCTTCTTGATACCCTTCACGTAGGCCTTCTCGAGCGAAGTCGTCAGATACGGAGCGTAGCTTTTCTCGCGCAGCAGCCGGCCCATCAGGATCACCAGATCACGCTGCGCCACGCGGGATTGGAAGAGCTGCGTGCGGCGATCGCGCTTTGCCTGGGGCTCATTCTCGTCATAGCTCTCCCTCTCTTCCGCGACGAACCAGCCGCTGACCCTTGGCGGGTCGGCCTTCGCGTCGTCCTTCGCCTTGGCAATGCCCGCGACGAGCTTTGATTCCAGCACCAGCAGCTCCGGCAGCACCTCGGTCGCTTGCAGCGTCAGGATGATTTCTAACAAAAGCGGGTTGAGCACCTTCGGATCGCAACCGGTGTCCTCGCCATCGAAGCTCTCCTCCGGCGCGGGATCTTGCTTCGGCTCTGCCGCTTTCTTCACCAGATCGATCTCCAGCAAGCGCGCGCGGATGGCTTTCACGAGCGTCTCACGGTTCGCCTTCATCGCGGCGAGGTTCGCCTTGGAAAAGGACGCGCCGGCAAACCCGGAAAGCTGATACGCCCGATAGGGCAGGTCGGGAGGTGCGGTGCACACATCGCAAACCTGGGCATAGGAGCCGGGAAACTGGATCACCTTGTCGAGCAAGGCAGGACCGTCTTCCGCAGCGCGGAGCGTAGCGGCCAGAGGAAACAAGAGCGCGAGAGCCGGGATGAATGCGGGGCATTTCATGGTGATCACCGTAAGAACAGGATGTCCCGCTGGCGACTCAGAAAACCATGTCTCCGCGTCTTGTTCCGAAGGCTCCTGAGTCAGCGCACCGTGGGGGCCACCGGCACGGCCTTCGGGTCGGTCGAGCCGGCCTCGTGGAACGAGTGGATCTCCACCACGCGCCGACCTGCCGCCCCCGGCCCGCGATAATCACCGCCGAGCCGGTAGCCTTCCGGATAAGCCTTCTTCGGCTCGAACGTGAAAGGAACCACCGACAGCGGCGTGCCGACCGAGTCCTCGATGATCACGGTTCCCTGGATGCGATCGATCTCGAGCCCGGAGTCATTGCGGAACTCGCCCCCGGCGGTGAGGCCGAGCATCCGCCGGTACTTCAACTGCCGGTCGACATAGCTGCTCTCCACGATGGGATCACTGTAGGCCAGCGTGACCGTGGCATAGGCCGCATGCGGACCGGCCGCCGACGAGGAAAGGCCGCCGGTCGCGAAGGTTCCGGTCTCTCCCGGCGCGAGGATGAACGAGGCCACGCACTTGTGGACCTCGCCCGGCGGGTGACCGATGGCGACATTAAAGACCGGAAGCACCAATGGCTTCGACGCGCGGTTGGTGACCTTCGCCACCACCCTGCAGCTCCCCGAGCCCGACGAGGGGGCGATCACGGTGACATCGCTTGCCACGACTTCTTCCGGGGTAATCCCGCCCGCCGGTCCCCTTGGCGGGACGTGCCGTGACGACACGAAGTCCCACGCGGTGTAGGCAAATCGTCCGACGACAAGAATTACCGCCGCTGCCACTAACAATCTCCCGCTCGTAGTGATGCCTAACAGACAAGCAGGCGGACCCGCCCATTTCGGGGCACTTTTCCAGCTCCGCTTCACATCTGCGCCGAGATATTCCAAGGCACGAACTCACAATCGCCGAACCCGAGGGCCTCGGACTTGCTCTGGCCGCCGCTGGCAACGCGCAGGATCTCCTGATAGATGCGGTCCGCGACCTGTTCATGGGTTTCCTCGCCGTCCGCAATGGAGCCCGCGTTGATGTCCATGTCTTCCTCCATGTGGCGGAACATCGGCGTGTTGGTCGCGATCTTGATCGAGGGCGTCGGCTTGTAGCCGAAGACCGAACCGCGGCCGGTGGTGAAGCAGAGCAGATTCGAACCGCCCGCGACCTGACCGGTCACGCCCATCGGGTCGTAGCCGGGAGTGTCCATCATCGACATGCCGCGCTCCTTGACCGGCTCGGCGTAGCGGAGCACGGAAACGAGGTTGGTGGAGCCCGCCTTGCAGACGGCGCCGAGGGACTTTTCGAGGATGGTGGTCAGGCCGCCGGCCTTGTTGCCCGGGGTGGGGTTGTTGTTGATCTCGCCATCGAGCTTGGCGGCGTAGTCTTCCCACCAGCGGATGCGCTCGATGAGCGCCTCGCCGACCTCCGGGCGAACGGCGCGGCGGGTCAGCAGGTGCTCGGCCCCATAGACCTCCGGCGTCTCGGCAAGAACCGCAGAGCCACCTTGGGCAACGAGCCGATCCACGGCGAGGCCGAGCGCGGGATTCGCGGTGATGCCGGACAAACCGTCGGAGCCACCGCATTGCAGGGCGACGATGAGTTCGCTGGCTGACACCGGTTCGCGCCGCGCTTGATTGGCCGTGGGCAGCACGTCGGAGATGAGCTTTTCAATGCAAGCCTCGATGGTCTTCCGGGTGCCGCCCATTTGCTGGATGGTCAGGTAGTGCATGCTGCCGCTGGGTGGCTTGCCGAAGGCCTCGACCATCGCCGGGATCTGGTTGGTCTCGCAACCGAGGCCGACCATCATGACCGCGCCGAAATTCGGATGGCGGACGTGGCCCCAGATCGTGCGCTGGAGCATGGCGAAGGCCTCGTTGCGGTTCGAGATGCAGCAGCCGAGGCCGTGGGTGATGGCGATCACGCCATCAACGTGCGGGAAGTTTTCTAACAGGCCGCGCTTCTCCACCTCGCGGACGACGTGATGGGCGACGGTGGCGGAGCAATTCACCGAGGAAATGATGCCCACGTAGTTGCGCGTGCCGGTCTTCCCGTCGCCACGACGATAGCCCATGAAGGTATCGCGCTGGTCTTCCGGGACGTAGGCAGTGGGCTTTGCCAAACTACCATGGGCATAGTCGTCGGTGTGGGCCGACATGCCGAGATTGTGGCTGTGGACGTGCTCGCCGGCAGCGATGGGCCGGGTGGCGTGGCCGATGACCTGGCCGTATTTATAAACCGCCGCGCCTTCCGCGATGTCACACAGGGCGACCTTGTGACCGCGAGGCACGCCGCCGCGGACCGTGGCGGCGCCGGGCAAGATCTCGCCCGCGGGCAAATCGGCGAGGGCAACGGCGACGGGGTCCTCGGCGTGAAGAAGGAAGATGCGGTTCATGGCGGATCTCCCGTCTGACGGCGGCGGACGCGCATGAACAGAACGGAAGCCCCGCGAATAAGCGGACTTGGATTTCGGATACCCGGCACCGCGCCGGGCCGGTCCGCCTCAGTTCGCCGGGAAGACGTACTCCTCGGCCTTGCCTTCCTGCGGCCGGAACCCGTCACCGATGTCCTTGCTGGTGACGAAAATCATCAGGCTGAAGAGCAGCATCGCGAAACCGACCTGAACGAACTCCAAGATCTTCGCCCGCACGGGACGGCCAGCGATGGCCTCCATGGTCGCGAGCGTGATATGTCCGCCATCCAGCACCGGGAAGGGCAGCATGTTGAGGATGGCGAGGTTGATATTGAGCAGCACCATGAAGGCGAGGATGCGCTGCCACGGGTGGTCCATCCGCAGCATCCGGTACTGGAGCTTGGCGATGCCCACGGGACCGCTGAGATGGCCCACGCCAATGCTCGACTTCGGCGAGGCCACCCGCGCGATGGTCAGCCACATCTGCTTCAGCGTGTCGGTGATTTGGTCGAGCGGTTTGGGGTGAACGATGTGGTTTTCGTAAACCAAGCCGTCGCCGAAGCTCATGCCGATCATCGCATTCTTGCCTTCCGGTTTGATCGGAACACGCGGGCGGATGGTCACCTCGAGCATCTCCTTCTTGCGCTCGAAGACGAAGTTGATCGGAGCCTCGCCCTTGGAACGGATGTAGTCGATGAGCTCCTCGGAGCTGGTGAATTCCTTCCCATCGGCGGTGACCAGCCGGTCGCCTTCCTCGATGCCGGCGGCTTCGGCGGGCGACCCCTTCAAGGTGGAGATCGCAAACACCCAACCCGTCTCCGGCTCGATGCCGACCTGACGCAGGGCCTTGCGCTGCCACCAGCGGGTCTTCGGAATCTCGAAGTGCGACGTCAGAGTGAGCGGCTTGGCCTCGCCCGGACGCTCCACGGTGATTTCGATGTCGTCCCCCTCGCTGGTCACGATCTGGGTGAAGATGCTGTCGAGCCGGCCATCCCAGCCGTTGACGACGCTGCCGTTAATGTGGGTGATCTTGTCGCCCGCCTTGAGGCCGGCCTTTTCACCCGGGCTGCCTTCCAAGACACCGGCGATGACCTGGGTGGGCGCGAAGTCCTTCGGCTTACCGACAATGTAAACGCCGACCGCGGCGGACAGCGCGAGCAGGAAGGAAAAAAGCGGACCCGCAAAGGCGACGATGATCTTGTCGAGCGGCTTGATCGGCGGCAGCGCCTCGCGGTCGAGATTGCCGCCTTCGATCGACTCCATCGGTGCCATCTGCGGCAGGGCAACGAAGCCACCGGCGGGAATCCAGCCAAGGCCCCATTGCACACCGTTGATGGTCTTGCTCCAGATCGGCTTGCCGAACCAGATCTGGAAACGGTCAATCTTGAGGCCACGCCACTTGGCCGCCCAATAATGGCCGAGTTCGTGGACGAAAATGATCAGATTGAAGACCACGATGACCACCAGGATCAGGAGGGCGATCTGCGGAACGGTGCTGAGAGCTGCCATGAGGTTGCAGGCATAGCGTAGCTGGGACCGTCAATGCTTCAAGAAGTTAAACCTAGCCGGGACTCTAGCAGGATTGACGTCCCCCCCGCCTTCCTTGGAGACTGCGGTCCGTGGCTTGCAGAATCGTCCAGGCCGTGGTGCGCGGGGAAATCGACAACACGGTCGAGGGGAAGACCGCAGGCTGGGTGTGGCTGGCCGGTCGGGAGCAGCCGGTGACGCTGGAACTGAGTGGCGATTGCTGGCGCGACCTCGCCGGGGCGCGGCTGACCTTTCGCAATCCCGCGCCAGAGGTGCAGGTGGGCCTTTCACTGGATCCCGTGCAGCGCGGGATGATCGGCGACATGACGGCATCCCGGAAAACCAAGGTGGCGCTCGTTTCCGATGAGGAGGCCCACGCATTGCGCGCGGCCGGGCAGGACGTGCCTTTCAGTTGGAAGAACTCGCTCTACCTCGAGTGGTTCAGCGAGGCGAACGGCCGGGTCCTGATCGAGAGCAGTGGCTTCGAGCTGTTCATCTCGGAGCGCGCCTGGAAGATGGACGAGGACGCCGAGGAGGCACAGAAGCTCGCCAATCTCCACGCCATGCGCGACGCCATGGTCCAGCTCATCCGGCGGGTGGATCCCATGGCCGGGGACGACGAATTTGTCTGGGAAGAGCGGCTCAAGGAGTCCGAGCGGCTGACCGAGGCCTTCGTGCAGGTCCGGGAAAAGTACGGCGACGACCCGGACGCGCAGCGCAAGGAAGCCTTTGCCATGGGCTGGGACGGGCTGCTCGATGCGCTGGCCCGCGAGGGTGAGCCACAGGAGGCCGGGGAAAACGATGACTCGTGGCCGGAGGAACCGGAGTTCGAGGAGGAGGAAGAAACCTGGGACCCGGCCTCGCTCCTCATCCAGCACCCGCTGCAGGAAAAGGCCCAGGAGATCGTACTCCGGGGCATCGACCTGACCCGGGCCGGCAACGAGCATCCGGCAGCCCATGTTTTAAACCGCTCGCTGATGCAAGTCTCCGGAAAGATGGCCGGTGCCCTGAATGGCGGCGACTATGAGCGCGAGACCGGCTTCGTGCTGGCACTCCTGAAACGCTGCCTGAATTGGCAGAACGAGGCGCTGGCCGCCTGCATGGAACTGATTGATGCGGCGGACGATCCCGACCATCAGCGGGCCATGGAGGCCCTGCGCGATTCGATTTTCGAACTCCGCGAGGACATTGTGAACTTGCGAAAAGAACTTAAGGAAAATTAAGCGATTGCATCGCTAAGAATCCACGTTACCACGTCGCCCCATGAAGAAGCTGTACGCATTCGCCGCGTTCGCCGCCCTTTTGACCCTCAATTCCTGCAATACCGCCATCGGCTTTGGGCGGGATCTGCGCCTGCTCGGGTCGGGAATGGAGAACAAGGCCCACGGTCGCACTTGGAGTGGTCAGGACCAGCAGCAGCAGGAAAACCTGCCGACCTACTGATCCTCAGTCATTTCCTCATCATCCTCAGCGGGTTGCGGATTGGCCTCGAGCCATGCCCGGGCAGCATCGCCATTCGCGAACTCTTCGCCGGTGATGTTCTCCAGTTCCAGCCGGGCGGCGTCTTGGAGGCTTTCGTCGCGATTATCCATGGCCGCGGCGTAGATCTGGATGCGGATCTGATCCGGGGCGGCGTCACCGGTGGCGAGCAGGTAAGTCGCGATTTCCGGCCGGCCCTCCTTGGCAGCCTGCTTGACCAGCAAGGGGCCGACTTCCCGCCAGTGTTCCGGGTCCTTGCTCGCCGACAGGCGGTCGAGCTCGATCAACAGCTCCGGGCCGCGGCCACGTGCCCACAACAACTCTAACTCCCTCGCCGCCAGAGGCTTGAGATCGACGATGGTCGTCCTCGCTGACTTGGTGGGCGGCAGAGCCGGAGCAGCGGATGTCGAGGGACCGGTCTTGGAACCTCCGGTCTGGCCATCATTGGAAACGCCATCGGCCTCCGGGGCCGGTCGATTGAAAACGACGGCAGCGAGCAAGACGGCAGCCAGCATCAGGGCCAGTGCGATAACGGTGGTTCGGGAAAGTTTCATGGGACAAAAATCCCGCCAAGCCGGCTGGCTTGGCGGGAAAGGTCACGTCTGAACTAAATGGTCCGAAGCGATCAGGGTGCCGTCGTAACGACCGTGTCGATGGTAGTGATCGTCACCGCCGGGGTCGCCGTGTTGGTCGCGACCATGCGATAGACACCCGGGCCCTTGGCGTTGGCGGCGTTGCCGCTGACTTCAAGCTCGATCACGTTGGAATCGGGAATCGCAGTGAACACCGTCGGATTGGCGAGCGAAGCCTTGAACCACTGGCGCGTTGCCAAGGTTGGCGAGGGAGTCGCAGCCGAATTGATCACGGGAGAGATTTTCGCGGTCCCGGAAAGGGCGACCGACAATGTCCGCGGCGAGTTGGTGGTGAACACGAAGTTAGTGAGCGCTGCGCCGACGGTGACATTGCTGACCGCACTCGAGATCGGGCCCGCCGAAGTGGTCACGTCGAGGCGGTAAAAACCGGCCCCCGTAGCGGCCTCACCCCCGATGACCAGCAAACTTGGACTGTTCCCACCAATAGCGGCCGGAACATTTGTGAACGGGCCAGCCAAGGCCGCACCCTTCACCCACTGGTAAGTCGGCGCGGTGATCGGAGCCGGGCTGAGGACCACGCTGAGAGTGGTGGAGTTCGCACCGAGAAGAGGGACCGGCGTCTGAAGGTTCGTGGCAAACGTGGTGGTCTCTGGAGTCACCACGGTATTGCCGCTGGTTACCGAGCCCACCTCATTGGTGACCACCACCTTGTAGGTGCCGGAGCCATTCGTGGCCGTGGAAGCGCCACCGGTCACGGTGAAGGTAGCTCCGACGGCACCTGGAATCGCCACGTTATCCTTGGACCACTGGTAGGTGGGGGCGGCGAAATCATCAAATTCAACGGGATCCGTACCAGGAATCGGTCCGGGAATCACATCGGGGTTCAGCGTGACGGTGAGGATCGAGGTCTCGCCATCCTGAAGCTGAAGGGTAGGAGCAAGGTCGACGATGATCGTCGGGGCTTCCACCAGGGTCCGCGCGTACTTCTGCTTCACCAAGCGCGCCACGAACTCGGCTGTCGCCTCGGCAATGGTGGTCGCCTCGGTCTTCACGGAATTCGCGCTGCCACTGACCACCGAGCGCTGCGTCCCGGCACCGGCCAGGACGATCTGCGGGCCGGTCACGGTATCGCTCGCGCCGGTCTGGAATACCGTCTGGTCGAAGGACAGCTTCCGCGGGAAGTTGGTGGAGAAGGTCGTGCCGGAGAAAGGAATCAGCGGGTTGGTCACGTCGGCCACCCGGACGGGGGCGTACATGTGCCCGTAGAGGCGCCGTCCATTGGACGTTCCGAAGATCCCGTCCGCACGGAAGGCGGTGAAATCGCTATTGACGGAATAGAGGCGGGTGGTCTCGCCATCTTCACGAACCTCCCAGTATTCAATTAAGGTCGCCGGGGAAGGCGTCGTGGTCAGCACGCTATCATCCATGATCAGATAGCCGCGGGTCGAGGCTACCGTTCCCGGATTCATGATGATCGTGCCAAGGGGGGCATTGACCCCGCGTTCTTTCCAGACGGCACCCAAGACGTGGACTTCCGCATGGGAGGTGGCCGCAAGCGAAGCCGCGGCTAGGGTTTTGAGCAGAATCGGTTTCATCTTCAACCGGTCCTTATCCGTACGGAAATCACCCGGCAACTGGGAATTTGCGTATCGATCCGAAATGTCCGGAAGCGGTGAGGACAATGTAAATCAGGCATTCGTGAACCCCCTTACGACCGTAAGAAAATGGTCTAGAGAGCGATCCTAACAGGGCGAATTGCCATCACTCCCGCCCTGTGCGATAGCCCCGGATGAACTCGTCCCCTACGATCCGAGGCACTCGACCCGCATCGCGACCCGGATCTGCCGGACGGCCCGAGAGCTTATCGCGCCGCCCATATTCATGGCCGATCTGATAGGCGCGGGGACGGCTCCATGGATTGTCACGTGGATGGCGAAAGCCGTCTTCATATCCTATAAGATAGTCGGCGCGGCCGGCTCCCTCCCCCGGGCGCGGAGCAGAAGGACGGCCCTCCCGCTGGTCCCCGCTGCCGTCCTTGTGGCCCCGGCGATAGGCTTCGGACTCATTTCCCCGCCACGGCAGGGTGCCAGCTTCACTGATGACCGGGGTAGACGGCGGGGCGCACGACGGGATCAGCAGCGCGCAGAGCAAAAGCATGGGCCATTTCGCCACCCTACGCTGCAGGTTCAGCACGTGACCCGCGAATCGCTGGAGTCGGTGAAGGGGGATCGACGATTTCATCGTTTGGTAGCGATATTCCGGCCATGAAACTCCGTCCAGCCCTCCTTTCCTGTGTCCTCGCCACTGCGGCGCACGCCGATCACGGCCACCTCGCCGACTTCAATGAGCTCACCGGCCGCTGGTTCGGCGTGGCCAAGACCAAGGTGCTCAACGAATTCGTCAATGTCCGCTGGGCCCCCGACGACTCGGCCCTCTTTTATGAGCTTGAGACCTCGGACGAAAAACGGCGGACGAAGCTCGACCCGGCGACCGGCAAGGCCGAGGCGGCAGGCGAAGCGGATCCGATGCCGGAGACCCGACCGGACGAACGCCGCGGGAACCGCCGCCGCGACCGGGACAGCAGAGGGCCGCGTGGCTCGTGGAAATCCCCGGATGGCCGCTGGGAAGTGGCGCTGCGCGAGGGCGGGGTCATCCTGCGCGACACCAAGGAGGGTGCCGAGCGTGAGCTCGCGAAGTCCGATGCCGCGGGCGCATTCCAGGGCCAACCGCTGTGGGCACCGGATTCCTCGCGCTTCGCGATCTGGAAGGAGAAGGACGTGAAGGAAAGGATCGTCCACTACATCGAGTCGTCCCCGAAGGACCAGCTCCAGCCGAAGCACTTCACCAACAGCTATCCGAAGCCGGGCGATGAGATCGACACCCGCGCGCCGTGGGTCTTCTTTACCGGCAGGGAGGAGCCGATCGCTGCCGATCCCAAGCTGCTGGAGAACCCCTTCGAGTGCCGGGAGCTCGCGTGGCGCGGCGATTCGAAGCGGCTCACCTTCGAATTCGTCGAGCGCGGTTTCGGCAAGCACAACGTCATCGAGATCGACAGCGCCACCCGCCAGCAGCGGGTGCTGGTCCGCGAGGAAAGCAGCACCTTCGTCTTCGTCTACGGCAACTCCTTCCGCCGCGACCTCAACGACGGCAACGAGATCCTGTGGATGTCCGAGCGTGACGGCTGGAAGCACCTCTACCTGCTCGATGGCCGCGACGGCTCCACCAAGCGCCAGCTCACCAAGGGCGAGTGGATCGTCCGCGAGGTCGTGAACGTGGATGAAGAGAACCGCGAGGTGCTCTTGAAAATCTCCGGCTGCTACAAGGACCAGGATCCCTACTACATCCACTACGCCCGCGTTTCGATCGACACTGGCAAGCTGATCCCGCTCACGAAGAGCAATGGCACCCATGATCGCTTCGAGCGCTCACCCGGCGGGAAATACTACACCTGCCGTTGGTCGCGGGTGAACAAGGCGCCGGTCACCGAGCTGCGGCGTTGGGAGGATGGCGAGCTGGTCGCCACCCTCGCCGAAGCGGACGACTCGAAGCTCCGCGCCACCAACTGGCCGCTGGCGGAGCCCTTCGTTTCGAAGGACCGCGACGGGAAATTCCACATCCACGGCGTCGTCTGCCTTCCGCCCGACTTCGACCCCGCGAAGAAGTATCCGGTGATCGAGAACATCTACGCCGGCCCGCAGGACTCGTTCGTCCCGAAAGCCTGGAACCCTTGGATGATGCCCAAGCACGAGATCGCCGTCCACGGCTTCATCGTGGTGCAGATCGATGGCAAGGGCACCGCCAATCGCAGCAAGGAATTCCACCACTTCTGCTACAAGAACCTCAAGGACGCCGGCTTCCCCGACCGCATCGCGTGGCTGAAGGAGGCCGCGAAAAAGTGGCCCCAGATGGACCTCGAGCGGGTCGGCATCTTCGGCGGCTCGGCCGGCGGCCAGAACGCACTCGGCGCGATGCTTTTTCATGGCGACTTCTACAAGGCCGCCGCCGCCGACTGCGGCTGCCACGACAACCGCATGGACAAGATCTGGTGGAACGAGCAGTGGATGGACTGGCCGATCGGCCCGGAATACGCCGACAATTCGAACGTCACCCACGCGAAGAACCTCAAGGGCGGGCTGCTGCTCACCGTCGGCGAGGTCGACACCAACGTCGATCCCTCCTCGACCTATCAAGTCATCAACGCGCTCATTGCGGCGGACAAGGACTTCGAGTTCCTGCCCATGACCGGCCGCAATCACGGCTCGGGTGAGGAGCGCTATGGGCAACGGCGGCGGGTGGATTTCTTCCGCGCTCACCTGGGCGGGCCACGATAGTATCCTCCTGAGGCCAACTGCAGCGTCTTGTAACGGCCCGCTGAGCTTGCATGCTTTACGTTTTCTCAGCCGGGTTTATTCTCGGGCAATGAACCGGCTGGAGACGGACATCGAGATCGGGGCCGATGGCAGCGTAAAACTGTTGTCACCCCTGCCATCATGGCTGAAGCCAGGCCGGGCTCATGTGCTGATGACCGTGGAGTCGATGCAAGGGCAGGATAAACCCAAACGCCAGAAGCTCGCTGCCACTCCGGAAGTGATCGCGCAGCGTATGGCGGCACTGGAGGAGATCCGCAAGCTTGACCCCTACCGCGACATCACCGACCCGGTGGCATGGCAATCTGAGATGCGGGAAGAACGTGCGCTGCCAGGACGCGATTGAAGGCATGCTTCTGGACACGAATATCGTCATCCATGCGTGCCAGCCCGGCGGAAACCGGCTCGATCCGTGGACGACCCATCCGAACGCGGCGATTGCCAGCGTGACGAAAATCGAGGCACTCGGTTTCGCGGGAATCTCGCCGGAGGAAGAAACTGCAATCCTCAACTTTGTCGCTGCCAGTCCTGTGTACTCGCTGGATGACGGAGTGATCGAGCGGGCCATCAAACTGCGCCAGCAGAAGAAAATGAAACTGGGCGATGCGATCATCGCCGCCACCGCGCTGGAATACGACATGCCGCTCGTGACCCGGAACGAGGCCGACTTCAAACATATCGCCGGGCTTGACGTGAGGAACCCGTTTGCGATCACGCCATGAATGGCAACATCTGAAGGATTGCTCAGATCCTCGCCACGTCGAAGACGAACGGCTCGCGCCACGCGGGCGGTCCGCCTTCCCAGCCGACGAGGAAATGATGGCCACGATCCCGCCGGCCACGGAGGTCTTGCATCGCTTCGACGAGTGGATCGGCGGCGGACATTCCAACGAGCGTCAGCTTTTCGTCGCGGGTCCGCAATGCCTCCGCCAGCAGCGCGCGGAGGATCGCCGGGTTATCGTTCTCACAAGCAAGCGCGGTGACCTTGCGCACCGGCACGACGGCACCGGGCGGCGGCAAGGGAACGTCGCCACGAAGCGCCGCCCTGACATTCCAAAGCGGACGAAGCATCGCCACGCCCCGCGAATAGCCGGCAATGCGCAGGCGCTGGAAAGCGGTCTGATCCCAGAGCCCCAGCATCCCGATCACGCGTCCCTGGCGCTCGGCGATGAGGAAATCTCCGGCGTGCAGTCCATTCCATCGCCCTTCGCCAAAGTCGGCAAAGCGGACCATCTCCCCGAAGCTCCGTCGTTGCATGGCTTCATTGTAGACCCGTTGCATTTCGGTAAGGTCCGCGGCGACCGCACGACGGACGCTGATGCCGGGGTCGAAGGAGACGTCTTGTGGCGGCAATAGCCAGGTTCGATAGATGCCCGCGGGCCGATACTCAGGGAGGCCGGCGCGGCGACTGGTCAGCAGCTCGATGGCCTTCAGATTGTCCTCAAGCACCAGCGTCTGCGCCCACTCACCCGGCGCGAATACCTCGCGATTCAGAAGACGATAGCCTCGGGAGAGCAAGGTCGAGCGTTGCCAATCGCCGTGGATTCTCAGGTCGCAGAGGTAGCGCACGTCGCGTTCGCCATCGAGCCACACACGGCGCTTGCCGGCAGAGAGCAAGCCAACGGCGCGACCCGAGGTTTCGAAGGCCGCCCACACGCAGGGCTCAGCGGCTTGCACCGCGGCTCCGGCGAAATAGTCCGGGTCGCGCTCCACCGCGAGGTGGATTTGCGAGCCCATCGTCGTGGCCCGGAAGAGTGCTTCCAGCGCCGCGTGATCCTCCGCTCCGGCAGGTCGCACGATCAGCCCAGCCATGACGCGACCACCTCCGGATCGATGTTCGTGAGAAGCGCTGGCAGCTTCACGTCGCCGAGGCGACCCCCGCGGGAATGGACAAGCGCGCTTGCAAGCGTGAGCGACCAGTCCGGTGGAAGCCGACACGTTTTCACGGGCGCAAGCTGGCCGAGCCGGAGCGCTTGATCGAAGTACGGGTTCCGTCGTAGCAAGTTCATCACACGGCCCTCTTCTTTCAGGTCTTCCAGCCAGAGTTCATAGCCCGGAACTTTCGGCGCGGCGACGAGAAAGCCGCGCACACCGAGTTCCGCGAATGCATCGAGCACCTGTTGTTCGTGAAGCTTTTCACCGACCAGATCGGACGAATTTCCCATACGTCCGACAAAGCGCAAACGTGGAAAAACTCCCGCCGCGGTCACCTCCACCTGATCGCCACTGCGATAGCGGAATAAGCCGCCGGCGGTGGTCAGCAGCACTTCATAGCGCTGTCCAATGCGAAGTTCATTCACCGGTACATGGTCGCCATTCTCATCGAGAAACTCATGCCAGTGACACTCGCTGGCGAGGCGCGGGCTACCGTCGATTTCGTCAGGGAGCGACGTGATACCCTCGGTGGCGAGCAGTCCCTTCGGCTCGATGGAAATGCCCCCGAGACGCTCCCGGAGCACGGGAATCCACGGCGCACTGGAAGCATCTGCCCAGCAGCTCACCAGCGCGAGCTTCGGCCACAGGTCGCGCCACGTCTTTCCGGGGCGGAGCTTGCGGACCACGGCATCGATCCCGAGGAGAAAGGTCGGGCTCCACACCGACACGACGCTGAGATCGGGTGTCGCCAGCAACGCTTCCGCCGTCCCTTCAAACACATCTCCGCTCAGATCGGGCACCACCAACCAATCGGCGAGCCGCGCGCCCACGTCATCGGGAAAGTAGGCCACGTCGCTCATCGCTCCAACAGGCAATCCGCCGACGCTTGTATCCGGAATCATTCCCGCAGGTGAAATCGCCCAATAAGCGCTTCCTGCAAAAACCTCGGGACACCGCCCCTGCCAGCCGCGAAACCAGGCCGCGAGACCGCGGGCGAATTCCTCACGCAGACCGTTTGTTAGAGGAATCCATTTCGGCTCCGACGAGGTGCCGGAGGTCCTTTCGAAGCCGAATGGCTCATCGCAGGCCAACACGTTCTGCTCCCCCGCGGCGCAGCGCTCGATCCAACTCCGATGATCCTCGTAGTCCATCGGCGGAATCGCTTCTCGGAACTCTTCCTCGCTGCGGATGCTGCCGAAATGATGGGCACGTCCGAAGTCGCTTCTGCTGTGTTTCTCCAGAAGCTCACGCAGACGCACCCAGGGATCCGCGGCCGCAACCGACCAGCACTCCAGCGAGGCAAGCAAGGCACCGGCAGACGGATTCATGACGCGCTCTCGAATCCTTCACGGAACGCGGCCAAGGCACCGCGTCGCAGGTTCTCGTCGGTCATTTCTGTTAGACAGACGAGTTCCTCGCCTTGATCGTAGCGCGGATTGCGCTCAAGGAAAAATCGGACCCACGGATTGTCCTGCTTGCCGCGGGTATCGTCCGCGAGATCGCCGCGCAAGTGGCCATGGCTCTCGGCGAAACGCACGACACCCTCCCGCTCTTGCCAGGAATCTCCGAACATCGTCTCCGCCACCCGTGCTGCGATGTCTTGCCACTCCTGTTCAACGTGCTCCGGATGCGGATGGAACCTTCGCGCAAACAGCGGAAGGTAAAGGTACGTGCGATGACCCTTTGAAATCAGCAGCCAGAACAAGCGCCGCCCACTCGTCGCGCGCCAAGCACCGGCACGCTGGCAGAAGGCGCGCACAAGCTCCTGGGTGCCCCAGCAGCTTTCATCGATGATCGTGTCGCCGGAAAAAAGGATGTCGCCCTCGGGCAGCTCGCCCGCTGGATTCCAAGCCAGAGTCGTAAAACCGCGCAGCGCGCCGACATCATCGTGCAACATCACGACCTCATCTTTCTCCGCCAGATCGGCATCGAAGCGCGCGCGCGGCACCGCCTCGTAATGGCGTGTCATGAGCGCATGCATCGCCTCTGCCTCCCGCGTCGTGATCGAGTCGACGGAGCGGATGGAACTCACAAGTTGGTTCAACGCAGGCATGCGGCAATGAGGATGGACACCATGAGATACTGGCACGGCATGCGGACCAAGTCCGTCAAAAGATTGAGCCGGATGTGAGCAGCGCCATCCGGCACAAAGTAGATCCCATTCGCCGGGCCCTCGGTGCACTTGCGAAAACGCAGCACGAAGATCACTTCGATCACCAGCGTGAGAAGCGTCAGGACGATCCAGAGCTTCACATCCGGTGGCGCGCCGGGCAGCCACCACAGGACGATGAGGGCGTGGAGCGCATCATGGCCGAGACCGTAGTTGGTGCTCCATTTCTTCCATGCGCACAGCGGCAGTTCGACAATCGTGCGCACCATCATTGATGCCGCCATCCACGCGTAGGCGGCGTGCTGGGTGCACAGCAGCAGTGGCAAGATTACCCACAAGATCGTCGCAAGGGCCAGCCAACCCGCCTTCGCCCGGGATATCGGGCCGCCAAGACGGCCGGGCTGATTTTGCCACGCATGGAAGGCCGGCGCGAGAAACTGGCAGACTAGCAAGACCGCCGCCGCCCAGAGAGGCATCCGCTCCACCGCCATGTGCCAGGCCTCCTTCATACTCATACGCGCAGCCGCTTGCGTTCGGGTGGACGACCGGCGAGTGATTTCCCATCGAGCAACTCACGAATGCCACGCGCGATCGCGTCCGTCTCGTGATAGAGAAAGCGTGGCGCACCGGTGCGTCGCAGATCCTCGGTCTGCTGCCGTAGCACTTCCACGTCCTGATTCAGAATCGCCCCGGCAAAGGGTTGGAAGACTAGCCGGATCAATCCGCCGAAGGGCTCGAAGCGGAAGCCGAGATAGGTGAAGACCCGCGTGCGATCCTCGGTTTCCGGCGTGCACTGGCTCATCACCACATACTGCCGCGTCTCGCTCATCCGGTAGTCGACGCGCGTCACGTAGGGCAGTTGGAAGCGGTCCACGTGGCGGATGCGGCTGCCTTCCGGCACCAGCAGCTTCCCGATCCAAGAGTCCATGCGCTCTTCGCCAAGGAACTCCCCTTCGATCCAATCCTCACCCGACGTGACCTCGATCTCGATCTCCTTGCTTTCCTCGCCGCGGAAGAGGCCGCGGTGGACGTGCGCGGTGTGCGGCACATCCAGGAAATTCTCCACGCAGTGGAAGGCATTCGCCTCGAACACGCGCTCCATCACGAAATGCCTCCAGCCCGCCTCGCCGAGCCACGGGAAATGTAGAGGCTCATGAGTCGGCACCTCTTTCTCCTCCCCCATCCAGACCCAAATGAATCCCTGATGCTCCTTCACCGGATAGCTCTTCACCCGGATCGCTTGGCAAGCGTCGGGCTCGCATGCCGAAGGGATCTTCGTGCAATGCCCGTCACTCCCCCACGACCAGCCATGATAGGCGCAGCGCAGCCCGTCTGCCGTGACCTTGCCGCGGGACAGCGCGAGATTCCGGTGGGCACAGCGGTCGATCAGCGCGGCGGCCTTGCCGTCCTGCCCGCGGAAAATCACCAGCGGCTCGCCGAGCACGGTGCGGGCCACCGGACCCCTGCCGATCTGCGGCGAACGGCAGGCGATGTACCAATGACCTCGGAGCACGCCAAGGATCTAGCGGGTGCGGAGGCAGTCTGGCGAATCGTTTTCCCACCCGCCATCATCTGGAAAGTTGATGCTTGGTACCACAATAACGATTGGCCAGCGGCGGCCGGGTCGTATGGGATGACATCGCGCCATGAGGATTGTCCCGCATTTCCCACGACTCCGCCACCGGGCGGACTTGCGGACGCTTGGCTTCGTGGCGCTTGAACTTGGCTTGCTGGCGGGCACTTGGTCGGGCGGGATCCGTCACCCGCTCTGGGTCGCCGCCTCATTCTTTTTCGCCTTCGTGTGCTGCATCATCGCGCACAATCACATGCACCTGCCGCTGTTCCGCGACCGCGGTTGGAACCGGGCCTTCCAGCTCTTCCTGATGTTCGGCTCCGGCCAGCCGCCGACCGGCATCATCACCGCGCACAACGAACGCCACCACGGGCATCCCGAAAGCGAGCACGACTTCGTCCGCACCAGCCTCGCAAACTTCCGCTCAAATGCACTCAACCTGCTGGCGTTCCCCTTCCTCTCTATCGCCGCGATGTACCGGGAGAAGCCGAACGATCTCGTGCGGTGGAAAAGCACCCGGCCGCACCTCTACCGGCAGGCCTTGTTAGAGCGCCTCGTCTTCTACCCCGTGCTGATCGTGCTTCTGTTCCTCGACTGGCGGGCGACCCTGCTCTTTCTCCTCCTGCCGTGGGTCATCGCGCAGCTCTGCCTCGTCGGCGTGAACCTCCTCCAACATCAGGACTGCGACACGGAATCGGAGTATGACCACTCGCGCAATGTCACCGGGCGCATCGTGAATTGGCTCCTGCTGAACAACGGCTACCACACCGCCCATCACCTGCGGCCCGCGATGCACTGGAGCCTGCTGCCGGCGTTTCATCGCGATCACATCGTCCCACGAATGAATCCAGCCTTGGATCACCGGAGCTTCCTCGGACTGCTCATCGAACGCCTGCGACGCCCGCCCGCTCCCCATGCCCGCTGAAGCCGTCATGCCCCGCGCGGAGATCGATTTCTCCCGGCCATTCTTCCCGGCGCATCTCGCGGCGCTGTCGTTCGTGCCATCATGGCGGCTGTTAGAAGATCGGCACCGGCTTCGCTACTCCCAGCTCTACGCACTCTACTTGAACGAACAGACGGTATTCTTCGAAGAGCTGCTCGCGACCAACGTCTTGCCCGCGCTCTATCAGCGACCGGACCGGATCGGCGCCGACCTCGCGAACGACCTGCGGCAGTTCGAGACCGAGGAACGGCGGCATTCGCGCTGGTTCCGCGAACTCAACCACCGGGTCGATCCGCAGCGGTTCCGCTTGGAGGAGGGCAGCTACGTCTTCGTGCCCATGACCGCGCGAACGAAAGCCGTCACCGCATGGTTCGCCCGACACCCCTTCACCTTCCCGTGCTGGATCTGGCTGATGCTGCTGCAAGAGGAGCGCTCGATCGCCGTCGGTAGGGAGTGCTTGCGACAGGACATCGAGCCGGCATTCCGCGAACTCCATCGCAAGCACCTGGCCGATGAAATCGATCACGTCCGCTGGGATCTCAAGCTCGTCGAGCGCATCTGGCGGCCACTGCCACTGTGGAAGCGAAGGCTCCAGGCGAAGCTCTTCGGCTTCATGATGGCGGAGTTCTTCACCTCACCGAAGCGCGCGGCGAAGGCGGTGCTGCAAGCGCTGATCAACGAGCACCCCGAGCTCCAGTCGCTCGGCCCGCAGTTGCACCTCGAGCTTCGCGCACTATCGCATTCACGCGACTACCACGCCAGCCTCTACAGTCGCGAGACCACGCCCCGCTGCTTCGCGCTGTTCGATGAATTGCCGGAGTTCCGCAACGTCGGCCGCCATCTGCTCGCCTACGAACGCCGATGAAGAACGAGCTGCCCATCCCCAGCTGCCTGAATCTCGCAATCGCCGCGGGGCAATTGGTCGTGCTTCTCGCACTGCTGGCCGCCGCGGGAAAAGTCGATTCGACATGGGCGCTTGCCGCCTTGGCAGTCGGCTACGCGCTGATGATGAACTCCGCCTACGCGATGCTGCACGAGGCCGAGCACGGCTCGCTGCATGGAAACCGCGTGGCCAACGACACCATCGGCGCAGTGCTCGCGTTGTTCTTTCCCGCGCCCTTCCACCTGCTGCGCCAGGGGCACATCGGTCACCACTTGCGCAACCGCTCCGACGACGAGGCCTTCGACTTTTACTTCGATGGCGAAAGCCGCGTGTGGAAGACGCTGCAACTCTACGGCATCCTCACCGGCTTCTTCTACGTCGCGGTGGTGCTCGGCAACCTCATCGCGCTCGTCTATCCCGCGGCGCTCAAGGCAAAATGGGGCGACTTCGACCGGCCCACCAAGGCTCTGTTAGAATCGCTTAACCCACGCTACTTCCGGCTCATCCGGCTGGAAGCACTGGCCGTGTTCCTCGTGCACGGCTTGTGGATCTGGCTGTGGCAGGTGCCGGTCTGGCGCTACGCACTTCTGTTAGCGAGCTTCGGCGCCCTGTGGTCGGCCTTGCAGTACGTCCATCATTTCGGCACCGAACGCGACGTGCTGAAAGGTGCCCGCAACTTGAAAACGTGGAAGTGGCTCGATGCCCTGTGGTTGAACCACAACTGGCACCGCAATCACCACGCACGGCCCACCGTGCCATGGATCCATCTACCGGAAATCACTCCCGAGCACGACGGTGAACGCGGCCGCCTGCTCGCCGCCTATTTCAAAATGTGGCGTGGCCCCCGCCACACCCGCGAACGCGTGCAAAACCGCCATGCCGGAAAGATCATTCGCTGACCGGAAGGGCGTGCAGCTCGCGATGCTGCTGTTGAACACCGTGCCGCTGCTGCATGCCGCGGGCACCATCGCATGCTTCTTCGCGCCAGTGTCGTGGCCCGCGAGAATCGGACTGGCAGCCGTGACGCTCTATATTCTGCCACTAGTGCCCGGCCGGCTATTGCGGGAGTCGCTGCGGAAAGCGCCAGCCGAGATCATCGTGGGCTCGCCGGACTTTCTCCGCTGGTGGGCATGCTTCCAATGCCAGGTCCTGTTCCTGCGCTTCCCCTCGCTGGAGGAAGTGCTGCGGAGCATCCCGGGCATCTACTCGCTGTGGCTGCGCTTGTGGGGATCGAGAATTGGCAAGCTCACCTACTGGGCACCCCGGACCTTCATCCTTGATCGCGGATTCCTCGACATCGGCGATCACGTGATCCTCGGTGCCGGCGTGCGCTTGAATCCCCACGTGATGGAGCGCGATGGTGCTCCGGTGCTGAAACTCGCTCCGGTGAAGATCGGCCACCGCGCGCTGATCGGCGGTTATTCCATGCTGGCAGCCGGCACCGAGATCGCCGACGACGAGGCGACGCGTGCGTTTTTGATTTCCCCGCCCTTCAGCCGGTGGAAGGATGGCAAACGACTCCGCGACTCCCCATGAAAGCTCTTCTTGTTCTGTTCGCCCTGTGCCTGCCGCTGGCCGCTTCCGAGGAAGACAAGGAGGCGCTCCGCAAGCTGCGCGGTATCTACGAGCAGGCGATTGCCGCACGCGATTTCTCGCCGCTACAGCCGCATCTCGCCGCCGACTTCACCGGCGTCATGATCACGGCCGATGAAGTGAAGGGCTACGATGGCATCCTCACCTACTGGAAGAAAGTGGAGGAGTTCCTCGGCAAGAACGGCACCTACAAGGTGACCATCGAACCCGACGACACGATCTTCGAAGGGAACCTCGCCATCGCGAAAGGCCGCGCGCTCGAACAAGTGACCCGCGGCGGCAACGCCTTCGACTTCACCACCCAATGGACCGCCATCGCCCGCAAGGAAGGCGACGCATGGAAGCTCGTGCGAATCCAGGCGAGCATTGATCCCGTGAACAATCCCATCGTCACATCGCTTCAGAAGATGAAGCTGTGGACCATCGGCATCGCGGCGGCGCTCGCCGGATTGGTCATCGGGCGTCTGCTGCCTCGACGAAAGGCGCAGGCGTGACCTTGCGGATTGCGTGATACGCGCCGCTTTCGAAGGTGCCGAGGTCCTGCCGGCTTCCATCCGGCCAGAGCACGCTGGCCTTCACCGGTGATGGATCATTGGCGAGGCCAATCACGATCCGCCGGTCGCCTTGGGCAGTGAAGCCGGTCACGTTGAGCACATCGGCCCGCCAGTGCCGGTCGCCTTGCGAGACTTCTAACACGGCGCCAGCTGCATCGTGGTTGACGATCTTCCCATCGCCGCTCACTGCGAAGCCGACCCATGCGGCCGGTTTGCTACGATGGTTCTCGTAGAAAAGCACCGGATCGAACTGGCGTGTCAGCACAAGGTCAGCATCGCCGTCATTGTCGAAGTCGGCGAGCGCCACGCCCCGGGTATTGCCGAGCCGCGTAAGCCCGGTAATCTCCGCCGCTTCGTGGAAAGTGCCACCGCGATTGAGCAGCACTCGATTCGCCTGGTCGCCCCAGATCGAGTAGCCGCGCATGTCGCCCCAGCGGTCGGCGTAGGCGTGGACCTCCGGATCGCTGCGGGCGATCTGGCCATTCACATACCAGTAGTCGCGCGGCTTGGGAAAGCGGCGGTCCATGTGATCGTCCACCATGCCATTCGCCTGCACCATGTCCGGCCAGCCATCCAGATCGAGGTCGGCAGCACCCGCCCCCCAGCCGAAGCGGTGCTCATTGAGCGCGCCGCGCGATGCGGCTTCATTGTGAAAGACCACGCCGTCCTTCGTGCGCTCCGTCATCCACAGCAGGCTGCCCTCGGCCTGGAGCGGCGCGTGGACATTCGACACATGGATGTCCGGCGTGCCGTTGCGATCGAAGTCGGCAATGGTCGCGTTCATGCCCTTATAGGTGTCGCGACCGATGCTACCGAAGTGGCTTCCCTCAATGCGTCGGAAGCGCTTCCCGCCTTCGTTCAGATAGAGGTCGTCCGGTCCGAAATCGGAGGCCGCGTAGACATCCACCCAGCCGTCGCCATCGAAGTCCGCCGAGTTCAGCGACAGCGTCCAGTGCGTCTCCGTCATGCCGAGCTTCACGATATCTTCCTCATCGAAGCAGCCGTCACCGCGGTTGCGGAAGAACTGGTTGCGCCCGCCATTGCTCGCCTTGTGCCAGCTCGAATGCATGAAGTGAAACATCCGCCGATCGCCTTCATAGGCCGGCTGCGGCAGACGGAAGGGATTGAGCGGCGTTGCCGTGTCGTAATCCGGCAAGTAAGGCGTCATCGAGTTCCCTAACAGGAGGTCGAGGTCGCCATCGCGATCCGGATCGAAGAACAGCGCCGCAAGACAAGTGTGATGGCCACGGATGCCGGCGGAGTCCGTGGCATCGGTGAACGAAAGCACGCCGCTTTCCTTGAGCTCATTGCGGAAGATCCGGCTGCGGCCATAGCCCATGCCGATGAAGAGATCCTGGTCGCCATCGTTATCGACATCCGCGAAGACCGCCGAGGAGGGCAGTCCGTACTCCGCGGGGTCGTTGCGAATCGGGTCGAGCGCGGGAATCACGACTCGCTCGAAGGTCAGGCCACCGGTGTTGCGGTAGAGCGTGCAGCGATCCTGCGCCCGCTTCATCGGGCGGGTGAGGAAGAGATCCTGCAAGCCATCGCCATCCACATCCGCCACCGCCGCGGCATCACCGACCGAGAGGATCCACTTGCCGACGTGCTGCAGCCGCGGATCGATGTCGGTGAGCACTGTTCCCTGCTCTGAGGGAAAGAGATCCCTTTCCACCCACGCGAATCCCGGGTCCTCAGTGATACCGCGCGGCGTGCGACCGAGGAAAAACGCCGCGACTCCCAGGCAGCTCGCAAGCGCCAGCCGGGCCGCGAGGTTCTTCCGATCAGGAAAGCTCCGGCTCTTCCACCACGCCATGGCGAAGCGCGCGGTCTGCACCGTGAAGGCGGCGTAAAAAAGCGTGTAATAGCTCTGCCGGAAGTGGAACAGCAGGTCGATGACCGTGATCGCCGCGGCCACGGCGATCTGCGCCTTCTTCCCCGGCGGCGAAGTCGCCGGATCGGTCAGCATGTAGAAGGTGAAGAGGAAGAATGCCGGCGCGGTCAGGGTGCCGAGCCAGACCGCTTCCGGCGGCACGTGATGCCGCATGACCCAGGCGCGGAAAGCCGTCTGGATCATGTAGAAAACCAGAAACGATCCCACCAGCCAGCCGCGGCCGATCTGCTTCATGAAGACGATCAAGGCCAAGCCACCGAGGAACATCGCCACCGCCCAAGTGCCGCCCCATTGATAAGCAGGGGCCGGGGAAACGAGGCCACCGGCGACCACCATGCTCGAGATCAGCCCGAACAGCGCCGGATTATAGACATGGCGGCCATTGACGGTGAAGAGGTGCTTCGAGCCGATGGCCAGCAGCGGCGGCAACAGCGGCAGCCAGGGATTCGAGCCGTAGTCGAGCAGCAGGCACAGCCCGAATCCGGTGATCAGGCCGCTCCACGGGAAGCCGCCGCGTTTTCGGAACAGGCGGTTAAGCAACCAATCCGCGACGACCGCCGTGATCACCACCGAAGCCGCTTGCCCGGGCGTGCGGCCGAAGCCGAGGAAGGCGAGCCCACAGATCACGTAGCTGCCCAGCAGCAGCGCGAACCACGGGCGCGGGTCGGTCTTTTGGCCATCCATCACGAGCGAGCATGACTTGCAGGACGACAGACGGCCAATCGACAAGTTGGGAAACAACATCGGGTCGGCTGATGATGGCCCACTCGCCGGGCCGGGACCACGGCTGCCACAGAAAACCGGTGGATTTGACTAATGAAACGCGTATGAAATGCACCATGGCGCTCGCCCGCATCCTTCTGCCACTGCTTTTTCTGGGAACCCTGCTGCTCGCCGCCGAGCGGAAGGGTAGCGGCGGTCCACGGGCCATCGAGGTGCTCTTCTTCGGCGATGACGGCCATCACCGCCCGCTCGATCAGTACGCCATCTTCAAGGAGGTGGCCGGAAACCGGAGCATCCACCTGACCTACGAGAAGCGGATGGACGCCCTGACGCCGGAGAATCTGGCGAAGTACGATGCCCTGCTGGTCTTTGCCAACCACCAGGACATCACGCCCCAACAGCTCGCGGCGGTGAAAGGCTTCGTCGACGGGGGCGGTGGCTTCATCCCGGTGCATTGCGGGTCCGCCTGCTTCAAGAAAACCGACGGCTACATCGATCTGGTCGGCGGCCAGATCGAGGGGCATGAAACGGGGGTCTTCACCGCCCAGGTCGTGAAGCCGGAGCACCCCGCCATGAAGGGCTACAAGCCCTTCGAAACGTGGGACGAAACCTACCGGCACCACCGGCTTTCCGACGACATCACGGTGCTGCAAAAGCGCGGCGATGAGCCATGGACTTGGGTCCGCCAGCAGGGCAAGGGGCGGGTCTTCTACACCGCCCACGGCCACGACGAGCGCTGCTGGAAGCAGGAGGGCTTCCATGATCTGCTGGAGCGCGGCATCCGCTGGGCAGTCGGCGAGAACGTGACGCTGCTCGATCTGCCGGAGCTGAAATACGAGGTCCCGATGCTCCCGGCGCGCTACGAGACGAAGCTGCCGGTGCCGAAGATCCAGTCGCCGCTTTCTCCGGTGGAGTCGATGAAGCGGGCGCAGGTGCCTGCGGGCTTCGAGCTCTCGCTCTTCGCCGCCGAGCCGGACATCGAGAATCCCATCGCCATCGCGTGGGACCACCGCGACCGCCTGTGGGTAGTGGAAGCGCTCGACTATCCGAACGACCTCCAAACGCCCGGCAACGACCGCCTGAAGATCTGCGAGGACACAAATGGCGACGGAAAGGCCGACAAGTTCACCGTCTTCGCCGACCAGCTCTCGATTTCCACCTCGGCGGTCTGCGTGACAAACGGGGCCATCGTCACCAGCGGGTCGCAAGTGCTGCTGCTGAAGGACACCAACGGTGATGACCGGGCCGACCAGCGCACGGTCTTGCTCGATGGCTTCAAGACCTACGACACCCACGCCGGAGTCTCGAACCTGCGCCAAGGCTTCGACGGCTGGATCTATGGAACGGTTGGCTATGCCGGCTTCGATGGAACCGTCGGCGGGAAGCAGGTGAAATTCGACACCGGCGTGTTCCGCTTCCTTCCCAATGGCTCGCAGCTCGAGTTTCTCGGGAAGACCACCAACAACACGTGGGGACTCGGCTTCACGGAGAGCTTCGACGTGCTCGGTTCCACGGCAAACCGCCAGCCAAGTTGGCAGGTCATCGGCGACAACGGCCCGGTGCTCAAGGCCGACAAGGGGACGCGCATCTTCCCCACCACGCTCGATGTGCAGGGCTCGGACGGTTGGGACCCGCCCGTCGAGCTGCAGGGTAACGGCCGCATCCGCGCGAAGGCCCGCCACTACACCGCCGCCGCGGGCCACGGCATTTACACCGCGCGCCGCTTTCCATCGGAGGGGTGGAACAAGGTGGCCTTCGTCTGCGAACCAACCGGCCACCTCGTATCCATCGGTCAGCTGCGTACGGAAAATGCGGACTACTTCGCGGATTTCGACGGCAACAACCTCTACGCCAGCTCCGATGCATGGTCCGCCCCGGTCGCCGCCGAGACCGGCCCCGATGGCGCGGTGTGGATCGCGGATTGGTACAAGATCATCGTCCAGCACAACCGTCCCGGCGCGCCCTTCGAACAGACCAAGGTCGAGCGCGGCAAGGGCGCGGCCTACGTCACTCCGCTGCGCGACAAGCGGATGGGGCGGATCTATCGGGTCTTCCCGACAGGCAGCGCGGAGCCGGGAGCGGTCGCCAGCGATCTCGTGGCCGGTCTTTCCGATCCCAGCCTCGTCCGCCGGCTCCATGCGCAGCGCCGCATCGTGGAAGAGAGCCGCAAGGACCTGATCTCCGGCCTCAAGGCCGCGGCCAAAGGCGAATACGGCATCCACGCGCTCCATGCCTTGGCTGGCCTCGATTATTTCGCTCCGAATCACATCGACGGCATTCTCCTTCTGGCAGAGATCCTTGCACTTCCCTCTCCCGTTCACCGCCGAACGGCCTTGCTACTATGGCCATCGGAGCAGGCCTGCGCATTCGATCCTTTGGAAGAAACCGGCCCATTCGTCATTCGCGAATGGCTGCTGCTCGCCTCCCGCATGCCTTCCGACGAAGCCCTCGGCCGCAAGCTCCGCGACTGGCACCGCAGCCAGCAGCACTTGCGCCGCGGCGTGGTGCTTGACCGCTGTTTCGCTGCCGCCGCAGCGCGCCACTCGACCGGCTTCCTGCTCGCCTCGCTGGAGAACCCGCCCGACCCGTCCGTGCTGAAGGAGCGCATCTATCCTGCTGCCATCCGCGCCTTTGCCGAAAGCCGCTCGCCGCAGGTGCTCGCGCTCCTGGCCAATGACGAGTCGCCCTTGGCCAAGGCCCTCAAGGAAGCCATCGCCGCGAAGGCCATCACCAAGAAGCACGCCCCGCCCGCCGACCAACTTGCCCGCGGCGAAGGAGTCTACGCCCGCACCTGCGCCGCCTGCCACCAGAGCAACGGCACCGGCGTCGATACCGCCTTCCCGCCGCTCGATGGCTCGAAGATCGCTACCGACGACCCCGCCAATGCCATCCGCATCATTCTACATGGCTTAACCGGCCCCGTGGAGATCCCCGGCAAGCCCGCCGTGAATTCGCTGATGCCTCCTGTCGCCGGGCTGACCGACGAGGACGTCGCCGACGTCCTGAGCTACGTCCGGCATTCGTGGTCGAATGACGCTGCCCCAGTTACTCCCGACGAAGCAGCCAAAGTCCGCGCCGCAACCAAGGACCGGCAGGCACCGTGGACGATGAAGGAGCTACACTGAGGGTGGGTTGAGGCTTGCCACCAGCCTCACTCGCGCTCGCCGTCGTCGAGGATCTTGATGAAGTCCGCCGCACTCTGACTTTTGTGAAGCCCGATGCCGATTTCCTCACAGAGCCGGGCAAGCATCCGGAAATCGTGATGAGCCCACTGCTTCTCGCTGAGTTCCGGTAGAGCAGCCAGATTGGTGCAGCTGAAGCAAATTTCGATCGCATTCAGCACCTTTCCATCACCATCGAGAAACAGAAAGAGATGGTGAGGATCGTAACACGCAGCCATCGGCGTCTTGTGATCGCTGAAAACTCCGGCAAGCAGCGTGGACGTTTGGGCTGGCGTGAGTTCCGCCGACGCCACGGACAGCGTCTTCAATGACGCCAAGTCCACCTTGCCACCCTCAAGCAGGCTGAAGGAGTCAGAGTTTCGTTCTGGAACCTTGAACCGGTGCGCCACCACCCGCTGATAGCCGGTTGGAGGCCAAGCTCCCGACACCGCCACCCTTGAATCTTCCGGCAGCGTGGAATCGTGCTGCTTCGGCACCGGCCGGCCGGATTCCGGCGGTCGTTCCCGGCACGCTCCCAAGAGGCTGCACGCAAGGGCAAAGCCGACCAGTGCGACCAAGCCGTTGAAGCTCACCCACAGCGCCCGCGACTTGTCATACCGTCGGCAAATCCGCCGCCATGCCAGATGGACGCGCCACCACGCCAGCGGCCCCTTCTTCCGGCACAGGTGCTTCACCAGACAGTAAAAACGCCAGCGCCGCACGTCCTGCCGGGTGTCCTCCAGCGCCCGATAGTCGGCTTCACCGTCGGCATGGATGGGAGCGTTCATGGCAGGAGGCCCTTGTGGCTGCCGTCGCAGTGCGGCGGGTTGGCCGTGTGCTTGCACTGACACCACCGGATGGTGGTCCGCTCCGCGCACTCAAATCTCACCGGCTGCAGGCCGGTGCCCTTGTGGCTGCCATCGCAGAAGGGCTGGTGGGAAGACAGCCCGCAGGAACACCAGAAATGCACGCCGGCCTCGACTTCGAGATGCAGCGGCTTGGTATCGCAGACGCGGGGTGCTTCCGCCATGTGGTCACCTTGGAGAAGGGCCCGCGGGAAAGCGAGCGGTCACTCGAAAATGGCGACCGGCGTCTCGTCGGTCTTGGCGGTCGCGATCGGCTTGTCGGATTGGGCCTTCGCGGCCTTTGCCGACACCGGCACCGAGCCTTTTCCATACTGCGGGTAACGCTCGACCGGCACGTCACTCAAAAAGGTAGCAGCCAGCCAGACCGCCAGAAGTGAGGCGGAACCCATTACGAAAACTCGGACTTTCATCAAGGAGGGCAAGGTGCAGCGCTGGGGGGCCGCCGGGTGTGTGGGACGCGCGACTTATGCGTTAAATACTTTAGGAAAGTAAAGGAATTTCAGTGTCTTGCGCGCGGCCACGCGGCGTTCCAGCAGGTCCGGTGCCGAGGGGCAAGGGGAAACAGGCAAGGTACGACCGAAGGCGTCGTGAGAACCCGGCATCCATGGCGCCTCTCCTAGCGATTACCTTGCCAACACGGTCGCGGTGCTGACATTGCCGAAACGGTCCACGGCGCTGACCGCCACGGCCTCCGGCTGACCGGCAAGTTCCACGCTCTTTGAGCCCGCGGAGACGACCTTGGCCAACCGCCATTGGCCGCCGGATTTCACCTGCACGGCGTAGCGGGCCGTCGCCCGATCCCCGCTCTGCATGCTGACCGTCACGCCCGATCCGCCCCCGTTCGCACTGGCCGCGGGGCGGCCCGGCGGTTTCTGGCTGAGCCATGGCATCGGCGGGACGAGCGCCGGCTGGGCGTAGGCCCCCTTCGCCAGCATGGTGGAAATGCCGCCCTGGTTCTTGGTCAGGCCCTTCACGCTCCAGTGCAGGTGCCCGGACCAGTTCTTCCCGATGCGACGGGAAAGCTCGACCTGCTTGGTAATCTCGGACGCCGGGCGACCGTCTTCCGAGCCACCGATCCGTGTCGTCGCAATGCCCGGCCACACCGGCCGGCTGCCTTGCGCCCGCCACCAGGCAAGCAGGGCGGAGAAGCTCTGCTTCCGGGGCTGGTCTCTCCAATAGAGCTGCGGCGCGAGGTAATCCACCCAGCCATTCGCCAGCCACTTCCGGGCGTCGCAGCCAAGTTGCTCGTACGAGTCGATGCCGGCTTCGATGCCGTCCGGCACGCCCGGCCGCCAGATCCCGAAGGGCGAAATCCCAACCCGCACCCACGGCTTGGTGCGCTTCACGTCCGAGTAGAGCTTCTGCACGAAGTCATCCACGATCTTGCGCCGAGTCGCCGGCGAACGGCCATCCGGGAACGCCCGGCCGCCCTCGGGATAGGGATAGAAGTAGTCGTCGAGGTGGACGCCATCGACATCGTAGCGCTGGACCACATCGAGGATGGCTCCGAAGGCACGGGCGCGGGTCTCGGTTTCGGCGGGGTCGCACCAGAGGAGATTCCCGTAGCGCTTGGTGATGTGAGCCGAGGCCTTGGCGACGTGGCTGGAGCAGCACGCTTGGCTGGCATTGGAAAGCGCTCGGAAGGGATTGAACCACGCGTGGATCTCGATGCCGCGGGCATGGGCCTGGCGGATGGCGTAGTCGAGCGGATCGTAGCCCGGCGACTGGCCCATGGTCCCGGTCAGGTACGGGCTCCACGGCTCCTTCGATGACTGATAAACCGCATCGCAATGCGGCCGCACCTGCAGGATCAGCGCGTTCATGTTAAGCGACGCCATCTTGTCGAGGATGCCGCGCATCTCCGCCTGCTGCGCCCCGGCCGAGAGACCCTTCTTGCTCGGCCAGTCGATATTGTGAACCACCGCCGCCCACGCCCCGCGGAATTCACGGGAAGGCATCGGCGGCTTTTCGCCCGATGGGCGATACGCTTGGGCGGAGGCTAGAGAAGAAAGCAGGCAAGTCAGGGCAGCGATCCGGGCGAGCATGGCGCTTTCATGCGCCCGATCGCCGCCCGTTGCAAGGTGGGACAGTCAATTCTCCGAGACTGTTAGGACGACCTTCTCTTCTTTCCCTCCCTCCGAGTGACCGGCGATTTCCTGCGGCTTGCCAAATTCTCACCGACGGAGGCGAAGTCGTTTCGCGCCGTGTCGAGTTCGACACGGGTTCGGATGATTCACTTGTTCGATCGCGGACCTGTTGAATTGTTGTTGAAGTGATTAGGCAACGGAAGCTGGAGTCGCCAGCCCTCGCCGTCCCGTGCATACTCCAGTCGACTCGTGAATTCGGGATCGTAGCTGGTGGTCATGAATCGTCCGCAAGATCGATCCAGCAGGTAATCGTGGGGAGCGGAATTGTATTGGGATGAAGACTTCGACGGGATGTAGAGGTATTCCTCCCCTTTCCGCGCCAGGGTCTTGGGGTGACGCTTCCCTTCCGAGATTCGCTGGCGATATTCCTCGGACGTCGGCACCGCGGCCTTCAGAGGGGACAAAGTGAATATGTGGGCCTCGAAAGATGCTCCGATCGGGTCCAGTTCAGCAGGTCCGCTGTGTTCCACTACGGTCAGAGCCTCGTAGGTCCGTGGCACACAGGAGGTGGTGCATGGAGCAATAATTGCCGCCAGTGCGAGGAGGAGACGTCTCATGATCTTTCGGCCGAACTATCCAACGAACCTGACCACGGTGTTGCTAGAACCATGGTGGCACAGTTTTCCGCTCAGCGCTCCAGGATCTCCACCTCGTAGCCGTCGGGATCGGTGACGAAGGCCATCTTGCGGTCGCCGGAGGAGAACTTCTCCCGCCAGCCGCCCGGCCAGATCTCGATGCCGGCTTTTTCCACGCCGTCGCAGTATTCGATGATGTCCGACACGCCCAGGCAGGTGTGCATCAGGTCTTCCGGGCAGGTCGCGGTGTATTCGGGCGAGTGGCAGAGCTCGAGGAAGACGTCATTGCCGGGCAGTTCCAGGAAGGCGAGCTGGTTCCCCTGTGGCGAGTCCTGGCGGCGGGCCTCATTGTAGCCGAGCTTCTTGTAGAAGGCGATGGAGCGGTCGATATCGGCCACGCGGATGCGGGTGTGGAGGAACTTGATCATGGCGGCGCGAGCATGGACGCGGACTCGCCGCCTGTCATCCGCAGATCGCGCGTGGATTGCCGAAGTCGCCGCTTGAATCATCCCTTTCTTGGCATTTTCGCGATTCCCGTGCTAACAGGTAAAGTAGCTATGAAAACCATTGTTGCCGCCGTCGACTTCTCGAACTCCACCCCGGGCGTGCTGGAGGCTGCCGTGAAGATCGCGCGGGCCTTTGACTCGTCGCTCCACCTGCTCCACGTGGTGGAACCGGAGCCGAGCTACACCGCCTACGGCTTCACCCCGGACGAGTTTCCCGCGATCCACTTGTTCCAGGAGGAAGCCCGCAAACGCGCCACCGCGCGGCTGCAGGAAGCACTGGACAAGGTGGCAGGCGACGTGCCCGGAGCCTCCGTCCACCTCGCCGAGGGCAGCCCGCTGCACGCCATCCTCGACTACGTGCAAAAGACCAGCGCCAATCTGGTGATCGTCGGCTCGCACGGCCACGGCGCCGTTGCCGCCCTGCTGCTCGGCAGCGTGGCGGAAGGCATGGTCCGCAAGGCCGTGGTCCCCACTCTGGTCATTCCCGCGCCCGCAGCGAAATGAGCGGCTTAATTCCTCCTCGCCCCACGGTGAGGGGTGGGATAGCTTTGCCATGTGAATGAGCTGATCGAATCCGGAGATCCGCGGGCGAAGGTCGTCGGGAAGCCGAAGAAGCGTCAGCCCGGCTCGGAATGCTTGGCCGCCGGTGGCCAGCTCAATCGCCTCGCCGCGCGGTTGCGGCAACGGCCACTCCGGGTGAAACACGGCGTATATCGCTTCCATTCCCACGAGGAGGCCGACGCATGGATGCTGGAGATCCAAGTCCGCTAGACGAAACCCGTCCACCGACAGACGATGATCTCGCGGACCTGGCCGCCCGGTTGAATGCCCTCGGCGTGAAATACGTGGTAGTTGGTGGATTCGCGATCATCTCCGCCGGGTACGTTCGCGCCACGATGGACATCGACCTTCTGATTGAGACGGGCGAGGAGAATGAGCGGTTGGTCATCGAAGCGCTGTCGCAGCTACCCGAAGGCGCCGCCGCGGAACTACGGCCCGGTGAAGTGGCAGATTACGTCGTGGTCCGGGTTTGCGATGACTTCACCGTTGATCTCATGGCCAAGGCATGCGGGCTCTCCTATCAGGATGTCGCCCACCTTATCGAAATCAGGGAACACCTGGGCGTGAGTATTCCCTTCGCTTCCCCGAAGCTCCTCTGGAAGACCAAACAGACTTATCGGGAAAAGGACGCCGTCGACCGAATCTTCCTCCGCAAGCTCCTCGAAGACCGCGGCGAGTGGCCGGTGGAGTGACGGCAGCTACCGCCCCGTTGACCGCCACGCCGCCAGCAGCTATCAAACTCCCATGGCAAAGCATTGCCCGACCTGTGGGTCCGTCATCTACAGCCGCAGGGGTAAGCTCTGCGGAGTGTGTTCCGCGCCTCTGCCTCAGGCGCTGCGCCTTGTCGGGGAGCAGGCAGGGAAGATCCAAGCTCAGTCCAAGCAGGCGGAGCAGAACATCCGGCGGCTGGAGCAAGAACAGCGCGATGATCGCCTCCGCAGCAATCCGGGCGGATTGATCTGACTTCACTGGCTATCCTGATGGTGCAAGCCGGGCGGGAACACTTGCCCCGCGGCACCCGATCTGCTGATGTTAGACCGATGGGGAAATTGACCACTCACGTGCTAGACACCACCCGCGGCCAGCCTGCCGCGGGGATGAAGATCGAGCTGCTGAAAGACGGCGCGCTGTTGCGGTCGATCACGACCAATGCCGACGGCCGCGGAGATGGTCCCCTGCTCGAAGGCGGCGACCTCGTCACGGGCTCCTACGAGTTGCGCTTTCACGTGGCGGACTATTTCCGCTCCCAAGCGATCGACAGCCCCTTCCTTGATGTGGTGCCGGTGTGCTTCCGCATGGAGGCCGGCGGCTCGTATCACGTCCCGCTGGTCTGCTCGCCATGGGCCTATTCCACTTACCGGGGAAGCTGACTGACGATGGACTTCGACCTGGCACTGGAGCGCCTGCTCTCCCGCATCGAGGAACTCGGTGCCATCACCGACACGCCCGGCTCGCTCACCCGCACCTTCCTCTCCCCTGCCAATCTCCGGGCGGCCCGTCAGGTGATGGCGTGGATGGAGGAAGCCGGGATGAAAACCGGGCACGATGCCGGAGGTACGATCCGCGGCGTACTTCCCGGCAAGGATCCCCCGCTGCCGCCGCTGTTGCTTGGATCCCATCTCGACACAGTGATCGACGCGGGCAAGTACGACGGCGCACTCGGCGTGCTGATTGCGCTCGCAGCACTGGAGGTTACAGGACCGCTCGACTTTCCTGTGCACGTGCTCGGATTCTCGGATGAAGAAGGCGTCCGCTTCCACGCCACCTACCTAGGCAGCCGAGCCTGCGTCGGGCAACTCGGCCCGGAAATGCTGGAGATCCGCGACAGAGCCGGCATCACCCTCGGCGAAGCCCTCGCAAATGAAGGCTGGCACGAAGGTGCCACGTCTTTCTTCTACGAGAACCATCGTAGCAAGGGCTACGTCGAGATCCACATCGAGCAAGGTCGCGTCCTCGACGAACTGAAGGAAGCGGTGTGCGCCGTCTCCGCGATCTGTGGCCAAAGGCGGCTGACCATCACGCTGCGCGGCAAGGCCGACCACGCCGGGACGACGCCGATGCCCCTGCGGCACGATGCGCTGGCAGGAGCTGCCGAATGTATTCTCGAGGTCGAAAGCCACGCCATCTACAGGGAAGGCCTGCTTGCCACCGTCGGGAAGATCGATGTGCGGCCGGGTGCCTCGAATACCATCCCCGGTGAAGCGACCTTCACGCTCGATTTCCGCCATCCCGACGATGCGGCGCGGGAGCGCTTGCTGGACGGCTTGCTCGAGCGCTTCAGAGTGATCGCCACCCGCCGGAAGCTGCAGCTTTCGTGGGATCCCGTTCAATCCAATGCCGCGGTGCCTTGCGACACCGCCCTCACCCGGTCGCTGCTGGACGCCGTTGAAAAGCAGGTCCGGGCCCGCTTCACCTTGCCCAGCGGTGCCGGCCACGATGCGGTGATGATGGCGACCGTCATGCCGGTCGCGATGCTCTTCGTCCGCTGCCGCGGCGGCCTCAGCCATCATCCGGAAGAATATGCGGGACCGCGCGATATTGCCGTGGCACTGAGGGTGCTCGTGGACTTTCTTAGCTCCCTCCGATGAGCCAATTCGACACCATCCTGCGCCGCGCCTCCGTCGTCACCGCCGACGGCCTGCGGACGCTTGATGTCGGGATCTCCGGCCAAACCTTCGCCGATCTCGCTGAGAATCTCGCCGGCTCCTGCCAGGTCGAAATCGATGCCACCGGCAAGATCCTCTTCCCCGGTTTGGTCGATGCGCACGTCCACTTCAACGAACCCGGGCGCACGGACTGGGAGGGCTTTGCGACCGGCTCCACCGCGCTCGCCGCAGGCGGCGGCACCTGTTTCATCGACATGCCGCTGAACTCGTCGCCGCCGGTGCTCGACCTCGCCAGCTTCACCGCCAAGCGCCGCGCTGGCGAAGCGAACAGCCGCCTCGACTTCGCCCTGTGGGGCGGGCTCACCCCGGACTCGCTGCCGCATCTTGCCGACCTCGCCCGGGCGGGTGTCGCCGGCTTCAAGGCCTTCCTCTGCCCCAGCGGCCTCGATGAATTCGCCGCCGCCACCGAAGCCACCTTGCGCAAGGGCATGCACGTCGCGGCGGAGTTCAATCTACCGGTCGCCGTCCATGCGGAGAGCCCCGCGGTCATCGCCGCTCACCAGCGGGAATTCCCGCTGCCGCATCCCGGCACCATGGCCGATTGGCTGGCCTCGCGCCCGGTCGCGGCGGAAATCGCGGCCATCGAGATGGCAGTCTCCTGCGCCCGCGACACCGGCTGCGCGCTGCACATCGTCCACGTCAGCGCGCCCGAGGGCATCGATCTCATCCACGCCGCCAAGCGCGAGGGCATCGACGTCACCGCCGAGACCTGTCCGCATTACCTGCTGCTCGATCGCGGGGCCGCCGAACGGATCGGCCCCGCCGCGAAATGCGCGCCGCCGCTGCGCTGCACCGGCACGGTGGACCGGTTGTGGCGTGTGCTGGCCGCCGGCGATATCGACACCATCGGCTCGGACCACTCGCCCTCGCCGCCGGAGTTGAAGGAGTGCAATGACTACTTCTCGATGTGGGGCGGCATTGCCGGCTGCCAGCACGGCTTCCCGCTGCTCATCGAGCGCGCCCTGCGCGAGACGACGTGGCAACAGCTCGCCGCACTGATGTCCACCAATCCCGCCCGGCGCTTCCGCCTGGACAGCCGGAAGGGCGGCATCGCCTCCGGCCTCGATGCCGACTTCTGCCTGCTGGCACCGGACGAATTCACCATCGAGCGCAAGGACCTGCTCACCCGCCATCCCATCTCGCCCTACGTCGGCATGCGTTGCGCGTGGCAGGTCACCGCCACCTGGCTGCGCGGCCATCCGGTTTCCCCGGCGACCCACGGACGCTTTCTTCACCCTGACGATCTTTGACCGCGGAGTCGCAGAGGATCGCAAAGTTGAAAGGCAATCCTGCCATCCATTGATCGCCGGATTCCGCGGCGCATTCCAAACCAATCTCTGTGTTCCTCCGCGACCTCTGCGTCTCCGCGGTTGATTCCCATGCTAGAAAACGGGCTTAATTCCGCGCCATTCACCGCTGACCCATGACTCCTCTCTTCGGCCATACACGCACTCACGTCGCCCTCCGCCATGCCCTGATCACTCCCGATGGTCATGTCCCGAGCATCTTTCCCGGCTGGGACGGCGCAACGGCCTACGTTCTCATCTCTCCGGCGATGGGCGCGGAGCTTTCGCAATTCCTGGTCGTCTACGAAGCCGGCGGCGGCACGGCATGGTTCCCGGCGGACGAACACGAGCACGTCGTCTACGTGGAGAAGGGCGACTGCCGCGCGGTGTGGGATGATGGCGACCTCACCCTGACCGACGGTGGCTTTCTCTTCGTCCCATCGGAGAACGTGCTCGCCCTGCACGGCAGCGAAGGCACGCGGATGACGGTCTTTCGCAAGCTCTTCGAACCCGTGGACAACCTCGAAGCGCCGCCCTCCGTCCACGGCAACGCCGCCGATATTCCCGGCGAGCCCTTCCTCGGCAACGAAAAGGCCCTCCTGCAAACGCTGCTCCCGCTCGACGCGCGCTACGACCTGGCGATGAACATCTTCACCTACCAGCCCGGCGCCACGCTGCCCTTCGTGGAGACCCACGTCATGGAGCACGGCCTGCTGATGCTCTCCGGCCAAGGCGTCTATCGGCTGGATGACAACCACTACCCCGTCACCGCCGGCGACGCGATCTGGATGGCCCCGTATTGCCCGCAGTGGTTCGTCGCGATGGGTGATGAACCGGCGAGCTACCTTTACTACAAGGACGTGCACCGGCTGCCGTAATGTGTTCAAAGCGACAGCGGCTTGCCTGTCTGGAATGTCGCAGGTAGATTGCCACCATGAGCACCACGGTTTCCGCACACCTCTCGACGGAGGAAGCCCTGCAGCTTGACGAGTTGGCCGGACTCGAAGGCAGCGACCGGGACGAGCTCGTGCGGGTCATCCTGCGCCAAGGCATCAAGGACCTGCGCTTGCGGCGGGCAGTTGAGAGCTATCGCCGGGGTGAGGCTTCTCTTTCCCGGGCTGCGGAGTTGGCCGCGATCAGCCAGTGGGATTTCCTCGCGCTGATGGACCGCGAAGCGTTGGAGCTCCACTACGGATCGCCTGAGTTCGAGGAAGACCTTCGTATGGCAAAAGGCCTCTGATGATCGTCGTCTGCGATGCGAGTCCGCTGATATTCCTGGCGAAGCTGGGGCGGCTTGAATTGATCCGGTTGCTTCCGACGGACAGAGTCGTGGTCCTGCAGTGTGTAAAGGACGAGGTCCTCGGTGAACGGGCCTCCTTTCGTGAGCGTGTGGCTCTCACCAGTTTCCTGGCGTCTGTCGAAACGGCGAGCTTCAGCGAATGCGGCTTAGGATCCAAAACCCTGAGCGCAAGCGATCGGACCACGCTGACTTATGCGGTGAAGCACCGCGCCGACCTGTTGCTGGCGGACGAGCGACTTCTCCGCCGGATTGCGAAGGAAGAAGGAATCCCGACCATCGGCACGCTGGGCTTGCTCATGCTCGCCGTGGAGAAAGGGGCGCTTTCTGCAGTCGAGGCACGGGCCGATCTTGATCGCGCCGTTGCCTCTCATGGGTTTCGAATTTCAGCGGAGCTTTACCGCGAAGTGATCGCGGCACTGGGAATCTGAAAACCCATATTCCCAACCGGCCAATTTCCTGCCATTCCTCTAACGGATGAATACTTTCCCCCGCCTCGACCGCGAAATCGACGAGCTTGCCGCGATCTCCGCGCATCCGGCGCCGGCGGTCACTCGGGTGCTGTTCTCGGCAGAGGATCTCGCGGCGCGGCAGTGGTTGACGGCTAAGGCAAAGGAAGCCGGCTTCCACGCCCGCTCGGATCCCGCGGGAAACCTGTTCATCCGCTGGGAAGGCGAGGAACCCTGCCTCCCCGCTGTGGCCACAGGATCCCACACCGATGCGATCCCAAATGCGGGGAAATACGACGGCGTCGTTGGCGTGCTCGGAGGATTGGAAGCGATGCGCCAGCTCAAGGAAGGCGGCCACGCGCCGAAGCGCAGCATCGAGCTGATCATGTTCACGGCCGAGGAACCGACGCGCTTCGGCATCGGTTGCCTCGGCAGCCGTCTGATGTCCGGCTCCACCTCACCTGATGAAGCACGTGCCCTGCGGGACCCGGACGGTCGCTCGCTCGACGAGTTGCGCGAGGCCGCCGGATGTCGTGGCGATCTCGGCGCGGTGAAGGTTCCCTCGCTCGCCTACACTGCCTTCCTCGAACTTCATATCGAGCAGGGACCATTGTTAGAGGCGGGGCAGCTCGACATCGGCATCGTCGAAAAGATCGCCGCACCATCCGCCTTCCGGCTGCTCTTGAAGGGTGCCGGCGGCCATGCCGGCGCGGTGCTGATGAAGGACCGCCACGATGCCTTCCTCGCCGCCGCGGAGATCGCGCTGCTGGTGGAGCGTGCCGCGCTGGAAAGTGGCAGCCCCGACACCGTCGGCACCTGTGGGCTGGTGGAAGTGAAACCGGGCGCGATCAACAGCATCCCTTGCGACGTGAAGATGGAAGTCGATCTCCGCGACACCAACCGCGAGACCCGCGACAAGGCTCTGGCAAAGATCGCCGAGGGCACCCGCGAGATCTGCCGGCGACGCGGCATCGAAATCGACTGGCAAGTCATCAATCAGGACCCTCCGGCGATCTGCGAACCCACCTTGGTCGCCTTGGTTGAGAACAAGGCGAAAGCGGCAGGGCTCGCTTCCCGGCGCATGGTCAGCCGCGCTTACCACGACTCGTTGTTCATGGCCCGCATTTGCCCCACCGCGATGATCTTCATCCCGTGCCACAAGGGCTACAGCCACCGGCCGGATGAATACAGCTCGCCGGCAGCGATCGCGAAAGGTGTGGAGGTTTTGAAGGAGTGCCTCAAGGAGCTGAGCATGCGATGAACCCCATCCTTTCGGCGATAACCCCCCTGCCGGTTGACCGCCTCTGCGAAACATCGGAAGAGATCTGGAACGCCCTGCTCAAGCGAAGCGTGCGTCGTGACGTCGATATCTTCTGGAAGCACGAGGAGCTTTTCGACCAAGCCCTTGCCCACCGCTTCGGCGAACCCGGCCGCGAGACCGAGTGGTGCGTCCTGACCATCTCCCGCGGGATCGATGCATTTCTCATTACAGTCTCCGCGAAGCACTTGAACGAAGACTTCGTACTACTGCTGCGTGATCTACTCACCGCGACCCTGCCCGAGGAGCCGGTTTATTTGGGCGTCTACGAGTCCGATGTCATGGACTACTACGGCCACATCGCCACCTTGGCGGTTTTCCGGAATCAACTTTGGGTCTGGACTCGCGATTCTGGCGAAAGTGGCGCGTGATTCTGGCCAATGGATTGCTAGACTGTGGCCGTGTCCGGAAACCCGTCCATCCTGCGTGTCAACGGCGAGGCCCACGATGTCTCGCAGGTGCCGCTTCATGAGACGGCCCTCGATTTCCTCCGCCGGAATGGCCTCACCGGCCCCAAGTGCGGCTGCAATGAGGGCGACTGCGGCGCGTGCTCGGTGCTCTTGTTAGAGCCGGGCGGCCAGCCGCGCTCGGTGAATGCCTGCCTCGCCTTCGTCCACGCCCTCGCCGGCCGCGAGATCCGCACGGTGGAGGGCATCGGCAAGGACGGCACGCTGCATCCGGTGCAGGCCGCGATGATTTCCTGCAACGGCTCCCAGTGCGGCTACTGCACGCCCGGCTTCATCGCCTCCATGACCGAGGCCTGGCACCGCGGGACGACCACCGACGAGGGAATCTCCGATCAGCTCTGCGGCAACCTCTGCCGCTGCACCGGCTACCGGCCCATCCACGAGGCGATGCAGCAATCGCTGTTAGAGAAAGAGAGTCGTGAGGCTTGGGAGACGTGGATGAAACCGGCCGACGTGCCCGCGCCACCCTCATCGAGCCATCCCGAAGGCGGGCTCTTCCTCCGGCCGGAGCGGATCGTTGACGCGCTCGCGTTCAAGAAGCAGCACCCCGATGCGCTCTTCGTCGCTGGCGCCACCGAGGTCGCGGTACTTGTCAACAAGCGTCACCTCCGACCGCGCGTCCTCATTTCGCTCGATGACGTGCGGGAACTCGCCGTGATCCGCCGCCACGAGGATGTCTGGGAGATCGGCGGCGCGGCGCGCATGACCGACATTCAGGAAGCACTCGGCGGCGAGATCCCTGCGCTCGAGGAAATGTTCCGCCTGTTCGCCTCACGGCAGATCCGCCACCGCGCAACCCTCGGCGGCAACCTCGCGACCGCCTCGCCCATCGGCGACAGCGCGCCGGTATTGATGGCACTCGATGCCGTGCTCTTGCTCATCTCGCCCGATGGCGAACGCGAGGTCGCCATCGCCGACTTCTTCACCGGCTATCGCAAGACCATCCTGCGCCCAGACGAATTGATCCGCGCCATCCGCATCCCACGGAAGCAGCAAGGTCGCGTGGCGTTCTTCAAGGTTTCGAAGCGCCGCGAGATGGACATCTCGATCGTCGTCGCCGGCATCCGCATCGCGACCGATGCCGCGGGCCTCATCACCGAAGCCCGGCTCGCCTTCGGCGGCGTGGCGGAGAAGCCCGTGCGAGCAATCGCCGCTGAGACAGCACTCCTCGGACAACCGCTCGCCGCACACACGGACGTTCTTTATCTGTTAGAAAACAGCTTCACACCGTTGACCGACTTGCGCGGCGGCACCGACTACCGGCGTGCGGTCGTGAAGGGCGTGTTCGAGAAATTCGTCGCAGGCGAAACCGAAGAACCACGCAAACCGGTAGCCACCTTTTCCGGCGGCCATGGGATCCCGCATGAAAGCGCAGCAGGCCACGTCACCGGCAGCGCTCGCTACGTCCACGACACGGCGTTGAGGAGACCAATGCTGGAGGTCTGGGCGATTCGCTCGAAGGTGGCACGCGGCACGATCCGCATCATCGATCTTGCCGCCGTGAAATCCTCGCCCGGCGTGGCTGTGGTCTTGACCGCGGACAGCATTCCCGGAGTCAACAACAGCGGACCGGTGCGCCACGACGAACCCTTGCTCGCGGAGCAAGAGATCTTGTTTCACAGCCAAGCCATCGCGCTGGTCGTCGGCGATTCACTCGAGGCCTGCCGACTCGCGGCGGAGAAAGCAGTGATCGAGATCGACGAGCTTCCTCCGCTGTTAGGCATTCCTTCCGCGATCGAAGCGGATTCGTTTCACACCGATCCCCACGTGTTGGCACGCGGCGACGTGGAGACCGGCTTGAAGGAATCGCCCCACCTGTTAGAAGGCGAGTTCGGCTTCGGCGGACAGGAGCATTTCTATCTGGAGACCCACGCCGCTTGGGCGGAAGGCGATGGCGAGGGCGGCCTCCATGTCGCAAGCTCGACCCAGCATCCCTCGGAGATCCAGACGATCGTCGCAGAAACGCTCGGCCTCTCGCGTCACCGCGTGGTGGTCGAGTCGCCGCGCATGGGCGGCGGCTTCGGCGGAAAGGAAACGCAGGGCAATGCCATCGCCGCGCTGTGCGCACTGGCAGCGGTGAAGACCGGCAAACCGGTGCGCTGGCAACTCGACCGCGACGAGGACATGATCGCCACCGGCAAGCGCCATCCATTCCTCGCCCGCTACCGCGCTGGCTACGATGACGAGGGAAAGCTGCAAGCGCTGGACGTAAAGCTCTTCTCCGATGGCGGGTGGTCGCTCGATCTCTCGCAGCCGGTCACCGATCGCGCGCTCTTCCATCTCGACAATGCCTACTACATCCCGCACGAGCGCTTCGAGGGCCGCGTCGCGAAGACCAACACCGTCTCGAACACCGCCTTCCGCGGCTTCGGCGGACCGCAGGGCATGCTCGTCATCGAGGAAATCCTCGGCCGCATCGCGCTGAAGCTCGGACTCGCGCCGGAAGAAGTTCGTGCGCGGAATTTCTACCACGGCAGCGGCGAGACCAACACGACCCACTACGGCGAGGAGATCGGCGACAACCGCATCCCGCGGATCTGGAGTGAACTACTAGAAACCTCGGAGTTCACCGCCCGGCGAAAATCCATCGATGCCTGGAACGCCACCCATCCCCACCGCAAGCGCGGCTTGGCAATCACCCCGGTGAAGTTCGGCATCAGCTTCACGCTCACCCACTACAACCAGGCCGGGGCGCTGGTGCTGATGTACACCGATGGATCGGTGCAGGTGAACCACGGCGGCACCGAGATGGGCCAGGGCCTGCACACCAAGATCCTCTGCGTCGCCATGAAGGAACTCGGCCTGCCCGCCGAAAGGATCCGCCTGATGCACACGCGCACCGACAAGGTGCCTAACACTTCCGCCACCGCCGCGAGTTCCGGATCCGATCTGAATGGCATGGCAGTCGCGGATGCCTGCCGCCAACTCCGCGAACGCCTCGCACCGCTGGCGGCGGAGAAACTGAACTGCCAACCCGAGGAGATCGTTTTCGAGGATGGCGACGCGAAGGGCACCGTGGGCAGCGTGCCGATCGACCAGCTCGCGGGCATCGCCTACACCCGCCGGATTTCGCTCTCGGCCGCCGGCTTCTACGCGACGCCCGACCTGAAGTGGGACTGGGCTGTCGGCAAAGGCCGGCCCTTCCACTACTTCGCCTGCGGGGCGGCCGTGAGCGAAGTGGAGATCGATGGCTTCACCGGCATGCACCGCGTGAAGCGCGTCGACATCCTCCACGACGTCGGCAACTCACTCAACCCCGCCGTCGATCGCGGGCAAATCGAAGGAGGCTTCGTGCAAGGCATGGGCTGGCTGACCTGCGAGGAACTCAAATGGAACGATCACGGCGTGTTACTCACCCACAGCGCGAGCACCTACGCCATCCCCACGATCGGTGATGCTCCAGAAGATTTCCGCGTCGCCCTGCTGAAGGACGCCGCGCAGGAGCGGACCATCCACGGCAGCAAGGCGGTCGGCGAGCCGCCCTTGATGCTGGCGATCTCGGTGCGGGAGGCGATCCGCGACGCGGTGGCGGCGTTCGGAAAGAGCGGCGACTTCGACCTGCCGTCTCCATGCACGGGTGAGGCCGTGAAGCTGGCAATCGGGGCCGACTGACTCCCCGTCGGCGAGGCGGAAGCCGGCCCCTGGCCTACGCAGTTCACCCCTGGCTACACCCATAAAACCCGTTTGCCAATTCAAACAAACTTTCCTATGAGTGACTCGCCCCCAAGGCGAACCCAAAACCCATGTCCCTCAAAGCCCTCGTCCGGGCAGGTCGGTCCCTGTTCGCGACGTCCCTTGTTCGTGCCGCCGCGAGCCTGCTCGCGCTTGGAAGCGCGTCCGCCCAGCCCGGGCTCGACGCTCCGGAGGCCATTGGCGCGTATTTGAATGGCAATTTCCCCGCCGTGGAGCCGAGTTCCACCGGCGAGTGGACGGTCCAGGAGACCTACACCGGCATCAATATCAACCTGCCGATGCACCTGACCCCGTATCCGGGGACGAGCAAGCTGCTGTGCGTCGCCAAGGAAGGGCGGATCTTCTTGTTCGAGGACAATCCGGCGGCGACCACGACCGAGACATTCCTCGACCTGCGTTCGCAGACCTTTGTGGCCAATCCGGTCAGCGACTGCGGGATGACCTGGCTGGTGTTTCACCCGCAGTTCGGGGTCCCAGGCAATCCGAACCGCGGCTACGTTTACATCACCTACAAGTGGGCTCCGGCCGGCGGCGATGGCCACGTCTCCTACTGGCGGCTGTCCCGCTTCACCGTGCCGGATGGCAGCCAGGCGGCGAATCCAGCCAGCGAGCTGGTCCTCATCCAGCAGTACGACCGCCAGGAGTTCCACGACAGCGGCTGCATGATGTTCGGACCGGACGGCTACCTCTACGTCGCCATCGGCGATGAAGGCGGCGCGAACGACCAGTTCAATGTGGGCCAGAAGATCAACGAGCGGCTCTTCTCCGGCATCCTGCGCCTCGACGTGGACAACAAGCCGGGCAATCAGCCGGTCACCACGCGTCGCCAGGTGCAGCAGATCGCGATGCCTTCCGGATGGCCGAACAGTTTCACCACGGGCTACTCGATCCCTGCCGACAATCCCTTTGTTACTCCGGGAAAGGATTACCTTGAGGAGTTCTACGCGATCGGCCTGCGCCAGCCATACCGGTTCTCCTACGACGAATCTAGTAATACGACGTGGATCGGCGAAAGCGGACAAGACACCAGCGAGGAGCTGAGCATCCTCGCCCCGGGTGCCAACTACGGCTGGCCCTTCCGCGAGGGCAGCGTCGCCGGGCCGAAGGCACAGCCCGCGACGATTCACGGCACGCTGACCGCGCCGGTGTGGGACGTCCTGCACGCGGCCGGTCCGGACGGCTGCCAGGTCGGCGGCTTCGTTTACCGCGGCGCGGCGCATCCGGATCTGGTCGGGAAATTCCTCACGGTGGACAACATGAGCGGCCGCATCCGCAGTTTCACGAAGGCCGGCAATGTCGCCACCGCGACCCACCTGACCGACATGCCCAGCGGCAGCGTGTACAGCGGCACCTCGACCATCGGCCAGGACCACGCCGGCGAGCCGGTCTTCATCAAGATCAACGGCACCGGTGCCCGCGGCCGCTTCATGAAGCTCGCGCTGGTCGCACCGCAGGCGACGAATCCCGTCTGGTACCGCTTCGAAGACCAGCACGCGTCCAACAGCTCCGGCTATCTTTCCGACAATCCCCTCAATGCCACCGTCGATGCCATCGACAACGGCATCGCCATGCTCGCCAATGACAACGGCAGCACCAGCGCCAACGTCCGGTTTACCGCCTCGAACGGACTCACACCAGCCGGCACGGCTTCGAATGCCGCCGGCGTCCGGATCGTCGGCACGGCCGACGCCAACGGCTACCCCGGGAACGCCAAGGGCGATCTCTACACGGCGGACAAGCTCGGGCGGCTCGACGACTTCACCATCGAGCTGAGCTTCAATCCCGCTGCCGGATCGATCTCCACTGGCTTCCAGTGCCTCCTCGGGCTCGACGGCACTACCGGCGTCGTCCCGGAAGGCGGTGAAACCGGGCCACCCATCCAGCCCTTCCGCCTGATGCGCTGGGGCCGCACCGACGACAATGTCCCGCCGCTCGACAACCCCGGCGTGCCCCTTGAGAACGGCGACCTTTTCCTCAACGTCCGCACCCTCAATCCCGCCACCCAGCAGTGGCGATCGCTCGCGGTCCACATCCTCGACCGGACCCTATTCACCGCCGACCGTTGGTATCACCTCGCCATCGTCGGCAATGTTTCCGCCGGCACGCTGACCGTCCATTCGTATGAAAACGGCAGCTACGTCCAACGCGGCCAAGCCAACGGCTACGTCGGCAATCTCCAGCCCGGGATCTGGGCAGTCGGCCGCGGCATGTACAACTCCGCCTTCGCCGACTGGGTCACCGATACCAACTTCGACGAGATCCGCATCGCCAACGCCGCGCTCCCGCCGAGCCAGTTCCTCTACGCCACCCAGCCATGGCAGCCGGTGGTGGTCGTCGCCAATCCGCCCTCTCTGCTTTCGGAAACCGGCGCCTTCTCCGACCTCGCGACTCTCACGCCCTCTCCAGGCGTTTTCCCGTATTCGGTGAATGCCCCGCTTTGGTCGGACGCCGCAGCGAAGAAGCGCTGGATCGCGCTGCCTAACAACGGCACCCACGACACGCCGCAGGAAAAGATCGGCTTCGATCCGGAAGGCCCGTGGTCGTTCCCACCGGGCACCGTTTTCATCAAGCACTTCGAGCTGCCCACCGACGAAACCAACCCGTCCGTGCTCAAGCGGCTGGAGACCCGCTTCATCGTGATTCCTGCGACGGGCGAGCCATACGGCATGACCTACAAGTGGCGGGCCGATGGCAGCGAGGCCGACCTGCTGCCCGGCGGCCTTAGTGAAGACATCACCATCACCGAGGCCGGCGGCGGCACCCACGTCCAGACGTGGGACTACCCCAGCCCCACCGACTGCCGCGTCTGCCACAATTCCAATGCCGGCCACGTGCTCGGCCTCAAGACATGGCAGCTCAATGGCGACCTCACTTACGATCGCACCGGACGCACCGCCAACCAGCTTGAGACGCTGGCGGACATCGGCTGGTTCGATTCGAACTACCGGCCGGAGCACCTGTCGTGGTTCTTGAAAAGCCGCCACATCGACGACGACACCGCCTCGCTCGAAGTACGAGTCCGCTCGTACTTGGACTCGAATTGCTCGCAGTGCCACCGGCCGGATGGCGTGCGCGCACTCTTCGATGCTCGCTTCACCACGCCGCTCGTCGATCAAAACCTGATCCGCGGCGCGCTGGTCGAGCCCGCGGACGAGCGGATCATCATGCCCGGCGATCTAGATCACTCCATGCTCAGGATCCGCCACGGCACCACCGGCCCGCTGAAGATGCCGCCGCTGGCGAAACGCGTGGTCGATGAAAAGGCAGCTCAAGTCATCGCCGATTGGATTCTCTCCCTGCCATCCGCGCCGGGCGTGGAGCTCACCGCTCCCGCCATCGCGGGAGGCGCATTCACGGTAGCGGTGCATTTCTCCGAAGCTGTCACCGGTCTCACCGCCGATGATTTCGCGGTCACCGGCGGCAGCGCCACCGGGCTGACCGGCAGTGACGCGGACTACGTCCTGTCCATCACGCCACACGCCTCGGAGGACGTTGCCGTCCATCTGCCTGCCGGCAAAGCGCAGGCGGGAGAACACGGCAACTACCCCTCGGCCACGCATACCGTGATCTTCCGCGACCCCGCTTTGGTCGCGTGGCTGAAGCTGGATGAAAGCGCCGGGACTTCCGCCACCGACAGCTCGCAGGAGGAAAACCACGGCACCCTGGTCGCGATGGAGCCGGCCGACCGCATCGCCGGGAAAATCGGTGGCGCGCTGCATTTCGATAGCACTGACGAGCGCATCACGATGGGCAACGTCGCGCCCAATGACTTCACCGTTAGCTTCTGGATGCGCACCACCCGCGCTTTCCCGGTCACGGCCAATCCACCGGCCGGTCTGGCCATCATCCACGCCGACAGCGGCGGACCCACCAATGACTTCCTGATTGCCGGCACCCGCGAAAACGGCATCAGCCGCATCTCATTCCAGACCGGCAATGCGCTCGGCACGCCAAACCAGATCCTCCACGCCACCAGTCCGGTGGATACCGGCGCTTGGGTCCACGTTGCCTGCACCCGCGTGAAGTCGAGCGGCGAGATGAAGATCTACATCAACGGCGTCCTTGAAGCGACCCGCAGCGGCAGCGTCGACACGCTCAATGCCAATGGCGTCCTTTGCATCGGTGCCACCCCGGGCAACGCCGGCACCAGCTACGAAGGCGATCTCGATCAAATCCGCATCCATGATCGCGCGTTGACCGCTGCGGAAATCCTCGACCTGTCCGGGGAAAGCGATGCCCTGCCCCCCTACGAGCAATGGCTGGCCGATCGCTTGCCCGGATTATCGCATCTTCACGGTCCCGATCTGGACCTGGAGAACGATGGCACCAGCAACTTCGGCGAGTTCGCCTTCGGCGGCGATCCGCTGGTGGCGAATGTCTTCCCGATCCCGCTCGATCGCGCCGGAGACGGTAGCGTGACGCTCAGCTACAGGGCCCGCCAGGCACCGGCCGGCGCGACCTATCAGGTGCAGGTCGGCAACAACCTGACCGGCTGGGCCGATGCCAATCCCGACGTCACGGATGTGACCCGCACGCCGATCCCCGGCACCGGTTACGAAACGGTGACCGTCACCTATCTTCCGCCGGCCGACGAAGAGAAGCTGTTCTTCCGCATCGAGGCCTTGCCGGAGTAGCCGCCGGGACGTTCCGGCTTGTGGATCACCCCCGGATGTGTTGTCTGCGGCGCCATGCGCCATGTCATCACCCTGTTGTTCACCGTTTTCATCGCTTCGTGCGCGCACACGGCGATCTCTCCGGTCTCCACACCCTCGGGCGAGCCGGTGATCATCGGCATCCGCGACGTGCCGAAGGGCGGCGAGCCGAAGCGTTCGCAGATCATGGCGATCAACGAAACGCTGCTGGAGGGTACCACCCCTGAGACCCTGATCTGGAAATACTTCCCCGAGCTGGAAGGCAAGGGCGACGCCGGGGTCGTCATCACCGGCCTGATCGGCGAGGCCAAGACCAAGAGCGGCAAGACCATCGACGCCTACGTCCCGATCGTCGTCATGCGCGCCACCGCCCCGCACGCGCGGGTCGAAGAAGCCGCCACGAAAATGGGCGCCGATATTTACCGCCGCGCAAAGAAGGCCGGCGATGTCTATCCGATCAGCCAGCTCGCCGAGCGCCCGAAGGAATGAAGCGAGGCCGTAGCGTCAACTATTGGAGCATGTCACCCGACCGGATCGTCTCCCGCAAGCGCTAAGCCGACAGCGCCGGAGGCGCGAACCGAAATTAGCCGGTGGCGTCAGCCACCGGAATCGGTTAGCCACTCCCGTGGCGTCCCGGCAGGGCCGCCGGACGAAGCCACTGGTCATGCCCTCCACTCACCTCGCGCTGCACATCCACGTGGTTTTCAGCACCAAAGACCGGCAGCCGCTCATTCATGCAAACTGGCGGGATCGCCTGCACGCCTACCTTGGAGGCGTGGCAAAACAGCTCGAAGTTGTACCGGAAGCGATCGGCGGCGTGGCGGATCACGTCCATCTCCTTTTGGGCATTCCTGCCACGGTGGCGTTAGCACCGGTGGTCCGCGGAATCAAGGCAGTCTCATCCCGGTGGGTTCACGAGGAGATCGGGCTGACCAAGTTCTCGTGGCAAGAAGGATACGGCGCGGTTTCGGTGAGCCTTCCCACTGCGGACGGGTGAGGGACTACATCGCAGGCCAGGGGGCGCATCACCGCACCAAGGGATTCCAAGAGGAGTATCTGAGCTACCTGAAGAAATGCGGGGTGAGCTACGACGAGCGTTTCCTCTGGTGACCGCCCCCTCCACCGGCCCTCCGGGGCGGGGATGTGCCCGATGTCCCGAATCCGGTGGCTCACGCCACCGGCTAGTTTCCACGGGCACCTCCGGTGCCGCAGCAAGGCCCGCCCAAGGATCTTGGCTAAGGAACAAGGCCCAGAATTTCTTTCTCAATCTCCACCGCCGAGCGGTATTCGATGATGTCGGGAAAGTTCTGAGACTCGATCTCGGGCAAGCAGATCGAGAAATCCCGGTTCACCTTGAGCTGCGGGACCAAAACCCGGAAGCGGGTGTCACCTGCACAGGTGACGTGACGCGTCGTCTCGGGATACGCGAGGTCTCGCTTGAGCTGGACCGCTTCCTCCGAGTATCCGGCCAGGCCGCTCGAAATCACCTTCCGGAAGTAGTCGGCACAAGCCGCCTTGCTCAGGGTGTTGACTTGCTTCGTTCCCGAACTGTCGGAAACCGTGACCGCTCCATCTCCCGTGATCTTGATGTGCCGGTCGATGCCTCCCAATCCACCGGTGTGAGACAGGGTGACCGAGTCCTCGGGAGAAGGTTCGAACTTCTTCAAGCCGGCTTCAGGACTCACCCAGTCGCCATCAGGTCCAGTGAACATGGGGACGGAGGCGTATTCCCGAAGCTCCTTCACCTTGTCCGCATGCTGTGCCTCCACGGCGGCTGTCTGCGCCTTTACCATCCTCATCGCGCCCACGCGGGAAACGATCCACCCGGCCATGAAGCTCATGCAAATCAAGCCGGCGGCCATCCCGATCGCTCCCGCGCGGGTCATGATCAGGGTCCGGCCGGGTCCGGTGGGCGGTGATTCCATGATTTGCCCAGCGTGACGGGCGTGATGCAATGCGTCAACGATCCGGGTCGCCGGTTTCATGAGGTGGCATCATTTGTGAATTTCCCGGTTAGAAATTACGGCTCCGGCGGCTTTAACTCCTCGCGGAATGCAAATCCGATCCGCAGCCCTTGATCACGTTTTGTCACTCTGATCGCGGACCCCAAGTGGCGGCAGAATCCCCTGCCGCACCCGCTCCTGCTGCTCCCATTCATCAAGGGGATCGACCCACTTCCTCTCTATCGGCGAAGCCGCTGAAGTGTCCACTGAAGGTCTAGGGCCAATTGTCGGATTCGCAGCCGGACTCCTCTCCGGAGCCACAGGAATCTTCACCTTCCCAGCGATCTCGCCACCGCAGTGCAGGCAACGGACAACATTCACCGCCGGTAACGCGCCCAAGCAAAGCGGGCACTTGGGACGTTTGTCCGGAATCGCCAGGGCAAAGAGCCAACCGATGGGGCCCAAAAGAAAGCCGAGAATGGCTCCATCGCCACCTGCTCCTCTGGAGTGGCCGATGAAGTATCCAATCACGGACATGGCACACCAAATGGGGAGAATGTAGAGGAGGTATTCCATGCTTTGACCTATCACAGGCCATGCCTCCGGGGCAATGCTTCTCCGTCTCCGGAAACGAGCCCGGAAAAAAGCACTGACAGATCCCAGCAGCAAGAGACTTTCCCCAGTGACATCCGACTTCCCATCCCTTGCCATGACCACCACCGGACACCTCCTGCCTTGCCCGCAAATCCCGCGCGCATCCCAAGGAGTTTCCAAGGCTTAGCCCCGGTGTTTTTCCACTAAGAAAACGGAAGGCCCATAGATCAGATATTCAGCAAGGGATGCAGACCCTAACGCTCTTTGTCAGTTCACCCGGCGACGTTCGCGACGAACGCCAAGCCGTCGGGAGGATCGTGGAGCGGCTTCAGGCGCGCTACTGGAATTTCATCCGGCTGGAGCCGGTGCTGTGGGAAAAGGAGCCGCTGCGGGCGACCGCGCATTTCAATGAGGAACTGATCCGCCCGTCCGATTGCGACCTCTTCGTCTGCATTCTGTGGTCGCGGCTGGGCTCGCCGCTGCCGTCTCAATTCAACCGCAAGGACGGCACCCGCTTCGACTCCGGCACCGAATGGGAGCTGGAGGAGGCCACCGATGCCTTCGAGGAGCGCGCGGCAAAGAAGGACGCGAAGGCGAAGCCGGACATCCTGGTGTATCGCCGGATGAGTGAGCCGCCATCCGGCGGCGACGAGGGGGCGAAGCGCGAGCAGAAGAAGAAGCTGGATGCCTTTTGCGAGCGCTTCTTCTTCAACAAGGATAAGACGATCCGCCGCGCCTTCTCGCCGTATGAGACGGTGGATGAGTTCCTCGCGCTGTTCGAGCAGCACCTCGAAAAGCTGCTGCTGCGCCACATCCGCCTGCAAAGCGGGCTGGCGGAGGACGCGGTGCGGCCGCTGCCGCTGGAAGGCTCGCCGTTCAAGGGACTCGGCACCTTCGATTTCGAGGACGCGCCGCTGTTCTTCGGCCGCAACCGGCCGATCGCCGAGGCCTTGGCGAAGCTGAAGGAGAACCACTCCGCGGGCCACGCCTTCCTGCTGATCTACGGCGGCTCGGGATACGGCAAGTCCTCACTGATGCGCGCCGGCCTCGCCCCGCGCCTGACCGCCGATGGCTACCTGCCCGAAGTCGGCGAGTGGTGCGGCACCTGCCTGCTACCAGTGGAAGGCGGCGCGCCGCCACTTGAGACGCTCGCCCGCGCCATCGTCGAGGCGGTGCCGGATCTCGGAAAACTGCGCGACACTTCCGGTAAGGGAGCCCCCGCACCAGCGCCCGTCCCCGCCCCTTCCTCAAAGAGGAAAAAGAAAGGCAGGGGGAAGCCGCAACAGGTGATCAAGGCGGCCGAGCCGGTATGGGACGCGGCGCGACTGGCCCGGATGCTCGCCAAGCCGGAGGACCTCGTCTTCGCCATCGCGGCCATCGTCGCGGGGCTCGACCGCGTGCGCGCGGGCAAGCCGGCCCACCTGCTGGTGCTGATCGACCAGCTTGAGGAAATCTTCACCGCCAGCGACGTGACGGCGGAGATGCGGGACGCCTATTTCCACGTGCTCGCCGCGCTGGCGATGTCCCGCCGCGTCTGGGTGGTGGCCACGATGCGCAGCGAGTTCTTCCCGCGGGTGCCGGAGCATCGGGATTTGTTCCAGCTCGTGCGCCATGGGGGGGGGTATATCCTGAGCCCGCCGGATCTGCCGGAGCTTCACCAGATCATCCGCTATCCGGCGCTCGCCGCCGGCCTGCAATTCGAGCGGCATCCGGAAACCGGCCGCGATCTTTCCGAGCAGATCTATCAGGACGCCGCAGACGCGCACGATGCGCTGCCCTTGCTGGAGTTCACCTTGGAAGAACTCTACCAGCGCCGCCGCGACAATGTGCTGGCGTGGGCCGCCTACGAGGAACTCGGCGGCCTCGCCGGGGCGATTGCCCGCCGCGCGCAGGAAACCTACGACGCACTGCCATCCGAAACCCGCCGCCAAGCCGCCAAGCAGATCTTCGGCGAACTGGTCACGCTGGATGCCGCGAACGAGGGCCCAGCCACCCGCCGCCGCGCGAAGCTCGCGGAGCTGCGCGAAGTCCATGCCGGAGCGCCCGCATTCCTGACCGCCTTCACCGAGGCCAAGCTGCTGGTCACCGGCAGTGAACACGACACCGCCACCGTGACGCTCGCCCATGAGGCGCTGATCACCCATTGGCCGGTGCTCAAGCAGTGGATCGAGGACCATCGCGACCTGCTGCTGGCCCGCCGACGGCTGGAGGACTCCACCCGGCTGTGGGCCGAGGGCAATCGCTCGCCGCGCTTCTTCCTCACCGAAGGCCGGCTCGCCGAAGCCGAGCGCGTCGCCGCCAGCGGGGTCTTCCGCCTGAGCGCGGATGAAGGCGAGCTCGTCCGGCTCTCGCGCCTCCGCGCCCGCCGCAAGCTGCGGCTTTTTCAAGGAGCCACCGCCGTCTTCGCGGTCCTCGCCGTGGCCGCAGGCGTGCTCGGCGTGGTCGCCCGGAACAAACAGCGCCAAGCCGAAGTCGCCGAGGACAAGGCCAATACCGCTGCCGCAGAAACACGTCGCTCGCTCGCCGCCGCGGACTTCGACTCCGGGGCCGCGCGGATCGCCGCCGGCTCGCCGGATGAGGCGCTGCCCTTCCTGCTCGCCTCCTTGGACAGCGATCCGAAGAACGTCGATGCCCAGGCTCTCTTGTTAGACACCCTGCGCCGGACCGCGTGGAACTTCCCGGAGATCGAGCTGAAGCATCCGCTGCCCGTGCGCATGCTGTCGTTTGGCAAGAACCGCAACACGCTCTTCGCCGCGACCGACTCCAGTTCCAGCGCCGAGGGCTTTAATACCACGCTGCGCTGGGATCTCGCCAAGCCGGCAATCTCCTCGATGCTGGCCCCTCATTGGGGCGAGATCACGCTAACCCTGTCGGCCTCTCCAGGCGGCAAGCACCTGATCGTCCAGCGCGACTACAAGCACCTCGGCGACGCCTTTCTCTGCAACGCGGAAACGATGCAGGTGATCGCCCGCCTGCCGGTCACCCGGGCTCGCACCATTCCCGCGACATGCTTCGCATGGTCCACCAATGGCGCCTTGCTCGCGTATCCGGCGAATCCGGCACCCGGTAGCCCGGCGGCCTCGAGTTTCGTCTGGCGGATCGTCGCTGCCGCCAGCGGCCAAACCTTGCGCGAGTCCGGTCCGCTGCCGCCGACCGCCGCCGCACCACTTTCCGCCCAGCTCGATGGCGTCCGGCTGCGCGCCATCGCCGCGGATGGCTCGCTCCTTGAGATGCCCATTCAGCCGAATGCCGCGGAGCGTCGTGGCAAGGTCGAGATCCCTTTCGACTTCGCGGTTTTCAGCCCCGATGGCGGCGATCTTCTCGCGGCCCTGCCACAGGAGGATCGCGAGGAGCCGCGCCACGAAATCATCGAGATTCGCGACGAAAACGGCCAGTTCGAGAGCAGCCTGCGCGATGTCACAGCGGACGATGGCTGGGCTTCCCCCACCGCGCTCGCCGAACGTTTTCCGTGGTCGAACTGGGCGTCGCCCTTCTGGGAGAAAATGTTCGGCCAGCCGGGCGGCACCGCGCCGCCGCTACGGGTCACGGGATCGCTGTTGGAGAGCACCGATGGCAACGCAACGCGCATGCCCATCCGCGCCGAGTCGCAGATCGAGTCGGTGGCGGCTTCCGGCAACCGGGTTGCCGTGGGGACGGCCTCCGGCATGCTGACGGTCCACGAGTTTCTGGAGCCACTGGGCCACCGGCTGCCGCCGGCGAAAGACCTCCCGGAAGATCTCCCGGAAAACGAAGGCGAAGCCGGATGGAAGACGGTCGCCGGAGACACTCGCGGCCAGATCCAGGTGCGCGGCCGGGACTGGCGGCTGAAAGCGAAGGAAGGCGACCGCATCACGCCCATCGAGAGGTATCCCGGCTGGATGTGGGTCTGCGACGCCGCGCTCCCCGCCGATAGCGCTTTCATCGTCCAAGCGGGCTACAGCGCGGGCTCCGGCGGCTATTCCTCCGCCGGCATGGTGGTGTCGGATGCCGCCACCGGCGAGATCCTCACGGACTTGGAACCGGTTTCGGAAATCCGCTCGGTGACTTTTCTCGGCGATCGCCATCGGGTGGCGGCGATGGGCGCGATGGAGGTGATCGTCGCGGACGTGGAGAAGAATGGCTTCCGCCAGGTGACTACCCTGCCGGTGGTGGACGCCCGCGCGATCTACTACATCGCCGGTCGCGAGCTGCTGGCGGTGGCGACGACTGGCTCGGTGAGCGTCTTCGACGCGCGCGATTTCTCGCCGGTGCTCACCTTGCCCTTCGCCCAAGCCGCCCATGGTACTGACTGGGAGCAAACCCGGCACGCCTGGGCCCATGATGCCACGAACGAGTGGCTCGCCTACCGCCGCGACCGCCAACTCGATGTCTGGTCGCTCCGCTCCGGCCGGCGGCTGGTGAGCAGCCTTCCTCTGCCGTCGGCGGACGTGGTTCCCGGCTTTGCGGAAAAGGACGGCATGACGGGGCTTGCGCTCTCCGGAACCGTCGAGGCCTTCGTGCCGCTCGCGCGCACGGGCGGACTGGAGGCCCCTCAGATCGCGGCCCTGCGCGGGCTCTCCGAATGTCTCGCCGGCATGCGCTTCGCCGAGGGCTCGCGCGCCCTCGCGGCGATCGATCCCCAGCGCCGCCACGAATTGGCAAAGGGGCTCGATGCCGGCGCCGCGGAGCCGCTGTTGCCGGGTGCCAAGGATCTGCTCGCAAGAATGGTCACCCTCGTGCCGCGCACCAGCGCTCCGGCGATCTGGGAGCCGGTCTGGGAGCGACTGGCGCTTGGCGGCGGAGAAAGCCAGCGCATCGCCCGCTGGGCTGCGGACCTTGGAAAGGATCATCCGTGGTTTCGCGGCTACATTCGCAATCTGATCGGGCGCTCCGACGAGCGCTTTTTCACCTACCTGCTCCGAGAAAAACCGGAGGGCCACGAGGAAGACGCCCAAGAACCCCTGCCTCATGATTACGATATCGGCCACTTGCACCGGCTGGCGGGCGATCCGGAGGCGACAGGCGATTTCAAGCAAACCGCGTGGCTCGTCCTCCGAACCGCTTCCGCCGGCAAGGACCTCACTGACGATGCGGCGCGCGAGGAGTTCCCCGACCTCGACTTCGAGGCACTGGCGAAGCTCGAGCCCGCCGCGCTGGAGGCGCTGCGCAAGGCGCTCGACGAGGGCGAGCAGAGCGATTGGCGGATCAAGCTGATCGACGAGCTCGGCAAGCGCCCCGCCGCCTTGGCGCGACTCGATGGCCGAGTTGCGGCCACACTGGCGGCATGGGAAGCCGACCAGACACCTGCCCGCGCGCTCGATCATGCCGAGGCGCTCGCCTTCCGCGGCGAGGTGGCGAAGGCCGCGGAATTCCTCGCCGGCAAGATCCCGGACGACACCGCGCTGACTCTGGAGCAGGCGCATTTCCTCATTTCCTCCCGCCTTGCCACGACCTGCCCGGTGGCGCTGGAGCGCGCGCTTGATGCGCTTGGCTCGCCATGGCTGCGCGCCGCGTGGGTCAGCTCGCCCGGCGAAAATCTGCCAGCCCGGGTGGAACGCACGATGACTGCGGTGGACGGCCAAGGTCGCGCCGCGATCTCCGCCCTGCACGCGGCCCTGCGCGCGAACGACCCCGACGCCATAGCGACCGCGCTCCGCCTGGCCAAGGACCTGCCGCGGCCGGTCCGCGACTACGCCACCGCCCGGACGCTGTGGGCTCTCGGGAAGAAAGCGGAGGTTTTCGCGCTCTGGCCCGACGACTTGCCCGACTTCCGCGAACTCGAAGAGGCGAGCGATTGGGGGGGCTGGGAAGCCGTCATGTATTGGGAAGAGACGGACAAGTTTCTCGACCAATTGAACCAGATGGCCGCCACGCTCAAGGCCCCCGAGGACGCCGCCATCGAAGATCTGCGCGCGCTCGGCGAGAGGCTTTTGGACAAGGAAGCCACTGCTACCTTCGGCGCGAAGCGCGTTCGCGAGGCGCTAGTGAGTTGCGCCCTCGGCTTGGCCGACGATGCCGGTTCGGCGGAACTCGTCACCAAGATGGTCGATCATGCCCGCCTCGCCGGAGCCTCGCATCCCGACTGCCTGCGCATCGAGGCCCGCTCCTTCATGGCGCAGGGCGACTTCACCTCGGCCTACGCCCGCTGGCTGCAGCTCATCGACAACGCCGAGAGCGGCCTCGTCGCGGCCGACTACGTGTATGCCGCGCGCTGCGTGCTGGAAGACATGCAGGATGCCGCAGCCATGGAACTCCTGAACTTGGGCAAGGAACGCTTTCCCACGGACGCCAGCTTCGCCGCGGATGCCGCCTGGCTGCTGCTGACCACCGAGCATCCGGAGGAAGCGGGCGTGATGCTGGAGCACGGCTTCACGATCCCTTACCCGGAAGATCAGAAGCAAACGGCCACCGCCATGCTGCTCTGCGCCGCGGAGCAGACCGAGCGCACCGACCGCGCTGACCAAGCCTACCAAGAGCTGCTCGCGCTCAGCCCGGAGTGGGGCGACGAGAAAAGCCTCGAAACGCTCGAATGGCCCGAGGCCCTCAAGCAAACCCTGCTGGCCGTGGCGAAGCGGAATCGCGGTGAGGCTCCGCGAGCGAAAGAGGTAGAAGAGGAGTGACAACGGCTGCGGCTTCAAAAAAGCCGGGACGGATTTCTCCGTCCCGGCCGACCTCGAGGAATCCCATTTCCTCTAGAAACCATCAGCGGTCATTTACGCGCTGTCCGCCGCTTCATACGACGCCGTCGCCGCGCTCGAACCGAGCGGGCGGAAATATTCCGGATTCGCCAGCCCCGGCATCTGCGCGCACTTCGCTTCGATGCGTGGCAGGAAAGCGTCGTAGCCGTGCTCGCCGCTGCGATGAGTACCGGCGATCCATTCCTTCCACAGTGCCACTTCCTCCTGCGTCCGGCGGATCAGCTCGGACTTCGGCGCGCCGGGAAAGATCGCCTTGAGCCAATCCTGGCCATAGCGGATGTGGCCGGCTTCGTCGGCCCAATCGTAGTCGCAATCCTGCGCGCTGTAGGGATCGCCCATCCGCCACAGTTCCTCCTTGAGCGCCGCCTTCCACTTCGGTCCTCCCTGCTCGAGGCCGTGGACCGCGAGGAGCATCGCTTCCATGCCTCGTCGCACACAGATGCCCACCCAGTGATCCGGCACCATCGGCACGTCGATGCCGACTTCGAAGCCATAGGCAAGCAAGCGCCGTTCACCCATCATCGCGTGGCGCATTTCATCATAGGCCCAACGCGCCGTGTCGCGATAAAGCGACCACGGCATGCCCGGATAGTGCCAGATGAACGCGGCCGGCAGCTCACACGCCCACAGCTCGTTGACGTGATCGATCGCCACCCACACCTGCTGCTCTTGAGGCGTCCGCGGCGGACGCGGCGGCACTTGGGTCACGGCTGGAAGCCAACGGGGATCGCGCGCCGGTGATGGAGCGATTTCGTAGCGCGGCCGGTCGGAAAAACCCGCACTCTCCAACAATGGCGCTGCGCTGTCGCGGCCGAAGATTCCGCCCGCGTGTCCGATCGCTTCACCAAGCCACTCGCACCACGGCTGCGCGGCCTTCCGGCCCGAGGCGGGACGATTCGCCCACCCCACATCAAAGGTGGCGAGTTCATCCCGAAGCTCGGTAGCTACGATCGCGAGCACGCGATGGCTCGGCGCGTCATCGAGCGGATCGCTCTGTTTCAAGTAGCGCTCCACCGCCGCGAGCACGGCGGGCTTTATGACCTGATAGACCCCACCGAGAAACTCCTCGTCGGATAAGGTGGAAGGCAGCTTTTCGAGCACCCGGATCAGGGCAGCGTCCACCTCCAAATCCACGTCCACGCGCGGGAAGCGGAGTTCGAGCACGCGCGAGCGGACGGCCTCTGCATGCTCAGCATCGAGCCAGATGTGGCGGGCGAGCATCTTCTTCGCCTCCCAATTCGCCACGCCGCTGATGCGACCGGCCATGGCGCGCATCGTCTCCCGCAGCGTCCGGTAAAGCCGCCGCTGCAGAGAGCTGGCCTGCTCGACTTCGTGAAGATTCGGATGAACGGCGATCATGGTAGCCGGGTGGCGCGGAGCCGGAAGTAGCGGGAAAGAACAGCGGGTCCCGGAACCTGATAGATGCGGGTCAGCATCTCGCCGGCCTCTTCGGACTCGCCGAGGAACACCAGCGATTCGTCCTCCGCCCAGTCGTCGAGGTCGGTGCTGCTTTCGATGCGGACGTCCGCGCCGGTGCGATCACTCGCAAGCTGCAGTGAGAGCTGGCCAGCCTCAAGCGCCAGCGGGCGAGTCGCATCGGGCTTGGCAGGATCGGAGTCTTGCAGGAACTCGATCAGATCCGCCACCCCATCGCCGTCACTATCGAGATCGGGCTGCTCAGGATCCAGGTCGAGTTCACTGGCCCAGCGTTGCCACGACATCGGATCGGCCGCACTGCTGGCAGGGGAGGAAAGAGTGAGCGTCCCACTGGATCCAGCAGAGGTCGCACTGCCGGTGGCGATAAACAAGTGGACCGGCTGGCCGGCGACCAAGCCCGCAACATCCAAGGTCCAGCTCGCCGTTGAGTTCGCGGCATCGAGCGTTTCATCCGCCACGACCTCGGCGAGGATCGTGCCATTTTGTTCGGTCCACGCGCGGTCGATCGTGATCGCACTGCCGCCTCCGCTTCGGGTGAGGGCGAGTTGATGGAGGCCATTGCCATTGACCAAGGTACCGGCATCGATCCTCCAGACGCGGCGTGTCGTGGCGCAGTCTGCCGGCGTCCAAGTAGTGCCGATGTCGCTCATCTCGCAGCGGCTCACGGTGATGGTGCCATTGGAGTTCGTGCCACCCGCGCCGTTGGCAATGATGGCGAGAGATAGATCGGCAGGCATCGAGGCGACGCGGAAGTAATAGCGATTGTCGTAGGCTTCCCAGCCGGTCCAGCCCGGGTGGATGTCTCGCTCGATCAGGGTGGCGCCATCATGGAGGGCCACCTCGTGGATCTGCAGCGCTTGGCTGCCGCTGGTGTATTGAAAGGTGACACACCAGATGCCGGGCTGATTGATCTCGGCGGCGGGGCGGGTCCACTTCGCGGGCGAGGCCGAGCACACGGCTGGCGACCAGGTGCCGCTCACCGTGTTTGAGGAAAGGTCGAAGCTGCCTTCCGCTTCCGCACCATACTTCGCCCACAGCGCCGCGGCGACCTCGATGGTGTCACCCGTGGTGGTGGTGGGATAAGCTTCGTGGCCATTGGACCACGCAAGTTCCCATGCGCCGATCTGCGAGCGCACGGTGCCTTCATTGAAGGCGGTGCCCTGATCCACCGACGCGTAGAGCGCGGTGAGGAATTGCTGCCAGCGCGGACGGTAGAAGCCGGAGAGCAAGCCGGCCCACTCGCGGTTGGCGTAGTCGTTGAGATCGCTGACCGAGTTCCCCCAGGTGGTGAGCAGGAGGCGGGCATTGCGTTCACACAGATCCTTCTCCGCGGCGGTGCCGCCCCACGAACGGGCGTCGGACAACCATGTGCCTAACAGCCAGTCGGGACGCGTGGCGCACAGCGTGTCGAGATCCGCGATGATCTCAAGAATGCGGTCGCCGTGAATGTGGACCGCGGCGGCATTGTTGTCGGCTTTCGCCTTCGCCAGCATCCGCTGGTGACGCGTGGCCAGATCGCACAGCACCTGGCGCGCGGTATCAGCGAGGTCGAAGCGATAGGCGTCCGATGCCCCGGCCTGCGGCGCGGCTTCGAGCATTTTCCCCCATGCGGTGGCAAGCTGTGGCGCGTGATAGGGAATGTTGGTGCTGGCCCAGGTGCGGGCACGCAGCGAGGTGCTCAGGCCGGGACGGGCACAGACGATCGAGTTGTGCGGCTCCTGCTCGCCCGCGCCGGGATTGTCCGTGGTCTTGCGGCGCAGATCCCATGCAGCATCGAGTGCGGCATGGCGGACGCCATAGCGGCGCAGCGCATAATCGCGAGACCAGTTCGTTAGGTCCGGCGCGGTCGCTCTCCACGAGTGCGTGAACAAGAGATCATACGCCGCGGGAATGGTGTGGCTTCCTTCCGGCACCATGCCTATGCCGGCCATCGGCCCGCGCGCGGGATCGGCCAGCGCGGCGGCGGGCATGCTGGCCAGCTTCGACAAGGCGGCGTCCATCCCGGTGTTGCCGCCGAAGTTCATGATCGCGCACCACACCCACGGTGTTTGGTTGAAGGCATTGCGACTGCGCCAGCCCTCGGAGGTCGTGCAGTTGAGATCGAGTACCAGCAGCCGCTGCTTGTCCACGGCATCCAGCATCGCCTGGATCGGATTCCCGCCCCATGCTTCGAGCACCCAGGTCGCCTGCGGGTTCACCTTGCTGATGCCGGCGAGCACGGCCTGCGACGCGGCGGCGAGGTCGATGCCGGAAGTATCACCCCCCTCGTGGAATGGATCCGCGGCCACGAACTTCACCGGCCCATAGACCTCGGTCAGCGCCTGCGCGTAGTGCGTCGTGAAGGTGTCGAAAATCGGATCGGTCGGATTGAGCATGTTCGGCCGCTGGAAGCCGCCTGCCCACCCTCCCTGCCCACGCACGTCGGCGGCGGGGAAGCGGGTTTTGAAATCCTGCGGCACCATGCCGTAGAAGCCCTGCACCATCGGTGCCATGCCCAGCGCGCGCATGCGGTCGCAAATCTGGCGACCCAGCGTGACACGCCCCGTGATCAGCCCGTCAGACACCGGCCCGGCGAAGCTGTGCATGTTGGAAAGCAGCATCCACGGCAAGTGCGAGGGATGGCACAGCCAGCCGCGCACCTCGGCATCCGTGTAGCCGAAGTGATCGCACAACGTCCGGCGGAAGACCTCCTCGATCCCCGGCGTCACCTGCGCGACGTTCACGCCTTGCAGCGCCAGCATGTCGATCTCCCGCTCCCACTTGCTCCAGTTCCACCATGCGCTGGTATAGCCGAAGGTGCACGGATTGTAGAAGAAGCGCACGCGGTGCGGGCTGATCACGCGCAGCTTTTCCGGCACCAGCGGCAGCGGCGCGGGCAAGGCGAGCTGGTCGCCATTGCGCGAGACGTGGCAATGGCAGAAATCCATCAGGTAGCGGTTCAGCGCGGACGCCACGCTGACGGAGGTATTGCCGCGCAGGACGATCTTTTCGCCGCGGCCTTCGATCTCGAACACATCCATCCCATTCGCCGGAGCGACGAACTCGATGATGAAGCGGCCCGCCTGCCCTGGCAGCAAACGCGAGAGCAAGCCCGACGCCGCGGTTAGATCGCGCGGATAGGCGTCCACCGTCAAGGCCGCGCCATTGCTCGGCACGCTGCCTTGGCCATTGCTCACGGTCACCGAGTACGATCCGGCATCCGTGCTGGAGAGATTCGAAAGCGTGAGCGTGGCGCTGGTTTGACCTTCCAACACCTGCGTCCCCTTCTTCCATTGGTACGTCAAGGTCGGCGATCCGCTCGCCTGCACGGAAAAGGTGTGGCTACCAAACTCGGACGCCGTGGCCGCAGCCGGGTGGCTCGCGATCGTCGGCGCGACCGGCACCGCGACCGGCATCACATCGCCGAAGGTCGTGCCAATGCGCAGCGAGTCGTAGATCATCCCATTGTTCCCGGACAGCCGGATGCGATCGAAGACCGGGCGATTCCCCGAGCCATTCGCGATGTTCCCCGGCACACTCGTCGCCGGCGTCGACGACGCGATGTCCGCGCCGACCTGCGAGGAATTCGTGAATACATACATCGTCGCCGCCGTCTGCGTCGCCTGGTAATCAAGGCGCATCACGTAGCGCACGGCGGTAGTCACCGGCACGTTGCCGAGGCTGCCCGCGCCGACGGTGGTCACATCAGTCCAGCTCCAGTCATTCTGGTCATACTGGTTTCGGCCGAGCATCAACGAGTAATTTGCATTCGCGTCGGTGAAGTTGGTCGAGCCCGCATTCCACAGGTTGATGCTGCCGAAGCCGCTGGCCGCAGTTCCTTGCTGCGCGGTGAAGGAAATCCACACCTCGCCATTGCCGGCGCTTTCCGCAGCGATCGCCGTGGCGGCACTGGCCGAGAGCGCGCGGAAGTAGGCGTTACCATTGGTCGCTACGCTGTTGCCGGAGCCCCCTTGGCCGAGCGGATCCAGGCTCCCGGCAGCGAGGTTGAGCGCGGCTTCCGTGGTGCCATTCGAGGCCTTCCACGGCTCGCCCCAGCCACTGCCTCCATCCATTGGCGCCGCACCTCCGGCCGGATAGTCGAAGTCATCGGACGCGATCGGCACGGCTTGCACGAGGGCGGGCAGCATCAGGAGCGGAATCAGCGGATGGAGCAGACGGATCATGGATCAGAGAAAAGAAAAAGAAGGGGGAGATCGGACCGGCCAGTCCCAGCGTCGGGCCTGACCGGTCCACTCGCAAATGGACATCAAGGCATCACGGACCGGTCACCTTCAAGCGCATGAACTTCGGCGACCCACCGGTAGGCAGCGTGTAATCGACGCTGTCGGACTCGATCACCACGTCGCCAACCAGCACATCGTCCCAGGTGGTGAGGTTGATAGAGGTTTGAACCACGTAGTCGGTGCCATACACGCCGGTGTAGCCCGCACCCTTCGGCCAGGAAATGAGACGAGCGGCATTCATCGCGGGATTCGCGGTGAAGGCGGAACCATTCACGCCCATGAAGTATTCGATGCCATTGGCCACGCCATCATGGTCGTGATCCATCGCCATCGTCTGGCCCGGCGCATTCGCCGCCGCCCACGAGCTGAAACCACCGCCCGGGATGGTCAGCGTGACCCGCGAGCTGTCCGCATAGGAAAGCGTGAAGGAATTCGCGCCGATCACTACGGAAGCTCCTTCGGCAAGACCCGTGAAGATGCCGGTGAGGCTCTGGCCGGTGTAGTCGAGGATCACCAGCTTGGTGCCCGCGGCCACAGTGCCGGATCCGACCTCGGTGAAGTCGGCAGTGACTCCGGTGAGCGAGACCGCACCGTGGGCCACCACCTTGTCGGCGGTGCCGCTGGTGCTATTGACCTCCACCTGCAGCGTCGATCCCGTTTCAAAGGTCAGCGCCTTCGCATCCATCGTGCCCACGCCCGCGCCAGGTGCCAGCGTCGCGCCCGACTTCACGGTCACATCCGAGCCGATGGCTCCTGTGCCGGCAAGCCTGCCACCTTCGACGGTGGTTGCCCCGGTGTAGGTATTCGTTCCGGCAAACGTCTGGGTGCCCGTGCCGATCTTGGTGATCGCGAGAGGTGTGACGTCTTGCTTCAACACGCCGCTGAAGCTGGCGGTCTTGTCACCGCCGCCGACCACCAGGGTGGCAACGGGGGTAGTGAGCGAATCACGCCCCCACACTTCGCCGCTGCCTTGCAGACCCCCGATCGTTTCGGTGACGCCGCGGTAAATGTGGAAGCTCGCCGTGGCTCCGACGTCCACGATGGCCGAGTCACCGATCGCATTCGCACCCGCGGCATCAACCCACAGACGGCCGCCATTGATCAGGTGGATCGTGCCGGTGTTGTCGGACGCGGTGCCCCGGAAGGCCACCCGGTTGTCATAGACACCACCGCCACCAGGACCATCCACGAAGTAGTCCCCCGCTCCTGACAAGGACGGGTTGATGTGGGTGAAGCCGGTCGCTGCACGGAGGAAGGTGACTGCCGAGTTGTTGACGATCTTTTCGCTCGCGATTTGCGGGGTGTTGCTGGCAACCGCAGAGCTGTCGAGCAGCAGGCTTCCCGCATTCACCACGGTGTCACCGGTGTAGGATTGCGAGCCGGCCAGCTTGAGCGTGCCGGCACCGGACTTCGTGAAGCCCTGGGTGCCCGCCACCGGCGCACTGATCGTAGTGGTCTGGTTGTTGACCGTGATCGAAGGCGTGCCGGTATCGGTCGCCAGCGTTAGCATCGAGCCGCTCTGCGGGATCAGCGACCAATCGGAGGTCGGTGACGGCGAGGCATCGCCGAACGCCAGGTGACCGATGACCCGCGAGCCATCCAGCGTGACCGTGGTGGACTGCGTCAGTGCCAGGGAGCTGAAATTCGCGGAGGCACCGCTGCCACCGGCGATGACCATGTTCTGCCAGTTGGCTTCGTCACCCGGTTGACTGCCCCAGTAGGCATCGCCATTCGTGATCCATGTCGGCGTGTCGATGGTGTGATACACGCCAGTCGTCACCGGGCTGTCCGCCTTGCCCGCTTTCTTCGCGAAGGCCTTCAGCGTGAAGGTCGCGGTATTCGCCGGCAGCATGATCGGCCCCGCATAAACCGGCGAAGCGGCGGTCGGCGTGCTGCCATTCACCGTGTAGTGAATTGTCGCGCCCGACTCCGAGGTGATGGTCACCGATGGCGTCCCTGCAAAGCCCCCGCCCGATGGCGAGAACGCCGGCGTGCTCACATAGTTGACCACTGTCAGGATGCCGGAGGACGCGAGCCCGCCGAAATCCCAGCTCAAGCCCCCCGCCAGGGCCGGCAGACTGAACGATGTGAACCCGCCGCCATAGGTGGCCGCGTCGAAAAGCAGAAAAGAATCGCCGAGCGCCAGGGCATCCCCGGTCGCCGTCACTTCCAGCGTGCCGCCGAAGTTCACGGCGTCAGCATCCAGCAAGTCCTGGGTAAGCCCGCTGCCGCTGTCTTTGTGGATCTGGAGAACCGTCGTCCCCTGCAGGGTGACCGTGCCGCCGACCGTGAGCGTGCCGATGGTGGCGCCGGCGGGCGTGATCACCGATCCTGCCGCAAGATTGACTGGCCGGTTGATCGTGCCGGCGCCATCGAGCGTACCCGTCGCTCCGACCTCCACCGATCCGGCCGCTGTGGCAAGCGTGCCATTCACCACGAGCGTCCCCGCGCTGACGGTGGTGACACCGGTGTAGCTGTTGTTAGAGCCAGCCAATACCAGCGTGCCAGTGCCGGTTTTCGTCAGAGTCTTGGCCCCCGAGCCGGCGCCGGTGTTCTGGCTGATGTTGCCACTGATTACCAGGTCGTGGCCGTCCGGCACCGTGCCAGCCGCGGCGTCCACCGTGAGATGACCGAGCGTCAGGTCGATGCCCGTCGCGATCGTCGAGGCCACCGGAGCCGCGAAGGAATGGAGCGCCGTGCCTCCGGTCGGAGCGCGGAAATAGACGGTGCCGCTGTCGATGCTCATCGACCCACCGGTCAGATTGATGGTCTTGAGATACTCGCCGCCCGTGCCGCCGCCTTGGAGGTTCGCCGTGCCTCCGTTGAGATTGAGAACGCGGGTCGTGTTCTGTCCGCCGCCAATCACGAATGGCGTGGTGGCCCGGAGCGTCGCACCGCTGTTCACGGTGATCGCCCCCGTTCCGAAAGCTCCCCCCTGCGTGCCCGTGAAAGCCACCCCCGCCGACCCTGTCAGCGTGCCGCTGCCACTCACGATCGTGCCGCCGCTGTAGGTATTCGCACCGCTCAGGATCTGCGTGCCGCTGCCGGTTTTCACCACGCCACCGGTGCCGCCGATGACACCGGCATACGCCGCCGGGCTGCTATTGTCGCCGCCAGTGGTGAGCGTCGCCGCGCCCAGCGTGATACCGCCGCCGACGGTGCCGCCGCCGGTGAGCGAGCCGACGAGGGTGTCGAAGCCATTCAGATCAAGTCCAGTGCTTGCCGCGTTTGCGAGGCTCACTGCCGATTCATTGCCGAAGGCTCCCCCGCTGCCAGCCACCGACGAGATGCCGGCTCGCAAGATGCCGCGGGTGACCGACGTCGCGCCGGTGTAGGTATTGAGCCCCGAGAATACCAGCGTGCCCGTGGTGTCGGCTCCGACCTGAAGCGTGGTGGTGTGTGCGCCATAGCCGTCTCCGGTCTGCACCGTGGCGAGCGGGCTGGTCGCGCCGCCGGTGTCGAAGTTGAAGCCGAGGTTAGAGCCGCTGACATTCTTGGCGGCCGTGGATCGTGCGGTGATATCGGCGCCGGACTGGGCAAGCTCGACCCGGACGCCCTTTGTGAAGCCACCATCCACTGCCTGCAGCCAGAAGCTCGCCGTGGTGCCGTTGTTGGTGAGCAGGTAGCCGCTGGCATTGACCGGGGTACCCGCGCCGACCCATCCGCCGCCGATCTTGCCGCCAGCGCTCGTCACGCCCGCCAGCGAGGTGTTAGGGAAAAGCGTCTGCGCGGTATTCGTGAGGAACGTGGTGGTGGTGACCAACTGCCCGGTGCTGCCGATCGTCAGGGCCCCGCTGCCCGAGATGACACCAGAGGAGGTGATCGTCCTGCCACTTGCAACCTTCCAGGTTTGCGCCGCCGCAAGCTCCACCGGGTGACCGATCGTAAGATTCACCGGTGAGGTGGAAAGGTCGAGGCCGCCCGAACCGAGCGACAGCATGCCGGCGCCGCTGATCGATACCGGAGCCGTCGCACCCGTGACTGCGAGTCCATTCCATGCCGCACTCGAGTTCAGCGTCAGGCCATCGCCGAGTGACGAGGCATTCCAGGTAGCCGTGTCGGTGCCGGTGGGCGCCGTGCCGCCCCAGCTAGCGCCAGTGGCGAGATCAGTGCCGGTGGCCGACTTGATCACCGGCGCTGCGTGAGCCTGTGGAGCAAGGGCGAGGCCGGCGCACAGCGCGAGGCGATGGAGGGTCGTGGTGGTGGGTTGTTTCATGGGTCGGGGTAGATGGGTCAAAGGAGTGACATCGGGACTTGTGGGGAGATCGGAAGAGACTTGGCGGACGAATGAGGGGCGCGGCGGCGATGCGACTGCGCAGGCAACCGGCAATCCTATAGCTTCCCGCGTCGCCGCGGGCGTTCGATTTCCTCCGTCTTAAGAAATGAAACGTGAACAGCGCCTCTCAGCGACTGTCCGGAGAAAGCCCGGGCGCGACCCGGATGGCATTCTCGTAGTGGCGGTTGATGAAGATGAGCGTGTCGTGATCCCGCAGCACGTGGTCTTCCACGGCATTCTGATCCGGCACGGTGACGCGCAGCACGCCATCGACCACCGTCCAGCGGCTGCCGACGAATGAAGTTGTTAGAACCGAACCGTTCTTGAAGAGCGTGATGGTTCCATCGGGATGGATCTCGCGGATGAAGTCATCGCCGAGGAATCGATACGACCACTGGCCGGTGAAATCCGCGGGGGTCGCGGTCGTGGCCAAGCCTTCCTCGAACTGGAGAATGCCCAGGCTGCGGACCGGTGCATAGGTCGCGGCAAGCTCGGCACTTCGGGGCAAGGGCTCGACCGTCGCATGGATCGTCCAGCGACCGGAGCGGAACTGGTCGTTGGCCACATCGAGCTTGAAGATGTTTCCTTTCACCAACTCCACCAGGGCACCTGAGCTGCCGGTCTGGCTCCTGCCCGCGACCCGCTGGCCGTCGAGGCGCAGCTCCACATCCCGCACTTGGATTCCATCCGCTCCATTCATCCACTTGAACACCGCGCGATAGGCCGATGGCTTCCACAGCAGATGGGAGACGTCGAATTCCACGCTCTTCGGCTCGAAGGAATCCAGCTCCCACGCGAACTCGCGCGAAGGGAGTTGGCGGACATACTTCGTGCGGTCCAAGGGGATCGACTGGAGTGGGGATTCGGTATTGGCCTTCTCCTGAAACACCGCGTGATTTTCGTAGAGCGGCAACGGCTTCTCGCCCTCGCGATGTAGCTCGATCTTGCCATTGAAGACGCCAACCTCGGACGTGCGTCCCGGTTTGACGTCCATCGCGAATTCGGTGCCCAGATCCACCACCGTGCCGTCCTGGTAATCGATGCGGAATCCCTCCGCGCCCTTCGGCACTGAGGTGACGAGCTTCCCGCCGGCGAGACGCCCGGACTCCGTGCCGGTCACGTCAAATTCGGCCGGGCCTTCCAGTGTGACGCGCACGCCCGTGCCGTAGGTGATCTCCACCAGTCCGGATTCGATCGCCAGTCCGCCGGCACTTCCCGACTTGCCGATCAAATCGGGTGGTGCCCCGTTTTTCCACCGCACGCCCATCATGCCGGTGACGCGCGCCGGCGTCTGGCCGGGAATTACGACGTTTCCCGTAGTTCTCGTCCCGTCTCCGGAGGAACCGTGGTTCCACCACTCCGAAGCGAAAAAGCCCGCGACAAAAAGCGCGGCAGCAGCCGCGGGATGCCAGTAGGAGCGAAGCCGGGAGCGGATCGGCCGTACGTTGGCAGGCGGCACTTCGTCGTCCATGCCCAAGTCTGCCAAGACCGTTCCCATCACCGCATCCTGCTGGACGACCGAAAGATAGTATTGGAGGCCCGCTTCATCATCCAACAGCTCTTCCAGCCGAGCGAGTTCGGTGCGAGAGAGCGGCTCCTCATCGAGCATGCGGTCGATGAGCTTGCGGAGTTCGGCGTTGGGCGCGGGTGGAATCACGAATACTTGAGGCGTTTTTCAATGCAGTGCTTCAGGGCCAACCGCAGGCGGGACAGCGTCTTCTGCAGGCGGCCGGACGGCATCCCCAGCTCGCGAGCGTGATCTGCCAGCGACTCGCGGCGGAGGTATTTCAGCGCGAGCAGGCGTTGGTCGGCCGATGGCAGGTCCGACACACAGAGGCGCAGCGCCGTGACCCGCGTATCGATCCCCGATGCCGCTTCCTCCGCCGGTGCGGCGAGGCGTTGCAGCGTTTCATCGGAGAACACGGCCACCTTGCTGCGGCTCAGGTCACGGCGCACCGCCATGGCTTGGAAGTAAGCGGTGCGGAAAGCCCAGGCTTTGAAATCGGTACCTTGCTGGAAGCCCTCGCGCTTTTCCCACAGGACCACGCACGTCGCCTGCACCACATCCTCGGCCTCGCCCCGGGCCTGCGGCAGCAAGGAGGCCACATAGCCCAGCAGCCCGGGTCTCAGGGCCGCGATTTCCCCCGCGATCCAGGCGGCATCATCACCGGGCGGAGTCGAAAACAGCTCTGGAGCAGGACAGGACAAGGCAGCAAAGGACAGGATGGCAACAAATACCGCCTGCGTCGGAAACCAGACACGAAATCATCGGAATTTGAATCCCTCGCTTCCGCGGCGGGCCGGCGTTCGATTTCCTCCGCCTTAAAAAATGAAACGTCCGCCCCTTGCGTGGCGTGAGAGGATGCGACGGACTAGAAGGCCTGCCTCCCGTCACCATGAGCCACCAGGAACCCGAATGGATCGATACCGTCAGCACCGCGGAGCGGCGCATTCTCAACCTGCGCTCGATCGGCATGAAGCATGCGCTGACCCTCGGCCACCTGCACTATCATCGTGCTTCCGCACCCCTCGCGGAGCAATGCCACGAGCAATGGATGGTGCTGGTATTCCTTTTATCCGGACAGCAACGCTACGTCATCGATGGCGAGGAGATCGGCTTGCGCGGCGGCCAAATGCTACGCATCCCGCCCGGCTGCCGCTATAGCACCGGCGCTTGGCCGGAGCAAAAGGGCAATCTGGCGTGGCTGATCCTGCGCGTGAAACCGTTCCCCGATGAGCCGGCTCTCGGCATGAGCCGCGATGGCGCTCATGCGGTATTCGAGTTGCTAACCGCCGGCAACACCCCGGCACAGCTGCGGATGCCGGACGACGCGCCGCGCCTGATCGAGTCCGCCTTCACCTGGTGGGAGCGACGGGATGAAGCGGTGGCCCGCGAGATGGTCCGCAACCGGATCGCGGCCCTCACCATGGAAGCGGCGATCGCGGTGCAACCCGAATCCGCGGGGGAAGACCAGGCGAATGACCTGCGGATCCGGCGGGTCCTGGCTTGGCTGGACGGACATTCCGACGACGAAATGCCGACCGCGCTCGAAATGGCAGCCATGGCCGGCCTCTCGCCGACCTCCTTTCACGAGCACTTCAAGCGAATCGCTGGCAGCAGCCCCAAGGACTACCGGCAGCGCCTCCGCGTCGAGCGGGCAGCCCGGCGCCTGCGCGAGCAACCGGCCTTGTCGATCACGGAAGTGGCCCATGAGTTCGGGTATTCCAGCTCACAATACTTTGCGACCGTCTTTCGTCGCTACCTCGGCACCAGTCCGCAGGCCTACCGCGATGCCGCGGGTCACGACGTCTGAGGCACTGCCGGCGGTGAAGCGGAATCCCGGAGAGAACTAGCGGCGCTTAGCGCGGTCCGCCCTTTCGCATCAGCAGGAACAGCACGGCGAGTCCGCCGGCAAGCATCAGCAAGGGCGAAGGTTCCGGCACGGCGGTCACCTTGACCTCGGGCAGCGGCTCCCCGACGGCCGTGCCCGGCCCGGCGTGAGCGACGGACAAGAGAAGCGCATTGGCGAAAGCCAAGGCTGTACGAGAGACGGCTGATTTCATGGCACCGGGGAGGTGTTGGGGGGCCGGGAAGGAAATCCCTCCAGAGCGCCGCGTGGCATACCATCCGGCAAAAGGCAGAACAAGCTGCAATTCGTTGCACCCCGTGACCATTTCGGCAAAATGGAGTGATCTGACGGGCCGGTGTCCTCCCGTATCCAGTGGGGTGAAAACCTCGATCGATCTCCCGGAATCCCTGCATTGCAAGGCCACGGCCCTCGCCAACCAACAGGGAGTGACCTTGGACGAGGTGGTGGTGGCAGTCTTGGAAAAGGGCCTCGATCCCAACGCCGGAACCCCCAAAAGACGGGCCGGGGAACCGCACTTCGATATCGATGACCTCGGCCTGCCCCGGCTCCGCTGCGTCCCGGGGGATCCGACCGTGGTGACGGAGGCCCTTTTGAACCAGCTCCGGGAACAGGAACGCATTTGAGCCATGATCCGCCTGGCCGATATCCCCGTGCTGATCGCCCTGGCCGATCCGCGTCACGAGCATCACGCGGCGGCCCGGAGCTGGCTGGCGGCCCATCCCGGCATGGGGCTTGCCACCTGCGTGCTGACGGAGAACGGCTTTCTCCGCATCTACGGCCATCCTTCGTATCCCCATGGACCGGGTTCGCCGGAAAAAGCCCTGCTCGATCTGAAGGCCTACCGTGCCCGGCGCGGCTACCATTTCCTGCCCTGCGACCTGTCGTTTGACGACCCCTCGCTGACCTCGTTGGCCGGACTGACGCCGCAGCGCCTCACCGATGTTTACCTGGTCGCCCTGGCGCTGAAATACGGGATCCGCTTCGCCACCTTGGACGCAAACATTCCCGCGAAACTGGTGGCCCGCGGCTCCCAGGCAGTCGAGGTGATCCCGGTCTGAGGGACAGGCCTCAGCTTAGAACATGTCTTCCAAACGCTTGCGGTCGACGTTCTGCTTACGCTCGGCGTTCTTCTCGCCCATCAGGACGAAGACCCAATCCTCGTCGCTCCAGCGGGCGACCGACCACTTGCCGTGTTTGCCGAAGGCAGGTTGGCCGGCCTTGGGCAGCTTGCACTTCACGTCGCAGCGCTTGAAGACCATCAGATGGACCTCGTCGTTCTCCTGCTTGAAGCAGACCAACGCGCCCTTTTTCCCCTCGATCTCCAGTTCGCGACAGCCGAGGCCGGGGATCTTCTTGAGACCCTCTGGCAGGCAGCGATTCGGGCACGGCAGCTTGGACGCCTTGAGGTGGTCGAACAGCGCGTGGTGATCGGGGTTGTCGAGATCGAGTTTGTAGCCCGGCGTCTCGAAGATCTTGATGAACTCTTCCTCGACCTGGCTGATCGGCAAGGAAGCAACGACCGGAACCAGTCCTCCATCCGAACGATCCGGATTCTCGGGCCGCAAGGTTTCGTCCACTGGCGGGTTGCCAACGATGTCCTTGGCATCCGACCCATCCGACCCACCCGGCCGGGTGGCGAGGAAGGCGAGCGCAATGCCCGCCGCAGCCGCCGCAGGGAGTCCGTAGTGCCACCAGCGGCGTGCCTTCGGCTCAGCCGCGGTGCGCTCCATGGCGGAAAGGATCTCCCCGCGCAAATAGATCGGCGGCCGAATGCCCGCCATCGCCCCGATCACCGAAACATCGAAGGAGTCGGGATAGATCGCCGCATCGCCGCGCTCCATGGCAAGGCTTACCAGGATCTCCTCGCGCAGCACGGGCGGAATGCCCACCGAGTTCAGCGCACAGGCGAAGTCGGCGTCACGGGAGCGCTCGCGGGCGAGCCACTCGCCGAGCTCGCGATCCTTCGCGGCCCACGCCAGTGCGTCGGCAAAGTCGGGATTCTCCGCGTCCGCTCCGTCAGGACGGAAGCAGCGGAGGATGAAGCGTGCTTCCTCCTTATCCATGGCTTGATTTCAAGGCCTCCGGTTGCAGTTGCAGGATGTTCTTCGGTGCGCTGGACGGCTCCGCGGTCATGCGACGGCGGAGCATTTCCTTTGCCCGGGAAATGCGCGACATCACGGTGCCGATCGGCACGTCGAGGATCTCGGCGATTTCCTTGTAGCTGTGTTGTTGCAGATAAAAAAGTGCGAGCGGCGCCCGGAAGGTTTCATCGAGGTCGCCCAGCAATTCCAGCGCGCGCTGGCCGTCCATTGTGCGCTCGGTGTCGTTTTCTTCCGAGCAGATCCGGCCCGCGACCGCTTCGGTCAGTTCCTCGTCGCTGTAGCGCTTTGCTTTTCGCGCCAGGGCCAGGAACTCGCGGTGGAGTGTGGTGAAAAGCCAGGTCTTGGCCTTGTCGCGTTCCTTGAGCTGGTGGCCTTTCTGCGCCCAGATGCAGAAGGTCTGCTGGACCAGATCGGCCGCCGTGTCGGCATTCTTCGACAGCGACATCGCGAAGCGGTAGAGCGCTTCGTAATGAGCATCGACGAGTTGTTCGAATTCCGACATCAAGCTTTCTTGGGAGACCTACTCGATAGAGTTATTCCGCAATTTTCCATCGCCCATGCACCGGTTCTTGTCCAGCGTGCCGGGATGAAGCGCCTGCTTTTTCCCCTCCTTTTGACCACCGCCGCGTTCGCGGAGGAAGGATTCACATTCAAGATCACGACCGAGCCTCCGGCGATTCACGTCGAGCTCGATGGCAAGCCTTACACCGGCTTTCTCACCGACTCCAAGGTCCCCTACATGGCACCGCTGCGCTCGGCTTCCGGTGCTGTGCTGACCCGCCATTGGCCGATGGAAGACAGCTTCAAGGAGGAAGAACGCGACCACCCCCACCACCGCGGCTTCTGGATGAGCCACGGCGAGGTGAACGGCCAGGACTTCTGGGCGTGGAAGTTCGGCAAGGATCCGAAGATCGAGGTCCAGAAGACCCGGACGGGAAAGGACTCCTTCACCGTGGATCTCGCCTGGACCGCCGATGGCAAGACCCAGCTCACCGAGGAGCGCACCTATTCCTTCAAGAAGATCGACGACAAGACCACGATGATCGGCTTCGCCTCGAAGCTCACCGCGGCCGATGGCGACGCGACTTTCGGCGACACCAAGGAAGGCTTCTTCGCCATCCGCGTGGATCGCACGCTGCGCCTGAAAGGCCCGCAGGCCAAGGGCCACATCGCCGACTCCGAAGGCCGCAAGGACGGCGATACCTGGGGCAAGCGCTCGAAGTGGGTCGCCTTCGCGGGTCCCGATGAAAAGGACGAGCCGGCCGTGGTGGCGATCTTCGATCACCCGTCCAACCTCCGCTTCCCCACCTGGTGGCACGCCCGCGACTATGGCCTGCTCGCCGCGAATCCCTTCGGCATCCACGACTTCGAGGGCAAGAAGGACAAGCACCTCGGCGATCACGTTCTCAAGAAAGGCGAGTCGATGACGTTCCGTTATGGCGTGATCCTGCATCACGGCAGCCTGGAATCCGCCAAGCTCGCCGACCGCTGGACCGACTTTTCCAAAAGCCCATGACCATGAAACGCCGCCTCTTCCTGAGCACCTCGACCTTGGCCGGCACGTGGTCGCTGCTTTCCCCGCTGGCCCGCGCCCAAGGCGCGAATGACGACCTGCGTGTCGCCGTGATCGGCTTCAATGGCCGCGGCAAGGCTCACATCGACTCCGCCGCGAAGACCAAGGGCGTGCGCCTCGTCGCGCTGTGCGACTGTGACTCGAAGGTGCTGGCCGCCGCGAAGGACAAGCTCGAGAAGCAGGGCATCAAGGTCGCCACCTACGACGACTATCGTAAGGTCTGCGAGGCGAAGGACATCGACGCGGTGGTCATCGCAACGCCGAACCACACCCACGCGTTGATCGCCGTGACCGCAGCGGCCAACGGCAAGCACGTCTATGTGGAGAAGCCGGTTTCCCACAACGTCTGGGAAGGCCGGGCACTCGCCGATGCGCAGGCGAAGTACGGCAAGGTCATCCAGCACGGTTTCCAGCGCCGCTCGGAGACCTCGTGGGCCGAGGCCTTCGCATGGCTGAACGAAGGGAATCTCGGCAAGCTCAAGCTGGCCCGGGGCTTCTGCTACAAGCCCCGCCCGTCCATCGGCAAGGTGGACGGCCCTCGCAAGCCGCCCGCCGAAGTCGATTACGACCTCTGGTGCGGCCCGCGAGCGACCGACCCGCTCAAGCGCGGGAAGTTCCACTACGACTGGCACTGGCAGTCCACCTACGGCAATGGCGACCTCGGCAACCAAGGCCCGCACCAGCTCGATGTCTGCCGCTGGGCCCTCGGCGACCCGAAGGAACTCCCCCCGACAGTCATTTCCTGCGGCGGCCGTTTCGCCCACGATGACGACGGCGATGTGGCGAACACCCAGGTGGTCTTCCTCGGCTACGATCCCGTGCCGATCGTCTTCGAAGTCCGCGGCCTCCCGAAGAAGGGCGTCGATTACAAGTCCGGCATGGACGACTACAAGGGCCAGTCCGTCGGTAACCTGATCGAATACGAAGGCGGCTGGCTCGCCGGCGGCCACGACGGGAAATGCGAGATCTTCGACGCGCAGGGCAAGCAGGTGAAGTCGTTCAAAGGCGGACGCTCGCACTTCCAGACGTGGGTGGACGCCATCCGCTCCGGCAAACAAGAGGCGCGCCTCTCCGCCGAATCCGGCCACCTTTCCTCGGCGCTGGCTCACATCGGGAACATCTCGTGGGATCTCGGCACGCCGGCATCCACGTCCGAAGTGAAGGCCGCTTTCACGAACGAAGCCGCAGCCGACGCCGTCGAGCGCATGGGCACCCATCTCGCGGCGAATGGCGTGGACCCCGACAAGCAGAAGATCCGCCTCGGCGCGCCGCTGGCCATGAGCGGTGAGAAATTCACCGGCGATCACGCCGACAAGGCGAACGCCTTGCTGAAAGGCAGCTACCGCAAGGGATTCGAGCTACCGGCCTGATTTTCTCACAAGCAATCGGGGCTTTCCGAACCCTGCTCGCGAGCCTAGGCAACGCTGGCATGGACAAGCACGTGATGGCCACCGACGCGGACGGCGCACAGGTTCCCGACCAAGTGGTGATCGAGGAGCCGCTGCAAATCGTCATCGATGGCCATCCGGTCGCGGTCACGATGCGCACGCCCGGTCACGATGCGGAACTCGCACTCGGCTTCCTGCTCACGGAGGGCGTCATCCGCTCGCGGGATGATGTGCGCAGGATCGACACCGACTCGCGCGACAATCACGCGCTCGTCTTCCTCGAGGAAGGCGCGGAGGTGGATCTCAAGAGGCTGACCCGCCACGTCTTCAGCGCCTCTTCCTGCGGACTCTGTGGGAAAGCGACCATCGAGGCGGTGACCTCGCAGCGCCCGCCCTTGCCGGAGAGGACCGAGTTTTCCGCCGAAGTCCTGCTTTCCGCACCGGCGAAACTCGAAGCCGCCCAATCGGTCTTCTCCCGCACCGGCGGCTTGCACGGGGCGGGGATCTTCGCGGCGGATGGCACGCCGCAGGTCATCCGGGAGGACATCGGCCGCCACAACGCGGTGGACAAGGTGCTGGGCCACGCCCTGCAAGCCGGGTGGAATTTATCTCAAAGTTTCCTATTGGTCTCCGGACGCGTGTCTTTCGAGATCATGCAAAAGGCGCTCGCGGGGGGCCTGCCCTTGGTCGCCGCTCTCTCGGCGCCCTCTTCACTGGCGGTGGAATTCGCGGTGGAATCGAACCAAACACTGGTCGCTTTCCTACGCCCGCCTAGGTTCCGCGTCTTCGCCGGCAGACTCGCCGGGTGAGTCCCTCGCCACGGAAAACGCCTTGCCTCGGAAGGGGACCGCGATCATACATCCTCCGACTTATGAATTCCTCCTTCAATCCCTATGCCGTCGGACCGGTGGCGGAGGCGCCGCTGGAAACTCGCACCGAGTTCGTGCGGAAGACGTATACCCACGTGGCGGGAGCCATCGGAGCATTCGCCCTGTTGGAGTTTCTGCTGATCCAAGCCGGATTCGGAAACGCAGCCTTGGCCATGCTCGGCACCAGCAAGTATTCATGGCTGTTTGTGCTCGGCGCGTTCATGGTGGTCTCTTGGTTGGCCAACAAGTGGGCCTCCAATGGTGCCTCGAAGGGCATGCAGTACACCGGCCTCGTGCTCTACACCTTCGCGGAAGCCGTGATTTTCCTGCCGCTGATCGCGCTCGCGCTGATCCGGCCGGATGGAGTCGCCATCATCGGCCAAGCTGCGGTCGTCACCGGCTTCCTGGTGCTTGGCCTCACTGCGATTGCCTTCACCACCAAGAAGGATTTCACCTTCCTCGGCGGGATGATCAAGATTGGCTGCTTCATCGCACTCGGTCTGATCGTCGCGTCCATCTTCATGGGCTTCTCGCTCGGGGTATGGTTCGCTGGCGCCATGGTGGTGCTGATGGCCGGTAGCATCCTCTACAACACCAGCGCGATCATGTATCATTACGCGCCCGGCCAGCACGTCGCAGCCGCGCTCTCGCTCTTCGCCAGCATCGCCACCATGTTCTGGTATGTGCTGCGGATGTTCATGAGCCGCGATTGATTGATCGCCGTTTCGTTTCTTCAAGGCCGGACGCCCGCATGGCGTCCGGCCTTTTCTTTTTGCCCTTCTGGAGCGGCCCGCATCCAAGCGTAGGTAGTCCCGGCTTTAGCCGGACCGAACGAGGATGAGGGCCTGCATTTCCAGCGTGTCCGGCTGAAGCCGGGACTACATACAACTTGGATCGCAGCCGCCGGAATTCTCCGGACGCGAAAAAGGCAGGCCCCGTCACCGAGGCCTGCCTGATAGAGCGGGAAATCCAGTGCTTCAGGAGCTATCTCACTTCACCTTCACGGTGATTTCTTCCTTGGTTTCGATCTTGAGACCGGGGATGTCCTTGAACGCGGCGGCGGCATCGGCGGGGCTGGCGTCCTTCATCGCCTCCAGCTTCTTCATGTTCTCCGGATCGGCGATCAGCTTGCCGAAGGGCAGGTCGATCAGCGTCACGACATTGCCTTCCACGTGGCTGGCGTTGGTTTCGGCGATGCCGTCCACGATCTCGAGGTGGAGGGACATGCGCATGTCCTTGAACATCTGCTGCATCATCGCCATCGCCTGCGGGTCGGTCTCTTTGTCGGGAGCGGCGCCCTTTTCACCGTCAGCCTTCTTGGCATCCGCCTTGGCTTCGGGATTCACCAGCGTCAGCACGCCATCCTTGTAGGTGAAGGTGATCGGCTTGCTCTTGGGCTTGTCGGCTTCGCCCGCGTCAGGGGCGTCGCCCGGAGGGCCCATGTCCTTGCCGGCATCCGACATCGCGTCACCGAAGTTGAACTTCACCTTGTTGATGTCCTTGAACTTGTAAACCACGCGCCCGCCGATCCGGCCGTCCTTCTTGACGTTCTCGGTCTTCTCGACGGTGACGCCCTCGCCCATCTTGGCGGCGGTCTCGGCGGCCTTCTTCTCGTCGGAGAACTTGCCGGCCGGATTTTCGCCGCCAGCGGGCATTTCGGCCATCTTCGCACTGGCTTCAGCGCTGAAGAGGGTCTCCTCGGTGATGGTGCCGCTGCCGTCCTTGTTCAGCTTGATGGTGGACGTGTGCTCCAGGCAGGAGGAGGTGAACAGCGCGAGCAGCGCTGCGCCAAGGTATGGAAGTGCTCGTTTCATGGGCAAACGCCAGCCTGCACCAGCGGCGGCCTTTGACAAGAACTCGCTTGAGTCAGCCCGGCCACATTGCAGGGCGAAACACGTTGCCGTCGGCGCTCTCTCTCTAGCATCTTCCGTGCGCCGATGGATAACGCCGTTGAGATCCTGGATCTGGTAAAGGACTTCCGCCCGGTGGGCCGCAAGGAACCGCTGCGTGCGGTCGACCGCGTGTCTCTAACCATCGCCCCCGGCGAGGTCTACGGGCTGATCGGGCCGAATGGCTCCGGCAAGTCCACCACCATGAAGGCGCTCCTTGGACTGGTGCAGCCGGACTCGGGCGTCTGCCGGATTTTCGGCAACGACTCGATGCAGGTCGATTCGCGCCAGGATGTCGGCTTCCTGCCGGAGAATCCCTATTTCTACAAGCACCTCAGCGGTGCGGAGACGCTGCGCTTCTACGGCAAGCTCTGCGGCCTGCGCGGCGCGACACTGGAGGCCCGGGTGAAAGAGCTGCTGCATCTGGTGGACCTCGAGGGTGCCGGCGACCGGCGGCTCGGCGGCTACTCGAAGGGCATGCTCCAGCGCATCGGCCTGGCCCAGGCTCTGGTCCAGGAGCCGCGGCTGGTCATCCTCGACGAGCCGACCGCGGGCGTCGATCCGGTGGGCTCGCGCGAGATCCGCGACCTGATCCTCGATTTGAAAACGCGCGGGATCACCGTGTTCCTCTGCTCGCATTTGTTAGAGCAGGTGCAGGAGGTATGCGACCGGGTGGGCATCATCTTCCGCGGGAAGATGGTCAAGGAGGGCCGCATCGACGACCTGCTGGCGATCGGCGACCAGACCGAGATCGTGCTGCGCGATGCCTCGCCGGAGCTGTTGGAAAAGCTGACCGCCCAGATCCAGGCCGATGGCCATGCCGAACTGCTGCGCACCGGCCGGCCGAAGACCACGCTCGAGCGGCTCTTTTTGGAGGAAACCGTGAACCGCCGCGACTGACGACCCGATGCCCCGCCCTGCGCCCAACCGTCCGCTGAATCCCCGCCGCATCGGCGTGATCATGATGCATACCTTCACGCAGTTGGTGCGGATGAAGGTGTTCTATTTCCTCGGCGTGTTCGCGCTGATCCTGCTGGCGAGCAACCTTTTCAATATCCAAGGCATCGACCGCCCGAACCTCGAAGGCGTGGAGGTGCTACGCTCCATCCGGAGTTGGTCGCTGGGGACGATGACCTTGTTCTCGGTGGTGCTCGGCATCGTCGCGACGGCGCTGCTGCTGCCGAAGGACGTGGAGGACCGGACGCTCTACACGATCCTCGCCAAGCCGGTGCCGCGGCTGGACTACCTCGTCGGCAAGCTCGGCGGGGTGCTGCTGCTGATCTTCGTCTCGCTGCTGGTGATGGACCTGCTGATGACCGGGGTGCTGGCGGTGCGCTCCCACCTCGTGGTCGAGGCCCAATCGGCCTCCGCGCTGAAGGCCGGCTGGCCGGCGGACCAGATCGCGGCCCTCAAGCAGGAGACGCTCAAGCAAGGTCCGACCTGGGATTTGCAGGGCGCGGTGCTGGCGGTCTTCCTGCGGGCGGTGGTGATTTCGTCCACCGCGCTGATGCTGTCGATCGTCTCGACCAGCACGCTGTTCACGACCATCACCGGCTTCATCGTCTACTTCATCGGCAATTTCCAGGCGGATGCCCGGGAGATGTACCTCGAGCCCGAAGGCGTGAGCATGCTGGAGCGCCTTACCGGCTTAGCGGTGGCGACGATTTTCCCGGACTTCCAGCTCTTCAACATCGTCGACAAGATCATCGAGGGGAAAGTCATTCAGCCCGGCGCACTGGCGAATTTGTGCGGCGTGACCCTCTTCTATCTGGTCCTGCACCTGTTCGTCTCGTGGCTGATCTTCTCGAAAAAGGAGTTCTGAAATGAAATCCCGCCGTCCCTTGCTTGCCGTTGCCGTCCTGCTTGTTGCGGGCGTGCTGCGCCTGCCGATGGAGGAGGCTTTGACGAAGGACTTCCAGAAGCAGGGCCTGCTTTCCCCTCCGCTGGAGATCGGCCTGCGGGAAAAGATCGGCCAAAACAGCTCCGCCATCGCCTTGGCCGGCCTGCGGACGCTGGTGGCCACCTTCGCCCACCTGGAGGCGACCGAGCATTTCCACGAGTGCGCTTGGGGTGAGGTCGAAAGATCGATGGAAACCACCGTCCAGCTCGCGCCCCACGGCCCGTACTACTGGGACATGGGGGCCTGGCACATGGCCTACAACGCCGCCTCGTGGTATCGCATGGACTCCGGCTTGCCGCCGGTCCGCGCCAAGGCCGAAGCGCGGCGCTGGATCGCCAAGGGCCGGCATTTCTACGAGCGCGGCATCGCCAACAACCCCGGCGACTGGCAACTCCCCTCGCTTTACGGGCAATTGCTCTCCGACGCTCGCCGCGATCCGGACGACAAGGCGGCCGTCGAGGCCTTCCGCAAGGCCGTGGCGACCGGCAAGGCCCCGCCGCACATTCACCGCCAGCGGTTTTTCGCCGAAGCCCGCGCCGGAGGGGATCCCGCCGAGATGTTGGCGGCCGTCCGGAGCCTGCTGGCGACCCCGGAAAACCGCGTCCCCACCCTGCTGTGCCTGTGCTACACCTTGGAATACCAGGTCCATGAGCCGGATGACCCGCTCGCCCTAGTCCGCGACGTCTTCGGCAACGAAGAAAAGGCGCTCCGGAACCTCGGCGAGTACCATGTGAACAACCTGCTGGACCGGATGCCCGAGCGTGGCGTGGAAACGGCATTGCGCTTGCTGGAGCAGCAGCGTGGCATTTCCCCGGAAGACCGCCGCAGTTTCATCCGTCAGAAGGAAGAAGCCCGCGATCGGCTCGCACTTGACCGTTGAACCGGGTTTGACTCGACAGCCGCGGGACCCCTCCCCTAAAGCCTCTCCCGCCGCCCGTTTCCCATGCGAATCGCTCTCTTCGGTGACATTCATGCCAACCTCGAAGCCCTCGAGGCCGCGCTGGCCGATGCCGCCGAGCAGGGGTGCACCGACTACGTCTGCCTCGGCGACGTCGTCGGCTACAATGCGGACCCCGCCGCCTGCTTGGAAAAGGTCCGCGCCATGGACTGCCCGGTAGTGAAGGGAAACCACGATGAGGACGCCTCCGGCACCCATTCGCTGGATTCCATGAACCCGGTGGCCGCCGCCGCGCTCGAGTGGACCCGCGAACAGCTTACCGATGAGCAGCGCACCTGGCTGCGTCGCCTGCGGATGGTCCGCCAGGTCGAGGATTTCACGGTCGTCCACAGCACCCTCGACCAGCCGGCCCATTGGAACTACGTGACGAACCGCTTCGACGCGATGTCGAACTTCTCGTACCAGTTCACGCAGGTCTGCTTCCACGGCCACACCCACGTCCCGCGGGTATACGTGAAGACCGACAAGGTCGCCGAAGTGCCGGCCGACTCGGTGGTGATCGAGGATGGCTCAAAATATTTCATCAACGCCGGCTCCGTCGGCCAGCCGCGCGACGGCGATTGGCGGGCCTGCTACGCCATCTACGACCTCGACCACAAGCTGGTCGTCTTCCGCCGCGTCGAGTACGACATCGCCACCACCCAGCGGAAGATCCTCGATGCCGGCCTGCCCTCGATGCTGGCCGAGCGCCTCGCCGACGGCCGATGATCGACGTCGTCGCCGGCCTGATCCTCGACGACGCCGGCCGTCTGCTGGCCTGCAAACGTCCCGAGGGCAAGCACCTCGGCGGCAAATGGGAATTCCCCGGCGGCAAGGTAGAGCCCGGTGAGAACCCGTCCGACGCGCTCGTCCGCGAGCTGGAGGAAGAATTGGGAATCCGCGTGGAAACCGGTGTCGCCCTCACCCCGGTAGTCTGGGACTACGGCCGCGGCCCGATCCGCCTGCACCCGTTCTTGTGCCACATCCGCTCCGGCACCCCCCACCCCCACGAACACTCCGAGATCCGCTGGTGCGGAAAAGACGAACTCCGCGACCTCGACTGGGCGGAGGCCGACGTGCCGATCCTGGCCGAATGGCGGGAAATTGAGTGACCGCAGGAGGAAAAGATTACGCCAACGCGTGGCTTGTCTCGCTCCGCAGGGCTGCGGATGTTCCCGCCCGTATGAATTCCACCTGTTTACGTTTCCTCGCAGCCCCGGTGGTTGCCTTGGCATTTTCAAGCTGCGCCCAGAGTAGTTGGAGCGAGGCGCAGAAATCCCAGCTTTCCACGGTGTCCTTGTCCCAGCCGGTGGTGAAAGCCGGTGCCATGAAGCCCGTCTCGGGCATCGACTCGCCGGGTGCTTCCAGCTCGGTGCCGATGGCCACCGGCGGCGGCATCATCCCCGCGCTAATCGGCACGGCGATCGATGCCGGCGTAACCGCCCACCAAAAGAGCGAGTTCGAAAAGCAGTACGGCCAGCAGCTCGAAAAGCTGAATGCCAGCCTGCCGAAGTCACTGGACAAGAAGCTCCGCGCGAGCGCCGAGAAGATGCTTCGCGGCGATGAGTTCTTCGGCCCCCGGCTGAAGGATAGCTCGCCCAACCGCTTCAGCGGCGAGCTGGTAACCTATGGACTCATGCGCTTCCACCGGACGAACGACGAAACTCATCTCGGTGCCAGCCTGAGCGTTCAAGTGAAGCTCACGGATGCCAGCGGCAAGACCCTGTTCGAACAGCCGGTCATCGGAAGGTCCACGAACTCGATCGCCGTGGGAGAGCTGGCCGCGCAACCGAAGAAAGTCGACGCGTTGTTCGACGAGGCGGCGGCGAATTTCGCGCTCCAGCTCAAGAGCGCGCTCGACCGCAAGTTGAACCGCTGATCCTGCGACGGGACCGGCGGTATCGTCCGCCGATCCTGACGATGGCTTACTTCCGCCGCCGACGGAGCGACACACCGGCACCCGCGCTCACCAGCCCCACGCACCGCGCTTGGCCTGCTTGGCCTCTTTCTCCAGGTCCCGCAGCTGCCGCAGCCGCTCCTTGACCGGGGTGCCGTCGGGCAGGTCGGCAGGCTTGGTGCGGATGCGGACGAGGCCCTCGCGGACCAGCGTTTCCTCCAGGAAAGGCCCGCCCTCGGGGGCGACGAAGGCGTGGTAGCGGCGGTCGCCGAAGGGGTCGTCCCAGCGGGTGTGGAGGGTAAAGGGCTTGCCGGCCAGCAGGTCGTGGGCGCGGGACTTGGCCCGCTGGCCGATCTCGACCGCCTGCTCGTCGCTCAAGCCCATCTCCTGCGCCTGCTCGTGGATCCGTTCGCGGTTGGTGCGGCCCCCGCCGTAGCTGCGGAACTGGCTTTCCGGCGCATCCACGTAGTAGAGGCGGAACTGCTCGACCCGGCCATCCGGCAGGCGGACGTGGAAGCTGTCGCCGTCATTGCTCTTATGATCCTGCCAGCGGCAGCCGGAAATGACCTCGTAGCCGGCGGTCGGAGCTTTCTGACTGGGGGATTTCCCCGCGGCGGGCGTTTTCCGCTGCTGATCCAGCGCCCAGACGACCACGGCAATGATCAGCAGCAGCACGAGCTGCCAGGGCTTGGTCGGTCCGCGCCGTGCCATGGCTCAGAGGCCCTTGAAACCCTGGTACTCCTGATAGGTGCCGAGCGGCATGGCGGCCTTGCCCCAGTCGCGGTTCAGGCGGCGGTACTTCTTGATGAACTCGGTCGGGTCGGCCCAGTTCGTCATGTCCCGGGCCACGCTCTCGCGATGCATCCCGATGGAGAGGTTGTGGCGGATCTCGAAATGGAGGTGGGCGGCATACATCCCGCGGTTGTTGCCGATGGTGCCGACCTGCTGGCCGCGTTTCACGATCTGGCCGACCTTCACCAGCATCTCGCGGAGGTGGCCGTAGAGGGCATCGATGAACCGAACCTGGCCGGAAGCCGGGTCGCGGTAGGCGTAGCGGATGATGACGACATTCCCCCAGCCTTGGTGGACATCGTAGGCCCAGGTCACCACGCCATCGCCGATGCTGTAAACGGGAGCACCCATGTCGGTGTCGCCGCCGCCTGCGCCATTCCAATCCTCGCCGAAGTGGACCGGCGGGCGCAGCCGCAGGCCGCGGGCCTTGTAGTAGCTGGTGGCATCCGGCTTGCCGACGGGGAAATCGAAGCCATCCGCCAGCGGCACCCGCGCGGTGCGCTGCTGGCCATAGGCGGCAGGCGCCAGCAGGGCCAAAAGCAGGGCCAGCAGGATGAGGATGGGTTTCCGCGACACTCCGCTCACCCCACCAATGCACGCCCGCGAGCGGTCCCGGGCAAGAGAAATTCGGGGCTTGACCGGGCGGCGGCCGGAGTCAGCGCCCCGGGTCCAGCGGCGGGAAGAGGAGTTGATGCCAAGGATTACCTGACCAGTTTTTCCGCAGATACTCCCGATAGGTTTCACGTTGTGCAGGGGTGAGCACCGATTCCAGCGATGCCACCCGGGAGTCGATGCGTGCTTGGACATCCCTGATGAACTGCCGCTTGAGCGGGTGATCCACTATGAGGGTCAATCCGTCTTCTCCCAGCCATTCCCAGCTCAAGTGCTCGATCCCCAATGCCTGCGGATCCTTGTCAAAGTTCGAAATGAAAAGCTCCAACGGGCGAGGATCGTCCAGCCTGAACGCCGCGACGGCCTCCGCATCGCCGGCAAGGGCCGTGGCGACCTCCGCCTGCCGTTCGGTTCCCAGACCGGCTACTTGCGCCAAGCGGGAGAACTGAGAAGACGTGATGGAGGCGACGCATTGCGAGTGCTCGTCTTTCTTCAGAACCGCCAGAGCGGCGGTTTGATCCTCATCCAGCAAGGGGCGGAGGAACGCTTCGACTTCCCTTGGCGTGGCGAAGTGACTGGCCTCCGCGCTCGTCTTGGCCGCGTCGAGCTGCTGCGCGATTTGTGCTCTCCAAGCCGCCACCTGGGCTTGTTGGTCCGGCGACAGGACGAGCTTTTCTTCCAGCACACCGACTCTCCAGTCCACGCTCCCGAGGTAGCGCTCCTTGAGCAGAGCGGGCCACTCGACCTCATCTTTCCTGAACTCGAGGTCGAGCACGAAGCCCTCGACCGGTCCCGAGGATGCTGCGCTCCGGTCCCGGACCTTGGTGGGAAGGGTCGGCGCGATTGCTGCTGCCGCGACGGAACCGCGAGTCGGCCGCATCCCCGGCATCGCCGCAAACGCGAGAACGAGCAACCCGGATGCGACGTATTTGTTCATCCAGCGGCGATCCTATGCCTGCGGGAGGTCTCTTTGTCGAGGCCCGCCCGAGCATCCATCGTTTCCTGCTGCGCTTCAGCCCGCGCCCAGGCCGAGCGCATTGGTGGCGATCATCACCGCGGCGACGATCGCGATGGCGATCCGGTACCAGCCGAAGACGCCCAAGCCCTTTCGGTTCAGGTAGGAGACCATCCATTTCACTGCGAATGCGGCGGAGATGGTGGCCGCTATCACGCCGATCAGCAGCGGGACCGGGCCGTAGCTGTCCCACATCAGCAGCGCGCCGCCGAGCTTGTGGTCGTATTTCTCCGCGATGTCATGGACCGGCCAGACGGCCTTCTTGGCGGTGGCGGCCCCGAGCGTGATCAAGCCGAGCAGGAAGGAAAATTCGACCGCGGCACTCAGGCGCAGGCCGACGAGGATGCCGCCGAGGATGGTCATCAGGCTGCGCGAGGTGCCCGGCCACATGGCGAGGCACTGGGCGAATCCAATGAGCAGCGCCATCTTGATCGTGATTTCAGCGAGCTCCACGCCCTTGCTGCCCCCGCCCTTTTTCATCCAGCGGTCCACCCCGAGGATGGCAACGCCGCCCACGAACCACGCGATGGCGACCCACTTGAAGTGGAAGAGCTTTTCCTCGATCCAGTCGTTGGCGAGATAGCCGATGATGGCAGCTGGCAGGAAGCCGGCGAGCACGGCGAAGACCAGCTTGAGGCCTTCCTTGTCACGGCCCAGCATGCCCATCGCCATCTGGCGGACCCGCGGGAAATAGAGCCCCAGCACCGCGGCGATCGCGCCGCCCTGGATGCAGATCGCGAAACAATCCGCCGCCGCTTTCTCTTGGCCGGTCAGGTTCCCCATCATCATCCGCTGGGCGACGATGAGGTGACCGGTCGAGCTGACGGGGAGGTATTCGGTGAGGCCCTCGATGATGCCGAGGATGAGCGCTTGCCACCAATTCATGAGGGAGTGGCGCGACCTTGCCGGGCAAGATCGGCGGCGGCAAGGGATTTGCGGTTGCTTGATGGTCCATACGGAGAGAAGTTCCGAGCGCCCGGCGTAACCTCCGGACCCAAAACCACCACCGCATGAAGCGAAAGTATCTCTGGATGGTCAGGCGCGCCTATCGGGCCTTGCGCCATCCGAAGCTGCGACATCGCGGGTGGTGGAGAAAGCTGACCCAGCCCCTGTTCGAGCGCCGGCTGTGGAAGCCGTGCCGCGACACGGTGGCGGTCGGCATCGCGATCGGCTTGTTCTTCGGACTGATCCCGCTGATCCCGCAGTCGCTGTTCGCAGCGATCGCGGCGATGCGGGTGAAGGCGAACATCCCCTTCGCCGTGGCGATCACGTGGATTTCCAATCCGCTGACCAATTTGCCGATCTGGGCGGCCCAGCTTTGGCTGGGCAATCAGGTACAAGGCCTCCTGCATCTATCGCCGCCTGAGTTTGCCGGGACTTTCGAGATCCCGGGCGTCGGCGTGGTGAATGCCGCCACCTTCCTGCTCGGTGTGCTCCTGTCCGGCCTGATCGCGGCGCTTCTCACCTTCCCGGCCGTCCACCTGTTTTCGGCGATCATGCCGCATCACCTGCCGAGGCTGCCCCGCCGCCACCGCGACGCCGTCGTCATCGTCCCGCCTCGCGGTTCTGGAAGCTCCGGGAACTGACCTTTCCCCCGCCGAAGGGCGCGCCGAGACGGGTACCGACGGTCGCCTTGGGAAAGACGAAACGCTCCAGCGCTTTCGCCTCTGCGCGTTTCAGGCCGGCCACCACCAGCAGCGAGATCAATCCGGCCGCCGCGCCGAAGCCGACGGCGAGCAGGATCAGGCGGCTGCGGGTCGAGCCCTCGGGGGCTGCCGCGCGTTCGTCCAGCAGCGTTGAAATGCCGGCCGTCATCCCGGTGGCCAGCCGTTCGGCGAACTCCTCGCCATTGGCAGCCTGTCGCAGGCTTTCCTCCATGCCGCGAACGATCATCGCCAGATCGGACGGAGCGAGTTCCTTCGGTCCGGCCACCGGCAGCATGGTCCCAGTGCGAATTTCGTCCTTCTTGGAAGCCGCCTGGCCGACGCGGAAGTTCCGGCTGTCGGTCTCCAGCACCAGCACGATGCCCGGCGCATCGCCGAGCCAGGCATGTTGCAGGGCATGCGCACGGTCGGAGAGGTTGCGGCCGTAGAGCGAGCTGTAGAGGACGTAGTAGAAGGGGAAGCCGTGCTTTTCCTCCAACGCCGCCAAGGCCCCGGCGATCGCCTGGTGCCGGTCCGGACTGCGCGCGAAGATCCGGGCTTCATCGAGCACCCGATCGGCGGGCGGCGGCGGCGCGGTGAAGTCATCCAACTCCTGGGCATTCAGCCACCCCGCAACGATCCAAAGCAGCGCAACGCACAGTCCCCTCACGCCGCGCATCATCGCTGACCGGCCGTGGCTGGCAAGCCCTGCCGTCTTTCCCCTCGACAGCCCCCCCCTCCCGCGCCAGCGTCCGGGCCGTGACGACGAATCTCCGCGGGCTTCTTGAGCTGCGGCCGCTCCTTCTAGGGCTGGCCACCCGCTGAGCATTTTCTTTCCCTACCGCCGTCACCTGGCAGCTGCAATTTTCCTGCGGCGCCCCTTTTCCTTTCCGACTCAATCTCTCTTTTTTTCCGTGAAAACCGCCTCGATCTCGAAATACCGGCCCTTCCCGCCGGTCCAACTGCCGGACCGCACATGGCCGGACCAGACCATCACCACCGCGCCGATCTGGTGCTCGGTGGACCTCCGCGATGGCAACCAAGCCCTCCCGCAGCCGATGTCGGTGGAGGAAAAGCTCGAGTTCTTCGACGTGCTCTGCCGCGTCGGCTTCAAGCAGATCGAGATCGGCTTCCCCTCGGCCGCGGACACGGAGTTCAATTTCTGCCGCCGCTTGATCGAGGAGAACCGCATCCCGGAGGACGTGACCATCCAGATCCTGGTGCAGACGCGTGAACACCTGATCCGCCGCTCCTTCGAAGCCATCGCCGGAGCGAAGAAGGCGATCGTCCACATCTACAACTCCACCTCGCCGCTGCAACGCCGCGTGACCTTCAGCGATGCCACCCGCGAGCAGATCCGCGACATCGCGATCGAGGGGGCCAAGCTGGTAAAGGAGCTGGTCCCGACCATCCCGAACACCGAGGTGATCCTGCAATACTCGCCGGAGTCCTTCTCGGATACCGAGTTGGATTTCGCCCTCGAGTGCTGCAACGGCGTGATCGACGTCTGGCAGCCGACGCCGGAGAGAAAGATGATCGTGAACCTGCCGGACACCGTCCAGTGGGCCACGCCGAACATCCACGCCGACATGATCGAGTGGATGTGCCGCCATTTAAAAAGCCGCGAATCGCTGCTCGTCTCGCTGCACACCCACAACGACCGCGGCACCGGCACTGCCGCCACCGAGCTGGGCCTGATGGCCGGCGCGGACCGCGTGGAGGGCACGCTTTTCGGCAACGGCGAACGCACCGGTAATCTGGATATCGTAAACGTGGCGCTGAACATGAACAGCCACGGGATCCCGACAGGGCTGGATTTCTCCGATCTGACCTCGCTGCGCCAAGTCTATGAAAAGGTCACCCGCATGACGGTGGGTGAGCGCCACCCGTATGCGGGCGAGCTGGTGTTCACTGCCTTTTCCGGCTCCCACCAGGACGCCATCAAGAAGGGCCTCGACCGCCGGGAGAAGGAGACCCAAGGCGACCCCGAGCTCGCGTGGGGTGTGCCGTACTTGACCATCGACCCGCAGGACATCGGCCGTTCCTACGAAGCAATCATCCGCATCAACTCGCAGTCCGGAAAGGGCGGCATCGCCTACATCCTCGACCGCGAACACGGCCTCGACCTGCCGAAGACGATGCACCCGCAGGTCGGCAAGCGCATCTACGACCTGGCCGATGAACTGGGCCGTGAGCTGACCGCGGACGAGATCCGCGATGCCTTTTACCGGCTTTTCGCCAATGTCGAGTTGCCGCTTTCCGTGAAGGATTACGAATTGGTCCACCACACCACCGAGCGCGGCCAGGTGGCCTGCTCCGCCACCATCGAGCTGTACGGCGAGGAGCGGAAGATCCACGGCCTCGGCAACGGCCCGATCAACGCCTTCGTCCAAGCGATGCAAGGTGCCGGCATGAAGGACTTCAAGGTGACCGACTACCGTTCGCACGCCGTCCGCGGCGGGTCGGACGCCAACGCCGCCGCCTATGTCCAGGTCCAGCACGATGACGGCCGCATCCTCTGGGGCTGCGGCATCGACCCGTCCATCGAAATGGCCGGCCTGAAGGCGCTGGTGACCGGGTGGAATCTGCTGCGGGCCTAGCGGCCTGATCCAATGTCGTGGCGGGCGATGAGGTCCATCGCCTCTTGCCATGGGTGCGAGGCTTCCCTTGACTCTGCACCATGTCTTCTGCCCGCCACGACGGCCGCCAGCCGGATCAACTGCGCCCGATTTCCTTCATCCCCCACGTGGCCCCGCATGCGGCGGGTTCGGTGCTGGTCTCCTTCGGCAATACCCGGGTGATCTGCGCGGCGACCATCGATGAGGATGTGCCGCGGTGGATGAAAATGCAACGGGTGGAGGGGGGGTGGCTGACCGCGGAATACAGCATGCTCCCGTATTCCACGCTGGAACGGAAGGACCGCGATATCTCGCGCGGCAAGCTCGACGGCCGGTCCTCGGAAATCCAGCGGCTGATCGGCCGGGCGCTGCGGGCGGTGACGGATCTCTCGAAACTCGGCCAGCGCACGGTCTGGATCGACTGCGACGTGCTGCAGGCCGACGGCGGAACCCGCACAGCCTCAATCACCGGTGGCTGCGTGGCGCTGGCGATCGCCCTGAACAAGCTGATGTCGGCAGGCAAACTGAAGACTTTCCCGCTGACGAAGCTGGTGTCCGGCATTTCCGCTGGCGTTGTGAATGGCCAGCCGGTTCTCGATCTGGATTACATCGAGGACAAGGAGGCCTCGGTGGATTTCAATGTGGTGATGACCGAGAGCGGCGAGTTCGTGGAGGTTCAGGGCAGCGGCGAGGAGGCGGTTTTCTCCGGCGCCGAGATGACCTCGATGCTGGAGCTGGCGACCAAGGGGTCCGCCGAACTGGTGGCGCTGCAAAAGAAGGCGATCCTCGAGGCCGACCGGCCGAGCGGCGACGCGCTGGCCTCGCTCGCGGCGGCCTTCGGGCGGTGAGCCGCGCGGCCTTTCTTTGTCCTTGCAGCGCCCTCGGGCTGAACTAGTTTTGTTCGATCCTCAAGCGGTTCGCCGCTAGGGGGTTCATATAAAAAAACACGGGGCCTTTAACGGGTCCCGGCATAGACAAAACCAAAGTAAGAACATGAAAACCAATATCCGTCAGCACGGCGGCTTCACCCTGGTGGAGCTCCTCGTGGTGATCGTCATCATCGCGGCCCTCGCGGGCCTTTCGGCTCCCGTCATCCTGAAGCAGCGCAAGGCTGCCGACCGGACGGAAGCGATCAACAACATCAAGCAGATCAACCTCGCGCTGATCGACTTCGATAACGACTACGGCAGCTTCCCGGACAACGATACCCAGGAAGATGTGAAGGATGCAACCGGCACGGCCCTCAGCTTCGGCGGCACCTTCGCGAACGACTACTTCCGCCAACTGATCGCGGCCGGCAACCGGTCGGAGAAGATCTTCTGGTGCAAGACCGGCTTCAGTCCGAAGAAGGGTGATGACATCGTCACCCCCGGCAAGGCACTGGACGCTGGCGAAGTCGGCTTCAGCTACATTATGGCGAGCCAGACCGACGGTCAAAGCTCCTCGGGTGAGCCGGGCCGTCCGGTCCTCGCCACCCCGTCGCTGAAGGCCCAGCCTAACTGGGAATTCGATCCAGAACCTTACGGCGACAAGGCAGTCGTGCTCCGCATTGACGGCAGCGCCAAGGCCGAGACGATCCGTACCGACAACAAGAAGATCAGCATCCAAGGCGGTCGTTTCCTCGAAACCACCGGGGAGAACACCCCATGGGGCACCGATATCAACCCCGTCATGCGCGCTCCGCAGCCGAAGGGCAACTGAGCAGGGCTGACTGACATTACCTGATTCCCACGCCGGGAAGCCTTTCGGGGCTTCCCGGTTTTTCGTTGCCGGGGCGCTGGCAACGCGGGCCGCTGGCCCGCCGAAGCACGCGAACTGGCTCTCATCTGATTCAAGGCCCGGATCGATAGTGATCCCGAAGGACCACTCGGCGGGCCAGCGGCCCGCGCTCCCAGCGGATCCCCGCGATGATTCCGGAGCAAACTTCGGTGGGCGCGGCCGGACCTTTCCAGTACCCTGTGCCCGCGATGAAGGAGGACGAACAGATGCGCCTGCCCGACGGCCGGGCACTGGGCTACGCGGACTACGGCGATCCTGCCGGGGAGCCGGTGTTCTTTTTCCACGGCTGGCCGAGCAGCCGCTATCAGGGAAAGCTGCTGCATGAACTGGCCGCGGAGCGAGGGCTGCGGCTGATCGCGCCGGACCGGCCGGGGGTCGGCTTGTCCGATCCGCTGCCCGGCCGCGGTTTCGCGAGCTGGCCGGGCGATGTCGCCGGCTTGGCCGATGCGCTGGGAATCGGGCGCTTCAAGCTCTATGGCATTTCCGGGGGCGGGCCCTACACGCTGGCCACTGCCGCGGCGCTGCCAGACCGTGTGATCGCCGCAGCAGTGCTCTGCGGTGCGCCGCCCTTTGGCGGTGCGGAGGACCGTGCCGGCATGCACTGGGCCTACCGCGGCATGGCGCGACTGCGGAAGCTCCGCAACGTGGCGATGCCCGTCGTGGTCTCGACGAGCCGCTGGATGATCGCCCGCGGAGCGGAACGGGCTCCCATGACGTGGATGCTGCGCAGCATCCCGCCGTCCGACCGCGAGGCCATCCTGGACGCCGGCTGCTGGGAAAGCGTCACCCGCAGCTATCTGGAAGGCGTGCGCAAGGGCCCGGCGCATACCTTGGCCGATGGCGAACTCTACCTCGAACCTTGGGATTTCTCACCGGAGGACATCCGGGTGCCGGTCGCCTTCTGGCACGGGCTGGCGGACAAGAACCTGCCGTGCGAGGTCGCGAAGCGGCTCGCGGCCCGGGTCCCCGGGGCCGAGGGCCATTGGGAGGAAGGCGAAGGTCACTACTCTCTGCCTCTGCGCTATCGCGCGCAGGTGCTCGATTGGTTGCGAGATCAGGCTTGAGCGCACGGCATGGAGAAGGGAGCCTACCCGCTCGCATGGACTGGACCTACATTCTCGGCACTGATCCTGCCGCCGGTATCACGGTGATTCTCTCGCTGATCCTTATCGAGGGCATCCTCTCCGTGGACAATGCCGCGGTGCTCGCCACCATGGTGATGAGGCTGCCGGAGGAGCAGCGCGGGAAGGCGCTGAAGTATGGTATCATCGGTGCCTACGTTTTCCGGGGCATCTGCCTCGCCCTCGTGGCGTGGCTCATGAGCATCTGGTGGCTGGAACCAATCGGCGGTCTCTACCTGTTGTTCCTCGCGTGGAAACACTTCGCTCGCAACGAAAGCGCGGAAGGCGAAGCCGCCGAGCATGTGGAAAAGGAAGGCAACTGGCTCCATCGCCACACCATGGGGCGCCTCGGTCCTTTCTGGGCCACCGTCGTGGCCGTGGAAATCATGGATCTGGCATTCTCCCTGGACAATGTTTTCGCCGCCGTCGCATTCACGAAGAACAAGCAACTCTTCCCGCCGCCGTCTGACATCGTCCTGGTCTGCATTGGCGTCTTCATCGGCATCCTCGCCATGCGCTTCGCTGCACAGGGGTTCGTGAAGCTGATGCACAAGTTTCCTTTCTTGGAAAAGTGCGCCTACCTCGTCATCGGCATCCTCGGTATCAAGCTGCTTCTTAGCGTCCCGCGACACTTCCTCCCGGAGGGAAATCCGGTGCACGATTTCCTGGCCAGCAAGTATTTCGATTTGGGCACTTCGGCGGTCACGATCCTTATCTTCATTGTGCCCGTGGTGGTTCACCGTCTGAAGCACCCCACTCCCACGGAGTGATAGATTGGAGCTCCCGGATCTTCCGCAGGGCAAACAGCAGGGGCGGCAGGCAGAGCAGCCCGAATGAGCAGTCGATCATGCGCCAGCCGAACGGAATGCCGCGGATCGGCCCGCAGATCAGGGCCAGCGGGATCACCGCGAACGAGGCCACCACCCCGACGCGCAGCACGCCTTGGTAGCGAGCTGGCTCCCGCCACGGCAGGATGAAAAACAGCGCGATCACGAGGTGACCGAAGGCGAGCCAGTCCGTGCCATAGGCGAGGAACGGATAGCGTTCATGGGTGACTTCCAAGCCTTCGCGCACCGTGAGAATCCAGTGCAGGAGGCCCTCGTGGAGGTCGGGATTCGCCCGCGCCTCGCCGGTCATGACGAAGGACAAGAGCCGCAGTTCGTGAAGCAAGGGAAACGCCGTGACCCCGCTGAACACGAGGCCGGCAATCACGAGCCCGATCGCGAGGCGGATTTGCTTCAAGGCAGACATGCCCGCAGTGTGAGCGAACCCCCGCCCACGTCGAACCCGCAACGGTGAAAAGCCGGTGAAGCCCGTGTGAGCGCGTCAGGACGGCTCCTTCTTCTGCAGGTCCGCCTTCAGGCCGCTGAAGAAAAGCAGCGCCGCGGCGACGCAGATGCAGGAGTCGGCGACGTTGAAGGAGGGCCAGCGGTAGTTCACCAGCGGAATGGTGAAGTCGAGGAAGTCGACCACGTAGCCGGCCTTCAGACGATCCCACAGCGGCGCACCTTCCATGTAGGAAAGACGCGACCCTTGGATCAGGCGGTCGGTGAGATTGCCGAAGATCCCGCACAGCAGCAGGCCGACAGCGACCTTGCCCCAATTGCCGAAGAAGAAGTTATTCTTCAGCCCCAGCGTGATCAGCACGAGTGCGATGATGGGCACCGCAAGGAAAACCACCGGAGCCCAGTCGCTGCCGTTGCCAAAGCCGAAGGCCACGCCCTGGTTGTGCACGCGGACGAGGTTGAAGAAGCCTTCGATCACCGGCCTCTCCACACCCGCGGAGAACTTCCCCGGGTCAGGCTCGGGGAAGTTCGCGACGACCCAGAACTTCGACCACTGGTCGAGGATGTAGAGCGGCAGGGTCAGACCCAAAAGGATCCACTTGAGCTGCCACTCCTTGCTAACAGGTGAAGCTTCCATGCTCACGCGTGGGAAACGGCCTGCACCACGGACTCGCAGCGCGCGCAAAGACCGGACTTGCCGAGCGGCTCGTAGCGGCGGCAGCGCGGGCACATCTTGTGGCTCGTCTTCGCGGCCTTGGCCGAGAGCTTCTTGCCGGCGGACACGTCGAGATCGGCGATGATGAAGAACTCGGTGGCGAACTGGCGGTCTCGCAGCAGGTCGTACACCGGCTCCTTTTCCGGGACGACCAGCGTCACCGCAGCCTCGTTGTTCTTCATGAAGGTTTTGGCCTGGATCTGCTCCTCGATCGCGGTCTGCATCGTCCGGCGGATCTCCAGCAGGCGGTTCACCTTCGCCGTCGCCGCACCGGAAGCGAAGGCCGGATCCGGCTCGGGGAAGTCCTGCTCGTGAACGCTGCCCTCGGTAAAGGTCGCATGCTCCCACGCCTCGTCGGCGGTGAAGGCGAGGATCGGCGCGAGCAGCTTGGCCAGCGCATTGAAGACGTCATACATCGCGGTCTGGCTCGCGCGGCGGCGGACCGAGTTCTTTGCGTCGCAGTACATCCGGTCCTTGGTCGCATCGATGTAGATCGCGGACAGGTCGGTGGAGCAGAACTGGTTCACCGCATTGAAGACCTTGCGGAATTCATACTGCTCGTAGGCCTTCCGGCACTCGGCGACCACGGCATGAAGTCGCTCGAGAATCCACTGGTCTAGCAGCGGCAGGTGGCTCGGCGCGACGCGATCCATCCCCGCATCGAAGCCGTCGAGATTGCCAAGGAGGATGCGCAGCGTATTGCGGAGGCGGCGATAGGGCTCGGCAACCTGCTTGAAGAGATCCTCGCTGAAGGGAACCTCACTCTGCCAATCGACGGAGGAGACCCACAGGCGGAGGATGTCGGAGCCGTACTTGTTATAGAAGTGGGCGGCGTCGGTCGGCTTGCCGGCTTTGGCCGCGTCCGACTTCGAGATCTTCTTCTTGTCCTTGTCCACCACGAAGCCGTGGGTGAGCACGGACTTGTAGGGCGCGGTGCCACGCCAGGCGATGCTCATCATGAGCGAGCTCTGGAACCAGCCGCGGTGCTGGTCGGTCGCTTCGAGGTAGAGATCGGCAGGCGCGTGAAGTTCGGGATGCTTCTCGAGCACGGCGACATGCGAGCAGCCGGAGTCGATCCACACGTCGAGCGTGTCGCGGCACTTCTTCACGCCGGCGGGCAGGCCGAGCTTCTGCGCGAGCTCTTCATCGGAAAGCTCGAACCAGATGTTAGTGCCCTGCGTTTCGACGAGATCGGCAACCTTGCAGGCGACCTCAGCGGAAAGGATGGCCTTGCCGTCGGCATCGAAGAACACGGGCAGCGGCACGCCCCAGGTGCGCTGGCGCGAGATGCACCAGTCCGGCCGCGCTTCCACGGTGCCGTAGATGCGGTTCCGGTTCTTCGCCGGCAGCCACTCGACCTTGTCGATCGCGTCGAGCGCCTTTCCGCGCAGGGTTTCCAGCGAGATGAAGAACTGCTCCACCGCGCGGAAGATGATCGGGGTCTTCGAACGCCAGCAATGCGGGTAGCTGTGGCGATAGACTTCCTTCGCGAGCAACACGCCCTTGCTTTCCAACAGCTCGATGATCGGTTCGTTCGACTTGAAGACATGCTTGCCGACCAACTGGGGCAAGCCGACCTCAGCGGTGAAGTTGCCCTCGTCATCGACCGGCGAAAGGATGCCGAGTCCGTACTGCTGGCCGGCCACGTAGTCATCCGCACCATGGCCCGGAGCGATGTGGACCGCGCCGGTGCCAGTGTCGGTGGTGACGAACTGGCCGAGGATGATCTTGGAAGTGCGGTCGAGGAACGGGTGGCGCGCTTCGAGGTGTTCGAGCTCGCGGCCCTTCAGGCTCTTGAGCGTGGAAGTACGACGCATGCCGGACTTCGTCTCAAGCTCGGCCACGAGTTCCTTCACTACGATCAGGATTTCCTGGCGGCCGTTGCCTTCGAATTGGCAGACCTCGTAGGTGAAATCCGGGTGCACCGCCACGCCGAGGTTGGCGGGCAGCGTCCACGGCGTGGTCGTCCAGATCGCCATCGCCGCGTTGCCGATGCCGAGCTTCGACGATGACTCCGGGGTCATCGGGAACTTCACGAAGATCGCGGTGCTTTCCTTGTCCTGGTACTCGACCTCGGCCTCGGCCAGCGCGGTCTGCGCGCCGTAGGACCACTGGACCGGCTTCTTGCTCTGATAGACCGAGCCGCTTTCGACCAGCTTGGCGAAGACGCGCAGGATCTCCGCCTCATAGCCGGGGGCCATGGTCAGGTAGGGATTCTCCCAATCGCCGAACACGCCGAGGCGGCGGAACGAGCCGCGCTGGATATCGATGAACTTTTCCGCGAACTCGGTGCAGCGGCGGCGGATCTCGGCGGGCTCCAGTCCGGTGGCCTGCTTGACCACCTTGAACTCGATCGGCAGGCCGTGACAGTCCCAGCCGGGAACGAAGGGCGCGGTGAAACCGGCCATCGTCTTCGACTTCACGACGAGGTCCTTGAGCACCTTGTTGAGCGCGGTGCCCATGTGCACGTCGCCATTCGCGAAGGGCGGGCCGTCATGGAGGATGAAGGTCGGCGCATTTTGAGCACGGCGGCGGCCGAGGATCTTCTGGTAAAGGCCCTGTTTCTCCCAAATCGCCAGCCGCTTCGGCTCGTTGTCCACGAGGTCCCCGCGCATCGGGAACGTCGTTTGCGGCAGCAGCAGCGTGTCTTTGTATTGCGATTCGGAACTCATTTTGCGGGCGCGGAAGCTAGCAACGCCCCCCCGAGGGGTCAACTACCGGCGCAGGAGATTGAAAATCAGCGGAAAACAGCGGACGCACCGCCAAAAACGGGCTGTCGGGCGAGTGATTTTCGAGACTTCGCGGGCCTCTGACAAACCAAGCGACGGCGAATCGTATGGCAGATTGTATCCAACACCATGAAAGCCCCGGGCAAATTCGGATGGGTCAGTGTCGCCTTGTTCACGATCCTGGGGGGCCTCGCAAACGCCTCTCCGGACCGCCATGTGAGGGTGACGGAGCGGCTGCTGGGTGCGGATGATACGGCCTATGCCGTCTTGCGCACCGAACGCGACAACCACGCCAGTTACTATCAAACGACGACCAAGGTCTACTTCATCGAGCGCTTCACCGATCAGTCCACCCCAGAGAAATCGACTCTCCTTTCCGAGACTGAAACGGTCGTGGACGCTACCCACAATGATCCGAAGACACCTCCACCGGTAACCACACGAGTGGTCACTCGCGACGACAGCTTGAGTCTCGCCGAGGCGCTGCTGCGCTACCCGGTTTCCGAGTCGGTGGCGTGGGATGCCAAACAACTCGCTCATCTCCGGAGCCATCCCCCGTCCGGCATTTCACTCGATGGCAGGGTTCTCATGGCGTCGGGTGAGCGGATTGCCGCGCTTTTCGGCTCCTCATCAAAAGACGGCGAGTGGAAGGTGAGCGGGGCTTTCGAACAGAGGCGAAGCCTCTTCCTGTCGTTGGAAATGGAAATGGAAGAGGGCGGCTCTGAGACGCGCATTCTGGGTCTAGGCGAGGATCTTTCAGATCAGGTCAGCGCACATCTGCAGAGGGAGGACATCTACCTGTCCGCCGGTTCTTTCGGCAGCCGCGAAGAAGCGCTCAGCCGGATAGAAGCGTGGAAGGCTGATAAAAAAAGTCATGTCACCTCCACGACATGGGAAATTTGGTCCCACCTCTTGCCTACTCTAAAGACCGACTACGTCCTCGTTCTCGCTCAAACCCGCGAGATGCTGGAAGGCGGACGGTCCAAGCGCATCGAAGAAGCGACCGGGATCCGATTCGAAGCCATCTCCAGCGAGAGGTTCGTCGAGCGGACACGAGTGCCTTGAGGCGGAACGATATCAGCCTTCGCCGACCTACTTCCCTCCGAACCAGCGGCGGATCTTGCCCAGCAGGCCGGTCGAAGCTTCCGAGCTTGGAAGCGCTGGCGGAGCCGATGGAGTTGGGAAAGGCGGAGGCCCTTGGCGCTTCGCCGGGTGGCGGATCTCCGGTTGGAAGCCGTGGCGTTTCAGCAGGGCCATCGCGCGCTTGTGGAGGTCCGCGTGGCGCGCGGCATCGACCATCATCAGGTAGTTCGCGAAGCCGCCGACGCGGGCGAGGATGCGGTCGCCGCAGCCGCGCCACGTGCAACCCACCGGGCCGCTCTTTTCCATGCGATGCAGCAGTGCCTTGAAGTTGCGGACATCGTTGCGCGGCACAGACAGGCTTTCGTTGACCGTCAGGCCGGTGACATCATGGCGGCGGCCTTTGCCGAGCGTGCGCAGCTTGTCGGGGTGGAGGTGGAAGCCCTCTTCCTCGATCACGCGGCGGACTTGCCAGAGCACCTTACGGCCGGCATCTCGATCGCCGGATTTCGATGAGAAGGTCAGGTCGTCAGCGTAACGGGTGTAAGCAAAGCCGTGCTTGCGGGCGATGCCTGCCATGCGCGCGTCAAAGCGGCGGCACAGCAGGTTCGTGATCGCGGGGCTGGTCGGCGCGCCCTGCGGCAGGTGGCGGACGCCGGTGGCGACTTGCCACGTCTGGCCATCGAGCTCGACCTCCTCGACCGGCGGCTCGGTGCAGAGCTGGGCGAAAATGGTGGCGACGGAGCGCGAGTAGCCGAGCGCATGGAACAGCCCGAAGACCCGTGGCCACGTGATATTCGGGAAGAAGTCGCGCAGGTCGAGATTGATCACCAGCGATGCCCCGACGTGCGGTGAGGCATTCGTGAGAATGGAGCGTTCGCGAAGGAAGCCGTGCGCCGCCTCATGCACCTGCACCTTGTTCAAGATCTGCTCGAGGATCCAGTGCTGCGCCTGCTTGAGTCGCGGCATGGGCGCCGAGATCAGGCGATGGCCGCCGGTTTTCTTCGGCATCAGGAAGCGCCGGTAGTGGCTGAACTTCGCGACCTTGCGACCGTAGGCGAGGAAGCGCAGCTCGCCGACATTTGTCAGCATTGCCTGTGCGAGGATGCGGTGGGTGGCAAAGTCGGGCAGGCCGTGGCGAGCGAGCCGGTCGTGGTGCGACTCGAGTTGGTTGAGATTCGCCGAGCCCTCGTCGCCCAGATGGAGGATCTCATCCTGCTTGCGGCGCTCCCATGCCGCGGTGCGGGCCTGGCGCTCTTGCTCGCGGCGCTCCTCGGTCTCCTTCTGCTTGCGGCGCGACTCGGCCAAGCGCTCGCGACGCATCTCCTTCAAGGCGGCCTCGCGGTCTTGATAACGGCGCTGCTGCGCGGTGAGCGAGCGAAGGTCGGATACAAGTTCCGCCTCGCGCTTGAGCAATGCTTCGGGAATCGCGGTCTCGGCCGTGCCGGGCTTCCAAAAGCCCTTCCGGATCATCTCCTCGAGGATGACCTTGTCCCGGCCACCGGCGGCGCGGATGCGATCGTAGATTTCCTGGCGTTCGGACATGGTCAGATCAGGCGCGGCGGAAGGAAATCGACAGCGGCGGGCGGCGTCTTCGTGCAACTCGGAGGACCGGGCTGCTCAACTCAAGCGGCACCCCTACCAGTGCGCTAGTTCGCTTCACGGAAGCCGACCCGGAACTAGCGCACTGGTAGGGAAGTGCCGCACAGTCACGAGCTGACCGGTGATGCGTTGCGAGGCTGTGAACATGGACGGCGATACGCCGACCGGATGGCAAGATCCACACCCCCGCCGCTGTCGAAATACATCTACGGCGCGGACGACGGGCACCGGAAGATAAATCATCGGGTGTCGTCTTCATTTCGCCGAAAAGTGGTAGCGCGCCTTTGCCATGCGGGCCGCGAGGACATGCTCGCAGGGCCCCAGGCGCAGGCGGTTCTGTTGGAAGAAATTGCAGGAGCACTTCGCGCGGACGAGCCGCTCGTCGGCATCGATCACCGCCTCCACCGGATAGCGCGTCTTGCCATCATCCACGATGCCGGCGATCTGCCGTTCGCCGATGCGTTCCTCGACCTCGACCTTCACCGAGCCACGCTGGAACAGCTCGCGGGCCTTCGCCTCGCGCTCGTTGGAGAAGCGCAGCCGGTCGAGTGGCAGCGGCTCTCGGCTGAGCGCGCGAGCCCGCCAGAGATCATCGCCCGGATCCTTCACCACCAGCCCGGCCTGGGTGCCCGCAACTAGCGCGCCAAGCACATCGGCCGGCGGCATCGAGAGTTGTGCGGCGAGTGACGACGCGCTGGAGAACCAGCTCCGGTTCAGCGCGCCGAGCACCATCTCGACCGCCTCGGTCGAGACCGCGGTGCGCGGTGCCATCAGGTCGAATTGGCCGGCGCGCGACCAGTCATTCGCCGTCCAGCCGGACAGGCCCAAAGTGAAATTCAGCGCGCCCATGTCAACCTGCCAGAAAGACGGCATGCCGTAGCCTAACAGCCGGACCTTCACCCGCCGCGCGAGCGGGATCATCGCCTCCAGCACCAGCAAGCGGCGGCGTCCCCACAGCCGGATCTCGGTGTTCTCCTTCGCATGATGGAAGGACCGGCGGCAAACGATCTCGGTGCCCCAGGGATCGACGATGATGACCGGCGGCTGGCCCGGATTCAGCCGGAAGCGCAGCGAGCGCGGGCCGTGCCTTTCCTTCTTCCGCTTCAAGTGAAAGCAGATCGCGTGGAAGTCCATCGGATCGAGATCCACCTCGATGCCATCGAGCGTCATCGCCGAGCTGACTTGCAAGAACCCGCGCACCCATGAATCGGGCACGTCGATCTTCTCCTCGCGAAGCGCGGGGTCGTCGCCGGTCTTCACTTCGAAGCCACCGGGGTCGATCGCCAGCGCGGTCTCCTTGTAGTCGCGGATCTTACGAAACTCATCGTACAACGGCGCGGAGTAGTCGATATTCGTGGTGCCGCAGGTGAAGTCGCCGACTTTCTCAAAGACATCGTGCGTGCAGGACAGCCGCGCGTAGCTTGATTCGTCCTGGCTGAAGCACTCGAAGAATACCTGATCGGGATGCACGGTAATCACCGGATCGAGGACGATCCACCAGATGCGCTCCCATTTGTAGATGTGCTGGAAGTAGCGCTGCTTCGCGTCGCGGAACGGCGTCATCACCTCCCACTTCCGGGAGCGGAGCGTATCGAGTTCCTCGCGCACGGCGGAAACCTGGCCCTTGATCTCGCCGGCCCGCTCCATGAATTCGGCAAGCCAGACTTCCTCCTGCGTGGCGGCCCACGCCTTGTAATCCTCGCGCTCTTTCGGCTTCCAGCGCAGGTCACCGGTGACGACGCGGTGCATCGCACAGATCGCCTCGCGGAAGGGCAGCTTGTCACGCAGCAGACCGTTGAAGGCCATCGGCGGCCGGCCTCCATCGGGCACGAAGGTCATCGCGGTCGACCGCGGCGTGGAGCCGACGCGCGAGAAGCCACGGTATTGATACTGGAAGATCATGACGGCTCGCGGACAGGCACGGGGCGGGGTTTCAACGGGCTTTCCATCTGCGGCCAGTGGCGGCGCAAGGCATCGAGGATGCGGATCATCTCCGCCTTGTCCTGGATCGCCACCGTGCCGGACTGGCGGGCCAGCAGCGGGACGACCAAGCGGGCGATGCTTTCGTCGGCCAGCGCTTCCTTCTCAAGGAACGCGAGCACCCTTTGCTTCGCCACGCGGCCGACCCCGATGCGGGAAAGCACGGTGCGAAAATAGAGATCGAGTGCCGCGATCCGCTCGGCCGAGCCACTCGCGTGGCGTTCCAGGTAGTTCGTGGCGAAGAGCTGGATCTCCGTCGCGGGGTGCTGGCTGAAACGCAGCAGATACACCGGCCCGTCTTCCTCGCGAAACAGCCGCGTCACCAGCTCGCGGCCGAAGTCGCGCGCGGGCCGATGATTCGAGTCACACACGGCCACCAGCGACTCCGGGGTCCAATCGCCGTCGCGGATTTCGCGCCGGCAGAAGTCGAAGGCGCGTTCACGGCCATCGTCATAGGGACTCTCTAACAAGCGCAACACCAGCCCCGGTTCGCGGCGGAGCAAGTCTGGCTCACGCTCCAACTGCTCGATTGCCCACTCGCGCACCGCCACCAGAGGATGCACTGCCCAGGCCACCAGATCCTCCGTCTCGAAGGGCCCGCTTTCACGCTGCAACAGCGCGAAGCCGAGCATCTGTCCGTAATCGTAACGCGACTCCAGCATCCGCCGGAACGAGTCCGCGGGAATCGCATCCAGCTCGTTTGCAAAGGATTCGGTGAGCAACGCATGGACCGACGCATGCAGTCCTTCGAACGATTCCTCGCGGAAAAGCAGCGGATACCACTGCAGAACGAGCTCGCGCGCTGACGTGCGGTCGCGGGTGGCGACCCGTCCTAACAGCGGCGCAGCACCATCGCGCAGTTCTTCGTGCTTCGAAACGGCACAGGCCGCGAGCACCTCGGTGCGCGAGGCCAGCTCATGGTCGGAAAGTTTTCCTAACAGCTCCATGCCGAGCCGCCGCACCGCGGGGAAATCCGACGACACCGCCGCAAGCAACAGGCTCTCCGGCAAGCCCGCCGGGGAAGACGACTTCAGCAGCACCTGCACCGCCAGCAATTGGCAGGCCTCCAGCGGATGCGCCGCCAGCTCTGCGAGGTGCGCCGGCGGCAGTGCCTGCACCTCGGCGGGCGCAAGCAGCAGCAGGAAGTCCACCGCCGGTCCGGCGATGGCGGCTTCATCGTCATCGAGCGCGAGCAGGGCGGAAACGACGCGCGCCACCAGATCGCGGCGCGATTCCACGGGGATCGCCGTGGCCCGCAGCACGTCGCGGACGGCGAGTCGTGCGTCCTCGTGCTTGAGGAACGCCGTCGATGCGAGGAAGGCGGAGTCGGCGACAACGATGGTCGCGACATCGCGCAGCCAAGCGATCCCCTGGGTCCGCGCTTCAGGAAGCGAGGAATCCAGCATCGCCAGCAACAGCGGCAGCTCTGGCGCTGCGGGATTCCAGCGCGCACGGGCGATCTCCAGGCCGAGTGCCACGGTATCAGCGAACCACGAGCCTAACAGGTCGGCGACGAAGCTCGCATCCGCTTCCTCGACAAACGCGGGATTCGCACGCCAAACGCGCAGTGCGAATTGCTGGACCTCCCGTGTCCGGGCATGGCGAAGCAGGTGCATCACCGCATCCGGCGCCTGGTCCCACAGGTGGGCGAATGGTTCTTCGCGGGTGGTGGCGTCGCCACGCTTCCCGTCGATGAATCGCCAGGTGACCTTGCTATTCGTCGGCTCGAGCTTTCCGCCCGCCCCGCGCATCAGCCAGATGAAGCCAAAGCAGGAACTGTAGCGCGGATACCAGATCTTGCGCTCGATCGAGCGGCGCGTGGTACGATCCCAATCGTATGTGGAAGTGGAGGTTTCCCGCGGCTGGTCCGTTTGATCGTCGTAGGCGAGCAAGAGGCCGGTCGCCAGCGGGATGAAAAGCGCGGCCTCGCCACTCTCGCCGGCCACGGTCAGCAGCCGCACCGGCCGGCGGCGGAGGTAATTGCGCGTGCCGGTCGTGTAGGCCGGTTGGGGCGCGGCCTTGGGCAATCGCCACGGCATTGCACCGGTGGCATTCGTGGTGTCAAAGCGACGGACGCACTGACCGTAGAGCTCTGCATCCAGCCGGAACTCCGATGCCTTTAGTACTTGGCGGAAGAACGGCATGGTCCCGCGGCCAAGCGGCAACAGCCGCACCAGCTCATGCATCACCTCCCGCACCCAGCCGTGACGGGAGGAAAGAATCATCAGCGCCGATGGCAGGCCGTTGTGCTGGCCGGTCCGCAGCTCTTGCTCGACCACCGCGCGGAAAGCTGCGGGATCGCCGGTCAGGAACACCGCGGCAACAGTAGGCGGCAAGCCCGCGGCCGAATCGTCTTCCTCGGGAAGCAAGGCAACCTTGGCCTCGGCGATCATCGCGAGCACCCATGGAACGTCGGCGGCCCGCTTTGTCATCAAATCGAGCACCACTGCGTGTTTCGGGCTGCCGCAGCGGCCGAGCGCCCAGGCTGCGCACCACAGGTCCATCGGCCCTTGCAACCGCGCGCCGATCGTGGCGATGTCATCCGCGGCCTCCCGCATCATCCACGCCCCGGCGCGCCATAGCACGCGCGAGAGCTTCCAGCGTGCCTTGCCTTTCGGCGAGCCGCCGGCCTCTTCCTTCAAGCGCCGTAGGATGGCGGTCCGGCGCGGATCGTCGCACGCCAGAGCGGGAGATGCCGCTACCGGCAATGCGGCAGGGAGCCCGGATTCACCGGCGATCTTGTAGCCCTTTTGTGTCTTTTCCGCCACAAGCGCCTCGAAGATCGCCTCGGCCTTGGCCCGCGATTCAGGGAAAGGAGTCTTGGTCCCGTCGCGCAACGCGGCGCCGCGGCGGCCGTAGCGGAAATTCACCAGGAACTCGCCCTCGCCGGCCTCGCACAGGTCCACCTCATAGACCTTGTCGGAGTTTCCCTCGCGGAAGTGGAGGCGGCTTTGGCGGACGAGTTTCAAGGGAAGTTGATAGAGGAAAACGTATCGACTCCAACCAAGCAAGCCGCCCCGGGACCGGGCAAGTCAAATGGTCGGAAGCTGGGCAATCTCCTGCGCGACCATCGCGTGACGCGATCATTCACACGCGGATTTCGATTTTCCCGGGTGCACTCGACCTGCTCAGATGGCGGCATGGATCCCCTCAAGTTCTCGCTCCTCACCGGCTGGGCCGGATTTCTCGGCGGCGTGATCAGCGGGGCGATCATGGGACTGCTCTTTCACCGCGAGGACTGGCTCGGTGGCTACGGCAGCCGTGAAAGGCGGATGGTGCGGCTCGGGCACATTTCCTTCTTCGGGATCGGGTTGATCAATTTGTTCTATGCGCTGTCGCTGGAGCCATTGGGTGTCTCCCCTGAGGCAGCGCGTAACGGCTCGATCGCGTTGCTGGTGGCGTTGATCGCGATGCCGCTGAATTGCTTCTTGTGTGCGTGGTGGAAGCCCTTCCGCCATCTCTTCTTCATCCCCGTGCTGTCCGCCGCGGCGGGGATCTCGGTCATCCTCTTCGCCCGGTCATGAATATCGGCTACATCGCCATGAGCGGGCTCCGGCTCGTCGATGCGGAGCTGCTCCAGCTCGGCCTGTCCTTTCCCGCGGTGGCACGGCGTGCGCGGGAGATCGAGGCGCTGCCGTCGCTCGGGTTGCTGACCCTGGCGGGCATGTCCCCGCCGCATATCGGTGCGGAGTATCTCGAAGTACGAGACATCTCGGAGGTGCCGGACCGCTTCGATGCGATCGCGCTTTCCACCTTGAGCGCGACTTCGAAGGAGGCCTACGCGATGGCCGCGAAGTTTCGCGAGAAAGGCATCCCGGTGATCCTCGGCGGGCTTCACGCGACGCTCGCGCCGGAGGAGGCAGCACGACATGTCGACGCCCTGGTCATCGGCGAGGGCGAGGTCGTGTGGCCGGAGGTGCTGCGTGACTTGGAGCGCGGCGAATTGAAACCGATCTACGATGCACGCCGTAGTGGACCTTTCGATTTCCGGAACGCGCCGATGCCGCGCTTCGATCTGCTGTCACCGGATCGCTATCCCAGGTTCACGGTGCAGACCCAGCGCGGCTGCCCGTATGCCTGCGAATTCTGCGCGGCCTCGATGCGTCTCTCACCGACCTTTCGCACCAAACCGGTTGAAAAGGAGGTCGCTGAAGTGAGACGGCTGAAGGAGCTCTTCGGCCGGCCCTTCGTCGAGTTCGCCGATGACAATACCTTCGCCGACAAGCGCCACGGTCGTGCCTTGATGACCGCGCTCCAAAAGGAAGGCCTGCGCTGGTTCACCGAGACCGACGTCTCGGTCGCCGATGACGAAGACTTGCTCAAGATGATGCGCGACGCCGGTTGCCATCAGGTGCTCATCGGTTTCGAGAGCCCGCGCTTCGATTCGCTCAATGGCGTGGAGAAGAAGTCCAACTGGAAGGCCCGCCGCACCGACCGCTACCTGCGCGCCGTCGAGACCATCCGGCGCCATGGCATCACGGTGAATGGCTGCTTCATCCTCGGCTTCGATGGCGATGGGCCGGAGAGCTTCGAGCACGTCTTCCGTTTCGTCGAGGAAAGCGGCCTCTACGATGTGCAGGTGACCTACCTCACGCCCTTTCCCGGCACGCCGTTGTGGAAACGGCTGTCGGAAGAAGGCCGGCTGCTTTCCGAAGAAGCGACCGAGCGCTGCACGCTCTTCGACATCAATTTCCGACCCACCGACATGAGTGTGGAGGAGCTGAAGAGCGGCTTCCGCGACCTGACCCGGAGGCTTTATGCGCCGGAGTTCGTGGAGCAGCGGAACAAGCGCTTTCGCGGGCACTTGCGGGCGAAGGTCCGCGCGAGATAATGCTGGGCGCGCGGGCCGCTGGCCCGCCGAAGCACGGGACTGCGCATCCCATCTGCGGGCCTCAACGGGCTGAACACTCAAGGGACCATTCTGCGGGCCAGCGGCCCGCGCTCCCAGCGTGAGGCTTGCCTCTGAGCTTGGCATTCCATTGCATCCTCCCATGCGCATTCTCGACCCGCTGCTTTTCCTCATCGGCCACCGCGGCGCGATCGAGCGAATCGCCGCGACCCGCCACGCCTGGATCGTCGGCGCGATCCTCGTGCTGAGCGCCGGCATCGCACGGAACTACGACCACCTCGATCTGCTGCGCCAGCCGGAGTGGTTCATCGGGCCTTTCGTGGCGTCGATGGTCTCGATTTTCTTCATCTTCAATTGCATCACCGTACCCTTGAAATTGAAAGCGACCGGCAAGATCGGGCCGCAGTTCCTCTCGTTCCTGACGTTCGCCTGGATGACGGCACCGTGCGCGTGGCTCTATGGGATACCCGTGGAAGCCACCACCGATTTGATCACAGCCACGAAGTGGAACATCGCTTTCCTGGCCATCGTTTCGCTGTGGCGGGTTTTCCTCATGACAAGAGCCGTGGCGGTTCTGACGGACGTTACCCATCCACGCGCCTTTGTGCTGATTCTCGCCCCCGCGGCTTTCGAGGCGATGATCGGGAGCTTGTGGAAAGGAATGTCACTGGTCCAGATCATGGGCGGTGTTCGCCTGCCGCCTCACACCCAGCTCTTGAGAGAAGCCTCGGGCTTCATCGTCGTGACCTCGTTCTGGGTGTTTCTAGCAGCCGTCGTCGCATGCTGGATCGTGAAGGGTACCGCAGGGCGTCCGCTTGGCCGCGAAAGGACGTTGTCCTCCGTTACATCCACTACATTCGCTGCTTTCGCTGCTTTCGCATTCGCAGCGTGGACTATTGCAAGCGTACCATTCCAGCCCGCGTTGCAAAACAAGCTCAAGCTGGAAAACCTGATCAAGAAAGGCCGCTACGCGGAGGCCGTTGCCTTCGCTTCCTCGAAGCAGCGCTCGGATTTCACCGCCTATCACGAGTTCCCGCCGGGTTCCCGTGGAAGGGATGCGCTCGCCTTGCTGAAAGCCACTTCGCCGGAAACACCTGCGTGGCTGCGCAAGGAATGGAACGACATAGCTCTCGAGTCGCTGAAGGCGACCCCTTTCTTCTCCGAAGAATCCCTCGCCGACTTGAACAAGAAGCATCCTGAAATCGCCGATGCCTTGCGACAATACGCCAAAGAACTCCGTGCGCGATGGGATAGCCTGGACTACGACGAGCGGTGGTGGCTGGGCCACTACGAAAGAGTTACCAAAACCGAGCCCCTCAAGAATCCTCCACCCACCCGCTGATGAAACCGTATCTTCTCCTAGTCACAGTTCTTCTCGCGTCCTGCTCGTCCGACATCCCGCTCATGCCCGCGGCACCTTCGTCCGCTCTCTCAGTGGCGTCGATCCGCACGGACTCCGACCAGCGCTTCGCCGCGCTGTTAGAAGGTGCTGCTGATAATACCATCCTCACGAACTACGCCACCGATCGTCCTTCATCGTGGGGCAAGAACTTCACTCGGCGGCTCGACTTCACCGGCGTTGCGTGGGACGACACACGCACGGCCACGGCGGTGTCGCCATGGCATGTGGTGATGGCTGCACACTATCAGCGGCCGGTGGGCTCGGCAGTGGTTTTCCAGGACCGGAGCGGACGACCACAGCGACGCACGCTGGTCGCGGTGGAGTCGCTCGCCGGGGTTGCTGACGTGGCGGTGGGAAGACTCGATTCGCCGCTGCCCTCATCAGTGAAGCCGTATCGCCTGCTGCCGCCCTCGAATGGCTATGGATCACTCGCGGGATGTCTCGCGGTGGTCACCGACCAACAGCGCCGGGCCTTCATTCACGAGATCGCGGGCATCCAGGGAAGCGGCTTGTCCTTTCGGCATACCGGCCGGGTCTCATCGCTGGTGAGGAAGAATCTGGTCACCGGCGACTCGGGGCATCCCTCGTTCCTGCTAGTCGGCGGGGAGCTGGTGCTGATCGGCACGCACACGGGCGGCGGCCCGGGAAGCGGGCCCTTCTACTCGTCGCCGGCGGTCTTCTCCGCAGTCGACGCCGCGATGACCAAGCTCGGCGGCGGGTATCGCCTTTCCGTCGTGCCGCTCGGCGGCGGTTAGATCGATCTAGCGTACTGCCTTCGGCTTGTCGGACTTCTTCCAGAATTCCACGCCGACCGGCGTTTCGTGATCGGCCAGCAACCACAGCTCGCGGGCTAGCGAGGCCTGGGTGATGAGGTCGGGCGCGGGTGACTTCTTCCACGTCGCGTAGTGGTGCGCGCCATTCTTCACGGCGCGCTCGTGATACGCCTTGTCGCCGGTGGCGCGGTAGAGTTCGAGATCGGCCTCGACCATCAGATGCGCCCACTTGATGGGATCGCGATACGCGCCGGTGGCTTGATCGAGCAGGGAGTTCGCCGCCTTGCCCATGCGCAGCGCTTCATCGAGGTAGAAGCGCTCGCCGGTGCGGGCGTGCAGCGAGAGGAAGACGCGGAGCATCAGGCCGGCATTGTAGGTGAGCTGGGCGCGATTGACCTCCTTGGTCTTCACGTTGATCGCGTCGGAGAAGAGGCCGTTCGGGGCCTGGAGGTTTTTCACCGTCCAGACGGTGATCTTTTCCCCGAAGGCATTCCACTTGGCCGCGTCGGCCTCCTTTTCAAAGCGTGCCACGCGGAAGCAGCCGAGCGCGCCGGGCGCATTCACGCAGGTGTTCTTGCCGTCGCCCTTGTGCTGTTCGTGCCACCAGATGCCGCCGCCGAGTTCCTCGTCCCAACCGCTGACCACAAACTCCAGCGTCTCTTCCGCGCGCTTGAGATAGCGTGACTCGCCGGTCAGCTCGTAGGCCTCTAGGAACATGAGCACCATCCACGCGTTGTCGTCGTAGTACTTGTCGTTGCCGCCCTGGGTTCGGGCCGGTTCGTAGCCGGGAATCTTCACCTTCAGGTCCCAGTAGCCCTCCATCGCGTCGAAGAACTTCCGCATCACCGGCCGGTATTTCTTGTCGTGGCGCGCGGCTCCGACGACGGCAGAAAACATCACGCCGCTGCCCCAGATCATCTCCGGCTCCTTGCCGCCGGACTTGGAAGCGTAGAGGCCGGACTTCCGATCCCAAAAGTGTTCCTGGATCGACTCCGTGACCTCCGCAGCCCGCTCGAGATGGATCGATGGCGCGGCGACCGCTGAAAGCATCATGACCGGGAGCAGGAGCAGGGCGGCGAGTCTCATGGGTGGAAATCCGATGACATTTCAAACCCCTCCCCACAAGGCGCGGTCTCGCGCCAAGGACGCGATGTCACAAACTTCCGGCTTGCCAAACTTACTTTGCCACACAGAGTGACGCCGCTCTCACCCCGCCGGGGGATCACCTCGCCCCGAAACTTTGCATTACAAAGTTCATGCCTGCAAGCACCCAAACCCCTCCCGTCATGCGTTTTCAGATCCGCCGCGCCATGGTGGCCGGCCACAGCGTGGAGACCCGCGAGGCAATCGCCCGGCTTGAGGCCCGTCTCAAGCGCGGCCCGGTGACTATCCTGGGCGCGCTCGCGCCGGATGCGGCGCTGTGCGAAGTCTTCCGTCGCCGGGGTGCCTTGGAGGGAGATCCGCAGGAATTCCGGGCACCGACCCACACCGTGGTGGTCCCCTTGGGCGGATTGCCCAGGGAGACGCGCAGGCGCTGGAAGGAAAGCGGGCACGAGCTCTTCGACCTCACGCTGCCCTCGGTGCGGCGCGCGCAGACCTCGCTCAATCTCCTGACGCTGGAGCACTGCAAGCCGCTGGTGGCGGGCTTTCGCGGCGATGCGGAGAGCCTTGCCATCGCCGGTGAGGCCACGGGAGCCGCGGTGGTGGAGGATGCCGAGGAAGCGGCGCTGCTGCCGTTTGCCCCGAAGTTCGGCATCGTCTGCCAGACCCGGATGACGCGTCGTCACGCGGCCGTGATGGCGGAGGCGCTGCGGCTGCGCCACCCGGACAGCCGCATGGTTTTCCTCGATACGACCTCACTCGCGATGTTGGAGCGCGAGCGGTCCGTGGAAGCGCTCAGCCGTTGGGCGGAATCGATCATTGTCGCAGGCGAGGCCGGAGAGGCTTCGGTGCGGGCCTTGATCGAGACCGCCCGGCGGTTGGGTCTTTCGGCGAAAGCCGTGGCGGATGCGGGAGCGCTCGAGCCGCGCGATTTCGCAGGCGTGGGGCGGATCGGGCTCACCGCGGGCGAGTTCTCGCCGGACGCGGTGATCGAGGCGATCGCCGCCCGGCTGGAGACGGAAGGCGGGGGCAAGCCCGCGACCTGAGCAGGTCACTTTGGGTGAATGAGGGGTGAGGCGCTGGAGCGCGGGTCGAGGTCCCCGCGCTCCAGCAACCGTTCCGGCATAAGAATCGTCGGTTGGAAAGCGCGTCGCGGTTGTTATGCAACTTTATGCAACTTTTTGCTCGCGTTCTCAGATTGGTGGGATCATTGGTGTGGAACCCAAGGTTGAATCGATGTACTCGGTTCGCTTCGGAACCCAACCCGTCCGCGCCGTTTCCGCCCCATCTCCCGAGTGGCTTTTCTCCCAAAGAACCCACCCCGGGATGGCCGTAAGACGGCATCAGGCCCAGCCCATCCACTGACCGTGAACTCCATCCTACCAACCCAAGACCATCCCCCACTCCCGCGTCCGGAACGAAGCCGGATGAAACGTCTCGCCTCGCAGGCGATCCCGCTGCTCGCCGCCCTCGGCCTCGCGCAGGCGGCTCCGCTGAAACTCGACTTCACCAGCAACGCGGTCAACATCGCGTCGGGCTGGACCCCCGTGGTCGGCCTCACCACGAACAACACGATGGTGAACCTCACCGACGTCGGTGGCACCTCCTACGATTTCGTTTTCGATCACGTGGCCTGCTGGGACAATGGCCAAGCCGGCCAACCGCTGACCCGCTCGGGATTCTACAATTTCGGGCAACTGGACAATACCCACGGCTTCTCGCTGTCCGGCCTGAATCCCGGACAATCGGTGAAGCTCTACGCCAGTGCCGGCTGGAATGGACCCGGCAAGGGTGGCTACGTCCTCTTTGGCGACAACGCCCCGAACGGCGTGAAGGCCCAGGCCGACAATCTCGGCACCAATCCGACGATCGCCAGCCTGACCTACATCGGCACCGCGGTCGCGGATGGCAGCGGGGTCGTCACCGGCAGCCTGCACAGCGACCAAGGCGTCGGCCTGGCAGGCGAAGGACAGGTGGGTGGTTTCGTCTTCTTCCCCGCTCCCACCATCACCGCCAACGCGGGAGCCAACGGCACCATCGATCCCGCCGGAGCCGTGGAAGTGCCGGGCGGCGATGACAAAACCTTCACCATCACCGCCAACAGCGGCTACCACGTGACGGACGTGCTGGTGGACAATGTCTCGGTGGGTGCGGTGACCACCTACACCTTCGACGACGTCGAAACGAACCACACGATCAGCGCAACGTTCGCCCTCAACACCGTGACCCACACGATCACGACCACTGCCGGAACGAACGGATCGATCAGCCCGTCCGGCGCGGTGAGTGTGAATAACGGCGTGAACTCCCCCTTCACCATCACACCGGACGCAGGCTACCACGTCGCCAACGTGCTGGTAGACGGCGTTTCGGTCGGTGCGGTGACGAACTACACTTTCCCAAACGTCACCGGCAACCACACCATCAGCGCTACCTTCGCGCTGAATACCTACTCGATCACGGCCAGCGCCGGAGCGAACGGCTCCATCAGCCCGGCCGGTGCCACTCCGGTGATTCATGGTGAAAGCCAGCAATACACTTTCACTCCGGCTCCCGGCTACCAGGTCGCCGAGGTCTTTGTGGACGGCGTGCCGGTGAACGATCTGGAGACCTACTGGTTCGAAGACGTCACGGCCAATCACACGATCTCGGTCACCTTCGACAACCGCACCCGGCTGTATCTCGACTTCACCGACCGCAACATCGGCAGCTACGCCCCAGGTTGGACTCCGGTCTCTGCGAACTACGTGGCCGCCACTCCGGTCGCCAGCGCCGGTGACATCAATGGCCTAGGCTACGGCTTCTCGATCAACAACGTCGGCGCCTACGACAACGAGCGTGCGTGGGAACCGCTCATCCGCTCCGGCTTCTATACCTTCGGAAATCAGACCAACGACCACACGTTCACCCTGACCGGACTCAATGCCGGGCAAACGGTGACGCTCTACGCCAGTGCCGCGTGGGACGGAAGTCCGGCAGGGGGCTTCGTCGTCTTTGGCGACAGTGGCGCGGCCGGCGTGAAGGCGCAAACGATCGGCACCGTGACCGATGTTCCGATCCTTGCCAACATGACCGTGATCGGCACGGCGACCGCGGATGGCAGTGGCACCGTGACCGGCAGCCTGCACGGCCGCACCGCGGTGGGTTCCGCGGACGAAGGCCAGGTCGGCGGCTTCGTCTTCGCCATCAACCCCGGCGGCACGGAGGTCTCTCCCTACGCGGGATGGGCCACCGGGCCGCCTAACAACCTTGCCGGGGACGATGCCCTTCCCGGCTCCGATCCGGATCGTGACGGCGTGTCGAACTTGCTCGAATTTGCCCTCAACGGCAACCCTAACAGCGGCTCCTCCACCGGCTTGTCCTTCGGAAAAATGGCGATCGTCGAGGGTGTGCCGAACGTTCTCACGCTGACCGTGGCCGTGCGCGGGGACGCCGTCTTCTCGCCGGACGGGAACCGCATGACCTCCGACCCCGTCGATGGCGTGACCTACACCATTGAGGCGTCGAGCAACCTCGGCACCTGGGGCAATCTCGAAGTCACCGAAGTGAACAACGAGGATTCTTTCTTCATCCAGGAAGACTTCCCGGAACCCGACGCAGGCTGGGTTTACAAGACCTTCCGCACCCCGGGTGCCGCGGGCGCGAATACCAAGGCCTTCATCCGCGCCGGCGTGGAGTAACCGGAAAAACCTTCGGCGGAGCGAGGCGAGACAGCTCAGGGCGCTTCCTCCGCTGTCACCTTCAAGCGAACAAAAGCACGGCTGCCGGAAGGCAGCCGTTGCTGCATCCACTGGTGGCCATCCGGCGCGGGCACCGGTGGATTTGCCGCTTCTAACAGCGGGGTTTCGAGCAGCGGCCAAACGATCTCGGACAAATCGGCTTGGACTTCGCAGGCGAAGACGAGGGCTGGATCGTCCATCCGGCGCAACGAAAGCACGTGGTACTCGCCGCTCGTCTCCTGGATCTCAATCCGCGGCCGGGAGCTACTGTCTCCCGCCAGCGAGCCCAGTCCGTACTCCAGCAAATTGGTCAATCCGTCGCCATCGGCGTCCGCCCCGGCACTCCGGAGGGTAGGATCCGAGTCCTCCCCAAGCTGCCCGAGGATCCAAGCGTCGAAGCTGGTCGGAATCGTGGCCGCCTGGGTCGAAAAGCCACCGGCACCCTGCGCGCCGAACACCACTTCCGCATCACGCAAATGGACCGCCAGGTATCCGGGCAGGCTGCTGGCATCATCGGCCGGCACCGAGTCGGCCAGCTTGAGCACCAGCACCTCGGTGGCAGCCTCGACGGTGGGCGCGTTGAGGATCACGGCGTAAAGTTCACCGGTGGCGATGCCGACCGCCTCGTTGGCGGTGATTTCGATCCGGCCCTCGGCATTTCCCGCTCCGGCTCCGACCCCGAAAGCAGACCCGAAGCCGTCGATCCCGGACATGAGCGTGACCGGACCGTGGAGGGCCAAGGCCGCAACTCCCGCCTCGCCAAGTCCCGGAAAAGTTCCCAATTGGACCAGTGAGCCCGATGCCAACAGCGCCCCCGACGAATCGGTCAGCGTGGTGGAGGAGCCTTCGGCCGAGAAAAGATTCGACATCACGACGTTCGATGCCGGGCACGCCATGGCCGATAGCGCCACCAGCAACAACACCGTGGCACGGCTGAGAAAGGATTGTGGAATCGGTTTCATGTCAGTGCTTCACGATTCGCAGGAGTCCTTGTCCCGATGGACGGCAAAAGGCGCTGCCATCCGTCCCCTCGGTCGTCACCGACTCGCCAAGGTCAACCCACGCGTCATCGCCCGCGAGTTGGGTCTGCACTTGATAGGTGGCGCCGGCTTCCGCGGTCCACTCGACTTGCACGCCTCCGGCACCGGGCTTGGTGCCTTGAATCGGCACGGTTGTTACAGGAGCTGAGGCGGACCGGGCACCTAGAGCCGCCCCGGCTTGCAGCGGGAATCCGTGTGCCTTGATGAATCCTGCCGGACCGCGCCGCTGGAAGTCCATCGACTGACCGAGTTCGACCGGCGTGTTGCCCGCGTCGCCCTCCGCACCTGCCGTGCGCCAACCTTGGCCGAGGCGATAGTAGATGACCTCGGAATTGGTCGCTGACGAAAAATTGCTGAAGCGGATCGTGTCTGCATCCGGAGCGGCATCGGCACCAATGACCGAATACGGAGAACCCTCCAGGTAGAGGCCATAATCCGCGATCTTGTTTGCCCAGGTAAAAGGTGCCGAAACCAGATTTCTCCCGGAAGACACCTCGAAATACCGCGGTGTCATCGGCATCGGCACTGCTCCCATTATGGTCACTTGCAGGGGTGTGGAGCCGCGGCGGTTGATCACCAACGCCGCCGGAAAAGGCATGGGCATCCTACTTTGATCGCCAGCCGCCTCGTTGCCCGACTCCCGCCATCCATCGCCCGTCCGGTAGTAGAAAACCCGGGAGCTTTGGGTCTCCGCATTCCACAGGCCGATGGTATCGGCTTGTGACGCATCCGTGCCCGCCAGCAGGCCGACGGAGTTCTGGGCACCGAATAGATCACCGATCGTGTGGTTCACGAACAGCTCAAGGGTGTCACCCGGGGAAATCAACCCCACCGGCGAGCGCTGAAGCGTCAGCTCGTTTCCGGACACGGAAGTGACTGTCATCGCAAGCCCGGCAAAGGCACCGGCCCTTACGGTGAGAAACCCCGAGTCCGAAGCACCGAAAAAGCCTGGGGGGAGGGCGCTCGATGCGGTCAGCCCGGTGACGGATACCCCGGACACCGTGCCGCCGAAACTCTTAAAGCTCCCTAGCGAAACTCCGACCAATCGCTGTGATCCCGCGGGAATGACGTGGGCAATGAAGCCACCGGGATCGGTCGGGGCGGCCATCGCCTGCAAGCAGCAGCAGGAGGCCGCCACGACGACGGCTCGATGCGGATTTCGGGGGAAAATCGTCATGCGCCCAAGGGGGAAGTTACGTCGGAAACTCAGGGCGAGATGATCGAATGACAAGCCGCAAAATCCGAAGATTGTGTGACACCGAAAACAGCCCCGGTCCCGACCGCGCCTAGAGCACGGATTCCAGGAACGCCCACTCGTCGGCGGTCTTGTCGATCATCTTCGACAGCGCCGTGCCCGCACCGTGGCCGGCGCTGGTGTCGATGCGGATCAGCACCGGCGGGCCGTCCTTCGCCTGGCACTCTTGCAAGCGCGCGGCGAACTTGAAGCTGTGGGCAGGCACCACGCGGTCGTCGTGATCGGCAGTGGTCACCATCGTCGCCGGGTAGCGGGTGCCGTTCTTGAGCACGTGGTACGGTGAGTATCGTAGCAGGGCCTTGAACTCCTCGGCATTTTCGGCGCTGCCGTAGTCCTTTTCCCAAGCCCAGCCAATGGTGAACTTGTGGAAGCGCAGCATGTCCATCACGCCGACGGCCGGCAGCGCAGCGCCGAAGAGATCCGGCCGCTGGGTCATGCAAGCGCCGACCAGCAGGCCGCCATTGCTGCCGCCCTGGATGGCGAGCTTCTTGGAAGAGGTGTATTTCTCGTTCACCAGCCACTCGGCAGCGGCGATGAAGTCATCGAAGACGTTTTGCTTTTGAAGGCGCGTGCCAGCGAGGTGCCAGTCGCTGCCGTATTCGCCACCGCCACGCAGATTGGCCACCGCGAGGATCCCGCCCCGCTCCAGCCACACCGCGCGGCCGATGGAGAAGCCGGGCGTGATGCTGATATTGAAGCCGCCGTAGCCGGTGAGAAGCGTGCGATGCGAGCCATCGAGCGCGATGCCCTTCTTGTGGACGAGGAAGACCGGCACCTTGGTGCCATCCTTGCTGGTGGCGAAGACCTGCTTGGTCTCGTAGGCCGAGCCATCAAAGCCGACCTTCGGCCGCTTCCACAGCGTGCTGGTGCCACTCTCCAGATCATAGCGATAGATCGCTCCGGGATCGGTGAAGCCGGTGAAGGAGTAGAAGGTCTGCTTGTCCTTCTCGCGACCGCCGAAGCCGCTGGCGCTGCCGATACCCGGCAGATCGACATCGCGCACTTTCTTGCCGTCGGAATCATAGACGGCCACCGCGCTCTTCGCGTCCTTCAAGTATTCCACCACCAGCTTGCCACCGACCATGCTGGCTTCCTGGAGCAAGTCCTTCGACTGCGGAATGATCTCTTTCCACGCGGAGCGCTCCGGCTTCGCCACATCGATGGCGATGATCCGGTGCCGCGGTGCCTCGAGATCGGTGCGGAAATAGAACAAGCCGTCCTTGTTGCCGATGAAGTCGTAGCTCGCATCGGCATCCGCCAGCAACTCGATGACCTTCTCGCCATCGACGGGCCGGTAGAAAAAGCGGTTCTTCGGATCGGTGCCCTCGGATACATGGATCACGAGGAATTTCCCGTCCTCGGTCAGTCCGCCGCCGAGACCCCAGCGCGGCTGGTCCTTCCGCTCGTATATCACGGGGTCTTCCGATTGCGGCGTGCCGATCTTGTGGAAGCACAAATTCTGGAACTCGTTCTTCTGCGTGAGCGCGGCACCCTCCAGCGGTGCCTCATAGCGGCTGTAGTAGAAGCCGCTGCCATCCTTGGCCCAGGAGATCCCGCTGAACTTCACCCACTTGAGGTGATCGCCGGTGTCCTTGCCGGTGGCCACGTCGCGAACGAGGATCTCATTCCAATCGCTGCCGCCGCGCGAGATCGAGTAGCCGAGCAGCTTGCCGTCCTCGCTCGGTGTGAAATTGGCGAGCGACACGGTGCCATCGTCCGACAGCGAGTTCGGATCGAGCAGCAGCTTGCCCTCGCCATCGAGCGAATCGGCGACCTTCAGCACCGACTGGTTCTGCAGGCCGGTATTGTGCGTGAAGAACCATTTGCCGCCGAACTCTTGGGGCGCGCCGGTGCGCTCGAAGTTCCACAGGTCGGCCAGCCGCTTGCGGATCTCTCCGCGCTGCGGAATCGTCGCGAGAAACGATTCGGTGACCCCATTCTGCGCCGCGACCCACGATTTCGTTTCCGCGGCATTGTCATCCTCGAGCCAGCGGTAGGGGTCCGGCACTTGGGTCCCGTGCAGTTCCTCGGTCACCTCCGCCTTGCGGGTCGAGGGATAGTCAATCGCCGCAGCGAGGCTGATCGATGGGATCATAAGGGATAGCAGAGAGGGAATATGAGCGGTCATTGACTGGAAAGGCGTTGCCCCAAAAGCGATGCAGAGGCCATCCTTTTTCCCTAAATTACTACGTTTTGAGGACGGAGATCCCTTCCGGGGATAGGGCCTCCGCCGTGACTCTATTAGCGGCTGCGGACGGCCGAGGTGGGTTCATCATGATTAGGAAGGGGGGAATATTGCCGGATATTCAATGCAAGTCGTCTTTGTAGACTTTGGTGGTCGATCATATTTTTAGCACCGCTTTCCTGCGTTTTTACGCCGCTCGATCCTTACTCGATTTAAAGTGCAGGTCACAAATTGACCCGCCGATTGCGGGGTGTTTGAAGTGAAATGCTCCAAAAGCAAAAACCATGAAACTCAAGCACTCCCTCCTCACACTGCTTGCAGCAGCCATGTTCCCGGCAATGCCGGTCCACGCCACGGTCGACTCAACGGTCACCGGCCTGAATCTGACCCTCCGTGTCCAAGGAGCCTTCACTGAAAACGGCGATGTCCAGACAGGCAAGGTGGAGGTCGTCCGCCTCGGTGCCAAACAGATCATCGAACTCCTCGGCGATCTCTTTGAAGAAGACTACCCGGCAGGTTCCAAGCTCTTCATCACCGTCGATGGCGACGTTTGGATCGTGAATAAGAAAGGCGAGTTTCTGGACGACATCTCCGAGTTTGTCTCCGCCGACTTGGATTTCACGATCGAGGTTTTCAAAGGGACCTTCAACGTCGAGACGGAAGAGGAAAAGTCGGTGATCCACTTCGTGATCGGCTTCCTGATCAACATCCCCGACGACATCAAGGTCCCCGCGCGGGGAGTCATGGGAGTCGGGAACGGCATCGAGATCGCACTCTCCGGCATCGCCAAGGAGAACTTCACCGGGGGCAAACCGAAGCCCGATGGCTCGCAGACATTCCACGGCACCGTCAATGCCGGCCTCTCCGGAACGGGATCCGTCGATGGCGCGGATGCCGTGGTCGAAGGAAGCGTCACGTTGAACGGGAAAGAGACCGTAGAGGACGAATAACTCGCCCCTGAACCCCTTGGCCCTGTTCGTCATGAACATTTCACGAATGACCCTTGGTGCAGGAGCGCTCCTGCTTCTGCTCGCCACCGGTTTGGCGACGTGGGCCAGCTTCCGGCCATCCCCTTCCCCCCGGGCGGATGGCCGGAGCAGTCTTACTGATTCCCCCCGAACCACCGAAGCGCGGCCCGTCCGGCCGGCTGCTCCGGCCGACCTGCCGGCCCCGCAGCTTTCCCCCTTCGCTGGAACCTCGACGGAGCATCGCGAGTGGCTCCACGAGCGCAGGGAAGCCCTGATGGACCTGTCGTGGATGGACGACAAGGCGTCGCTCGATGCCATACTCACCGAACTCTGGAATCCCGATGCCGAGATCCGCGAAGCCGCGCTCAAGGCGACGATGAACTTCAGCAGCCGTGACGCCATCCCGCGCTTGCAGGCTGCGGCCCTGCGCGCCGACGATCCTGCGGAGAGGAAGCAACTCGAGGAGGCCGCGGAGTTCCTGAAACTGCCGACGCTGACCGAGCACCTCGCGAAACAGCGGAACAAGACAAAGCGCGCCGAGTGAGTGGCGCTCGCCTTGCGGGAGCCACAACGACCGCTAGGTTGACCGGGTGAGCAACGAGCACTTCTCCAGCCCGAAAGAGCAGGCCGGCGGCCTTCCTGCCGTGGCGTCATCGCTGCGGCACGTCTTCGGCAAGGCCGGCGTGGTGCGAGGGACCAAGGCGTTGCTCGACCTGAACCAGGCCGGCGGCTTCGACTGCCCGAGCTGTGCGTGGCCCGATCCGGACCGGGATCGCTCGCATGCCGAGTTCTGCGAGAACGGGGCGAAGGCGATCGCATCGGAGGCGATGGCCAAAACGATAGACCGCGAGTTCTTTGCGGCCCATTCGGTCGCGGAGCTGATGGCACAGGGCGATGCGTGGCATGACCTGCAAGGCCGGCTCGCCGAGCCGATGCTCTTGCGGGAAGGTGCCACGCACTATGAGCCGGTCTCGTGGGAGGATGCCTTCTCGCTGATCGCGGGGGAATTGCGCGGACTCGATTCGCCGGATGAAGCCGTCTTCTACACCTCCGGCCGCGCCAGCAATGAGGCGGCCTTTCTCTATCAGCTCTTCGTCCGCGCCTACGGCACCAACAACCTGCCCGACTGCTCGAACATGTGCCACGAGTCGAGCGGGCTTGCCATGCGGGATGCCATCGGCGTGGGCAAGGGCACGGTGACGACGGAGGATTTCCTGGAGGCGGAGGTGATCCTTTGCGTCGGTCAGAATCCGGGAACCAATCATCCGCGGATGCTTTCTACTCTTGAAGACGCGGTGGAAAAGGGTGCCCGCCTGGTCGCGGTCAACCCGCTGAAGGAGGCGGGCCTGCTCGGCTTCGCCCACCCGCAGCATTTGCGCGGGATGCTGGGAAACGCCTCTCCGCTCGCATCGAGCTACCTTCAGGTGAAGGTGAATGGCGACATGGCCCTGTTCCGCGGCGTGGCGAAGGCGCTGGTGGCCGCCGGAACCATCGATCACGAGTTCATCCGCAAGCATGGATCCGGCTACGAGGCTTATCGTACTTTGCTGGTAGCCACGGCATGGGACGACATTGAGGACTTGTCCGGCATCTCGCGCGACAAGATCGAAGAGCTGGCGAACTTGATGGGTGCGGGCGAGAAGCGACTGGTCACCTGCTGGGCGATGGGCCTCACGCAGCATCGCAATGCCGTGGCCACCATCCGTGAGATCGCCAACGTGCACCTTCTGTTAGGAGCGATCGGCCGCCCCGGTGCTGGCCTGTGTCCGGTCCGCGGCCATAGCAATGTGCAAGGAGACCGGACCGTCGGGATCTTCGAGAAGATGCCGGAGTGGTTCCTCGCTGCCTTGGAGAAGCAGGCCGGCGTGCCCGTGCCGCGCAAGCATGGCTACGACACCGTCGCCTCTATCCTGGCGATGCATGAAGGCTCCGCGAAGGTCTTCTTCGCCCTCGGCGGGAACTTCGCCCAGGCCACGCCGGATAGCGCATTCACCGCGATGGCGCTTAGAAAGTGCCGGCTGACCTGCCATGTCTCGACCAAGCTCAACCGCAGCCATCTCATTCACGGCCGACTCGCGCTGATCCTGCCCTGCCTCGGTCGCAGCGATGAGGATGGCGGGCAGTTCGTCTCCACGGAGAATTCCATGGGCATCGTACAGTCATCGCAGGGACGACTGAAGCCTGCGTCGGAGCATCTGTTGAGCGAGCCGGAAATCGTCGCGCGGCTGGCGGAGGCGACGCTCGGCGACATCGGGAACATTCGCTGGCGCTGGCTAGCAGCGGACTACGATAGACTTCGTACTTGGATCGAAGCGGTGGTTCCCGGCTTCGACCGCTACAACGAGCGCATTCGCGAACCCGGCGGCTTTTACCTGCCGAATGCGGCAAAGGAACGCATCTGGAACACGTCGAACCAGAGGGCGAACTTCAGCCTAGCGCCACTCGATGCCTTCCATGCCGCGCCCGGCCGCTTGCTGCTCCAGACCTTGCGCAGCCACGACCAATTCAATACCACCGTCTATGGCCTGAACGATCGCTACCGTGGCATCTCCGGCATGCGCGACCTGGTTTTCCTCAATCCGCAGGATCTAACAGACCTTGGCGTGAAGCCCGGCCAGCGCATTGACGTGACCAGCCACTGGAGCGATGGCGAGCGCCACCTGAATGGCTTCCGCGCCATCCCCTACGAGATGCCGCGCGGTTCGGCGGCGGCTTACTTCCCCGAAGCGAACGTGCTGGTGCCAGTCGGTCACGTGGCGGAAGGCAGCGGGACGCCGGCGAGCAAAAGCATCGAGGTGAGCATCACGCCGTCGCAAGGATGATGTCCTCGTTCTTCATCTTGCCGACGAGGCTGCGGCGATAAACGTGGGCATCCCCGACGATGAGTTGCTCGGCGTTCTCCGGCTTGGTGAAAGCCGAGGCCAAGCGCTCACTCTCCTGCCATCGGGTCATCGCGAACAGACCGGTGCGCGCGACCTGGCAGTAGAGGTCATGATCGAAATCTTCCTCGGGATGCACCTTGCCGTCGTGAATGTGCACCGTCGGAAAGAACAAGGTCTCCGGATGCCGGGTGGGAAACGTGAAAGCCATTGGATGGACTTCCTGTTCACCGGCGCGGAGCTTGAAGACGGCAAAGCCATGATCGGCGTAGGCGGGTAGCGCTTGCCATGTTTCCGCCGGCAGTCGGAAGCGCGGATCGAGCCGTGTGAAATCCTTCACCGTCGGAACAAAGGACGCTTCATAAGCACCGACCTGCTTCACTTCCAGTAGCCCGCCCGCGGCTGCGGCCAAGGGCTCATCCCTCCCCCGGCTGACAGCTCTTGGGAATGGAAACCCGGAGCGCAGGTCCCGGAACAAATCCTTGTAACCCGAGAGATCGATGAACTTCACCGCCTTCTCGTCCGCGCCCTTGGCGACGGGCAGCGGCAGGATCATCGCAAGCTCCTGCTTCGCGCCGAACTCCATCTGATAGACGACGGCTTGCCGGCCGCCTTCGGTGATCCGTGAGAAGATCCGCGTGCCCCGGACGAAAGTGACATTGCCGCTGAAACAACACATGAGCCAAACTTTCGACAACCGGCATCGTTTGGCCAGAGAGAAGTCAGATCACATCGCGTAGGCATCGCGATGCCTCAGCACCGGATCGCCCGGCGCGCCGGGATGGCAGAGCCGGGCGATGAGATCGCTCCAGTCGTCGTGGCCCTTGAGGATCTCCACCTCGATGCGGAGGAAATAGACCGGCACGATGACTTCCTTGGGCCGCGGGAAACGCACTGCATCCTTTTCGGTGGTGACCACCAGCTCCATGTCGCGCTCGATGCAGCGCTCCATGAACTTGTCGATCTCCTTGCGCGAAAAGCGATGGTGATCGGAAAAGCGGCGGCGGATCTCCACGCGTGCGCCGAGCTTCTCCAGGCTGCGCTCGAAGCCCTCCGGAACGGCGATCCCGCTGATGGCAGCGGTCCACTTGTCCTTCAGGAAATCGAGCGGCTGGTGTTCGCCGGTGAAGACCTCTTCGAGATAGCGCGGGCCGTGGGTGCACTCGATGATCGGCGCGACGCGATTGTAGCGGCGGAGGCGTTCGATCAGCGCGTCATTCGGCGTGCCATCGCACTTCGTGATGAGGATGTAGCTGGCGCGGCAGAGATTGCGCGGCGGCTCGCGCAGGGTGCCGCGCGGCAAGATCGCGCCAGTGCCGAAGGGCGCGCTGCGATCCACCAGCACGATATCGATGCCATGGGCGAGGTGCAGGTACTGCAGGCCATCATCGAGCACGAGCGTGTCGGCTCCGAGCTGGCCGACGGCGAAGCGGCCGCCTTTCACCCGGTCCTTGTCCACGACCACGGCCACGCCATTGAGATTGCGGGCGAGCATGAAGGGCTCGTCGCCGGCGAACTTCGAGTCGAGCAAGAGCGCGCGGCCGGTCGAGACGACCTTGGGCATCTTGTCCGGGGGCAGCTTGTTGCCGTCCTTGTCCTTCCAATTCTGCGGGGTCTTCAGGCGGCGGCTCTTGTAGCCGCGGCTGAGGATGGCGACGCGGCGGCCTTCATCGCGCAAGGTGCGGGCGAGCAATTCGACCACCGGAGTCTTCCCGGTGCCACCGACCGTGAGATTGCCAATGCTGACGACCAGCGTGCCGAGGTGATGCTGCTGTCGCCAGCGCCGCCGGTAGACGAGCAGCCGCGTCTGGACGAGGCCGCGATAGACGCCGGACAGCGCACTCATCGCGAGCCGCATCATGCTGGCGCGAAAGCCCTTGGCGCGGCCGAAGATCACGTCGGCGCCCCAACGCTCAAGTTCGGCCAGCGTTTCCTTCATCGGCAAGCCCAGCGGAACCCGGAACCCTAGTGAGACGCAACTCTGGAAAAATCGCGTTGCGCGGCGGCCGATCGATGCGACCTGTTTCCCAGAGCCGGACGAACCGAGTCGGAATCAGCCCGCGAAGCCTAGAGAGGATCGCGAGGACTTGGAAAAATCGCCCGGCTCACCCCTTTCATCACGCCCGCTCCGGTCACCGGAGCGGGCGTTGTTTTGTCCCGCGGGCGATTTGACCCCTGCACCGCCCGCGCTTACGGGTGACTAGGTTCAAAAGCGGTCGGCCGACGTTTCCCGGTCCCCGTGCCGGCCGTGGAGTTCTTTACCCGCCGCGACGCCGCTAACAGCGTCCGGCCCATGGAAAGTGAGGGTTCAGCCATGCTATCGAAAAAGCTTAGGGACTTCCTCGACGCGAGGAACGTCAAATACATCACCATCAGTCATTCGCCGGCCTTCACCGCCGCCGAGATTGCCCAGAGCGCCCACATCCCGGGCGGAATCTTGGCGAAAACGGTGATGGTCATCATCGACGGGGCCTTGGCCATGGCCGTGGTGCCGTCGAACCGCCGGCTGCGGCTCGAAGATCTGCGCGATCTGACCGCCACCGACGACGTGAAACTGGCGCATGAATACGACTTCAAGCGCCGATTCCCCGACTGCGAAGCCGGGGCCATGCCGCCCTTTGGCAATCTCTACGACATGTCCACCTACGTCTCCCCGGACTTGGCGGCGGAAGGAGAGATCGCCTTCAACGCCGGCTCGCACACCGAGCTGATCAAGATGTCGTGGCACGACTACGAACGGCTGGTGAAGCCGCGCGTGGCCAGGTTCACGACCTGAATTCACCGGCAAGGGCAAAGCCGCAGCAGAAACGCGGCGGCTTTTCCACAAGTGAGCAGCCTCACCGCGCCGCCCGCACGTCTTGGATGATGATCTGCAGGGTCGTCCGGCCGCGGAAGCAGTTGCGGTCGATGGTGAAGGCGATGTCCCACGGCGGGTCGGGCAGGGCGACTTCGCCACCGCCGAAGAAGACGGCATCCTGCTCGTGGTAGCCTTGGCGCAGGTTCAGCCGCAGGTGCTGGTTCTTCATGTGCACCGGCGGGCGGCTGAGATGCACCGCGCGGGCCATGAAGATGGGCTGCGGGTTGCCATTGCCGAAAGGCTGGAGCAGCTCGTAGTCCGCCAAGAACTCGAGCGAGAGCTGGTCAAAGGTGATCTCGGCATCGACACGCAGCTTCGGCTGGCGCTGCTCTGGAGCGGTGTTTTTCAGCACGAAGTCGGCGAAATCCACGCGGAAGGCATCCATGCAATCCTCGGCGATGGAAAGGCCGGCCGCCATATCGTGACCCCCGCCGGCAAGCAGGTGGCCGCGGCAGGCATTGATCGCCTGGACCAGGGAGACGCCCTCGATGCTGCGTCCGCTGCCTTTGCCGACGCCTTCGGCATCGATGGCGATCACGAAGGTGGGCTTGTGAAACTGCCGCATCAATCGCGACGCGACAATGCCCACGACGCCGGGGTGCCAGCTCCGCGATCCGAGCACGATGACCGGATCCCGCACCGGATCGAAGGTCGCCATCAGCATCTCCATCGCCTCGCGCCGGATCTGGTTTTCGTGGGTCTGGCGGCGCTTGTTGTACTCGTCGAGTTTCTCGGCCAGTGTCCGGGCCAGCCGTTTGCAATCGGTCAGGAGGGTGGCGAGCGCGTCCTCCGGCACGTCCATGCGCCCGGCCGCATTGAGGCGCGGGCCGATGCGGAAGCCGACATCCATCGAGGTCGCCTTGCCGTTCATGCCGGAAACCTCTTGGAGCGCCTGGAGTCCGGGATTGAGCGTCAGGGGCAGGCGCTTCAGCCCGTGGCGGACGATCAGGCGGTTTTCCCCGATCATCGGCACGATGTCGGCGATGGTCGCGACGGCCACCAGCTCAAGCAGTTCCTTGAGGTCGAAATTCGGCACCGGCCGCTCCTTGATCATCGCGTGGGCCAGCTTGAAGCAGACACCCGCAGCGCAGAGATAGGTCGGGCCGCTGCCGCATTTCGGATTCACCAGCGCGACCACGTCCGGCCGGCCGCGCGGGCTCGGCTCGTGGTGGTCGACCACGATGACGTCGACGCCGTCGGAGCGCAGGGCGGCGATTTCATCGAGTGAAACCGTGCCGCAGTCGACGGCGATCAAGAGATCCGGCTTCGGCCCCTCCACCATGCAGCGGGCCAAGGCGGCGCAGCTCAAGCCGTAGCCCTCGCTGCTGCGACGCGGGATGAAATGCCGCGGCTCCAGCCCGTAGGCGTGCAGCACGCGGCGCATCACGGCGATCGAGGTCACGCCGTCCACGTCGTAGTCTCCGTAGATGCAGACCTTCTCCTTGCGGTCGATCGCGCGAAAGATGCGTTCCACCGCCGGCCGCATTTCGGTGACCTCGAACGGGTCGGCGAGGTCGCGCAGTTTCGGACGCAGGAAAGTTTCGAGATCGTCACCTGCGGGAAGTCCCCGCTGGCGGATCAAATGTTCCAGAATGGCCGGAAAGGCGTGGCCCCGACCCTTGCCATTGGAGTGGAAAGGGTCGCCGCGGAGAATCCAGTCGGCGGGAGGAGCGCGCATTCGGGTTGCGGACCTTAGTCAGCGACCCGCGTGCCACTCAAGCCCGCATGTCCGTCAGCGGGATTGAGGCGGTTTGGCATCGACCCTGTGGGGCAGATCGCAGCAGCCTTCCGCCATGGGCGAGGCCAAACGAAAAAAGCAGCGCGAGTGCCCCGCCAAGGGCGGCACCATCACGCCGGAGGACTGCGGGCGCGGCCGGAACAGCAGCATCGCCTGCCCGGTGGAGTGCCCGCATAATCCCTTTGCGGACGTCAATCATCGCGAACACTTCGAGGCACTCGAAGCCATGGTCCTCGGACTGCTCGGCCGCAAATTGATTGCCGAACTCACGCCGTCGCAGGTCCGTGAACTGGCCGACGCGATGAATCAAGGCGACGATTTCACCACCCAGGCGCTGCTTGCCTGGCACCTTTTCGGCGAGGAACGGCTGGCGAAATGGATGGCGGACGGCTTCGCGCGGGACTGGAAAAACGACGAGATCGTGATGCTGCGCCACTTCACGACCCTGCGGCCTGTGCTGCTCGAATTCCGGGAAGTGCGCGACGAGCTGACCAGCATGGCCGTGGATTTGCTGCGACCCGAACTGCCCCCCTTTCCGGTCATCGACGTGGGCGCGGCGGCCCGCATCGGCCGTTACGAAATCGCGCTGGGCTGCATTTACGAAGTGCCCGCCGGCAGACGCCTGAGTGGCGGAGTGGTGGCGATGCCCTCGATGGGCGCACAGGACCCGGCGGAAGCGTTCGCGGCATTGCTCGATCACCTAGACGCACCGGCGGAAGGTCGCGAACACTGGCTGATCGAGCACCTGCCGTTGCTGGCGGAGGCGTTCAGTGCCATCGAGTCCGCCCGCCTCGATCCAACAACCCGATACGACCTCGATCTCGTCCCTGATGCGTTGAGAAACGTCGCCGCCTTTTTGGACGAAACGGATGAGGCTCTGGCCGACCAGCCCCTACCGGAACTCGATGGCAAGACGCCGCGCGAGGCCGCAGCGGATCCGGCGCTACGCCCACGCGTGGCCTGCCTCCTCAAGGAGCACATCCGCTCCGTCGACCGGCAACGCCGCACGGAAGGCGTGGACATTGATTCCAATCCGCTGCTCCGCGAACTCGGCCTCGACGAGTTGATCCTGCCTCCCCCACCCCTAGGCTTTTTGGACGAGGACGACGCGGATTACGACGAGGAGATCCCGCTCGATCCCCCACCCTCACAGGAAATGTTGGATGGCGAGGAACTCAACGACCGCATCCATGCGGCCACCGGCGATGAGGCCCTTTGGAACCGCCTCGAAATCCGCCTGGCCGACGTGCTGGACGCCTTCAACGACCTGACCGACAAGCTGAACGCGAACGAACTGGAGGTGCTCCAAGGCACCGTCCTCGCCGCGCTCGGTGCGCTGCACCCCGACCAGCCGCCGGGCTACGATCCGGACCCGGAGCGAATGCTCGCCCGCTACGACGCGTGGATTTCCTCCGGTGGTGACCAGGAGAGCTTGGGCGCCTACGTCGACCGGATTTTTGCGGAGACCCGTCAGCCGGCGCTCTGCGAGGCGGCGGCGGACATGATGATGTTCACGGAAAAGCAGACCGGCAAAAAGCTCCGCCCGAAGAAGATCGAGGCGCTTTTCACCGCGCTCGCCGCGGCCATCTGGGAAGCGGCGCACTGGCCACCGGCGCGGGCCTGATCGCCACGGATCAAGCCCGGAACCGGAAAACGCCCGTTAGAGCGCGCCGCGTTCGGCGTCGCGCAGCAGGCGCTCGTAGCGTTTCTCCAGCTTCACCGCCTTCGTTTCGTCACCGGCGGTGCGGTAGTAGGAGCAGATCATCTTGTAGATGGAGGTCTCCGTGTTCGCGCGGAACCAGTCCTTTGAACCGGTTTCCACCACCCGCATGAAGGCGAGTTCGATGTCGCGGGCAGCCTTGCGGGCCGTTTCCGGGTCGTCCTTGCAGAAGGAGAAGTAGTCCTCCGCCATCCGCTTGAAGCCGGTGATGCTGCCGCCGTACTGGCGGAGCGACTTGTCGTAGAGATTCGAAATCTCCTTCGCCGCACCGGGGGCGTTGTTCTTTTGGATCAAGTCGGCCTCGCGCTTGAGCGAGTCGGTCACGAGGTCCTTCTGCTCGCCAGCCTCGCGCTCGATGCGGCGGCGTTCGCGCAGCAGCATATTGCGGGCATCGCCCTCCTTGGCGTAGGGGAAAAGGTATTCGCTCTCCGCCTTCGCCGCGAGCTGGGCCATGCGCGGGTTCTCACGGAATTCGCGGCGCATCCTGTCCACGAAGTCATCCCAAGCCTCGAGGATCTCCGGCGCGCCGGGCTCCTTGGCCTCCTTGGTCTTCGTCACCAGCACGTCATACAGGCGGGTCCACGTCTCGGAGAACGCCTTGCCAACGTGATTGGCCAGGCGCACCGCAGCCTCGGAGGACTCCGGTTGGTAGAGATTTTCCATCAGGTCGCCGAGCCACAGGTAGCGGAAGACGTTGACGGTCTGGAGGCGGCTTTGCTGGGCCTTGTCGTTCCACAGCCAGATTTCCTGCTCGCTGACCTGACCGCCGACCTGCGGGTTGCCACCGGCACCATTGGCGGCGCCGCCGATGCGCCCGATGTGGGTATCCCACTCGTCGTCCTTCGTCTTGACCGCGGCCCAAGCGTGGCCGCCGAGATCGGTCTCGCCGGAAAGCCCGATAGCCGGGATGCCGAGCGCACGGGCGGTGTTCACACAGAAATACGTTTGGTCGCCGCAGATGCCGCCTTCCTTGAGGATCTCTGCGAAGGTGTACTCCTCATAGGGATTCAGGCCCTTCACGGCCCGCTCCATCAGGTACTCGATCATGCCGTAGGCGTTGCCCCAGCTCTTGCGGCTGAGTTGCATCTTGTCCACGGCCCACTCCAGCTCGGTTTCCGGGACAGGCGCGCAGACCACCCAGACCAGATCGCGGGCACTGAGCTTGTTGATGGAAGTGGCCAGCTTGCCCTTCTCGTTCTTATCGACGTACCAGGTGTAGCGAGGAATCGGTGCGACGACCGCGTTGCCGTATTCTTCATCGACCACCTGGGCCTTGATCTCGCCGGTGTCGAAGACGACGCCGCAAGCGAGCGCGAGGTTGAAGTATTTCTCCGCCTGCTCGCGGTTCGCGCCCCAGGCATCGGCCATGATCTCGACGACCTTGGCGGTGTTATCCTTCGGCTTCACGGTCAGCAGGACTTCCTCCATCGCCGTGTCGTTCGTCATCAGCCAGGAGAACAGCTCGTGGCCGTAAGTCGGCCCGGTGATGTCCGAGGTGGAAAAACGCTTCAGCACCTGCCAGCGCAAGAACACCTGATAGAAGACCTCCTCTTTCCAGAGCGGGTCGAAGTGGTCGCGGAGCTTGGAGGTGTCGATCTTGCCCACCGCTTCGGAAAGCGAGCGCTGGAGAAACTGGTTGTAGTCGTTCCACACGCCGTGCCGCGCCGTATCCGCGAGCAAGGACTTGGCGCGGGCCACCTCGTCAGTCCGGGTGGCATCGATGCCGACCAACGGCATGATCGGTTCGCCCGCCAAGCGAGTGGCGAAGAGCGCCGCCTCGGTCGGGGGAGCCGCCGGTTCTTCCGCGGGTGCTGGCGTGGGAGCGACCTTAGGCACATCCGCAGCCGCCACGGCTGGGGCGGATTTGTCCGGCGCGGCGGTTGTATCTGCCGCAAGCGTTTGGTCGGCGCCGGGAGTCGGAGAAGCGTCCGCCACGACCTTTGCCGCGGGCTTTTTCGCCGTCTTTGGCGGGGCATTCTGGCCGCGCTGGTCGAAGACCCACCACATGCCGCCCAGACCGGCCGCCATGAAAAGCGCCACCGCCATCATCGAGGCGTTTGCATGATAACCCTTCCCTCGAACCACAATCGTCTTGGCCGGGGAACCCGGAGGACGGGGCGAGGAAGCGCGGCGCGGCTCTTTCATGGCATGAAATGGTTTAAAAAATGAGGGGTAGTGCCCTTGGGCGGCGGTGACGCTGCCTCGAAATACGCATCAATGCAACTCGTTTTCCACGAGTTGCATAACTGCGACGATCAAGGCCGCATTTTACGGGACGAGGCCGGTGATTAGCGCCACCGGCCTCGAACTTCGCTTAAAACCCGGCACTTCTCAGACGGTTGCTTGTTCCTGAACCTGCGAGCGCCGATTGAAGATTTCCAAAGTCACCTTGGAAATCTGCTGCCAGATCGCCGCCCCGACCAAACCGGCAGCCAAGGTGCCAAAATAGCTCAGGAAAATTGTGATGGCCACGTCGTGGCGGGTCGGCAGCACGAACTTGGTCACGTGAAGCACCAGCGGATGCGCCAGATAGCTCATGTAGCTGGCCGCCGCGAGCTGGGATACGATACCACCAATCGCGGCGGGAAGGCGGACTTCCTTCACCAGCGCCAGCACCACGAGCGCGCCCATGAACCAGTAGGCACGGCTACCCTCCAGCCCGAACTGCAGGCACACGATCACGCTGCCGATCGCGACCAAGAGAGGCCGTTGCCAGGGTTTCCTCGCCAAGGGGAACGTCCAGCCCAGCATGTAGACATAGAACCAGCCGTCGAACAGGTGGGAGAAGTTCTCGTGATCCGGGATGAAGAGACCTCCGCCGAAGGCGACCGCCCCCAACCCCACCAAGGCAAGCCCATTGTGGAAGGGCCGCTTCTCCGCCCAACGCCGGAACGGCGGGATCAGGAACAGCGCGCACATGATCAGCAGGCAGTGCATCAGCGCCTCGATGAACCAGAAGGAATACAGGATGCCCCGGTCATGGGTATCCACGAAGAACACGCTGGTCAGCGTCCACCACGCGGGATTCGGCGTGATCTTCGTGAGGAAGATCAGCGCAGTCATCAGCAGCAGGTAAGGGATGACGATGCGCCGGAAGGCACCCTTGATCGCCGGCAGCACGTTTCCGGTCAGGAACTGCTCCCGCTGGAAGCGGCACAGCGAATAACCCGCCAGGCAGAACAGGATGGTCGTGCCCCCTCGCAGCCACCCGGTGTGATCGGGAGCGCCGTGGCCGATGAAGATGGTCGAGATCGCGATCAGTCTCAGCACGGCATCGATCGACAGCGTGGTCGTCGCCTTGCGTTTCACCGGATTGAGGGCGCGGTCGTGCCGGATCGCGTCCAGATCCCGGATGGTGAGGCGCTCCCAGTGTTGGGGCAGGTTGCCGAGCATCCTTTCCAAGCCCCGCGACACGATCATATAGGAGAGTGAATCCCCGCCGAGCGCTGAGAAACTGGCATCATCGTCGATCCGCGATTGGCCCAGGGCCTTGCTATAGAGCGCTCGCACCGGATCGTCGCCGGAAGCCACCTCGGTCGTCTCCTGGCGATGGAGGTCCTCGCCCATGGTGCGGACCCGGACGTAGTCGATCTTACCCGACGGCAAGGTCGGCGCTTCATCCAGATTGAAAACCATCAGGTGGTGAGCCGGCAGCTTGCAGCGATCCGCCAGCAGTTTGCGGGCACTCGCGGCATCCGATCGATCGATCAAGGCCACCGCCACGAACTCGTCGGTTCCCGCGGCATAGGCACGGCGGCCGGATTCACGGAGGATCCGCTCGACGTCATCCAGCCCGATCCGCAGGCCCGCGATCTTGCTGAAGCGGCTCGAGCGCCCGACGATTTTCGCGAACCCCGCCTCGGACCACTGGGCGATATCTCCGGTCAGCAGCTCGGAAAGCTTGGCCGGGGCGGCGAGGTCCTCGCGCTTGAGCGCATAGCCCATCATCACGTTCGGGCCTTGATAGACCAGTTCGCCGGATTGGCCGGGCTTGCGGATGGCAGCTCCCGTCTCGTCGCGGATCTCGAATTTCCCGCGCGGAATCGCCACGCCGATGCAGTCGGAGTTTTCCAATGTCTGCTCCGGCGGCAGGTAGGCCATCCGGGCGGTCGCCTCGGTCTGGCCATACATCACGAAAAAGCGGATCCCCTGGTTGCGGGCGAATTCGGCGTAGTCGCGCACCAGATTCGAGGGCAGGCGCCCGCCAGCCTGGGTCATCACCCGCAGGCTCTCCGGTGGATCGGAGCGCAGGCCGACTTTTTCGAAAAGCTCGTACGTATAGGGGACTCCCGGCAAATCCGTCACCTGCTCGCGACGGACGAGCTGCCAGAAATCCTCATCCACCACCGACAAGTCGGTGAGCACGATCGAGGCCCCGGCTGCGAGGTGCGAATTGAGGACCGACAGGCCGTAGGAGTAGTGGAGCGGCAGGTTGGTGATCGCACGCCGCTCGGGGGTGATCTCCAGATACTCGGCGATCGAGCGGGCATTCTCGTGGAGATTCGAGTGGGACAGCTTTACCAGCTTCGGACTGCCGGTGGTGCCAGAGGTGGAAAGCATCACCGCGAGGTCGGAATGAAGGCCAGCATCGTCCTCCTGTTCGTCGCGCGTTTCGATTTTCCAGCCCGATTCGGTGCAAAGCACCGCTTTTTCCGGCCGGAAGGTCGAGATGATCGGATGCTCCCAAGAAGTTCCTCCCTCCGCCATCAGGATCGCGGGGGTACCGGACCGGAGCGCCCCGAGATAGGCGGCGATCGCGTCGACGTCGTTGCGCATCTCGATCACCAAAAGCTGGCGCTTTTGGGAGAACTGCCGCGCGTAGACATCCGCCCCCTCCGCAAGCTCGCGGTAGGAGAGATGACGACCATCCGGCAGGACAATCGCCACCCGGTCCCCATGGGACTCGAGGGTAGAGAAGAACAACGGCTTCCGGGTAGAAACCGTAGAAACGGGGGGTACAAGCGTCGATACCATGGAGAGATAAGGGTGGGGGGAGATCCGCCGGAGGGTGAACTGCCGGCAGCGGGTGTGGGACTCGAAGACCTCTCGTATCTCCGATTTCCTTACCCCAATCGTAACAAATAGGCTGGGATTGCCAAGAATTCTATCGCATTCGCTGCGCCAAGCCGCTCGAACGACCAAAAATGGCCCTCCCGCGGCGAAAATTCCCGCCAAAACGTGGGGCACTTACCGCGCCCAAGCTGGCCAGAGTTCAAAGACGTCGAGGCACCTCGCGATCACTTCGCGCTGGAAAACCGGAGGAAAAAGCACTCCCAGCGGCAGAATCACCGCCAGCAAGGCCGGAATTCTGCCGAGCGGGCGACCGAGCTTCCTTTCCATCACGGTCGCCACCCCGTGGAGCGTGAAAAAAATCGTCGGGAGCCCGAAACCGGATCTTACGGGCAAAGTGATCGCCAGTTCGTGCAACACTCCCGAGCCGAGGAACACCGCCATCACCCCGGCGCTTTCCCCGCACACCTTCTGCACGGGTCTCCCCACGAGCCGCTGCATCATCTGCGAGTAGCCCACGTTCCACCGCTTGCTCCAGAAGTCGCCAATCCCGCGGGCTTCCAGCAGATTGGGAAAGAGCGTCCGCACCGGAAATCCCGCCGCCCGCAGTGCTCCCTTCAGCACCCGCAGGGCACCAAAATGGAAACCGAGGCTCATCGGCAGGAACATCAGGAAGATCTGCCGCCACTCCATCCACCACACCAGCCACGCGCCGAGCGTTCCCACGACCATCAACAGAAGTCCCAGACGGACGTCACTCCTCCAATCCAACCCCGCACGACGTGCTTGAAAGCTTCCCGGGTCCATCCCGAACCAGAGGAACGCGAACACCGCGTATCGCGGCATCGAAAGCCGCCGCCCGTGAGCCCATTCGGCATAGACCAGGCCTTTCATGCCGCCGAGGAGCACGCAGCAAAGGCCGATCATCCGGAGCAGCGACTCATGACCGGCCAAGGCCTGATCCGCCCCGATCAGGAGGGCAGCTAGCAACAGCCAACCCGCGAGGCGCCTTGCCCAAACAAGTCTGACCTCCGCGAACAAGGGGCCCGCGGCGATGCCGACTGCCACCAGAGCTGGAATCACCCACATCACGGCATTTTTCCGTCCGGGATCCAACCCGCGTTCCAAGCCACCAGGCACCCGAAGAGGACGACCAGCCCCATGAACAGGAGGGTCAGCAAGTGCTTCGCGATCCGGTTCGCCTTGCTTCCTTCGATCTCTCTCAGATCGAACCCGAAGAACTGGAGCCACAATCGCACCGACCACCACAGCAGCATGAACGTGGACATCGCGGCCGCCGCCCCGGTCCGGCTCATCAGCCAGTCGCCGAAGCCGAGCGTTAGCACGGAGAAGAAGACGTGGCTGCTCCAGACATAGATCGAATAGGTCCACCACAGCTCGCGCATCAGCGGGGTCAAGCCAGCGAGTTTCTCCCGCCAACCGAGCGCCTTGGGGATCCAGAGGCTGGCAATGCCCAGCACGACCAGCGACCCGCCGCCTATCCACAGGCCGATTTGTAGCAGCTCTTTCATCCGAAGATCGCGGCAAGGGTGAAAACGGTGCTCATGACCACGAACACACCGAGGAAGAAGAGATCCCAGCCACGATCCCGGCTGCGCGTTTCGGGGTCGTAGTAGGCGAGCTGAACCACCACGCGACTCGCCCAGAAGATCCCAAAGAAGCCGCTGAGCACCCGCCCCATCCCATCCGCAAGCAACAGGCCGGGCCATCCCAGGCACAGCACCGCCAGCGCCCCGATGATCATGATGATGTAGCCGCAATGGACGTGGAAGACCTGCCGGACCATCACCTCGCAGTTCACCAGATTCTCACGATACCTCCAGCGCCTGGCCGCGACGAAATTCGCCGCGACCAAGCCGGTCATCATCAGGCCCGTGAGCCGCAGGGCGGTTTCCAAGGTAGTCGCATTCATGGTTCAAGGTGAGGTGCGCGCGGTGTGATCCCTCTTAAGATCAGGGTTCCGATCACTCCGAAGACCGTCGCTGGCAGGAAGCCGTAGACGCTGATCAAGAAGAATGGCGCGAAGACGTGAGGAACGAAATCGACGTCCGGATAAACGAGCATCGAGGCCGCGCATCCGGCGAAAACACCTACGGTAAACAGGAAGACCGAGAACGGAATGCCCGCCCAAAAATGCCAAAGCCTCGTCCGAAGCGGGACACCGACCAACTCAATGACGAGGATCATCGCGGCATAACCCAGCGCGATCTGGACCTGGTAGTATGCGGAACTTTGAAGGGCACCGCTCAGCCCGAAGAACAAGGAGCAGACCGCCACCAGGCCCGGCAACGACAGGCACAAGGTGGGATAGATCGTTCGGCGGAATGCGCTGGGAGTGACGTTCATGGTGATGCGCTCGTTGGATTTCTTGGCTTCACTTCGTCGCGCAGAAGGCATCCGCACAGCGGACCGCTTCCATGCGGTGCAGTTCCTTGCGGACCTGCTGGTCCTTGCCGCGGAAGAAGACCTTGCTCAGCGCATGGCGGTTCGCCGCGAGGACGCGGCAGGCACGGATGGCGATCGGCAAGAGCCCCGGGCCGGCCAAACGGCGGGCGGTCTGCTGGTGATTCGCACAACTGTAGAGGCACCAGACCCAAGCCTCCGCGCCGCGGAAGATCTTGTTCTCGCTCGTCCTCACCACCATCTCCCGGGCCGGATCGAGCGTTCCAATTCCCGGAAACACCCGCTCCGCATCCGGCGACTGATAGGGAATGAATCCGATCGGAAAGGCGCGCGGTTGGCGGGCAATCCACTCGTGAAAGCTGCAACACATCCCGCAGCGCCCGTCGTAGAAGACTTCGATTCCCTTGATGCTGGTCGGCAGTTCCATGCAGCTCCCTTTCGTTGCTTTCAGTATTTACTGAAACTTCGATAAGAGCAAGAAGAATTGCCATCTCGATCCCACGTGCTGGGGCGCGGAGGAGAATCCTGTTGGGTCATTCAGCCCACGACTTTTCGTCCTTCCGGAACCAATAGCCCTTCTGCTGGAAGACCTCTGCTTCCCAGCCGCCACCCGCCAGAAAAGGACCAACCGAATCTCGAAGGTGGACCTTCCAACTGCCCCCTGCGGGCTCGATCTTCACTTCCAACAGCGAGCCAAAGCGGCCATCGAGCTTGTCCCGATACCAGGAGTGCGCCCCAAGAGGCCGCTTCCCAAGCGTCTCCATGTGCGACGCGGCCCTGGCATTGGGCAGCACCTTCCGGAGCCAGGTCAGCAATTCTTCCGGCGGGTCCGCGCCTTGCCAGCGAATGAACTGGATTTTCTCCGCCTCCTGCCGGCTGAAGATATTCGCGAGGGCTCCTTCCGGTACGGCCGCGATCCTCTTCTCTTCTGATAGTGGTTTTGCCAGCAATTCGATGAAATCATCCATCTTCCATTCGATCGCCAACTCGATGGGACGCTCGCCAGAACGCGACCGCACTTCCGGATCGGCACCCTTTTCGAAGAGGAATTTCGCGATGCCGAGTTCGCGCTCCCAGACAGCAGCGTAGAGCGGTGTCATGCGGTCTTTAAGATCGAGGACACCGTTGAGCTCGAGGCCTTGGGCAAGCAGGACCTTCAGTAGCTCCAGATTCCCCTCCTCGATGGCGAGCGCGCCAGCAGGACCGAGTGCCATTTGCCGCTTCGTGCGTGTATCTTTACGGGACCGGGGGACGATCGGTGCCACCTCCGGTTTGAAATTGTGGGCCGTCACCCACCCCGCACCTGTCGGACCGGTGAAAAAATCGAGGTGGGTTTCCCAAACGTCATCGTCCACGTAGAGCCCCGTGGAAGACAGATCCTTACCCGGTTCACCCACTTCGTAGGAGATGTGCGCCCCCGGGCTGAGAACCACCCGGCCGGCGTGACGATAAGGACCAGCCTTGTCACCATGATCGAACCACAGCGAGCCAAGCTCTCGCCCATCATAGCTACGAGCAAGCTTCAGCGCCTCCTCGCGGGAAAGAGCCGCCGGTTCTCCCTCCGCGGGCAGCGGCGTGGAGAGGGCCAACCAAATGCCGAAAAAACCTTTCGCGATCATGCTCCGACCCTAGGACGGGCATGACCGTTGGCCAAGAAGCTTCACGCCCCGCCGGTGGCGATGTGGGCGAACTTGTCATCGAGGAAGCGCAGCACCATCTCCTCCACCTTTTCGTCGCCGAGGCGCTCGATGACTTGCACGGAGAATCCGCGGGCGATGAGCTGGCGGGCGCGGACCGGGTCAATGCCGCGGGCGCGGAGGTAGAAGATCTCGCTCTCGTCGATCTGCGAGCTGGTGCTGCCGTGCGAGCACTTCACGTCGTCGGCATTGATCTCGAGGCCGGGCATCGAGTTCGCCTCGGCGTTCTCGCTCATGAAGAGATTGCGGCAGGTCTGGTAGGCGTCGGTGCGGTGCGCGCCTTCATCCACGAAGATCAGGCCGGAGAAAATGGTACGAGACTCATCGTACAAGGAATTCTTGTAGAGCAGGTCGCTGTAGGCACCGGGGCTGACGTGGTGCTGGAAGGTGCGCTGGTCGTACTCCTGATCGCGCGCGGGAATGCTCACGGAAAGCATGTCGGAGCGCGCGCCTTCGCCTTCGAGGCGGCTGAGCGATTCATTGCGCGCCCACGCGGCACCGGTATTGAGGATGAAGCCGATGGCCGAAGCATCCTTGGCCACGCCGGTCTCATTGACCTGGATGACCTTGGTGTTCTCGTTGAATGCCTGGATCGCGATGTAGTCGAGCTTCGAGCCAGGACCTGCGTTGAGATCGTTCACCGCGATTGCGAGGCCGGCCTCATCCGTATTGGCCGACTGGAAGTAGTCCACCACGCGGACCTTCGCATTCGCACCGGTCACGACGAGCGTGTGCGGGAAGATCGCGGTCTTGTCGCCGGCGATCCAGTGGAAGACTTCGATGGTTCCTTCCACTTCGACTCCGGCCGGTACATGAACGAACAGGCCGTTGCTCACGTTCGCCTCGTGAAGCGCCGTCCACTTCACGGAACCCAGCCGCGTGTCGCGCTTCATGAAGTGCTCGCGGACCAGATCGCCGTGGGAAACCAATGCTTCTTCCAAAGGCAGACAGATCACGCCGGCCGGAAGATTCGATTCGGAATGAAGCAGTGCGTCATTCGCGAATACGAACTTCGCCACCGGAGCTTCCAGCGAGACCGATCGCTCGACCAATTGGGAGCCCAATGGTGCCTCGCCGGTCGCAAAACCGGCGAAGTCGAGCTGCTTGATGCTTGAGAAGCGCCATGGCTCATCGCCGCGCTTTGGGTTCGGCGTTTCAAGAAAGCGCTTCCACGCGGCACGCTGGCGCTCGGCAAACCAAGCGGGAAAAGCGGCAGGCGTCTCGGGAGCGGATTCGAGCAGGGAAGCGAAGTGTTCGAGCACGGCGGGCATGGGGAAAAGGGGTCAATCGCTGAGTTTCTCAAGGGCATCGAGATCGCCAAGATCCTTGTGGCGACCGGTGGAGCGCTTGTTTCGCTTTAAATCTTCAAGTCCGATGAACGGCACCTCGAGGCCCGCCAGCGGATGCATCACTCGGCGCGGGTACGAGTCCTCAAAGGTCACGCCCAGGATGCTGGTCAGGATGTCGATCCGGTAGGGCGGCACGCCGAACTGGCTCATGCGGCTATCATCGAGAAAGTTTTCCACTTTGACCTCAGGCAGCGGGCCGAAGAATTCATGAATCGCCCCGACAATTCGTTCGGCGTTCTCCTGCGATCTCTCGACGAAGAAGTCGATGTCCCCGGTGTAACGGGGATTCCCATGAGCAGTGACCGCGTAACCTCCGATGATCATGAACTTAACGCCATGGGACAGGAACAACTCGGCAAACTCCCTGAACTCTTGGTCGGGTTCCATCGGTGGTTCGGTGCTTCTGCGATCGGAGGAGGGCGAGGGCGGCGAGACGCTCAGCAGGAGTCTTGGATTTCCAATAGGCAGCAGTAACCACTTCGTCTTCCGCATGGGTGACGAAGGCAACTTTCACAGGACCATTTCGGAGCGAACTCATTGTCGTGACATTAACCGACCGACCCTTCCATCTCGAGGTCGATCAGGCGCTTGAGTTCCACGGAGTATTCCATCGGGAATTCGCGGACGAGGTCGTTGATGAAGCCGTTCACCGCGAGCGACATCGCGGCACCTTCGCTGAGGCCGCGCTGCTGCATGTAGAAGAGCATGTCCTCCGACACCTGCGAGACGCTGGCCTCGTGCTGGGTGGCGTGCTGGTTGCCCTTCACCGTGATCGCCGGGTAGGTGTCCGTGCGGCTGCGGGTATTGATCAGCAGCGCATCGCACTCGGTATTGTTCTTGCAGCCCTTGAGGTGCTTCGGGATGTGAACCTGGCCCCGGTAGGTGGCGCGACCTTGGCCAACGGAGATGGATTTCGACACGACGTTCGAGGTCGTGTTGTTCGCCGCGTGGATCATCTTGGCACCGGTGTCCTGGTGCTGCCCAGTGTTCGCCAGGGCGATCGAGATCACTTCGCCGCGGGCGCGCTCGCCCTTCATGATCACGCCGGGATACTTCATCGTCAGGCGGCTGCCGATGTTACAGTCGATCCAGCGCACCTCGGCGTCTTCCATCGCGAGGCCGCGCTTGGTGACGAGGTTGAAGACATTGCTGCTCCAGTTCTGCACGGTCACATACTGGATCTTCGCGCCCTTGAGCGCGACGAGTTCGACCACGGCAGAGTGAAGCGTGGCGGTCTCGAATTTCGGCGCGGTGCAGCCTTCCATGTACATCACCTCGGCACCTTCGTCCGCGATGATGAGCGTGCGCTCGAACTGCCCGAAGTTTTCCGAGTTGATCCGGAAGTAGGCTTGCAGCGGCTGCTTCAGCTTCACGCCCTTCGGGATGTAGATGAAGGATCCGCCGGAGAAAACGGCGCTATTGAGCGCGGAGAACTTGTTGTCGCCGGTCGGGATCACCTTGCCGAACCATGGGCGGAAGATCGCCTCGTGTTCCTTGAGGCCTTCGTTCGAGTTCACGAAGATCACGCCGAGCTTGGTCAGCTCTTCCTTCATGTTCGAGTAGCTGGCCTCGGAGTCGTACTGGGCTTCCACGCCGGCGAGGAAAGCTCGCTCCTGCTGGGGAATGCCGAGACGCTCGAAAGTTTCCAGCACCTCCGGCGGCACTTCGTCCCATGACCGCTTTGGCTTCTCGCCGTCGGACAGGTAATAACGGATGACGTCGAAGTCGATGTTCTCCAGGTCCTTGGTCGCCCAATGGGTCGGCATCGGCTTCTCGCGGAAGACCTTGAGCGCCTTGTGGCGGAACTCACGGATCCACTGCGGCTCGCCCTTGACCTCGCTGATGTAGTCCACGGTGCGCTCGGTGAGGCCGCGGCCGGCATCGAACTTGTGGCGTTCCGGGAAGCTGAAGTCGCCCTTGGAGCGGTCGATGTCGATCGCTTCGCGGGTATCCGCGTCGATGGTACTAGATGCGTCGTAGGACATGGCGGGCGAAAGTTGAGGTTCAGGCGGTGGCGAGGGCGTCCTCCTTGAGGAAATCGTAGCCTTTCTCTTCGAGCTCCAGCGCCAGTTCCGGGCCGCCGGAGCGGACGATCCTGCCCCCCGCCATCACGTGGACGTGGTCGGGTGCGATGTAGTCGAGAAGGCGCTGGTAATGGGTGATGAGCAGCATGCCGCGGGCCGGCGAGCGCATGGCGTTCACGCCCTTGGCGACGATCTTGAGCGCGTCGATGTCGAGGCCGGAGTCGGTCTCGTCGAGGATGCAGTAGGTCGGCTCCAGCATCATCATCTGGAGGATCTCGTTTCGCTTCTTCTCGCCGCCGGAGAAGCCTTCGTTGACAGAGCGGGCGGTGAATTTCCGGTCCATCTCCAGCAGGTCCATCTTCGAGTAGAGGCTCTTGTAATAGGCCACCGCGTCGAGTTCCTCGCCCTTCGGCATGCGGGCCTGCAGCGCGGCGCGGATGAAGTTGGCGTTCGACACGCCCGGAACTTCGGCCGGGTACTGGAAGGCAAGGAAGATGCCGGCCCGCGAGCGCTCGTCGATGGACATCGCGAAGATGTCCTGGCCATCGAGGGTCACGCTGCCGCTGGTGACGACGTAGCCTTCATTGCCGGCGATGACTTTCGACAGGGTCGATTTGCCGGAACCGTTCGGGCCCATGATGGCGTGCACTTCGCCGGCGGGGATTTCAAGGGTGACGCCCTTGAGGATCTCAGTGCCGTCTTCGAGGGTCGCGTGGAGGTCGGTAATGACGAGGGACATGCTGAATTGCCGATTGGAGATGGATTATTGAAGATGGGCAGGCAGTTCACCGCGGAGGGTGATCTCGACGCCGGTGATGACGGTGCCGGGCGGGAGGTCGAGGACGTCGGCGAGATTCACGCCGGGCTTGATGGTGACGTCGTGGATCTTGCCGCTGGCCTTATCGTGGAAATGGCCGTGCTCCTCGAGATTCGGACAGAAGCGGGACGACTCGCGCTCGAAATTGACCTGCCGGATCACGCCATGCTGCACCAGCCCTTCGAGACAGTTGTAAACGGTTGCCAGCGAGATGTTCGGCAGCCGGTCCTTGATCCGCATGAAGACGTCATTGGCGGTCGGGTGGTCCCGCTGCTCCATGAGCAGGCGGTAGACCTCCCAGCGCTGGCGGGTCATGCGCAGGCCGGAAATTTCGGCCGGCATGTCATCCGGAAGACTATCTGGCGAGTGGTGGACCATGCGGGGCAGCGGAAATTAACCCCGCACCCGGGCCTAGCAAGAATAATTCTAATTTTAATTCTCGCCCGCTCATGGATGAGCGCGGAGCCACCGCGTCGCACGAAATCCCGGCGACCGGCAATCCTTTTATCTTTCTTTCACCCCGCGCAGGCATTTCTGACGACATGTCCCTTCCGGTTGCCGGCATAACGTCCCGATAAATTTCTTGAACTGTTCATAAGAACTATTTTCTGATAGTACCCATGATTGTGGCCGAGGAATTGTCACCGCTGCTGAAGAAGGACTTCGGGTATGATGCTTTCCGCCCCTTGCAGCGGGAAATCATGGAGGAGGCGCTCGCCCCGCGCGACGTGCTCGCCATCCTGCCCACCGGTGCGGGCAAAAGCCTGTGCTACCAGCTCCCTGCTCTCGCCCGCGGCGGCGTGACGCTGGTGATTTCCCCGCTCATCGCGCTGATGAAGGACCAGGTGGACCAGCTCACCGCCAGCGGGGTCTCGGCCACTTTCCTCAATTCCACGCTGGAGCCGCAGGAAAACCGTCGCCGTCTCGATGCTATCCTCGCCGGCGAGGTGAAGCTCGTTTATCTCGCGCCCGAGCGTCTGATGTCCGGAGATTTCCTCTCGGTGGTCAGGACGTGGAACGTCACCGCGCTGGCGGTGGACGAGGCCCACTGCATCAGCGAGTGGGGCCATGATTTCCGCCCGGAATACCGCCGCCTGCGCGAGCTTCGCACGGCCCTGCCGGAGGTGCCCGTCATTGCCCTCACTGCCACCGCCACGCCACGCGTGCGGGAGGACATCCTCGGCCAGCTCGCGCTGCGCGATCCCGCCGTCTTCGTCGCCAGTTTCAACCGGCCGAACCTGAATTACCTCGTCGAGCCGAAGCAGGACGCCGTGTCTCGCATCGTGGAGTTCATCGGCGGGCGCGGCCAGGATTCCGGCATCGTCTACGCCCAGTCCCGCAAGCGCAGCGAGGAACTCGCCGCCTGCCTTCGCAACGCAGGCATCACCGCCGTCTGCTACCACGCCGGCCTCGAGGCTGCCGATCGGGCCCGCAACCAGGAGGCCTTCCTGCGCGATGAGGTCCGCGTGGTCTGCGCCACCGTCGCCTTCGGCATGGGCATCAACAAACCCGACGTCCGCTTCGTCATCCACGCCGACTTGCCGAAGAACCTCGAAGGCTACTACCAGGAAACCGGCCGCGCGGGCCGTGACGGCCTGCCCGCCGATTGCCTGCTGCTTTTCTCCCGCGGCGACGTGACGAAGGTCCTCCGCTTCATCGATGAAATCCCGGACGGCGAGGCGCGCGATCATGCGCGCCTCCAGCTCGAGCGCATGGCTGACTTCGCCGAAAGCGACGCCTGCCGCCGGGTGGACTTGATCGGCTACTTCGGCGAATCGTGGCCGGAGGGAAACTGTGGTGCCTGCGACAATTGCCTCGCCCCTCGGGAATCGTGGGACGCCACGGTGGAGACGCAGAAGTTCCTGAGCTGCATCCTCCGCGTGAAGCAAAACGGCGGCTCCGCCGTGGGCATCCGCCACCTTTCCGACATCCTCGCCGGATCCCGCGCGGAAAAGGTCCTCGCCCGCAACCACGATAAACTTAGTACTTACGGCATCGGCAAGGAGCACTCCGCCGCGACCTGGGCGGAACTCGCCCGGCAGTTCGCACGCAAGGGTTGGATCGCCGTCGATGGCGGCACCTATCCCACCGTCACCATCACCCATGAAGGTGCCGCTCTCTTGCGCGAGCGCCGGACGGTGTCCCTCAGCCGCCTGATGGCCGTGGAAAAACCCGCCGCGGGCCAACGCGCCGGAGACATCGAGTGCGACGCGGAACTCTTCGAGCAACTCCGCTCCCACCGCAAGGAAGTGGCCCAGGCCGCCGGGGTGCCGCCCTATGTCGTCTTTTCCGATGTGGCGCTGCGCCACATGGCCCGCGCCTACCCGACCGACGATGCCGCTTTCCTGAAGATCCCCGGCGTCGGTGATCGCAAGCTCGCCGATTTCGGCCCCGGCTTCCTGCGGGAAATTTCCGCATGGCTCGAAGCCCATCCGCGCCACGAGTTCGCGCCTCTAACAACTGCTTCTGCGGCCACGCCAAAGCTCGCGAAGCCGATCGTCAACGCCACCGCCCAAGTTACCGTCGAGCTCTGGCGCTCCGGCAAATACATCGACGAGATCGCCGCCGAACGCGGCTTGGCCGCCTCCACCATCGAGAACCATCTCGCCCAAGCGATCGCCAACGGTGAGCCCGTCGATCCCCAACGCCTCTACTCCACCGGGGAGGAAGCTGAAATTCGCGCCGCCCTCGATGGCTACACCGAGGATTCGCTCAAGCCCGTCCACGAGCACCTCAGCGGCCGCATCAGCTACGGGAAGCTCAGGCTTTTCCGCGCCATCGAATCCCGGCTCGAGACGAAATGATGTAGTCTGAAGTTGGGAACGCTTCAGCCGCTCCCCTCCTCTTCCGCGCCTTGCGGGAGCGAGAAAGGGCTTATCGATCCGGCGAATCCCGGCTTCGTAGCCTTCTCATATACAAAGGTATAACGAGCGAAAGCGTACTTTGCAACGCCTCGCAGCCAGTTACGCTTTCGCACGGTGAAGCAGAAGCTCCGAGTCTCTTGCGGCGAAGGCTGCGAGCCGGTTTGCCCGGCTGCCTCCACTCACGTTCACGGCTAGCCCGGAACCTCCCTTTGCATCGTTCGCCAGACGTTTCCCAACAGCCAGTCCAACAATCAGCCATGGACACGAAACTTGAATCCGAAGCCGCTGTCGAGTCGCGCCTCACAGCCAGCTTCCTCGAAGCATTGATCCGCGCCGGGCTGCTGCTGGCACTGGTGATGATTTGCTACAAGGTGTTCTCGCCGTTCCTGGTCCTGATGGTATGGGCGCTGATCCTGGCCGTGACGCTCTATCCGCTGCACCAGTCGATCGCCCGCAAGATGGGCGGCCGGCAGGGGCTTGCCGCCACCACGCTGGTGCTCATCGGGCTCATCCTGATCGTCACACCGTGCGCCGTGCTGATGAATTCGCTAGGCGACTCGGTGAGGGGGCTGGTCGAGAACGTGCAGTCGAACTCGGTGGAAATCCCGCCGCCACGCGAAAGCGTCGCCAAGTGGCCGGTGATCGGGCCGAAGGTCCACGCGGCGTGGACCCAGGCTCACAATGATTTTCCCGGACTCGTGAAGAGCCTGCAACCCAAGATCGGCGACCTTGCAAAGACGGCGCTCGGCTTCGTCGCCGCGATAGGCGGCGGGCTGCTGATGTTCCTGGCCTCGTTCATCGTGGCCGGCATCATCATGGCCTTCGGCAGGAGTGGTGAGGCCGGCTGTCTGGCGATCTTCAATCGCATCATCGGACCGGAGCACGGTGGTGAATTCGCCAGGTTGTCCACCGCCACCATCCGCGCCGTGGCCCAGGGCGTCATCGGCGTGGCCTTTATCCAGGCCATCATTATTGGCATCTGCTTGCTGATTTGCGGCGTGCCTTGGGCGGGCGTGCTGTCTGCCATCGTGTTAGTGCTCGGCATTGCCCAAGTGCCGGCAGTGATCGTCACCCTGCCTGCCATCATCTACATCTGGTCCAGCGGCACCTATGGCACCGGTGCCGCCGTCGCGTATAGCGTGCTGCTCTTCGTCGCAGGCATGGCCGACAACGTCCTCAAGCCGCTGATGCTCGGTCGCGGCGTGGACGCGCCGATGCCGATCATCCTGTTAGGCGCCCTCGGCGGCATGGCCACCGGCGGCATCCTCGGCATGTTCGTGGGCGCCACGTTGTTGGCGCTAGGCTATCAGATTTTCATGAGCTGGGTGTCGAACAACTCCAACAAGGAGAGTGTCGCCGCGTCTACTCCTCGTGGCCCAGCACCCGCCGCTGGACCTTGATCAATTGCGACAGGATCGCCATCAGCGCGGCGGAGGTCATGCCGAGCATCAGCACGCCGACGACCGCTTCCAGAGCGCCGAGCATCTTCCACTTCTCGCTCATGACGATGTCCCCATAGCCCAGCGAGGCGAAGTTCACCGCCGAGTGATAGACCGCCGTGTGATAGTTGGTGAACTCCTTGAGCATGACGAACAGTACTCCCCACAGCAGGATCTGCGCGAAGTTGCCGAGCATCATGAAGATCAGGGCGCTCAGCAAGGGACGGGTGGAAGCGAGGAAGCCGCCGCGGTCACCCAAGCGGTCCGTCCGGCGCACAAAGTGACGGACGCTCCAGAACGCCGACGCGGTCTGGATCACTAGGCACAGCATCATCATCGGCAACCCGACCAGCATGTTGACCAAGGTCATTGGGGTAGTTCCTTTCCGTGTTGTCCGGGCAGTGGCGTCCCGGTGCGAACGGCACGCCAGCGTTCGAGGATCCAGATGGTGCCCCATGCGTAGAGCGCCACGCCGACGAACAGGGCGACGCGGATCGCGGAAGCCTCGAAGACGCCCTTGCCAATCGCGCTGTCCTCGATCGCCGGGCCGAGCAGAAGCAGCGACGTGATCAAGGCATTGCTCCAGAACGAGGGCCGGAATGCCGTGTGGCGTGTGCGGAAGATTCCCGAGCCGGCCCACAGCGCCGCAGCCATCAACCACAGCACCAGCATCCACAAGCTGGGCCACAACGAGAGCCCGGCCCACAGCAGCGCGGCGATCCATGCACCCATCAGGGTGGACCCCACCAACTCGCGCCCGCCCGAGCGGGCATCGGTTTCGCCCGCCTGCTGGCCGAGCGCCACCGTTTTCAGGATGGCTGCCATGTAGAGCGAGGGATTGATCAGCGCCAAGATGAACACCGGCATCACGACGATCGTGGCGCGCAGCGCGATCCAAGCGGCAGTCTCGCGATCCGGCCTCGGAGCCGCGGGCCGCGCAGCCTTCGGCCCCCCCGGATCGGGGAAAAATGCGTGAGATATGCCACTGGTAAAAGTGCCGGTGGCGAGCCCAACCGCGAGCGTCAGACTCATCATCCCGACCATTCCCTGGTCCATCACACCGACCACGGGAATCACCGTGAAGGCGATGACCAACACCATCGTCAGCGGGTTGGCGCGGAGCATGCCGGTGTAGAAGAGCCCGTGCAGCACCACCGCTGTTAGAAGCAGTCCACTGAGCGCATAGTGCTCGAGCAGCGGCACCATCAGCACGCCCGCGGCCACCAGTGCGGCAAAGATCACCGCGACGATGATCCCCTTGATCAAAGGCTGTGGCGGACCGGGCTTGCACAGCACGAGCACCGCCACCAGGCAAACGAGGAAAGGCATCGGCAGGCCACCCCCATAGGCGATGAACGCCGCCAGCCCGAGGCCGACCGCCAATCTGAGAACCGCTTTGTCAGCGCCTTCTCCCATGGCTCGATCAGTAAAGGTAGGAGAGCTGGCTCTTCAGCCAGATCCAGGCGGACGAGAGTTCGTTCATCGCCGGATTGTCACCGGTGAAAACAAGCACCTCGGCCTGCCCCCCGATGCGGGCGTGGCGCAGCGCGTCGTGCTCGGCGGGATCAAACTCGACGGCCACGGGAAAGCGCTGCGCCTGGCGCAACCAGTCGCGGTTGTTCTCGATCGGCGGCAGCGCACCCGGCTTCGCCTCCTGGCCGGAACTCACGCCGTTGCCAATGCTGCGCACGCGGCCTTTCAGCACGCGGCCGGGCAAGACATCCAAGGCGATCGCGACCTTGTCGCCGACATCGAGGTGACCGAGGTTGTTCTCGGTCATGTCGGCACTGATCCAGAGATTGTTGCCGGCGATCAGCGTGACCAGCGGTGCGCCGGGCTGGGCGAAGTGGCCGACCTCCACCTGCAAGTCGGTCACCCTTCCGCGCACCGGAGCGACTACCGTGGTATTCGCGAGATCGAGTTCCGCCTTCTCGATGGCGGCCTTGGCACTCAGCAGTTGCGCGTTGCGCTCGCCCGCGTCGCCTGCTGACTCCTTCGCCTTGCGCAGATCCGCCTCGGCCTTTCTCACCTGGCTGACCGCTTCGACGCGTGTCGCCTGCGCAATCTCAAGCCGCCGCACCGAGATCGCCCCCGGGTCTTCCGCATACAGCCGCTCCTGCCTCGTGGCATCGACATCGGCCAATTTGCTGCCGGCCTGTGCCGCCTCCAGTGCCGCCTCGGCCGACTCGACCGCCGCCACCGACCCATTGACCGTGCGGCGGATGGTTTCGTAGTCCGATTTGCTTTTCTGCAGGCCGATCTCGTAGGGACCCTTGTCGATGACGAACAAGACGGTCCCCGCCTCCACCTCATCGTTGTTGCCCACCTTCACCTCGCTCACCTTGCCCGCGACCTCTGCGGCCACCGGCACCACGAACGCCTGGATCCGGGCCTGGGAGGTGCTGGGCGTGAGCCGGTCCGCGATGAAATAGAGCACCAGGCTGCCCACGATCAGCAGCAGCAGGATCAAGGCGCCAATCTTGGTGCCGCAACCGGACCGCTTGCTCTTCACGGCCGGCGCTGCGGGCGGTGTCGCTGGAGCGTTCGCCGCTTGCCCTTCATCCGTAGTCGTGGGTCCGTCACTCATCGCATTCGCATCTTCGGGGATGCCGCGGGCAGCGGCGCGTCCAACTGGTTCTTCCAGTCACTGCGATCACGCATCGTGGTGCGCGTCGCCTCGTCGAGCAGCGTGCGGCCGCGGCCGGATTGCCAGCCACCGCCCATCGCCTTGTAAAGTGCGATCAGGCTTTGGGTCACCTCGCCGCGGCTGGTGACCAGCCGCTCCTGTTGGCTGAAGAGGGTCTTCTGCGAGTCGAGCACGCGCTGGAAATCGACGAGGCCTTCGCGGTATTGAATGGTGGCGATTTCCAGCGAGCGCCGTGCTGCCTCGACTGCTTGATCGAGCAGCGTGATCTGCACCGTGCTGCGGGCGAATCCGACCGCCGAGTCATCGACTTCCCGGGCCGCGCTGAGGACCGTTTCCTGGAATTGTTCGTAGAGCTGTTGGAAGCGTGCATCCTCGACCAGCACCTGGTTTTTCAGCCGTCCATGGTCGAAGACGTTCCACACCAGGCTGGGACCCAGGCCCCATTCCAAGGTATTCGCCGACCAGCCGCGCGTGGCAGGCGAGGTGGGTGCCAGGCCAACGGATCCTCCCAGCGCGATGGACGGGTAGAGCTGAGCTTCACTCACGCCGATCAGGGCCGACTGCGCCGCCAGTTGCATCTCGGCCGCCCTGACGTCGGGGCGGCGCCGGAGCAGCCCGGCCGGCATGTCCACGATCACGCCTAGGGGAACCCGCGGGATTTTTTGCGCGCCGGTGGCCAGTTCCGGCAGCAGTCCGGGTGCCCGTGCGAGCAGTACTCCCAGCGCATTGTGCGTCTGGCGCAGTGCGGCTTCCAGCTCCGGAATGATCGAGAGCGTGCTGAGATAGAGAGCCTTCGCCTGCTGCACATCCAGCTCGGTGTCGTTGCCGCTGCGGAAGAGTTCCTCCGTGATCTCAAGGCTGCGCTTTTGCAGCGCGGCGTTCTCCTTGGCGATGTGCAGGCGGAGCTCGATGGTGCGGATCGAGCTGTAGAGACTCGCCGCCTGTGACGCCACCAGCACCTGCATGTCATCGTAGCGCGCGATGCTCGCGAGGTAGTTGTAATCCGCGGCCTCGACGCCGCGCCTGAACTTGCCCCAGAAATCCAGCTCCCAGCCGATGGAGAAGCCGGTGCCATAGGTCGTGAAGTCGATGTCCGGATCCGCGGACCGCTCCTGGCCCGCGCCTAACAGATTCGCGGTGAACTGCTGGGCCTGCGGGTAGAGTCCGCTGCGCGCGATACCGACCAGCGCACGGGCCTCCAGGATGCGCGCACCCGCCGTGCGCACGCCCGGATTGAGCCGTTGAGCCTCGGCGACCAGCTTCTCCATCACCGGGTCATCGAAGTTCCGCCACCACTGCTCGGCGGAAACGCTCGCCGGCCCGGTCAGCGGCGGTGTGGGCTGTTCCAAGGGACGCGCCGCCCACGCGTCGAGCCAGGAGACCTCGGGGCGCACGAACTCCGGACCCAGCGGGGCGCACCCCGAAATCAGCAGGCAGGAAGCCATCGACACCCCAAACAAGACCTCGCGAGCGGCGGGAGGCCGCTGACGCTCTGGATGGATGGAGCCGGAATACGGTAACATGGCAGATGCCGGGAGAGGGGCAGCAAGAGCTACCGGGGTAGCAATGGACCGAAGTGAAGACTGGCGGAGAACCGGCTTGTAGCCATCGCCACAAGAGGTCCGTAGCATCTGGTTTATCGTGCGAGAGTCAAGCGACCGGGGCCTCCGTGCAAAGGATGTTCCAATTATACCTTCGTATAGGGAAAGGCTAACAGATCAACGGGCTGACTCCCGAACAGCGCGATGAAAGCCGGGTCGAATCAACGGCGTTTCGCGCGCAGGTAATCCGCGACAAGGCCGATCTGCTTTTCGCTGAGCACGCCGGACGCGGGCGGCATCCCGGCCGCGGGGACACCGTCGCGGATCACCTTCTCAAGCTCGACGGGATCCTTGAGGTGCTTGAACTCGCCGGAAAGCAGGCCGCGCTTCTCACCCCCGGCGAGGCCCGGGCCGTGACACGCGGCGCAAGCGGAGGCGATGATCTTCTCCGGATCGACCGTGTCGGGAGTGAGCAGGACTTGGTCGGCAGCTTTGCCGGCAATCGCGTCCACCGTTCCCGCAGGATCGGCGATGATGCGGATCAGCTTGTCGTCGCCTTCGCCCGGCTTGCCTTCCGGTGGATCCTGCATCGAGGTGCCGAGCCACAGCGAGCCATCGGGCGCTTCGTTGATGAAGCGGATGCGGCCCCACTTCTGATGCCACAGGCGCTCGATGTGCGTCGGCAAGCCGTCGCCTCCGAGCGAAATTCGGAACACTGCCGAGCCACGCAGACAGCACAGCAGCAGCGAGCCGCGGAGCTCCGGAAAGGCCGCGCCCTGATAGAACAGCAAGCGCCCCGGCCCGACCGCCGGCGTGACCTCGAGCAGCGGCGCGCGCATCCCTTCCCTTTCGCGGCGGTGGGAAATGACCGGCCAGCCGTAGTTCGCGCCCTTCTCGATCAAGTTCACCTCGTCGCCGTGCAGCGGACCATGTTCCGACTCGTAGAGCTGGCCCGTGCCGGGCTGGAAGGCGAGGCCCTGCGGATTCCGGTGGCCGTAGGACCAGATCTCCGGACGCGCGCCCTCCTTGCCGACGAAGGGATTGTCCTGCGGCACGGAACCATCGGGATTGAAGCGCAAGATCTTGCCGTGGAGCTGGTCGAGCTTCTGCGAGCCCTCGGCTTGGTCCGCGTCGCCGGTGGTCATGTAAAGCATGCCATCGGGCCCGAATTCCAAGCGGCAGCCGGTGTGATTCTGGTTGGCCGCGATGCCCTCGATGATCGTCTTCGGCTCGACCAGCTTTTTGCCATCGAGCCGGTAACGCTCCATCCGCAGCTCGAAGCGGCGGTCACCCAGCGCCTTGTCCCACGCGAGGAACAAGTGGCCGGTCGTCCTGAAATCCGGAGCAACCGCCAACCCTAACAGCCCCATCTTGTTCCCCTGCGCCGCGGGCAGGGTCAGCGCCGGCTCCTCCAGCAGCTTCCCCTGCTCCATCATCCGCACGCGACCGATGCGCTCGGTGAAGATCTGCCGGCCACCCGGCAGGAAACGCAGTTCCCACGGCACCTTCAGCCCCTCTGCCAGCACCTCGATCCGGTGCGGCGTGGTGAGCGCCGCATCCGGTGGCGCGGAAATGGAAAGCGGCGCTGCAGACGCCGGGATGACCGCGGCGGCGATGATCATTCCAAGCAGGCACCGCCTACTTCCCGAATCTTGTAGTCGGTTTTTCATGATTCACGCGCAGAATACCATCCTCGTGCCATCCGATCAGAAGCAGATAGCCGAAATTGAGCCAGTGGTTGGCGCAGGGGACAGCAACCAGATGGAGGACCGCCTGCCGGGACGACGGCGCGATCCCAACGCGGGAAGCGTGGAACCACCAATCCGATTCAACCGCCACCGCCCCCTCAGCGGCGGGGAACCCTATAGTGGTGGGGACTTCCTTGAACCGCGCCATTTCTCCTCGCGTGAAGAGTGCATTCTCCTTGCTTCGCTGGATCAGGTCGATCCTGGCCATTTCGTCGAAATCCGGAAATGCGACCCGGCTACGATGCCACCAGAGAATGAGGTCACCTTTCCCCTCTCCGATCGCCGGACGTTCCTCCAACCAGCAACGCTGGGGACGATGGAGGCAAGAGAAGGATGCGATGCCCTTCTCAATCATCCAGTGCATGGCAAACGCCAGAATCGGATACTCCTCGTCGCGAACCGGAATGGTCATGGCGTCACTTCGCCGGGACGAGCCGGATGATCCGGTCCGGTCCATTGAGAATCACGTAGATGTAGCCGTCTGGCGCATCGGTCACGTCGCGGACGCGGCCGATGTTCTTCAGGATGACTTCCTGCTCGGTGACCTTGTGATCCACGAGGCGCAGGCGGCGGATTTCTTGCTGGGCGAGGGCACCGGCGAAGAGGTCGTTCTTCCACTTCGGGAACTTGTCGCCGCGATAAAAGGACAGGCCGCAGGCGGCGATGCTCGGCTGCCAGTAGATCACCGGCTGGTCCATGCCCTCCTTCTCGGTGATGCCGGTGATCGGCGTGCCGTCGTAATTCATCCCGTAGGTGATGACCGGCCAGCCGTAGTTGTGGCCCGGCTGTACCCAGTTCAGCTCGTCGCCGCCCCGTGGGCCGTGCTCGGTGTTGTAAATCGAGCCGTCGCGTGGATCGATGTCCAGCCCCTGTGGATTGCGGTGGCCGTACGACCACAGGCCGGAGACGGGAGTCTTGCCATCGAACTTCGGGTTGTCGTTCGGCACGCGGCCATCGTCGTGCAGGCGGTAGATCTTGCCCTTGGCATTCTCGACGTCCTGCGCCTCCTGCCAGCCGCCGCGCTCGCCGACGGGGAAGTAGATGTAGCCCTTGTCGAAGACGATGCGGGTGCCGAAGTGGACGCCTGCCCCGGTGTAGAACTTTGGATCCGCCTTCCAGATCCACTCCTGATCGACCCACTGGCCGTCCTTGATCCGGCCGCGGACGTAGGCGGTGATGGTCTTCGTCTCGCCGCCCTCCTTGGTGCCATCGGCGAAGCCGAGGTAAATCCAGCCGTTCTTTTCGTAGTCCGGGTGGATGGCGACTTCCATCAGGCCGCCTTGGCCGTGGTCGATGATCTTCGGGATGCCCTGCACCGGTTCATCGAGCAGCTTGCCGTCGGCCCCGATCACCCGCAGGCGGCCTTGCTTCTCGGTGACCAGCTTGCGGCCGTCCGGCAGGAAGGCGATCGCCCACGGGTTCTTCAGGCCCTTCTCGACCACCATCTCGATCTTGTAGTCCTCGTGCTGGGTCTTGGTGATCTTGCCGGGTTCCGGCTTCGGGAACTCCATCCCCTTCTCCTTCGCCTGCTTCTCCTTCTCGCGGATGAAAATCACCAGCGAGCGGATCTGGCGGTCGTCGAGCACCGTCTTGAAAGGGGTCATGCCGAGCTGGGCGTTGCCCTCCTTGATCGACTTCAGCAGCTCGTCATCGCTGCTGCCGTGCTTCCATTCGCCATCGACGAGCGATCCTCCCTGGCCGCCGCTCAGATCGGCGCCGTGACAGCCGGAGCAAAGCTGCTCGAAGACCTTGTCGGTCTTCATTTTCGAGTAATCTTGGGCCGCTAGCGGCGCGACGAGGGCGATGGTGAGGAGGTTGGCGCGGTTCATGAGGCGTGGAGACGCATACGAGAACGGTTGGGGATTTCAAATTCCCACCGTGTTTCCACCCGAAAAACTCTCCGGTCGCCCGGGCCCCGAAGCGGTGTTAGGGTGAGGGATGAAGGTCTCGCTTTTCCTGATGCTGGCATCCCTGCCTGCCATGACCGCGGAACCTGCGCCTACGACGCGCCCGGGCCGCCTGACGGGTCCCGAACTGAAGGAATACGCCGCTCTCACCGGCACGCGAAAGAAGATCGTGGATGCGTCTCTGGCTCTTGCGGCCCGTGAAACCTGGCTGCGCTATCGCTTCGGCAGTGCCGCGCCGGAGAGCGGCGGGCTGGATTGCTCCGGGGCCGTCTATTTCCTGCTGCAACAGGCTGGCGTTCAGCCTCCTCGATCTTCCGCGGCGCAGTTCGTATGGGTGAAAAAAGGCGGCACCCTGAAGGAAGTGCCTGCGTCCATCACCTCGACCGGCGACGCCTCCCTGAAGGGGCTCAAGCCGGGCGATCTGCTCTTCTGGTCCGGCACCTACCAACCAACCGACGGCCGCGAGGTGCCCGTGTCCCACGTCCAGATTTTCCTCGGCCACGAAAAGATCACCGGTGCCCCGGTCATGGTCGGCTCCAGTGACGGGCGGACCTACCGCGGCACGAAGCGCGAGGGCTATGGCGTCTTCGACTTCAAGCTGCCGAAGGCCGGGTCGAAGGCGAAGTTCCTCGGCTACGGGTTCCCGGCGACCGCGGAATGACCCGTTCGGGTATGCCACTTGAAAATTCTTGCGAATTCATAAGAAACGATACTTTTAGTGCATTCGCGCTGCCGAACCCAAGCCCGCTGCCATGTCCAGTCCCACGGAAACCATCCACCGCGTCCTCGACTCCTTCCGCATCGAAACCCCGTCGTGGGGCTACTCCGACACCGGGACCCGCTTCGGGAAATTCCACCAGCCCGCCGCGGCAATCGACCTCGACGATAAGCTCGCTGATGCCGCGCACGTCCATCGCCTGACTGGCTGCTGCCCGACGGTGGCGACCCACGTGCTGTGGGACTTTTCCCCGGGCACCGATGCCGCCGTGGTGGCGTCGAAGGCCGCGTCGCTCGGAATCTCCATCGGCTCGATCAATCCGAACCTTTTCCAAGACCAGATCTACAAGCTCGGCTCGGTCGGCAGCCCTTTTGAAATGGCTCGCGATCAGGCGCTGGCCCACATCATCGACTGCATCAAGCTCGGCCAGGTCACCGGCAGCAAGGCGGTCTCGCTGTGGTTCGCCGATGGCACGAACTACCCCGGCCAGGACAGCATCCGGGCCCGCAAGCACCGCTTCGAGGCCGCGCTCAAGGAAGCCCACGGCCACCTCGCGAAGGACCAGATCCTGCTGGTGGAATACAAGCCCTTCGAGCCCGCCTTCTATCAGACCGACCTCGCCGACTGGGGAATGTCCTTCCTCACCGCGAAGAAGGCCGGCCCGCAGGCCAAGGTGCTGGTCGATACCGGCCACCACTACCTTTCGCAGAATATCGAGCAGATCGTCGCGTGGCTGCTGGATGAGGACATGCTCGGCGGCTTCCACTTCAATGACCGCCGCTATGCCGACGATGACCTCACGCTCGGCTCGATCGATCCCTACCAGATCTTCCGCATCTTCCACGAGATCCACCTCTTCGCCTGGGAGCGCGGCGGCCTCTACCCGGAGATCGAGTACATGATCGACCAGTCGCACAACCTGAAGCCGAAGATCGAGGCGATGCTCCAGACCGTCTGCACCGCCCAGGAACTCTACGCCAAGGCCGCACTCGTCGATCACGAGGCGCTTCTCGCCGCGCAGAAGAAGGGCAACATTGTCGATTCCGAGCTGTGCTTGAAGAAGGCCTTCAACACCGACGTCACCGACGGCATCGCCGCGTGGCGAGCCTCCAAGGGCCTCGAAGCCGACCCGCTCATCGCCCACCGCGCCACCGGCTACGCCGAAAAGGCCGCCGCCGAACGCTCAAAGCGCCGCCAGGAGCTGGGCATCGCGACGGAGCACAGCTACGCGTGACATTGGGGAACAACGAAACGGACGAAGTTCCGCGAAATCTGAAACGCAGATGATCTGGGGAATCCGTAAATCGAAAGCTCCATATTTTTCGTTCGTTTCGCTCGTTTCGTTGTTAGAAACTGGCCCTTGATCCGCCGCCTTGAAACCCCTCCTCCAACTCTCCGACATCCGGAAATCCTTCGGTGCCGTGCGCGCCTTGAAGGGCGTGTCGTTTGAGCTGCTGCCGGGCGAGGTCCATGCGCTGCTTGGCGAGAATGGCGCGGGCAAGTCCACGCTGATCAAGGTCATCACGGGTGCGCATGCTCCGGATGAAGGGACGCTGTCGGTCGGAGATGAAACGCTGCGCTCGCTGACGCCATCCCATGCCCGCGAACTTGGTATCGCTTGCATCTATCAGCAGCCCGCGCTTTTCCCGGATCTAACGGTTTCGGAGAACATCGGCTTGCGACTCAAGAAGACATCCGCCTTCGCCAAGGTGAACCATGCCGAACGACGCGCGAAGGCGCTCGAGTTGCTGAAGCGCATCGGCGCGGAGATCTCCCCGGATGCCGAAGTCCGCTCGCTTTCGATGCCCGAGCAACAGCTCGTCGAGATCGCCTGCGCACTCGGCTCTGGCGCACGCATCGTCATCATGGACGAGCCGACGGCCTCGCTCACGCAGAAGGAACAGCACCTCCTCTTTGCCGTGGTGCGCGATCTACGGAAGAATGGCGTCGGTGTCGTTTACATCTCGCACCGCTTGGAAGAAATCTTCGCTCTCGCCGACCGTGTGACCGTCTTGCGCGATGGCGAAAGCGTCGGCACCAACCGCGTCGATGACCTCGACGAGGCCGCGATGATCAAGCTGATGGTCGGCCGAGAGGTCGCCACGCTTTATCCACCGGCCGAGGGCCAACCCGGCGACGTCGTGCTTTCGCTTAAGAACGTCACCTGCGCCGCGGGTGGCGTGCAGGGTGTGAACCTCGAAGTGCGGGCCGGCGAGATCGTCGGCATGGCCGGCTTGGTCGGCGCGGGCCGCACGGAATTGGCGCGGGTGCTCTTCGGCATCACGCCCGCCGATTCCGGCGAGATCGCGCTGAACGGCAAGAAGCTGTCCATTTCGAATCCCCGTGAAGCGATCTCGAACGGCGTTGCCTACGTCCCGGAAGACCGCCGCCGCCACGGCGTGATCCTTGAGATGCCGATCGCGCAGAACATCACCATGGCCGTCCATCCGGTGCTGTTTCCCGGCACCTGGCTGCGTTTCAAGGCGGAGACGGAAATGGCGAAGGATTTCATCCGCGACCTCGGCATCAAGGCCTACGGGCCCGAAGCGCCCGGCGGCAGCCTCAGCGGCGGCAACCAGCAAAAGGTCAGCGTTTCGCGTTGGCTGGCGACGAAGCCGAAGCTTCTCATCCTCGACGAACCGACCCAAGGCGTGGACGTCGGCGCGAAGAGCGAGATCCACAAAATCATCCGCGGTCTCGCCAAGGAAGGCCTCGCGGTGCTGATGATTTCAAGCGACCTGCCCGAGGTGCTCGGCATGAGCGACCGCATCGCGGTGATGCGCGGAGGTACGGTGACTTCCGTACTTCCCGGCGGCACCGATGCCCACGACGTGATGGCCGCTGCGCTCGGCCAGAAAAGCGGAAAGGAGGTCGCATGAGCGGCAAATACTCCCGCGAGATCACCGTCGCCGGTGCGCTGGTTTTGCTGATGGTGGCGCTCGCTATCTTCGCGCCGAATTTCTTCGAGCTGCAGCCGCTGCTCTCGCGTCTGACTTCACAGATGCCCGCGCTGGTCGCGGCAATCGGCATTACTCTGGTCATCATCACGCGACAGATCGACATCTCGATCGGCGCGCAGTTCAGCATGTGCGGCGTGGTCGCCGGCATCGTCGCCGCGGCCGGCATGCCGCTCGGCGTGGCAGTGCTCGCCGCCGTCGCCACCGGCGTCGCGATGGGTGCTTTCAATGGACTGCTCGTCGCATGGCTCGGGCTGCCGAGCATCGTGGTGACGCTGGCCACGATGGTGACCTGGAATGAGCTGCTGCGCCTGTGGCAACAAGGCCGCCTGATGAACCTGCCGGCCGGTTTCCAGTGGTTCGGCCTCAACCAAGCCTCCGGGCAAGGCATCGTCATCGCCGTCGCGGTCGTGCTGTTGCTCTCCGCGGCATGGGCGATGAAGAATCTCGCCGCCGGACGCTACGTCTATGCCGTCGGCACCGATGCCGAAGCGGCCCGCCTCGCCGGCATCAACCCCAAGTGGACCACCTTCGGCGTCTTCGTGTTGATGGGTGCACTGGCCGGCACCGCGTCCGTGCTCAACCTCGTCCAATCGCCGCAGGTCCAGCCGAATGCCGGCGATGGCCTGGAGCTGAAAGTCATCGCCGCCGCAGTGGTCGGTGGGGTCGCCATCACCGGCGGTCGCGGTAACCTGTGGGGCGTGCTGTTAGGCCTGCTGCTGCTCGCCAACGTCAATCCCGCCCTGACCCACTTCCACCAGCCGCCGTATTGGGAGCGCGCGATCCAGGGCCTGGTCATCCTTCTCGCCGTGATCGCCGACGGCCTCAAGCGCTCGAAGAAAACATCCGCCGCATGAGTTCCGCAAAATCCATGAGGAGCCTGTTCGCCCGGCACGAGTTCGTGCTGCTCGGCGTGATCGTGCTGGAGCTGCTGCTGTTTCACTTTCTGGGCCGCCGCTTCTTCGATGGGTCGAACGTGTCGAACATCTTCCGCCACTCGGTGGAGATCGGCCTGCTCGCCCTCGCGATGACGCCGGTCATCCTCACCGGCGGGATCGACCTGTCGGTCGGCTCGATGATGGGCCTGTGCGCCGTGTGCTTCGGCATGCTGGTGAAGGAGGCCGGCATGTCGCCGCTGGTCGCTGGCATTCTCTCCGTCGGCATCGGCACCTTGGGCGGCGGCCTGAATGCCTTCCTGATCGCGCGGATGAAATTGCCGCCGCTGATCGTCACGCTCGGCACCTTCTCCTTGTTCCGCGGTCTTGCGGAGGCACTCACCGAGGGCTCGAAATCCTACTCCGGCTTCTCCAAGTCCTTCCTCGCGCTCGGCAATTCCGACCTCGCTGGCATCCCGATGCAGCTCTGGATCTTCCTGCCGGTAGCGGTGGGCATCGGGCTGCTGGTGCATCGCACGACCATCGGCCGCTCCTTCCGCGCCATCGGCTATTCGCCGGAGGGCTCGCGCTACGCCGGCATCCCGGTGGAGCGAAACCTGAGCCTCGCCTACATCCTCGCCGGTGCCGTGGCCGGGCTCGCCGCGGTCATCTTCGTAGCCCGTCTCGGCGAAGCCCGCGCGAACGCCGGCATTGGCTACGAGCTGCTCGCGATCACCGCCGTGGTGCTCGGCGGCACCAGCATCTTCGGCGGCTCCGGCACGGTCTGCGGGACCTTCCTCGGCTACCTCGCGGTGGCGATCCTCAACAACGGCCTCAAGCGCATCACCGCCTACGACATCTTCGAGCGGCCGATCTCAAGTGTCTCCAATGAGATGTCGGGCATGCTCACCGGCCTGCTGCTGCTCGTCGCCCTCGCTGCCGTGCCGGTCGGAAAAGCCATTTCCGCCCGACGATCGCGGTCTAAAACCTGAAAACCCGTACCGAGAATTCACGTTCCCTCCCGGCCATTCGCGGTTAGAAACTCACCAACCCATGAAACGCATCCTCTGCTCGCTCGCGCTCTGCGCCGTCCCCTTCCTGTCCGCCTGCAAGAAGTCCGGTGAATCCGCCGGCGGTGGCGAAGAACTCACCATCGCCTTCCTGCCGAAGAGCAAGGGCAACCAGTACTTCGTCACCTGCGAAAAGGGTGCCCGCGCCGCCGCCAAGGACCTCGGTGCCGAACTCCTTTTCGACGGCCCGACCAACTCCGATCCCGCGAAGCAAAACGAGATCGTCGAGAACTGGATCTCGCTCGGCGTGGACGTCATCGCCGCCGCCTGCGAGAACAAGGACGGCCTCTCCACCGCGCTGCGCAAGGCCCAGGACGCGGGCATCAAGGTCATCACCTATGATGCGGACGCCCAGAACGACGCCCGCTCGTTCTTCGTCAATCAGGCCACCGAAAAAGGCATCGGCGATGCCCTGCTCGACAACGCCGCCTCGCTGGTCGGCAACGAAGGCGAGTTCGCCATCATCACCGCCAACCTCACCGCTGCGAACCAGAATGCCTGGATCGCCGCGATCAAGGCCCGCCAGGCCGAGAAGTATCCCGCCATGAAGCTGGTGGACATCAAGCCCTGCGATGACCTCAAGGACAAGGCCCAGCAGGAAACCACCAACCTGCTCAGCGCCCACCCGAATCTCAAGGCAGTCATTTCCGTCTGCTCGCCCGGCGTCCCCGGCGCGGCCGAAGCGGTGAAGCAAGCCGGCAAGACCGGCACCGTGAAAGTCGTCGGCCTCGGCCTGCCCAGCGAGAACAAGGCCTACGTCAAGGAAGGCGTCACCCAGGCGGTCATCCTGTGGAAAGTCGAAGACCTCGGCTACCTCACCATCCAAGCCGCCGCCGCGCTCGCCAAGGGCGAGCTCAAGCCCGGCGCGAGCGAGTTCAATGCCGGCAAGCTCGGCACCATGAAGATCGAAGGCGACAACATCCTTCTCGGCACGCCCTTCGCGTTCACGAAGGAGAACATCGACCAGTTCGATTTCTGAGGCTCGCAGCTCCGCCTTCCCCACTCAACGCCGGCTCCCGTCCGCGGGTGCCGGCCTTTTCGTACACGGCTGAGGCTAACCGAGGCGGGCATGAGAATACCAAGTCACCGCGGAACACCACTACCTCCACCGAGGCAGCATGCACACGGTGATAGTATCAAATGAGACTATGCCCCTTCCGCCTCGACCTCCACCGCTGTAGCCGTCGCTTTAGTTTTCCAGCACGATACGATACCGCGCCTTGCCTGCCTTGAGATGCTCCAGCGCCTCATTCACATCGGCCATCGCGAAGCTTTCCGTCTGTGGCGCGATGCCGTGGCGGGCGCAGAAATCCAGCATGTCGAGCACCGTGGCGGGCGGACCGAGCGGCGAGCCGGAGATGCGCTTGCGGCCGCCGATCAGTGAAAAGACCGGCACTTGGACGGGCTTGAGGACCGCACCCACGAAGTGCAAGCGGCCGTCCGGCCCGAGCAAGTTCAGGTAGGCGTTCCAGTCGAGCGGCACATTCACGGTCGAGAGGATGAAGTCGAAGCTGCCCGTCGCAGATTTCATCGCCGAGCTGTCACGCGAGTTCAGCACGGCATTCGCACCGAGGGCCTTGGCCTCCTCCGACTTCGAGTCGCTGGAGGTAAAGGCGGTCACGTGGCAGCCCCACTTCGAAAGGAACTGCAGCGCGAGGTGCCCCAAGCCGCCGATGCCGATCACGCCCACCCGGTGCGTCGGCTTCACGCCGAACTCCGCGATCGGACCGAAGGCCGTGATGCCACCGCAGAAAAGCGGTCCGGCTTTCTTCGGATCGATGCCGTCCGGCAGCCTCAGCGCCCAGCTCCAGTGGCAGCGCACGCGATCCGCGAAGCCTCCATGCCGTCCCACGATGGTCTGCTCGGCCGTGGCACAGAGATTGTGGCGACCGGAGAGACAGGGGCGGCAGTGCATGCACGACCCCGCGAACCAGCCGAGGCCGACGCGGTCGCCGACCTTCACGCCTTTCGCGAAATCCCCGGCCGCTTCCACGATGCCGATCGCTTCGTGACCGGCCACGAGCGGGTAAACGGAGTTTCCCCACTCGTTATCCAGCATCGAGAGATCGGAATGACAGAGGCCGCAGCTCTCGATGCGGATCTGAACCTGCTCCGGCCCGAGGGGGCCGGGCTGATAGTCGAACGGCTGAAGTTTCGCCCCGCGATCCGCGGCAGCCCAAGCGTGGAAGGTATCGGCCATACTCTCCCATGGCACTTTGCACCGATTTCGCAAGGGGCACTGATGACAATTTGCATCAGCGGCATTGTCACAAAATGCCGTGAATAATCACCCACACTTCGGGGTCGGACCGATCCCATGAAAACCAGAAATCCCGCATGCAGGATCTTCGCCGGACTCGCTTCGCTCGCATTCCTGGCCGTTGCTACCGCCGATGTGACTCTCAAAGGCACCATCGGCAACAACACCATCGACGACACGGTGGTGATCGCGCCCAACACCTCGTGCATTCTCAATGGCACCATCATCAAGGGCAACCTGCTCATCCGCAAAGGCGCCAAGCTGGTGAGCAACGGCGCCAGCATCGACGGCAACGTGCAATCCGAAGGCGGTGCCCTGATCGAACTCAATGACGAGACCCGCGTCGGAGGCGACGTGCAAGGCAATGCCACCCGTTCGATCCTCGTCCGCAGCGGCACTCGTGTTTCCGGCAATGTGCAGCTCCAGGAAGCGAACACGCCGAAGAACGTCCACGCCTTGCTGGTACAGGGTGCCACGGTGGAAGGTGACGTGCAGGCGGAGAAAAGCAGCGGAATGCTCAAGGCCCTCGGCAACTCCATCGGCGGCAATCTCCAGTTCGTCGAAAACAAGACCGGCAGCTACGCCATCGACGACAATGCGATCGGAGGCGACCTGCAGTTCTTCAAGAACCGCGGCCAGGGCGTGATCACCAGCAACCGGGTAGGAGGCAATCTCCAGGGAGACGAGAACACCCCGTTGCCCCAGGTCGGGGACAATATTGTGGAGGGAGACACCGAGATCGACAGCGTCCCAGTTGGATCACCCGGTCCTGGCCCCGGCCCCGGCCCTGGCGACCCGGGCACCCCACCACCCGCCGGGGATCCGAAGGGAAAAATAGGGCCCATCACCATCGATGATGATTTCACGGTCGCGGCTGGCACCACCCGCATGCTCAAGGGAACGACGGTCAGGGGAAATGTGATCGTGGAAGCGGGAGCAACCGTCGTGGCCATCGGCGCGAGGATCGAAGGCAATATCCAAGCGTCCCAGGGAGCCACCGTGGACTTGAAGGGCAAGACCCGCGTGATCGGCAATGTTCAGGGGATCGGCACCCGCTCGATCCTCCTGCGCGGTAATATCCGCGTGGATGGCAGCGTGCAGCTCCAGGAAGCGAACGCCAATGGACGCACCCCGGCCCTCGTGGTCCAAGGGTCCAGCGTGGGAGGAAACATCCAGGCGGAGAAAGGCAGCGGCATCCTCCGCGTGAATGGCACCACCGTGGGAGGAAATCTCCAGTTCATGGAGAATCCTGCCGGCCCCTACACCGTCATTGGCAACACAATCACCGGCGACCTCCAGTTCTTCAAGAATCAGGGAAGCGGCTCGATCACCGGAAATCGCGTCGGAGGCAACCTCCAGAGCAAGGAAAACTCGCCCGCTCCCAAGGTGAAAGGCAACCGGGTCGAGGGAAATCTCGAGCTTGAGTAAGCTCACCCCGCGCTTGGCAAAGGCGCTGCCGCCCCGTAACCCCGGTTCGTGCAGCGTCCGCCGAAAAAGTTCCACCCCCACCCTTTCGAGTACCATCAGGAGATCGAGCTGCGCATCGACGCGCTCAGCAATCTGGGCGTGGGCATTGGCCGGGTGGACGGCTGGGTGGTCTTCGTGCCCTTCTGCCTGCCGGGTGAACTGGTGAAGGCGCGGGTCTTCCGCAATGACAAGAATTGTTCGAATGCGGACCTAGTTGAGGTGCTCGAACCGTCACCGGAGCGCGGCGATCCGAAGTGCCCGCTCTTCGGCACCTGCGGCGGCTGCCAGTACCAGCACCTCTCCTACGACGCCCAGCTCGCCTGGAAGACGCGGCAAGTCGGCGAGCTGCTGCAGCACATGGCCGGCATCGAGTTTCCCGTCCAGCCCTGCATCCCGTCGCCGAAGATCTGGAACTACCGGTCCAAGATCACGCCGCACTTTGATCGCCCGAAGGATGGAGTCATCGGTCCGATCGGCTTCATGCCGAACGGCCGCCGCGGGATCATCGATGTCCCGCAGTGCCCGATCGCGATGGAGGAGATCAATGCCGCCCTCCCCCGCGAGCGCGAGTCGGCCCGGCAACGCAGTAAGCAGTTCAAGAAAGGTGCCACGCTTCTCCTCCGCGCCACCGAGGGTCGTGTGGAAACGAATCCGAATGCGGTGGTCACCGAGCACGTCGGCGAGCTCTCCTTCGATTTCCTCGCCGGTGAATTCTTCCAGAACAATCCCTTCATCCTGCCTACCTTCACCGGCCATGCTGCGGAAGAAGCGAAAGCGGGCGGCGCACGATTCCTCGTGGATGCCTACTGCGGCTCCGGCCTGTTCGCGCTGACGCTGGCAAAGCACTTCGAGCAGGTCGCGGGCGTGGAAGTCAGCGAAGCCGCCGCCGATTGGGCGCGGCGCAATGCCGAGTCCAATGGCATCACCAATGCGACCTTCCTCGGTGCCTCGGCGGAGACCATCTTCGCCGACATCGACTTCCCGCCGGATGAGACCGCCGTGCTCATCGACCCGCCGCGCAAGGGCTGCTCACCGGAGTTCCTCGAGCAGCTCATCGCCTTCGGGCCATCGCGGGTGGTCTATGTCTCCTGCGACCCGGCGACCCAGGTCCGCGACCTCGCCATCCTGAAGGAGGGCGGCTTCGAGCTCCAAAAGGTGCAGCCCTTCGATCTCTTCCCGCACACCCGGCATTTGGAGTGCGTGATGACGCTCACGAAATGCTAACCTCGCCGACGTGAAGGCAGATCCAGTGGTGCGTTGCGCGGACGATCTCAGGGCAGTCTACCCGAAGCCGTCATTCTGGTTGGGCTTGGCATTCATTGCCGTCTTTCTCGTCTTCCAGCTCATTGCCGAGTGGTTGGATTGGCAGTGGCTCAGGGTGGTTCCGTTCGTCCTGTTCCTGATCTTCGTGCTGCCTGTCGTCATGCGGCTCCAGCGAGACTACCAGCGGGTGATCAACGCCCTCGAGTGCCCTCATTGCGGACAGGCGGCGGGCAAGACCTTCACAAAACAGGGAATCCTCCACCTGCGCTGCCAGCATTGCGGCAAGGAAACCCGCACAGACAGCTTGGTCCTCTATCAGGGGCCCCCGACGAAGATCTAGGTGCGTAGTTCGCCGAGATCTTCCATTTCGTCGCCCGTGTTCCCTGCCTGGCTTAGGTCCCGTCGCCCGGACGAGACCGCCGTGCTCATCGACACGCCGCGCAAGGGCTGCTCACCGGAGTTCCTCGAGCAGCTCATTGCCTTCGGGCCGTCGCGGGTCCTCTATGTTTCCTGCGACCCGGCCACCCAGGTCCGTGACCTCGCCATCCTGAAGGAGGGCGGCTTCCAGCTCCAGAAGGTGCAGCCGTTCGACCTCTTCCCGCATACCCGGCACTTGGAATGCATGATGACCCTGACGCGCGCGCCTCAGCCCTAGTTTCCCTGATAGGATACGCGGTAGATCCGCCCGTTCTCTTCCTCGGTGAAGAGCAGGCTGCCATCGGGATGCATCATCACTCCCACCGGCCGGCCCCAGGTGCGCGGGGTGGATTCGTCGGTCATGAAGCCCTTCACGAAGTCTTCGTAATGACCCTCCGGTTTGCCATTGGAACCGAAGGGAACGAAGACGATCTTGTAACCGGTGCCCGCGTTGCGGTTCCAACTGCCGCGGAAGGCCACGAACGCGCCATCGCGGTATTTCGCGGGAAACTTGTCGCCCTTGGAGAAGCAGATGCCGAGGGCGGCGGAGTGAGCCTGGAAGAGCAGGTCGGGCGAGAGGGTCTTGGCGGCCAGCTCGGGGTTCTCGCTCTTGCCATCCTTCATGCGCCGCGGGTCGAGGTTCTCCGGCTTGAGGTAGGTGTAGGGCCAGCCGTAGAAGCCCCCCTCTTGGACTTCTGTTAGATAATCGGGAACGAGGTCGTCGCCGAGGCGGTCGCGTTCGTTCACGGTGGCGAAGAGATCGCCGCTGGCCGGATGCAGTGCGAGGCCGACGGGATTGCGCAGGCCGCGGGCGAAGACCTTGCGGTCGGAGCCATCGGGCTTCATCCGCAGGACGCTGGCGCGAGGCTCTTCCTCGACGTCCACATTCGACTTCGATCCAACGGAAACGTAGATCCATTCGCCCTTCCCGTCCGCGACCACGTTGCGGGTCCAGTGCTGGTTGTAGCCACCGCCGGGGAGTTCGGTGATCTGCTCGCCCTTGCCCTCCAGCTTGAGCTGGCCCTTCTTCCAGCCATAGCGGCGCACCGCATCGGTATTTCCCAACAGGAAATAGCCGTCCACGAAAGCCATGCCGAAGGGCACGTTCGTCTCGTTCGATTTGTCGGCGAAGGTGGTGGTGGAGTCGATGCTGCCGTCGCCATCGGTATCCCGCAGGATCGAGATCTTGTCCTCCTTGCTCTGGGCCAACAGGACGTCGCCATCCGGCGTGAGGGCGAGCCAGCGCGCCTGCTTCATGTCCTTGGCGAAGAGCGAGATTTTGAAGCCCTCGGGTGCCATCAGCGTGGCCTCGCCCGGCACGGGATCGACCTTCGGGCGCTTGCTCGGGCTGTCGTCCGGGGTCGGTGCGGGAAGATCATCGAGAGTCACCTTGATCGGCTCCGGCTTGAAGGGGACGGTCTTCACTTCCTCCGCCCTGAGTTCCCCCTCGAGACCGACGGCGATCAGAGCTGCGCCGATGAGAATCAGATTGAACATCCGCACGCGGCGGAAGCGGCGGGGAGGAGCCAAACGCTGCCGGCGCTTGAAGAGAGAGAACAGTGAGGCGAAGCGAGAGATCATCATGTTGCCGCGCGTCTTAACAAGACCTGTGCCACGGCGTTCAGTTGCGCGGACCCTGTTTTCCCTAGGATTTGCACGGCGGGCTCTTGCTGCCAGGCTGCATCGTGCCCTTGGACCGCATGCATCTTGCGCGGGAAGGCGCCGTAGTACACCGTACGCGCCCGGGTTCTTCTCCGCTTGACCAAGGGCTGCCGCGGGGCTTTGGTCCCGCCGCCCGGACGAGACGCGCCGTACCCGGTTGAAGGAAAAGACGACGCACCTGAACCCTGCTTCAAGTGCTCATGAATTCCTGGATCCTACTCGTCCTCGCCGGCCTGCTCGAAATCTGCTGGGCCCTCGGCCTCAAATCCACCGATGGCTTCACCCGGCTCTGGCCGTCCGTATTCGTCGGCGTCGCCCTCGTCGCCAGCCTCGTGCTGCTCTCGATCGCAGTGAAACAACTGCCGATCGGCACTGCCTATGCCGTGTGGGTCGGCATCGGAGCCGCAGGGGCGGCCATCGCCGCGGTCTTCCTCAACGGCGAAACCATGACCCCAGCCCGGGCCGCTTTCCTCGGCCTGCTGCTGGTGGCGATCATCGGGCTCAAGCTCACCTCGACGGCGCATTGATCGCGAATCCGTGTCTTTCCGCTCGCCTGCGGAAGCGCCACCACGCTTTCCTAGGGTACCGACCGTCATGGACGACTACGACCGCCGCGAATTCTTGAGCCTCAGCCTGCCCGGGTTCCTCGGGGTGATGCTGGCGATGCCATCGCTTTGCGCCCTGGCCACCCGGGCCAACGCCAGCGATGGCAGGCTCCCCGCCGACGGCAGTATGCACTGGGAGGCCTTTCTCGAAGCCGTCGCCAAAGAAGCCGCCAAGCAACACCTGGATGCCTGGAATCAGGAGAGCTACGTCGAATCCATCGGCAAGCTCGCCCGCCAGCTTCACATGGAAGACCCCGTGATGCTGAAGGCGATGGAGCAGCTCGATACCCGCCTCAAGCAGGGCGACGTGGACTTCCACTACCTCGAAAAGCGCGTGGATTTCAGCCTGTGCCTCGTACAATTCGACGTCGGCCAAATCATCAAGCCTCACGACCACCCAGGCATGACCGGCATGATCCTCTGCGCCTCCGGAGAGATCGAGACCACGAACTACAACGTCGTCGAACCTCCCGAGGGAAAGACCTTGGAAGCCGGGCACTGCCTGCTCCGCCGCGTCGCGAAGAACGTGCTGCGCAAAAACGACCTTTCCACGCTCACCGCCAAGGAACGGAACATCCACACCCTGACCGCCCGGAAGGTGACGCAACTGGTGGACGTCTTCACCCCGCCCTACAACGACGAGCGCAGCGAGCAGAGCCGTTGGTTCGAGCTCGATGCCGAAGCACGACCCGGCAGCCCGGACGTCTTCGAGGCGCGGATCACTTGAGAGGAAGTGCTACCGCTTCCCGCGCCGCACTTTCCGCACGAATTTCTCCATCGCCTCCTGCTGGCGCTCGATCTCGGCCACCAGCTTGAATTGCGTGCGGCAGCGATCGAGGTTGTGGCCTTCGCGGTGGATCTTGAAGTAGCCGTCGCCCTCGAGGAAGTCGGTCAGGAAACGCATGCCCGTTTCGAAGGTGATCAGCTTGCCGCTGAAGGCGAGATGCTCGATCTCGGCGTCGTTGAGGAAATCATCCGACGCATCGAGGTAGCCATCCACCAGCGCCTCGAACATCGGCATCTGCATCGCCACCTTGGAAAGGTCCCGCTCGTCCTCCGCCGCCGGGCTGGTGGCGGTGCGGACCAGATCGCCGAAGTCGTAGAGCGAGGCACCCGGCATCACCGTGTCGAGGTCGATCACGCACACCGCCTCGTCCGTGTCGGTGTCGATCATCACGTTGTTGATCTTGGTGTCGTTGTGGGTGATGCGCGTGGGAATCGAATGCGTGGCGAGCAGGTCGATGATCACGTCCACGTCCTTCTCCCGCTGCCGCACGAAATCCAGCTCCGGGCCCACCGAGCCGGCGCGGCCGTGCGGGTCGGCATCGGCCACCCGCATCAGCCGCTGGAAGCGCTTCCGGGTGTGGTGGAAATCAGGTATCGTTTCCTCGATCTCACTCGCCGGCAGGTCGCTCACCAGATCCTGGAATGACCCGAAAGCTCGCGCCGCCTGGTAGGCTTGGCGGGTGTTTTCGATGATGTCGTAGGTCACGCAGCCCTCGATCGAGTTGTAGCAGCGCCAGATCCCCCCATTCGGCCCGACGACCCACGACCGGCCGCCGCGGCCGGGATAGAGGCTGAGCGTCTGGCCGCCGAGGTCCTTCTTCACCCGCAGCACCTTCCAGTTGATGTGGCGGGTCACGCACTCGACGTTCCGCATCACCGCGACCGGGTTTTTGAAGACCTTCTCATTGATCCTCTGCAGGATGTAGCGCTGGCGCGCGCCCGAGGTGGACTCAAAGGTCGCCCGGTAAGTCGAATTAATGTGGCCGCTTTCGATCTCCTCCCCCTCGATGAATTCGCCCTCGATCGCGAACTGGTTCGAAATGTGGGCGATCGATTCTTGCAGGGCGGGATCGACGGGATGGACGGGCGACGTGCTAGGTACCATGTGGCGCAGGTTTCGGGGCGGAAAGCGAGGGTTGTAACGGCGTTTCACCGGGAAGACAAACTGGAATTCCAGCAGTAAAACCGGCGGATTACATGGCGTTTTGCAGCCAGTGGACCGTGGGAAAGCCTTGCCCGATGGGAGCGACCGGCCTTTTGCTCCCCGCGCGTGACGCCTGCCGTGCCATTCAGCTTTCCGGGAATCGCCGCGGATGTCCGCCGGCTGGGGGACTTGCTGGCGCTGGGACTGCGGGCGGCCGAGTGGCAGCAGCCGGAAAAGGCGGCGGTGCTGAACTTGGCCTGCGGGCGGGCGGATGAGACGGGGGTGTTGCTGGGGGCGGTCGCTCCTCGGGCGGCGGAGCTGTTTTACTTGGGGATCGACCTGCGGCCGCCGGAGATCGCCGAGGCGAAGGCGCGCTGGATCCCAAATGCGCCGCCGGGCTGGCAGCTCGATTTCCGCGCCGGGGATGCCTCGCGGACGGACCGGATGAAGCAATTGCCGCCCTTCGACCTCACTTTCATCCGCCACCAGAACTACTGGCACGACCAAACAGTGTGGGAGGTGCTGTTCCGCAACGCGCTGGATGGGCTGAAGCTTGGCGGCTTGCTGGTGATTACCTCCTACTTCGATCGCGAGCACGAGCTGGCGATGGCCTGCCTCGTCCAATGCGGTGCACGGAAGCTCGCCGACCTGCGGCATCCGCACAGCCGGCCGCTGGACGATGCGCCGAAAAAGTCGGTGGACCGGCGGCTGGCGGTTTTTTCCAAATAGTAGCGGAGTGCGGTCCGCCAATCGAATCGGACTCGCGATTTCAAAAGAAGCCCCGCCCCGCCGGAAGCGCGCAGCGCTTCCGCTACGAAGACCGTAGCTGGGCCATCTTGGCCCAGTCCGTTGAGGAGGCGTCTCGCCTCCTTTTGAAAGCCGGGGCGAGACGCCCTGGCAACGGACTGGAGCGAGACGCTCCAGCTACGATCTATCAGAGCACGCCCGCGAACGTCTGCAACCTCGCCACGCTCTTCTCTTGGCCGAGCAAAACGAGAATATCACCCAAGTCAGGCCCGCCGGACCTGCCGCTGAGGGCGACGCGGACCGGGAACATAACCTGGCCCGCCTTGGCACCCGCAGCTTTGGCGGTCTCGCCAATCCGGTGCTTCGCGGCCCCCGCGGACCACTCAGAGAGTCCGGCGAAGTCCGTGGCCAGCGCGGCGAGCAGGTCCTTCGCGGCGGCGTTGCCACGGACCTTTTCGACGGCCTCGGGGTCGAGGTCGAAGGTATCGGAAAGCAGGAAGCCGATCGCGGCCGGGACTTCGGAAAGCAGGCGGACCTTCTCCCGCACCACCGCGGCGACGGCGGGGTAGCGGTCGTCGATCGGCAGGCCCGCTTCGACGACGAAGGGCTTGGCGGCCTCGGCGAAGTCGGCGGGCGAGAGCTTGAGCAGGTGCTGCTGATTGAGCCACGCGCACTTCTCCGCATCAAAGCGGGCCGGGGCGCGGTTCACGGCTTCGATCGAGAAGCGGGTGACGAGTTCTTCGAGCGTGAAGATCTCCTCATCGCTCTTCGGCGACCAGCCGAGCAGGGCGAGGAAATTCACCACCGCCGATGACAGGAAACCCTGCCGCTCATAACCCGGGCTCGCTGGAATATCCCCGACGGCTGGCGTATCACCGACAGACGCGCCTTTGTCGCTCTTCGACATCTTCGAGCCGTCCACATTCAGGATGAGCGGGATGTGCCCGTACTGCGGGGCCGGGGCACCGAGCGCTTCGAAAAGCTGCAAGTGCTTCGGGGTGTTCATGAGGTGGTCCTCGCCGCGGATCACGTGGGTGATCTTCATTTCGAGGTCATCCACCACGTTGACGAAGTGGAAGACATACCCGCCATTGGAGCGGCGGATGACCATGTCCGGCGTGTTCGACTCGTCGCGGTAGTCGATGGTGACCTCACCACAGACGAGGTCGTTCATCGTGATCGGCTTGCGCTCGAAGCGGAATCGCCACGCGCCTTCCTCTTCATAGACGCGGCCCTTCTCGCGCAGGACCTCGAACCACTTGTCGTAGATCGCGGTGCGCTCGCTCTGGTTGTAGGGGCCGTAGTCGCCGCCCTTGCCCTCGCCCTCGTCCCAATCGAGGCCGAGCCACTCCATGCCGGAGAAGATCGCGTCGCGGGCGGGCTGGGTATTGCGCGCTTCATCGGTGTCTTCCACGCGCAGGACGAAGGTGCCGCCGTGCTTGCGGGCGAAGAGGTAATTGAACAAGGCGGTGCGGGCGCCGCCGACGTGGAGGTAGCCGGTGGGCGATGGGGCGAAGCGCGTGCGGACGGACATGGGAGGCGGACTCTAGGCGGCGGAACGCGGTAGTCGAGAGGGGGTTTCGGGGCCGTGGTGCCAGTGGGCCGACCTTGGCAGTAGAGTCTGGATCGGCCGCAGTTTTCGCGGATTTGCGCAGATTTCCGGGCTGTCTCGCGGTCGGGACACATTCCGATGAGGGAAGGTCCAAGCCGATTCCCCATCCAGCCCTCCCGCCCAAGCTCCGAATCTGCGGAAATCCGCGCCACCTGCGTAATCCGCGGTTTCTCTTCGCCCCATCCCTGACGTGACGCAGGAACGCTGGCCGCCGCGCTTGCCACATGCCGCCGGGATTTCCGATGCTCCGTCGCGATGGCCGACCCTTTCATCCGCGTTCGCGGGCTCGAGCAGAAATTCGGCTCCCAGCACGTGCTCCGCGGCGTGGACCTTGAGGTGCATCGCGGCGAGACGCTGGTCATCCTCGGCGGCTCCGGCGGCGGCAAGTCCGTGCTGCTCAAGCACCTGCCCGGCCTGCTGCAACCGTGGCGCGGCACCGTGGAGATCGATGGCGAGGACATCTCCACCCTGACCGAACGCCAGCTCGCGCCCTACCGACGGAAGGTCGGCATCATGTTCCAGGGCGGCGCGCTCTTCGACTCGCTGACCGTCGGCGAGAATGTCGCCTTCTCGCTGCGGGAGGCCGGCGAGAAGAAAGGGATCCGCGACCGGGTCGCGGAAGCGCTCGAAATCGTCCGCCTGCCCGGACAGGAGAAAAAGATGCCGTCCGAGCTCTCCGGCGGCATGCGCAAGCGCGTTGCGCTGGCCCGCGCCGTCGTCGGCCGGCCGGCTTGCGTGCTCTACGATGAGCCGCACGCCGGGCTCGACCCGATCACCGCGGACTCGATCGATCACCTGATCAAGGACCTCCAGACCGGCCACGGCATGACCAATGTGGTGGTCACCCACGACATGCGCAGCGTCTTCCACATCGCCGACCGGGTTGCCTTCATCCAGGAAGGCCGCATTCACTGGACGGGAAGCCCTGAGGAGCTGAAAGCCACCGAGGACCCCATCCTGCGGCCGTTCATCGACGGCGATTCCGGCGAACCGTGGGCCACGTGAGGCTCAGGCGATCCTTGTTTTGCCGTCTTCACCTGCTAGGGATCAGCCATGGAACCTTCCCAGGAAGCCTTCAATTGGTTCGTCCGCCGCTGGCAGGTGCGCGTGTTCGTCGCCGCGTTCGCGCTGCCGGTTCCACTATTCGTCCTGCTAGATTTCGTGCTGCGCCGCGATGACGACGCCTCCGCCATCGTCTGCGGCATGATCGGTGGGACCCTCCTGCTGACCTGCCTGCTGCTCCAATGCTGGATCAAACCCCAAAAACGGTCGCGGAAACCCTCCCCCGTGACAGTTCGCGACACCCACGGCGAAGCGGTCTGACCCGTATCCAGCCGGAGGATTTTTGATTTCCAAAAGGCGGGACCGGGCGAATGCTTCCCGCACATGGGAGAATCCTCCAAGAAGACGGAGCTCTGGGTCGGGCTGTTCGTGTTCATCGGCCTCGCCCTGCTCGGCGGACTGATCGTCCAGTTCGGCCGCTTCGGCGACCGGCTGCACGGGAAATACCAGATCATGGTCGTCTTCGACGATGCCTCCGGCCTCATCAAGGGCTCGGAGATCCGCATGGGCGGCGCCCGCATCGGTAAGGTGGAAGAGCACCCGGAACTGAATTCGGACGTCAAGGTCCGGGTCGTGATGAGCATCGACGAGGCGATCCGCATCCCGGAGAACTCGATGATCCAGATCGCCTCCGCCACCCTGCTCGGGGACAAGATGATCGTGATCGCCCCGCCACCAAAGGCGGAATCCACCGGTCGTTTCCTTGAATCCGGTGCCGTCGTCCGCGGCGGCGGGCCATCGGGTCTGGATGCCATCCAGAATAACGCCGAATCGATCAGCCGCGACGCGCGCAAGCTGATGGAGGATGCCGGCGTGGCCTTCAAGAAGGTGGACGCCGGGATCGACGACATCCGGGCCGTGACCGGCCGGCTGGCCGCCACGCTCGACAAGATCAACGACTCCATCCTTTCCGAGAAGAACCTCAAAAGCATCGACGGCACGCTGGCGAACTTCGAGAAGGCATCCGCCGAACTCGCCCCGACCGTGACCGAGGCGCGCGAGGCCATCGCCGCTTTCGAGAAAGCCTCCAGCAGCGCCCAAGGCACCTTCGCCAATGCCGACAAGCGCATCGACGAGCTGAAGCCCGCGCTGGAAGAGGTGCCGAAGGCCGTGGCCTCGATCTCCCGTGCCGCCGACAAGGCCGGCCAGGCGATCGACCGCGCCCAGGAGGGAGAAGGCTTGCTAGGCACGCTCGCCTACGACCGCGATGTCACGGACGACGCCAAGGTCTTCATCCGCAACCTCCGCCAGCAAGGCATCCTCCGCTACCGCGACAAGGAAACGCCGGAAGACGACCCGCGGAGCCGCTTCCGGGGAAGACGGCGGTGAGCACGGAGGAAAATCCCTACGCGACCCCGCTGGCGCCCGCCTTGACCAAGGCGGATCCGCCGCGAGCCGCCCTGTGGTATGTCTCAGAGGGCGTTCTCCACGTCCGCGACGGGGCGAGCCTGCCGGATGTGTGCCTTTCGGGCGCATCTCCCGGCGAGCCTGGAGAACGGAAAACGCTGACAATCGGTTGGGGACCTGCCTGGGTCCGAACCTTGCCGCTGGTTGCTATCATCGGCTACCTGGTCTGGACCACCAGCTTCTCCGTCGGAAAACCGGAAGTCCTTGGGTTGGTCGCCGCGGTGATGCTGCTGGTCGCGCTTGGTAGGAAGATGAGCAAACGCGGGCGCTTGCATACTTTCCGATCCACCCAAGCCGCGCGGAACGAAGTCCGGTGGTTCTCTCTCGAGATTTTGACCGTAACTGCTGTCGCCATTGGGACAGGCTTTCTGATCCATCGGATCGCCCCGGATTTTCTCGCCCAAGGAAGGGCAGGAGCGATTGGTGGCGTGGTCGGTCTCGTGATGGTCAGTCTCCAGCAGCGGCGCGGGGTGCGGGCACTCGGCTATCACGAGGGCTGGTTCGCGCTCGGCAACGTTCACCCGGCCGCAATCGCGCGCCTTGAGGAGATCATGCGAAAGCAAACCACAGCAAGTGCGTGAGGATGCGATGAAGGAGGAAGTCAATCCCTACGCAGCGCCCCGGACCGAAGCGGCTCTTCCGGTCGCAGTTGGAGAGGCGGGACATGGCTGGCGGATTGAAGGCGACCGGCTCTGGGTCCGCGACGGCGCAGTTCTTCCCGAAATCTGTATTCTGGGAGGCGATCCAAAACGCCCTCTCCAACCGTCCTTCTTGCGGCTGAACACGCTGTCCGGCTTCCTATCGCGGCAGGTAATCCGGATCGAGACCTTCGAATCCCGGCACACCTACTTGAAACGATTCTTCGGCTGCTGGGGTGGTATTGTGCTCGGATTCGCGGGTGGGGTCGCCAGTTTGGCCGTCATGAGCGGCGATGATTCCGCCACCCCGGCCAGCATCTCGGTTTCGTGCTTCGTGATCGTCCTCGGCTTTGTGGTGGCCTATTGGCAGTGTCGGCATCTTCCGCGCCTCACCAAGGGTCGCGACGGCTGGTATCGGGTGGAATCCATCGCGCCCCGCGTGCTCGCCCGGCTCAAGGAAGCGGGCGACGCCTCCGCTACGAATCCGGACCGTGACACCTCCCTTTCGTCTGTTAATCTCCCTTCTTTGAGCGAAGAAAGGCGATGAACGGTGAATGCAATCCCTATGCACCGCCTAGCAACGAGACGGCTGTCGCGATTACAGATCCGGGACATGGCTGGCGAATTGAAAATGGTAGCCTCTTAGTCTGCAATGGGGCCGTTCTTCCTGAAATTTGCATATTGGGAGGCGACCCCAGCCATCCTGTCGAACGAACCCCATTGCTTCTCCATTTATCATCGGGTTTTCGGATGCTGGACGATATCCGGATCGAAGTATTCGAATCCCGGCGTGAGCACATCAGGCGGTCCGCCGGCGTTCTCGGCAGTATCGTGCTCGGCTTCGCAGGCGGAGTCATCAGTTCGATTCTCATGATCGACGACGGTTCCGCCACGCCGCTCAGCGTGTCGGTTTCGTGCTTCGTGATTGTCCTCGGAATTGTGGGGGCTTCTTGGCAAAGTCGCTACCTTCCACGCATCACCCATCTTCACGGTGGCTGGTACCGGATCGGTGGGATCTCTCCCGGCCTCCTCGCCCGTCTCAAAGATTTCGGAAGTGATGACGGGGAATCCGCCGCGTGACACCGCCCTCCTCGCTGCTACTTTCCCGCTCATGAAAGCCCTCGCCGCTCTCGCCGCTCTTGTCTTGGCCTCCTGCAGCGCTTCCACCTGTTGGAAGGGCGGCATCCCGATGCGCGAGACGGAGACCCACGCCCAATGGGGTGCCGAGGTGGACATCAACAAGTCGGCCCGTGACGTCAAAATCTACCGCGGCCTCGCCCATCCCACCGCCGACAAGGCGCGCTACAACAGCCAGGTGAAGAAGGGCGGCTGGGTCGAATTCGAAGGCTTCAAGTTCAAGGCCGAACCCGCCTCCTTTCCCGCCGGCACCGCCGACAAGGTGCTGGCGATCTACAAGCGCTCCGCCTCCCACGAGGCGCTCGCGACCAAGACCACCTGCGCCGGCTTCCACCCCGACTACGCGCTCGTCTGGACCCAGGGCGGCAAGCGCCGCGTCCTCCAGATCTGCTACGGCTGCCACGAGTGGAAGTACTTCGGCCCCGGCGGCACGGTCTACACCGACATCGAAGACAAAACCTACTTCGGCGAGCTGACGAAGCTGCTGCCTAGGGAGAAGAAGTGAGAGCTGGCACCGGGACCGGGTGCGGAGTTCTCCGGAACGGGTTGAACGCACTAGTGCGGGCCGCGGCCGATCCTCGCCAAGCGAAGGATGACCGCTCATCCAAACGGAAAGGCGCCTGATAGCCGGATAATGGGATTGGGCTGGGACTGCTTCCATTCGATTCTGCACTTCCTCGGTGAAATTCCTTGCATGGAACCAAATCCGAGGTAGATGTGAGGAAGCAATGGAAGCCTCAAGCCACCAGGTCGTGTTCAACACGCCGATTCAGCGTGAATCGCTAGAGGGCCGGGGCGAGCCGTTGTTAGAAATGCTGTCGGAAGCACACGAATACGCATTGTCGGCGAATCGACCGGAATTGGCCTGCTCAATCAGGGAATTGTGGTTCTTGGTTGGGTCAAACACATTCTCTCAACTCCTTAATCCCGAGAAGGATACCGGTCTGAGGGCCAGTCTTTCAAAGTTCTTTGAGTGGATCGCGGATAACTTGGAAGCCCTTTGTTTCATCCCTCAACGGGATAAGCGAGAGCGCCATATTGAGCGAATCAGAGTTTCGCTTAATCAGGCTCTTCGCCAGCTTAAGAAGATCATCAAGCATGAGATTGGCGGGGCGCTGATTAAGGAGTTTCGCCAAGCAGCTATGAGGCTTCACAAGACGCTAGTTGGCGTCCTTAAAGTGTGCTGCGGTAATTTTAGGAAATTGGGACTTTCAGCTAATAAGAGCTGCCACCATTTTTTCATTAAGTTCTTGGTTCCAAAACCACGGGAAGATATTTTGTATGGAGTCGCGTAAGCTGGATAATTCGGGTTCGAATGAACGTGTTCGTCTCCAAGTCGATATGACTAAGGAGCGATTGGATAGCATTGATAGACTTGTTTCAATAACTGGCATGTCGTCTCGAAAAGAGCTCCTCGACAACGCATTGACGTTGATCGCGTGGGCTATCCGTGAAACTCGATCGGGCAATGTGATTGCTTCTATGAATCACAAAGAAGGATCGTTTCGCGAGGTCGCGATGCCGTGTCTGGAAAGCTCCATACAAAATGATCTCCCAGAAAAAACCGCGGGAAAAATCCCTCAAAAAACGTAATTACGTTAAAAAGGATCCTCACATCCTCACCATTGAAGATCTACCGAAAATTGTAGATTCTATCATAAAGATAAATACCGAAGCAAAAAGAGAATCGAGAAAATTCTGGCTTGGGTTTCTTTGCCTCGTGGCGACCTTATCGCTTTATGCGTTCGGAGGGGCAGCCGCTTATGGGGTGGTTTTGATGACTCCGGTCGTGGCCTACCTCAGCCGGAATTAATGAGTAAAGGCCCTGTCCAACTGGACAGGGCCTTACTTCAATTCAACTACCCTTGAAGAGCTTTAAGAGTTCTCTTAGTTTCAAGGGACTTGGCCTTCAAGCCGAGAGAATCACAGACAGCTTGGAGATCGGATATTTTAGGCTCGAATACATAGCAGTGATGTATAACCAAAAGCTTCAATGTGGACTCTGCAATGTAGTTGTTCTTGAGTTTTGCCGCTAGTTTACTGATTTCATTTATTGGCAGTTTGGCGGACTCTAGCTTGATTGCCATAGCGAGCAAATCGCCGGCGTTTGATTTTACTTCTTTAGTGAATTCATCGTAGACTTCCTCCTCATCCTTCGAACCCAAGGCGACTGCGGCAAATCTAAATATACCTAGGATATTCATCCTCGCAATACGCACAACATTCCGAGTGACCTCTTGGCGCGCTTCTTCGTAGCTCTGAGTTCCAGAGTTTAGTTTAGCAAGCTTCTTTGCAATAAAATCAATGAATTCGTTGTGCTGCTTTTCCAGAGCAGAGAGTAAAAACCCTAGTAGTCTGAAGCACAACAAACTCCCCTGCCTCACAAGGTCTATCTTGGTGTCTCCTTCATAAGAAAAGTTTTTAAGCATTTGCCCTAGAACTTGAACCGTTTTTAGGCTAGCATCGATCTCCTTGAAAATAGAGTCGGTCTCAGGAATTGAAGTAGACTTCTCCCCATCCCCGTTGATTGCTTCGTTTCGGTCGTCGTCCCTCAAGCGTTCTCTTTTCTCCTGTGGAGTATCAATGACGTAAGCTTCTAACTCATCTGGTTTCTGTCCGATCTTCGAGAAGAAGCGCAAATCGTTGTCCATTTCTGCCTCTGGATATTGTGGCAAAAGTGACTTCGCTCGCTTGATGAGAATTCCCAAGAGAATGGGATTTTTTGACTGATGCACCAAGAACATCCATATATTTGTCGCCAGTTCGGTATGAAAATTTGAACTCAAGCTTTCAACTATCTCCAGAATTCTCCCATCATGTAACCTATCCCGGAAATACCGCGCAACGAAGAAATAATAAACGTAAGGGTACCTGAACTTCCAGACGCCCTCGATTTGAATAACTAGTTTGGATCCTAGGACGATCTTCTCGATTTCGCTCTTCGAAACAGATTTTTTGTAGGTGGTCTGGAAGTTCCGATGCAGCAACTCCCATTCCTGGTCAGAAAGACTTTCGGATTTGTTGGTGAATAACTGATACGCGAACAGGGATAAATAGTTTCGCCTATCGTCTTCACTTACCTTCCCGAAAGAATTTAACAGCGCATCGTTAATTAAAGATTCGTAGTGATATCCGTATTTTCCAACCCCGTCACGCAATGCTGAGGAATCCTTAATTTGAAGTATTGAGAGTAGAAAAAACGGTAGCGAAGGAAAATAGCTGTCGCCTCGGAGCAGTTTAAAAACCTGTTCTGCCTCCTCCACTTTTTGGCGAAGTTGATCTGAGGAAATTGTTTTTTCATTTCCAAGGAGTAGCCATTTCTCGGCCAATGCTCGTCGCCGGGACGGGCCAAACTCACAAATTTCGATTTGTTCGTAACGCTGTCTAAAGTCCAACTCTAAATCAGTTAGCGTCAGCTCACGAAGACTAAGAGAAGGATCTGCAAAAACTATGATGGATGAAAAATTCTTTTCCAGTTCTTGGAGTAGGTCATTTTTAGCTTTTAAATTGATTTTCGATTTGTTGAAGTCCTCTATAATAAGCACTTTCAACTCGCTGTTTTCAGACTGGACGAATTCATCAAACTCAGCATTCAAATAGCATCGGTTGATCCCGTTCTTTATCAACTTTGAGACATCGGATGCCGTATTGTTAGTTATTTCGGAACCATTGATCCAAATAGGAAGGGCTCCTGATTGAAGGCTTCCAACAAAAACTTTTTTGGCAACCGAGGTTTTCCCGGCAAGTTCGCCGCCTGATACGAAGACCAACTTATTGTCGTCGATGAATTGATGTAACCGCTCACCTGGAAGGAACGTGATTGAGTCTTCTTCGGAAGCCTTTGAAACGCTCCGGAAATCGGGCATCACAAAAATATCTTCTAGCGTAATTTGGCGTCCTGATGGATGTGTAAATTCCACTCCTGGATTTGAAATAAACGCTTCGAAATCCGGGCTGATCTGATAGCCATGTGCAATACGCGAGCGATCTCGACGGAAAGGACGAAAAATATCAACCGGTCGGGCTATTTCTGTATAATCCCTGGAGCTAACTGAGCGACACTTTATTACACGAAATTTCCGCTCTTCAATATCCACTTGAATCAGCGAAAATTCACCCGGCGTATCCCCGGGCCCCTCATGGAATACTCCGGCTTGAATATGATTGGTGATGTGACCACTAAAATCTTGGATGGAAGAAGCTTTTACCAAATGCTCGTGACCAGATACTACAATGTCACAAGTTCGTTCAAGATGTGAATCCAAAGCGCGGCGGCGCATCGGGGTAATCCAGTTTGTTGGATGATGCAAAAGTCCTACTCGAAGGTCTACATTTTTGCCGTCGCCTAGTTTCTTTAGTAGCGAGCGAGGAAAAGCCAAAGTCCCCGGTTTTTCATGTAGTTGTGATGTCCAAGAAGTGTTGTAGCAATCCAATGTCACAGCGACATCACCGTCATTTAGGCGAATTTCCCAGTACAATCGGAGCTTATCATTGATTGGAGCATTTTCACAAAATTCATTCATGAAAGCGAAGAATTCGTCTTGAACTGCGGTGCATGTAGTGACGAGATCTTCTTGAAAAATCGGCTCCGATTCGGATGGGATCTGCCGGAGTACCATATTCCGAACTGTTTGAGGTTTAGAAAAATCACAATCGTGATTTCCGGGCACCATAACGGTAGTCCAATATTTGTCACCCAACTCGGCCCGCAGCTTCTTAAGCATTACCGCAACCTCTCCGAATTCCTTTTTTGATCCGGAAAAAGTCAGGTCCCCGGTGAGCAGAACTACAATTTTCTCAATTTCAGCCATCTCCGGATCTTTGAGAATGCCTGGGACGCATGCCATGGCTTTGGCTAATTGGTCGTTAGCGCGGCCGCAGTGGATATCGCTCAGGTGGAGAAGCCCTAGGTATTTCATAGCTTAATTCAAATTGGGGGTATAGGTAGCTCTATCCGTGCAGACTAATTGCTCAGAAATCGAGCCGAAAAACAAGAGGCAGGCTGATAAATTTGATTACTGATTTTCTCAGCCTTTCAAAGCGATCTCAGCCGTGAAGAATAGGGCAGAGTGGCTCGGCAAGTGAAAGAAGGAAGCAAAAAGGCGACCCCGTATTAAGGGTGCCTTTTCTAAAAAGATAGCTGCTAGAGTTAGTGCTATGCGTGGTCGTTTTATTGGCACGCCTCACAAATCCCGCTTTTGATCATCGTGCCCAATGATGCAGAGCGTTTTTTGGTGGTGTTGGCCATGGGCCCGCGCTGCTCCTTTGATGGCTTTTCTCGATTGTTCGAAGCTTGGTGGGTGGGAGGGTCTTGAGGCCCGTGTGAGGAGCGATTCGCCTATCACCGCGACGTCCCCTTCACCTTCACGTTCCGGAACTCCCCGAGGTCGTCGAAGGAGCCGAGGCCGATCTTGCCCCAGTCGAGGGTCTTGTCCTTGGCGGTCAGGACCGGCTTCTCCATGTCATCGAACCAGACGCCGATGTCGCCGGTGGCGGTGTTGCGGACGATCTTGACCGTGTGCCAGGTGCCTTCCTTCCACGGGGTGCCGGTGGTGCGGAAGGTGGTGATGGGCTTGCGGTCGGCCTGGTCCACGAGGTGGATCTGGTGGTGCGGTTCATCCGCCTTTTTGCCGAGGTGGGCGTAGTAGAAGCGATCTTCCGCGGCGCGGCCGAAGGCGATGCAGAGGTCATTGTTGCCGGCGTCGAACTTGGTCAGCCGCAGCTCCGCGGTCAGGGTGAAGTCCTTCCACTCCCGCCCCTCGAACCACGCGAGATTGAAGGGACTGCGGACCTTCGGCTTCACGGTGCTCTGTGCCACCAGTTGCAGCACGCGGTCCTTGCCCTCGCCGCTCCATTTCCACGCCTTCGCATCTCCGAAGGTCCACTTGGCGGGATCGGCGAAGAGGTCGCTCTCGATCGCGGTGGCGCGGCTGTTGCCCGTGCAGCACGGCGGCACCGTCACCTCTGGCGGTTCGGCGGCGGTCAGCGGCAGTGGCCAGGTGACGGCGAGCAGGCACAGCAAGGCGGCAGCTTTCATTCCCCCGACGATGAAACGCCCGGCGGGGAAAGCAAGCAGCCGGCAGGGCGACCGCGAATCGACTTTGGGTTCGGCTTTGGATTCGATTTTGAAAACCGCGAATGGACGCCAATGGACGCGAATTTCGGGGAACTCGGCCGCGATGGATTTCAACCGCAGATGGACGGGATTGACGCAGATAAAGGCAGATTTTCCCGGCGAGCGAACCAGCTGGATGCCTGTGGCTTACGAGATCTTCCGATCCGATTCATCCTGTCCATCCTGCTCGATCCCGAGCCCTCATCCTCGGTTCTTGATCTGCGTGCATCCTGTTCATCTGCGGTTGATTCTCTTTCCGAGAAGCCACGCCGCGATTTCAGCCCGCCCTTGTTCTGGCCAAATCCCATTCGCGTCGATCCACGTCCATTCGCGGTTCTGATTTCCAAGGGCGGCTCCCCGATACAGGCGGGAAAACAGGTTGCCGCCGCGGCGGGCTGATGCTTGTCTTGAAGGTCCATGACCTCGTCGGAAAGCAGCGGATTCACGCCCGAGGACACCGAGCGCCTGTGCCTCGCCCTGAAGGCTTCCAATGAAGGGATCTGGGACTGGTGGGTCGGCAAGCCGGATGTCCACTACTCGCGCCGCATCCTGGAGTTCCTGGAATGCAGCGAGGGGGCCTCGCCGAATATCTTCCTGCCGCCCCACGGACAGATCCACCCGGACGACCGCGACCGCTTCGCCCGGGCGCTGGCAAACGTGCTGAATCCCTCGGGGCCGGAGCTCTTCGCGATCGACTGCCGGCTCCAGACCGGCGGCGGGCATTGGCGCTGGCTGCGCATCCGCGGCACCGTGGTCCGCGGTCGCAATGGCGAGGCGGTCCGCATCGCGGGCTCGATGATCGATATTTCCCTGCGCAAGCAGGCCGAGGCGCAGATCGAGGACGAGCGCCACATCCTGCGCTCGCTGATCGATTGCGTGCCGCTGCAGGTCTATTTCAAGGATCTGGAATCGCGGTTCGTGCTGGTGAACCGCCAAATGGCCGAGTGGAACGGCCAGCCCGGCCCCGAGGCGGTGATCGGCATGCACGACCGGGATTTCTTCGCCTCCGCCCACTGGCAGGAGGCCGAGGCGGATGAAAAGGAGATCATGGCGAGCGGCCAGGCCGTCACCGAGAAGGTCGAGCGCGAGGTGCGCGAGGACGGCAAGGTGACCTGGGTGCTGACCTCCAAGTTCCCGTGGTTCGACCGCAATGGCCACGTGAAGGGCACCTTCGGCGTGTCGAGCGACGTGACCGAACTCGTCACCGCCCGGCAGGCCGCCACCGAGCTGGCCGCCGAGCTGCAGATCCGCAACCAAGCCTACGAGGAGGAACTCCAGCTCGCCCGCGAGATCCAGCACGCCCTCGCCGGCTCGTCCTTCCCGGAAGTCTCGACCGAGCGCGCGGCGCTGCACTTCGGCGCGCGCTACCTGCCGATCTCCGGGCTGGCCGGCGATTTCTTCGAGGTGCTGCGCATTTCCGATGACTCGGTCGGCATGCTGATCTGCGACGTGATGGGCCACGGCGTCCGCTCCGCGCTGATCGTCGCCATGCTGCGTGGCCTGCTGGAAAAGCAGCGCCGCAGCGCCGCCGACCCGTCCGCCTTCCTGCGCGGCCTGAACAATGGCCTGCACTCCATCCTCGACCGCGCCGGAGCGACCATGTTCGCCACCGCCTTCTACGCAGTGCTGGACCTCAAAGGCGGCGTGCTGCGCTACGCCAGCGCCGGCCACCCGGGCGGCATCGCCACCGGATCCGCTGGCGTTCAACAACTTGCCGCCGGGAAAAAGCAAAAGGGCCCCGGACTCGGACTTATCGCCAAGGCCGACTACCCCGCCGGGGAGATCCCGCTGGAGGGCGTGAAGCGCCTGCTGCTCTTCACCGACGGCATCCTCGAAGCGGAGAACCCCGACGGCGAACCCTTCCTCGAAAAGCGCCTCATGGAAACCGCCGGCGGCTGCAATGGCGAGACGCTGGAGCAGATGCTCGACCTCGTCCTCAACCGCGTGCTCCAGTATTCCGACAGCCACCACTTCGACGACGACGTCTGCCTGCTGGGTGTCGAGGTGCTGCCCGTCCCTGCCACCGTGGGACTTTAGAGCCCTTTGCTTGGAGACGTGGCCTTCCAAGCCGGGCTCGGGCGAAGAATTTGGACCGCGAAAGAACGCGAAAAGACGCGAAATTTGTTAGAATGAAGATCTTCTCCTGCCTTTAGATTTCGCGCTTTTTCGCGTGATTTCGTGGTTCACTTCAGCCGTCCGGGTCGCCCGAAAAGCTGGAGCCGTTGTTTCAGCCCGCCGCATCCCGCTGGAAATCAGCCATCGACATTTCCCGGACGGCCTCCATGGTTCCGGGGCGTCCAGTCCGTTTTTCCCTTCATGCTTTTTCGCAGTCTTTGCCGCAACGCCGAAATCGGTGCCAACTCCTATCTTCTCGACACCGGTAAAGCTCGCGTGGTCCTCGACGCCGGACTGCACCCGAAACACGACGGCCTGGGAGGACTGCCCCGCTACGAGCTGCTGGAAGCCGGCTCGATCGACTCGGTGGTGGTGACCCACGCGCACCTCGACCACATCGGCTCGCTGCCGGTGCTGCTGAGTCGGCAGCCGCAGGCGAAGGCATTCTTCAGCCAGGCCGCCGCCGAGCTATCCACGGCGATGCTGCACAACTCGGTGAACGTGATGGAGTCGAAGCGCACCGAGCTCGGCATCGTCGAGTATCCCCTTTTCACCCACCGCGGCATCGATGACCTCGAGCGGGTCTTCGAAACCCGCCCGCTGGAGCGCCCCTTCGAGCTGGATTCCGAAGGCAGCCTGATCGGCACCTTTCATGACGCGGGCCACGTGCTCGGCTCCACCGGCATCACGATGGAGGCGAATGGCCACCGCGTGATGTACACCGGGGATGTGAATTTCGAGGACTCCACCCTGATCAAGGGCGCCCGTTTTCCCGAGGACCACGTGGATGCCCTGATCATCGAGACCACCCGCGGCGACAGCGTCCGGCGGCCGGACTACACCCGGAAGGGCGAGGAACAGCGCTTCGCCGAGGCGATCGCCCGCACCCTCGACCGCCGCGGCAGCGTGCTGATCCCGGTCTTCGCCATGGGCAAGACCCAGGAGGTGCTGACCATGCTGCACCGCTTCAAGAAGGCGGGCCTGATTCCGAAGAAGACTCCCATCTACATCGGCGGTCTCAGCACCAAGATGACGGTCATCTACGACAAGTACGCCAAGGGCCGCACCCGCCGCAGCGACGATGGCTTCCGCATCCTGGAGGACATGGATCTCCAAGCCGGCAACCGCAAGAAAGCCGGCCCGATCCCGCTCAATCCCGGCGCCATCTACTGCCTCTCCAGCGGCATGATGAGCGAGAACACGGTCTCGAACGGATTCGCCCGAGCCGGCTTCCTCGAGAATCCGAAGAACTCGCTGCACTTCGTCGGCTACGCCGATCCCGACTCCCCCGCCGGCCATCTGCGCGCCGGACAGACCGGGGACAAGGTGGTGCTCGACACCCGCTACCCCCCCGTCGCCCGCGAGTGCGAGATGGAGATCTTCGACTTCAGCGGCCACGCCACCCGCGAGTCACTGCTGGAATTCATCCTCAAGGTCCGGCCGAAGAAGGCATTCCTCGTCCACGGCGACCCGCGGGCCAGCACCTGGTTCGTCGATCAGCTCCGCAGCAAGCTGCCGAAGACCGAGACGATCATCCCCGAGCCGGGGAAGGATTACCGGATTGGTTGATTCTCCCTGAGCCTCACCTCACCCTGCGCTCATGTCTGCCCGACATCCGTGGAAGGCTGAGGCCCGGCAATTGGATCATCGCACGGTAAAGGTATCCCTTCTGGCGGAAGCTCCGCTCTCGTTCTCGGAGGTCATGCGGCTGCTGGAAACCGACGCGGAATTCCGAGAGTTTTTCACGCTCTCGGTTCAGCAAGCCGGCTATGATTCCTATTTCTGGGAGGCTCCGCCGGTCACCTTCTCCACCGCGGACCGGCCTTTCGAGTTCGTGGTGGTGGAAGGGGCCTCCTTGGAATTCCTGAGGCCCGACCCCAAGCCATTCTCCGGGCACTTCGCGGCCCGGGCGGGTGACAGCGTGATCGATTTCCCCAACCTCGGTGGAGACGCCCATCTGGTAGTCCCGACACCCGTTGCGGCGGACTGGGGTTACTATACTCACCTGGGGCGCTTCCTGCGCGAGGCTCCCTCCTCCCAGATCGACGCCTTTTGGCAGACCCTGGGGAAATGCATGCGGCATCGCGTTTCGACTTCACCCCTCTGGCTGAGCACCGCGGGCATGGGCGTCTCGTGGCTCCACTTCCGCCTCGATTCCCGACCGAAATACTACCGGCACAAGGCCTACGCCACCTGGGATTCCTGACACAAAATGTGGAGTTCGGCGAAACATCATCGCCTCCCCGCGATTGATGTACAGTGATCGGAGCATGTTGTTCCGGGTCTCGACGCTGATCACCCTGCTGGCCGTGCCGTCGTTTGCGGCGGACTACCACTTGAGCCCGACGGGCAGCAATGCCGGGGCGGGAAGCGCGGAGCAGCCATGGAAGACTTTCGCTCACGCCGTGCCGCTGCTTTCCGCCGGGGACACGCTGCACCTGCATGCCGGGACTTATCCGGAGCGGCTGGTGCTTTCCGGCAAAAGCGGGACCGCCGAGGCACCCATTGTCATCCGCGCCGCGGAGAACGAAGCGCCGGCAATCGATGGCAGCGCGCTCACCGTGCCGGCCGGGGGGCGGGTGGGACTGGTGGTGGTGGAGAACTGCAACCACGTCCACCTCCGCGGCCTGGAGGTGCGGAATTACAAGACGACGAATGCGGCGCGCACCCCGGCCGGCATCCAGATCGAGGGCAGCGGCAGCGGCTTGAAGGTGCTCGATTGCAAGGTCCACAACATCTGGCAAAGCAGCACGGCCGAGGAATCGAACGGCTTCGGGATCTGCGTGTATGGCACCTCCACCACGCCGATCACCGGCTTGGTCGTGGATGGCAACGAGGTCCACCACCTCCGCACCGGACAAAGCGAGTCGCTGGTGCTGAACGGCAACGTGACGAACTTCACGGTGAGCCGGAACCACGTCCACGATTGCAACAACATCGGCATCGACCTGATCGGCTACGAGGGCTCGGCCCCGACGACGGCGCTCGACCGGGCTCGCGATGGCGTGGTGCGGGAGAACCTGGTCCACGGGATCGATAGCGCCTTCAACCCTGGCTACGGCGGCAATTTCACCACCGGCGGCGGGGACCAGTCGGCGGCCGGAATCTATATCGATGGCGGCACCAACATCACGGTGGAGCGCAACCGGGTGTATGGCTGCAACTTCGGCATCGAGCTCGCCAGCGAGGCAGCCGCTGGCTCCACCGACCACATCCGCCTGCGGAATAACCTGCTGCACCACAACCACGCCGCCGGGATCATCATGGGCGGCTACGACCACGAGCGCGGCACGACGCGGAACTGCGAGGTGCGGAACAACACGCTCTACCGCAACGACACGGCGAAGACCTTTGGCGGGCAGATCACGCTGCAGTTCTATCTGGAGGACAACACCTTCAAGAACAACATCGTGTGGGCCAATGAGGAGACCAAGCAGATGGTCGTCCACTACGTCAAAGGCGGCACGGCGACAGAGCGCGCGTTCGGGCCGCGCAATGTCTTCGACTACAATCTCTACTTCTGCGGCGGAAACGAGTCGGGCATCGAGTTTGGCCTGAACCCGACCGGCAACGGGGCCGACCAAGGCAACAAGTCATACAACGGTCTTGCGGCGTGGCGCACGGCCGTGGGGAGCGACGCCAACTCGGTATTCAGTAATCCGGGATTCGCGGTGGCGGTTCCGGGGGTGAACCCCGCGGCGGCGGATTTCAAGATCACCGCCTCTTCGTTCGCGAAAGATCGCGGCGATCCGGCATTCATCCCCGCCGCGGAGGAGAAGGATTTCTTCAACGCATCGCGCCGGGCGAACGGGCGGGTCGATATCGGAGCGCATGAATTCATGACCGGCTTGCAGGCGTGGCGCGACACGCATTTCAGCCTCCCCGACGGCGGTCCCCCGGCCGGCAATGACGACGACCCGGATGCGGATGGCGTGCGCAATCTGGTGGAATACTCGCAAGGGATGAATCCCGTGTTGCCCGATCTCCACCTGAGCCCGGCAGGTGAAGCGGCGGGAAGCATCTTCCGTTTCCGCTACCGCAAGCAGGCACCCGAGCTGGCTTACCAAGTGCAGTCCTCCGTGGACCTCGGCGCTTGGCCCGCAGCGATCCCGCCGGAGCAAAGCGACGGCAGCGGCAGCTACTGGCGGGACTTCCCGATGGCGGGCGGCAGTCGCTTCGTGCGACTCGCGGTTTCGCAATGAACGTGGTCCGCACACTCTGTGTGCGGTTGAAGCAGTTCTGACGGCTGAGTTCAGCTTTCGCCATCGCCAGCCACTCAGGAAAGAAACCACCGGCAGGAAAGTTCCTTTGAATGAAAACCCAGATTCCTGCTTCAGAGCATTCGCCATGAATCGCATCGTCATCTCCTGTCTTCTCGCCACGGCCTTCGGAGCCTCCGCCATTGCCCAGCAACCCGGCCGCCCCCGGGTGGTCCCCGCCCCTCCGAACTTCAATCAGCCCGGGCAAGTGCAAGGGGGCCAGGAACCGGCCGAAAGCCTTCTACCCTTCAACGTCAAACTTCACCTCGAAGGAAGCGTCTTCGGTGCCGTTACCACCGATCAATCGATCACGACCGGCGGGCGCGATGTCGTTGCCGACCTTGAGCTCGGCGTGGCGGAAGAACAGCCGATGATCGGCACCTTCCAAGCGGTCCTGACTCCCGGTGACCCTTGGCAGGCCGTGATCTCCCTGGGCGTCCGGAGCCCTATCCGATCGAAAAGTGGAAACGTCGAGTATCGTGACCTGGTCCTTCGGACGACCGTGCGAATCGCGCCCGGCAAAAAGGTCGTCCTCTGGCAGAAAGGCGACCAGAAGCTCACGCTCTCGATGGACCAGGAGAAGGAGTGAGGCACTTGATTCACGGAATCTTCACAAAGGCTTTCATTGAAAAATATTTCCGCCGTGCATGACATGTCTACCGGTCCTGATCTCGTATCATCGGCTGGAACCATATCCACACGTCCATGCGCCCCATTGCCGTCTTGTTGGCGGGCCTCGTATCCGGTGCCACCGCCGCACCTCGTCTCCACGTATCGACGGCGTCCCTGACGCCGGAGAGCACGATTGAATTGGTCCTCGACCGAGCCGTCGCCGGCCCGGACCGGATCGGCAAAGAAGTCAAAACACCATGGCTGGACATCCAGCCATCCTGGTCCGGCACCCTCTTCTGGAAGGAGGCCAACGTTCTCGAATTCCGCCCGGCCGCCACGCCGGCGCTGGGGGCGACGTATGTTTTCAAGCTGACCGGCAAGCACTCCCACCTCGATGGCTCGGCGATTCCCAACGTCGAGCTGGCGAAGGTCGCGAGCGATCCCTTCCAAGTGGACTACGCCGCGCTGCTCGACCGCTATGTGGATGACTGGTCGCCGCGCACCGCCGCGTTCTTCCTGCGCTTCAATGGCGACGTCATGCCCGACAAGGCCTCGCCATTTCTCTTCTTCGAGGCGGACGGTGGAAAGCGCGTCGCCGCGAAGACCGAGCGCGCGACCTTCGGCCGGCTGAAGCAACCGGGCTATCTCGGGGCCTCGTGGGGCGAGCGCTTTGCCCGCCGTGGTCAAGCGGCTCCCCCGCAGCCGGAGATGAAGGCGGAGACGGAGTTGCCGAACGGGCTAATCGTCACGCCGCTCCAGCCGCTGCCGGTGGGAAACAACTGGCGGCTGTCGATGCTCGCCGGCCTGCCCGACACCAGCGGCAAGGCGAAGTTTCCGGCGGACGCGACGCGTCACATCGGGAATATCGAGGCACTGAAGGTCGAGGAACTCGCGGCTCGCGTGATCGCCGATGAACCGCGGCGGATCGTGGTGGACTTCAATGCGAAGCTACCGGTCGATCTTCCCGCGGGTCTCGTGACGATCCAGCCGGAGCTGAAGGACCAGCGGATCGAGGTGCGCGGGGACCAGTTGCACGTCTTCGGTGACTTTTCCGCCGACAATGGTTGGGAGATCACCCTGAATGGTGCGATCGCTTCCCAAGACGGACGGGCGCTCGGGATGGCCACCACCAAGACGGTTAAGTTCGAGCCGCTGAAGCCGGAACTCGCCCTGCCGAGCCAGGACGAGAGCCAACTCGCCTCCGGGAACCGCAAGTATCGGATCCAAACCGTGAACCTTGCGTCGGTGAAGCTGCGGGTGAAGCGGCTCGCCGGCACCGATCTGATCCGCGCCCAGCAAGGCTACCGGCACTACACCGGCAGCGGGCACGATGGGAAGCAGATCAAGCCGACCCACCCGATCCCCTACGAGATGCTCGGCGGCGAGACCCTCGTGGATCTCGATATCCCCTTCCCCAACGGGCTCGATACCACCCAGCCACTGGTGCTCGATTGGGACAAGGTGCTGGCCGGTGATGCAACGCCCTACACCCTCGGCTTCCCGAAGGAAGCGGATCCCGCCACCCCGGCGCCGCAGCCCCCCGCCGCCTTCTTCATCGAGATCGCTGGCACGCCGAAAGAAGGCATCCCGCTCGCCAAGGAAGACCGCGGCGCGGAAGACTCCGATGACGCGATGGCGAAGTCTCCGGTGGTGCAGGCACTCGTGCAGCTCACCGACATCGGCCTCGCTTGGAAGATCATCGATGGCGAAGCGCGCGTGTTCGCCTTCTCCTGCCTCACCGGCAAGCCGCTGCCGGACGTCGAGCTGGCAACTTTCGGCGAAGACGCGAAGGGCCTGCAGCGAACGAAGACCGGCAACGACGGCATGGCGGTGATTCCCCGCGACAAATCCGCACGCCATCTTCAGGCAAGCCTCGGTGCCGACCGCTACAGCGTGGCCTACGACAGCACCTTGCCTACCGTCGGCCTGTGGCGCTTCCCGGTCCGCTACTCGTGGGAAGAGACGCCGATGGAAATGCGCCGCGTGTTCCTCTTCACGGATCGCTCGCTCTACCGGCCGGCTGAAACCGTTCACCTGAAGGGCATCGTCCGCCATCAGAATGGCAATGCCATCCTCGCCGAGGCCGCCAAGCCGGCGCAACTGGTAGTCACCGATCCGAAGAACAAGGAAATCCTTCGCCGCGACGTCGCGATCTCGCCGACCGGCGGCTTCGACGTGAGCTTCGAGCTGCCCGCGGAAACGACCGGCTACCATCGCGTCCGCTTCGAGTATCCCGACGAGCTCGCGAAGCTCGAAAACGTGGAAGATTGGTCGGAGCGGTCCTTGATCCAGCAGAATGCCACCTTCGACCTCGGCATCCGCGTCGAGGAATTCCGGCGCAATGCCTTCGAGATCGCTCACACCCTGGAGAAGCCTGAGATCGGCGCGAAGGAAGTGGCCTTGCAAGTGAAGGCCTCCTACTACCAAGGCCAGCCGGTCGCAAAGGGTGCCGTGGAGACCTTCACGTCTGTCAGCGAGACGAACTTCTATCCGGAAAAGTTCCGCGACTTCCTGTTCGGCGATCACCGCACGCAGGACTTCGGCTACTGGTATCACTACTTCGGCTACCGCTGGGATGATGACCACGGCTCGCGCCACTCCAACAGCGACTCCGGCAAGGCCGAGCTCGCCGCGGATGGCACCGCCCGCATCGTGGCCAAGCTGCCCGATCCCGAGTTCCCGATGGCCCGCGAGGTCGCCATCTCCACCGAGGTGACCGACGCGAACCGCCAGACATTGAACGAACGTACGGAAACCGTAGTACATCCGTCGTCCGTCTATGTCGGTGTCTCACGGCTCGACCAACTGGTGCGGGCGGGTGACCGCATTCCGCTCAGCATTGTGGCGGTAACACCGGCAGGCGATGCCTTCGAGGGTGAACTGAAGCTGACCGCGAAGCTCTCGCGAGAGGTCAATGACCAGGTAAGGCTGGCTGACGAGCACGGCGGCACCGCGGTGCGTAACGAAAGCCGTCGCGAGGACCTGTCCACCACCGAGCTGACCCTCGCCGGCGGCAAGGGCACCGAGTTCCTCTTTGCCCCGCAGCAGCCGGGCCTGCATCAGATCGAGTTGCGCGGCACCGATGCGGAAGGCCGCGCTTTCGCCACCGCGACCTCGATCCACGTCTATGGCGGCGACGAATACCCGTGGGCCTATGAGGACGGCGTGCGGATCAAGCTGGTGCCGGAGAAGAAACTCTATCAGCCCGGTGAAACCGCCCGCGTGCTGGTGCTTTCGCCAATCGAAGGCACCGCGCTGGTGACCGTGGAGCGTGAGAAGGTGCTGCGTTCGTTCATGATCGAGCTGAAGGCGGACAAGCCGGTGGTCGAGATCCCGCTCAGCGACGACGACGCGCCGAATGCCTACGTGTCCGTGCTGGTCATCAAGGGCGCGCAAGACAGCGCGCGGCAGTTCAAGGAGCCGCAGCTTCGGCTGGGCTACTGCGAACTGATGGTGGAGAACCGCCGCGACAAGCTGGGAGTGACGCTTGGCATTCCGAAGGACAGCGTGCTGCCGGGCGAGGACGTCCAGATCTACGGCAGCGTCCTTCAGGCCGACGGGAAGCCTGCCGCGAATGCCGAAGTCACGCTCTATGCGGAAGATGAAGGCACGCTCGCGGTGATGGGCTACGAAACCCCGGACCCGATGGCGCACTTCTACGATCCCCGCAGCTTGAGGGTGGATTGCGGCACCACGCTGGACCATTTCGTCGCCGAATCGCCCGAGGAGCAGAGCTTCTACAACAAGGGCTTCTTCATCGGCGGCGGGGATGGCGAGTACGGCAGCATGCCCCCTGCCCTGCGCCGCGACTTCAATCCCTGCGCCGGTTGGCAGCCCGCGCTGGTGACGGATGCGGCGGGTAAATTCACCACCACCTTCAAGATGCCGGACACGCTGACCCGCTACCGTGTGATCGCGGTGGCGCATCACGGGGAGAGCCGCTTCGGTCACTCACAGGCGAACCTTGTCGTGAACAAGCCGCTGATGGTCGAGCCGCAGGCACCGCGTTTCGCGAATGAAGGCGACACGCTCGATATCCGCGCGCTGGTGCAGAACGCGTCGGAATTCAACGGCACGTGGAAGATCACCTTCACCCCGAACCCTCCCGCCTCCGAGCCGGTCGCGGTGCTCGCCGGTGCGGAGACCGAGAAGACGATCACTCTAACTGCCGGTGGCTCCGCAACGGTGATCTTCCCGGTGTCGTTCAAGAACACCGGCGAGGCCGTCTTCTCGTGGAAGGCCGAGCCGGTTTCACTCGATGGCGCGCAACTCACGCCGGTGCTGGCGAACAAGCTGGCCGACCGCGTCGAGTCGCGTTTCCAAGTTCAGTATCCGGTTCCGCTGCTGCGTCAGGCGAAGCTGGTGAAGCTCGATAACAAGAACGCCAACTTGCTCGACGGGCTCGATCCCGCGCTGCTGAACGGCCGCGGACAACTCGAACTCGAGCTGTCCCGCTCCCGTTTGTTAGAAGCCGGCGGCTCGGTTGACTACCTGCTCCAGTATCCGTACGGCTGCGTCGAGCAAACCACGTCCTCGATGATGCCGTGGCTGGCCGTGGACCAGCTCCGCAATGTGGTGCCGGCCTTTGCCAAGCACCCGCCTCAGGAAGTGAAGAAGGCATTGCAAAAGGGCGTGAACCGTCTGCTCACGATGCAGACGCCGGACGGTGGCTTTGGCTACTGGCCGGGCGACCGCGAGGTGGTGCCGTGGGCATCTTCCTATGCCGGCATGGGGTTGGTCCTCGCGAAGAAGGCCGGGGCGGAAGTTCCGGACGCCGCCCTCGCCGCGCTGTCCACTCACCTCGAAACCGGGCTTCGCGGGATCGGTGCCTCGACCTCCGCCTACGACCTGGAGAATGCCTGCCGGGCCGCATGGATCCTTGCGATGACGGAGCGGAAACCTGCCGCCTACGTGAACGCCCTGAAGGACCGCATGGCTGATCTCACGCCGCGCGCCCGCTCCTTCCTCGCCTTGGCCGCGAAGGCCTCCGGCACCGGCGACCCCGCCGCCATCCTGCGCGACAAGACCAAGCTGCGCTTGAAAGACGACGGCTGGATGACGTGGCAGAACGATCACGCGCTCTCCTTGCTCGCGTGGTCCGCCGTGGACTCTAACAGCAACGAGGCTTCCGAAGCGCTGGAGAAGCTGATCCAGGAGCGCAGCCCGTATGGCCACTGGCGCACTACCTGGGTCAATGCCTGGTCCTTGCTCGCCTTGGCAACCTACGCGGAACACCACGACGAACAGACGCCCGCAACCGTGACACTGACCAGCGCCGATGGTCCGCAGGCGATCACGCTCGAAGCCGGCAAGCCCGCCGTGTCGCTCGACTTCCCGCTCGGTGGAAAGCTCGCGCTTTCCGCGACCTCGGACCAGCGCGCGTATGTCCGCGTGAAGCTCGCCTCGAAGCCAGCCATCGCGCCACAAAAGCCGGTGGCGAAGAACGGCCTGGAGATCACGCGCTTCTACGAGCGGGTGAAGGCGGACGGCACCACCGAGCCGCTGGAAGCTGCGAAGCTGGGCGATCTGGTCAAGGTGACCTTGCAGGTCATCCTGCCGGAAGACGACGCGCGCTATCTCGTTGTGGAGGATTACTTGCCCGCCATCTTCGAGACGGTGAACAGCGACTTCGCCAGCCAGTCGGCCCACGACAATGCGGGCAAGACGAGTGAGAAGGACTGGAGCATCTCGCACAGCGAGCTGCGTTCCGACCGTGCGGTGTTCTTCTACGACCGCGTCTGGCGAGCTGGGCGGCAGGAGATCACCTACCTCGCCCGCTGCACCATGGAGGGCAAGGCCGTCGCCCCGCCTGCGAAGGTGGAGTCGATGTATGACCCGGACAACACTGCGCTCTCGGCCTCGCGCGAGTTCTGACCCTAATGACTCCGCCGGATGAAAGCCGCAGGCCCTCGGACTGCTGTGATCCTTCACAGCTTTCCGAGTGCAGGGTGGAGTCCGCTTCTCCGGCGGGAAGTGGCGATCCTGCAAGCCCGGTTCAAATCGAACGAGCTAACAACTCCGGGCTACATTCGAAAGCTGTGAAGGATCACAGCAGTCCAAGGGCGGCTGCGCCGCGGATCATGCGTCGCAAGCGCGTGATGATCCCCGCGGTGCTGCTGGCTGCCGGGCTCTTCGCGTGGTTCGTGCTGCCCTGGTGCGTCCCCTTGCCCGCCGGGCTAACAGAAGTCCCGGCGTCGCCGGTCCTGCTCGACCGGAATGGCAAGCCGCTGCACCACCTCGTGCTGCCCGACTTCACGCGCAGTGCGCCGGTTTCACTCGCTGAAGTCCCGGCGGACCTGATCGCCTGCACCATTGCCGCAGAGGACAAGCGCTTCCGCCAGCACGGCGGCATCGACCTCCTCGCCACCGCGAGGGCAGCCAAGGACGCGGTGCTTCACCGGCGCGCGGTCTCCGGCGCGTCCACGATCACCCAGCAGTTGATCAAGCTTTCCTCCCCGCCGGCGAAGCGCGACCTGCGCACCAAGGTTCGCGAGGCCCTGCTTGCCCGGCATCTGGAGATGAAGTGGAGCAAGGATCAGATTCTCGTCGCCTACCTCAACCGCCTTCCCTACGGCAACCACCGTACTGGCCCGGCCGAAGCCGCTCGCTTCTATTTCCAGAAGCCGCTTGCCGACCTCTCGCTCGGCGAAAGTGCCCTGCTCGCAGGATTGCCGCAGGCTCCCAGCCGGCTGAACCCGGTGAAGCACTCCGCTCGTGCACTCGCCCGCCGTGACATCGTCCTCCACCGGTTGGCGAAGAACTACGACACTTCTCGTACTTCAGCCGCGCGCTCCGAAGCGCTCACCCTGCGCCCATTGCCGGAAAAAGAAGTCGCCCCTTGGCTCCCATCGTTCGACAGCGGCCTTCCCATCACCCGCGCGCAGACCACCATCGATGTGGACCTCCAAGGCGATCTCGAAGGAATCGTCGGCGAGGAACTCGCCAAGCTGGCGGGCTCGCACATCAAGCACGCCGCGGTGGTGGTGCTCGACAATGAAACCCGCGAGATCCTCGCGCTCGTCTCCTCGGGAGACTGGAATGATCCGAACGGCGGACAAATCAATGGCGCGCTCACTCCCCGCTCGCCGGGCTCCGCGCTCAAGCCGTTCACATGGCTGCTCGCCATCGAAAAAGGTGGCCTGCATCCCGCCTCGATCGTCGCGGACATCCCCACCCGCTTCCGCACCAAGGAAGGGCTCGATGCCCCGGAGAACTACGATCGCACGTTCCGCGGCCCGGTCAGTGTCCGCGAGGCGCTCGCCTGCTCGCTGAATGTTCCCGCCATGCGTGCCCTCAACGACATCGGCGGAGTGCGGCCGCTGCACGAGCTTTTGTTAGAACTCGGAATCGATACGATCGGTTCGGACCCCACGTCCTACGGACTCGGCCTCACGCTTGGCAATGCCCCGGTGCGCCTCCTGGATCTAACCAATGCCTACGCAACGCTGGCGGAAGGCGGCAAGCATCGCCAGGCAAGGCTTTGGATGGCCAACGAAGCGGACGCGGATTCTTCATCTGCCATCTCCCTTCCACCATCTGCCATCTCCGCCTTTCTAATCGCCGACATCCTCGCCGACCCGATTGCACGCGCGCCTTCCTTCGGCCGCGCCGGACCGCTAGAACTGCCGTTCCGCTGCGCGGCGAAGACCGGCACCTCGTCCGACTTCCGCGACAACTGGTGCCTGGGCTTCACCAGGGATTTCACGGTCGGCGTGTGGGCGGGAAATTTCGACAACTCGCCGATGAAGGGCGTCTCCGGCGTCGCGGGAGCCGGGCCGATCTTCCATGCCGCGATGGTCCGGCTGCACCGCGACCGCAAGCCCCAGTGGCTGGAGCGACCGGAGGGCTTGGTCGCGGTGGCGATCGATCCGCTCACGGGAAAGCGGATCGCAGATGGCGGATGGCAGATGGCAGATGAGAAGCAACCGGACTCGACCACCTTTCCCGTTGCCATCCGGCATTTGAAAAGTCCTCTCTCGCTGATCCAGAGCGATCGCTTGCCTCTCTTCGCTTCAACCACCGACCGCGATTCCTCGGGCCGCGTGCTACTAGATTCGTCGTACGCGGAATGGTTCGCCTCGTCCTATAACCGGCGGCGCGATGTCTTCGCGCTGGCCGAGGGCATGCCGGCGGAGGCACCCCTGCGTATCCTCGCCCCGCGCCATGGCATGACCTACGTGCTCGATCCCGAACTGCCGAATGGCGGCGTGCTCCATCTCGCCACAAATCTGCCCGGCGAAGTCGTCTGGTCCTGCAAGACCCTGGAGGTCTCCTCCGGCGGCACCGAGGCGGTGGCCAAGTTGAAGCCCGGCAGCCACATCCTCATCGCCACCGACAAGCGCACCGGAGTGCAGCACGACGTGACGATCAAGGTGGAGCAGCGGTAAGGGGCGTCGGCACCCCTTATGAAAAGAAGGGCCGCGGGATGCCTCCCGCGACCCTGCATTTACCGATCAACCTCGTATGCGCGGGGGAGAAAAGCGGTTACCACATCACCTTCGCGCCCACGATGGCGTTGAAGCCCGGCTCGTTCTGGCCGGATCCGTGATTTCGGTAGTCCTCGTTGGAAATGTTCTCGAGACCGGCGGTCAACTCTAGGTTGCTCGTCGCCAGCCAACCGGCGTGCAGCATGTAAGTGATGTACGACGGGGTGCCGAGCGATGGAATGCGCTGGTTGTCGGCGCGATCCGAAGCGGTCAGGCGGTCTTCTTCTCCGGCGGCCAGCACGCGGCCTTCCACCCAGAACTTCTCCGAGGTATGGGTCCAGCGCAGCGCCAGCGATCCGGTGAGCGGCAGCAAGCGGGAACCCGGCTCATCGACAATTGGGCCACCAAGGAAGGCGCTGGTGTCGGTGCGGCCGTCCTGCCATGCGGCGAAGCCGGAAACCGTCCACTGCGGGTGGAAGCGCCAGGCGCCCTCAAGCTCCACGCCATAGACGTAGCCGTCGCGGCCGTTGGTCGCCACGGTGGTGGCATTGCCGGCGGTGATCGGCACGCCGACGATCAGATCGTCGATGTCGGTGTAGAAGACCGAGAAGTTCAGCGAGGTGTTGTCCGTCGTGTGGCGGGTGCCGAGTTCGTAGGTCAGGTATTCCTCGGGATCGACATCGACCGAACCGGTCGCGGCGACGCCGGAGCGGGCGGTGAGGTTGCCGGAAAGGTCATCCAGGTTCGGCGCACGGAAGGCCTGCGAGGCACCGCCATAGATGCTCCAGCACGGATTGATGCGATAGAGCGCGCGCAGCGAGCCCACGACGTGATCCCAATCGCGCTCGGCACTATACACATCGGCGGCAGCGGTGGTGTCATAGTAGCGGCCGAGTTCTGCCTCCGCGTAGGTGTAGCGGGCACCGGCGGTGAACTCGAAGGCATCCGACGGCCGCCACACGTACTGGGTGAAGGCACCGAACAGGTCATAGGTCGAATCGTCCGCGATCGGACGAGTGGTGGGGTCGTAGAGCAGCGGGTTGGCGCCGCGCTTGCGGTAGCCTTCGGACTCGACCGTATCCTGATAGTAGTCGAGGCCATAAACCAGCGAGCCATTGCCGATCGGCGACTCAAAGGAGACGTCGAAGCCAACGGTATCGACCTCGGTGATCTGATAGCGGCGGTCGGTGGCCGAGCGGTACTGGGCCTCGGAGTCACGCGTGGTCTGGTAGGAAACGGTGGCGTTCCAGCGCTTGATGAAGGCGGTATCGTCGTTCTCCTGCTCGATGCGGGCGTAGGTCAGCGAGCGCTCCTGATCGTAGGTGCGGGCGAGCCAGGTGCCGGGCTGGATGATGTGGCCGGAGTGCTGCCAGCCCGGATTGAAGACGGTGGAGTGCCAGCGCGAGATCGAGTCCTGATTCACCTGCTGGTGGACCAGGGTGAGCGTGGTTTGCTCGTTGAGCGCGAAGTCGAAGCGGAAGTCGAGGTCCTGCTCCGGGTAGCCGGTATTGCGCATCAGGCCGACGGCGGAATCCCGGATATCGCCGTAATCCTTCGCGGTCAGGCCGAACATCACGCCGTACTTGCCGCCGACGCCGAACGAACTCTCGATGCGGCCGATGTGCGAGTCGTCGCCATTGCTGCGGTATTCGTAGTAGGCCGCGCCGTGGGTGAAGAAGGCACCGTCGGTCTCGTCCTCGAAGCCGGACGACTTGGTGAAAACGTTGGCGGTACCGCCGATGGCGTCCGAGCCGAAGAGGACCGAGCCCTGGCTCTTCACCAGCTCGATGTGGTCGATCGAGTAGGGATCGATGGTGTTCCAGTACTGGACCGGGCCGCTGCGCCAGACGGAGTTGTTGACCCGCACGCCATCGATCATCAGCAGGTTCTGGCGGCCGGTGAATCCGCGGACGTAGGGCGAACCGTGGCCGTTGGCGGTCTTTTGCACCAGCACGCCGGGCGTGAACTGCAGGGCCTCCGGGAGGGTCCGGCGGGTGTTCTGCTCGATGTACTCCTCGGAAATCTCGGTGACCGTGTAGGGCGTGGCACTTTCCTGCGCCTCGATGCGGGAGGCGGTAGTGATGAGCGGGTCCAGGAGGTCCTGGGCGTGAACGGCCACAGGAACCAACGGTAAAAGGAGGATTTTGCGCATGAGTCGGCTTCAACGACCGACGCGCGGATTTCTTTGGGGGAAATTCTCCTGTCGGATGAATTTTTTCAGGTCCCGCTCTCGCTCTTGAGGTCCCGCAGGGTTTTCGTCTCCCGCTCGGTCATCTGGTAGGGGCCGGCGAAGTCGATGGTACTGCCGTTGCTGCGGCGGGTGCGGCAGGCAAAAGCCCGGCGCGTTTCCAGATAGTAAAGGATCAGGTACTGCCGGTCGTCGCTGGAGGTCTCGGCAATGAAATCCGGCATGCCGCGGGACTCCAGGAAGGTCCCGAGGTCCGGATGCGCCGCGGATTGATACACCAGCCGGCGGTGGCCGAGCGTCTCCGGAGTGTTTCGCACCAGCATGATCCGGTCCTGGGCCGCGCGCTCGGTCCAGCCTGCATTCCAGCCCTGCGACACCGGGACGCAGGAGGAGAGGGCAAGGGCGGCGAGGGCGGCGAGCTTCATGGAAAGCAGTTACGTCGAAAATCAGAGCGGATTACTCCGGCGGTCGGCTTCGATCGCACGCTGAAGTGCCCGCACGTTCGGACGGTTTGCCTCGGATTCAATGAAAAATGCGGTCTCGAGCGGCACCAGGAATTCCACTGCGGAATTCACGCCAACAAGCTGGCCACGTGCATCGATCACCGCGCCGCCGCTATCGCCCGGCTCAAGCGGGATGTCGTGCTTGAACCGCGCCGCATTGCCGCGGCCCGGCGGGATGGCGGTGACGAGTTTCCCCGGTTCGCTGCGGAAGCCGGTCGCGATCCCCGAGTGGATCACCGGTGTGCCGGCCGGCAGCCACTGATTAGGGGGGGTCCACGAGTAATGATTGGGCGTGGCGACCGGGATGTGCAGCAGCGCGAGGTCGGCCGATGCAGACCGCCAGATGATGCGGGCCTTGGTCGCCTTCAAGCCGCCCTGCTGGCCGTGGATGATGAAGATATTTCGCCCGGCCGAGCGAGCCAGGACGTGATCGGCCGTGATGAAATAGCCATCCGGCGAGATTGGCACCGCGGAGCCGCCGTCCGCATCGTCCGGTCCCTGGCCTTGGGTGAAGCGGCTTTCCACCCACGGCGAGAGTTCGTCCTTCGATGAAATGACCACCGCGGTCAGGCGGGAAGCGGCCATCCGGCGGACGGCGCGGCCGGGGGGGGTGGCATCCGGCGGCGGTGCGTCGGGGACGGCGGTGCACGCCGGAAAAAGCATCGCCGCGAGGGCGATCGGGAACAGGCGGGCAAGCGAAAGCATCCGGGACGAAATAAAGCAAAAGACCTGCCGCCGCTCACGCGATTTCTTTTATCTCTCAAAGAACCGCCTCCAGCGCCGCCCGGTCGGCCGGGGGAATCACCAACTCCGCCCAACGATCAAGCCCTACCCACTCATCACCCTCCGCCTCGATTGCAGCAGGGTGGCCGGCCGGACAGTCATGGACGTGCAGGCTCACGCGGTAGCGGGTGATGCCGTATTTCCGGCGATGCAGCAGGGGGAGCGGGGAAAGATCGGCCTTCTCGCGCACCGGCAGCCGCCACATTCCCTCGCGACGGCCGCGGCCTTGGCGGGATAGCAGGATCTGTCCCTCGCGGCGGATCAGCGCGGTGTGCTCGTCGATTTCCTCGATGGCTTGCCGCTTGGCCTTCACGGGCAGCGATGCCGGATCCCGGGTCGCGCAAAACACGGCCACCGGGCACGACAGGCAATCCGGCACGCCCGGCCGGCAATGCGTCTGGCCGAGCTCCATGATAGCAGAGTTATGGGCGCGGGGGTGGTCGCGATCGAGCAACACATCCGCCGTTTCCCACAGCCACTTCTGCATCGGGCCGGCATCGATCGGATCGGCGCGGTCGAACAACCGCGCCAGCACCCGGGCGACATTGCCGTCGACGATCGGCGCGGACCGGTCAAAGGCGAATGACAGCACCGCGCCCGCCGTGTAGCGGCCGATGCCGGGCAGCGCCAGCAGGGGCTCCAGCTCGCCGGGGAAGTTGCCGCCATGGCGCTCGAGCACGGCTTTCGCCGACTCCCTCAGCATCCGGGCCCGGCGGTAGTAGCCGAGGCCTTCCCAGGTTTTCAGCAGGATTTCGTCCTCCGCCGCCGCCAGCGTGGCGACATCCGGGAAGCGCTCCAGGAAGCGGGTGTAAAAGCCGCGCCCCAGCACGGTGGCGATCTGGGTTTGCTGGAGCATGACCTCCGACACCAGCACCGCGTAGGGATCGCTGGTCCGCCGCCATGGGTAATCCTTGCCGTGCTTGGCAAACCAGCCGCCCAAAGCCGCCCGGAATGCCGCGGGATCATCGGTCGGGGACTGGCGGGCGACGGGCTTCAGCACGCGCCGAAGATGACCGGAAATCCGGGATCTGCCACCCCGCAAAGCTGCCGTGACGAAACTTGGGAGACCGAGTTTCAGCTTGTTTGTTCGCGCCCGCCCGAATAATTGGCCATCAATGTGCTCCAACTTCGCGGGAACCCACTGTCCCCGCGAAACCCCGGGATATCTCGTTTCCCAAACGATTGCCCGGTCGTCCTGTCTCCCGACCCCCTCCCCGAATCATGAAAGGCCGCGCCGTTTTTCTGTGGGTCTGCCTTGCCGCCGCTGCGGCCGGACAGGATGCGAAAGTGCTTGAGATCGAGAACATCGTCCAAGCATCCAAGAAGGGAGCGCAGGGGAATTGGACCCCGGCGGCCAAGGAGCAGGCGCTGGCGATCGGCGACAGGATCCGGACCCGCCAACGCAGCCGGGCGACCTTGCGGCTGACCGAACTCTACACGATGCGGCTGGAGCAGTTCTCCACGGTCGAGATCGCGCCGAGCTTGTTCGATGAAAGCAAGCCGCGGCTCGATGTCGGCGCGGGTGCGGCCTTCATCTTCAGCCGCGAGAAGAGCGGCGAGATCGATATCAAGACGCCCTCCGCCAACGGCGCGATGCGCGGCACCCAACTTTTTGTCCGGGTGGCCGCCGACGGCACCTCGCAGTTCCAAGTCCTCGAAGGTCAGGTCGAGCTGGAGAATCCGCAGGGCAAGCTGCTGCTGAGCGCCGGCGAGGCCGGGGAAACCGCTCATGGCCGCGCACCGCGGCGAACGGCGGTGATCGAGGCGACGAACCTGCTCCAGTGGGCGCTTTATTATCCGGCGGTGCTGGATGCCGACGAGCTTGGCGTGAAAGGCCAGGGCAAGTCGGTCGCCGCGTATCGCCAGGGCGATCTGCTAGGTGCGATGGAAAGCTACTCCGGCGGCGGAGAAGGCGCGAACGGCAAGCTGTATCGCGCCTCGGTGCTGCTGGCGGTCGGTCGTCTCGATGAAGCCGAGCGGGACTTGAAAGGCGTGCCCGCGGATCACGACGGCCGCCGTTCGCTCGAACGGATGATCGATGCGGTGAAGTTCCGCGAGCGCGAGCCATGGCCGGACGAAAGCCTCGATACGGCCGGCGAGGCGATGGCGGAAAGCTATTACCGTCAGTCGCGCTCCGACCTCAAAGGCGCCCGCGAAGCCGCGCGCATCGCCACCGAACGCTCTCCTAACAACGGCTATGCGTGGACGCGGCTGGCGGAGCTGGAGTTTTCATTCGGCCGCACCAAGGCCGCCCGTGACGCCTTGGCCAAGGGGCTGGAATTGACTCCGCGGAATGCCCGCGCGCATGCGTTGCAAGGCTTCATCCTGAGTGCGGACAATGAGATCGACGCGGCGCGGCAATCCTTCGAGCAAGCGGTTCAACTCGACGGTTCCTTCGGCAATGGCTGGCTGGGCCTCGGCCTGACCAAGACGAAGCGCGGCGATCTCGCCGGTGGCCGCGCGGACATCCAGACCGCCGCGACCGTCGAACCGACGATGTCCGTCTTCCACAGCTACCTCGGCAAGGCGCTGAGCATGGAACGCAAGCCCGAGGAAGCCCGCAAGGACCTCGACCTCGCCAAGCAACTCGATCCGAACGACCCGACGCCGTGGCTGTACTCGGCGATCGAGCTCCAGCAGCAGAACCGCCCGAACGAGGCGATCGCCGACCTGGAACGCTCGATCGACCTCAACGACAACCGCCGCGTCTATCGCTCGCAGCTCTTGCTCGACCAGGACAAGGCGGTGCGCAGCGCGAACCTCGCGAATATCTATCAGAACGCCGGGATGCAGGATGTCGCCGTGCGCGAGGCGACCCGCGCGGTGGAAAGCGATTACACCAATCCCTCCGCCCACCTTTTCCTGGCGAACTCCTTCGATGCGCTGCGCGATCCCAAGCGCATCCAGCTTCGCTACGAGACGCCGTGGTTCAATGAGCTGCTGCTGGCGAACCTGCTCTCACCGGTCGGCGGCGGGCCCTTGTCCCAGTTCGTTTCCCAGCAGGAATACTCGAAGATGCTGGAGTCGGACGGCATCGGCGGCAGCCTGATCAGCGAGATCCGCAGCGATGGCGAATCACGCACCGCGGCATCGGTCTTCGGGCAGTCAGGCAATTTCAGCTACGGCCTCGACGCCTACTACCGGGACAACAACGGCGGGGACCGCTTCAACAACGGCGGCGAACTGGCGGAGCTCTACGGCCAGTTCAAATGGCAGGTCACGCCGGATGACATCTTCTATTTCCTCGGCAAGTGGCAGGACGCCCAGACCGGCGACAACTTCGACACCTACGACAACCGTCCGCTCGAGCCCTATGTCGATTTCAGCGAAACCCAGGAGCCGGGCTTGTTGCTCGCGGGCTGGAACCACCGCTGGGCACCGGGGTCCCACACGCTATTCCTAGGCGGCCATCTCAGCGCTGAGCAGGTCCTGCGCAACCCCCAAGCAAACGTGCTCCTTGTCCAGCGCGATGCCGATGGCTTGCGGCCGGGCTTCATCGAAAACGTCGGGGGGATGGACCAGTTCACCGATCCTTCTCTGAATGGCTCAGTGACCGTCGGTCCCGATGGCGAGTCGCTCGTTTACTCCAGCGACCTGCTGCGGGCGATCCAACCCTACCTTGGCCGTGGCGACGTGCTCAGCGTGAGCGGCGCACCCTTCGCCTTGGAAACGCGGCGGAGCTTCGACATCGCGACCGCGGAGCTCCAGCACATCCTCCAGACGGAAACGAACCTGCTGATCGCCGGCGCTCGCTGGCAGTCGGGCGAGTTCGAAACCGATACGCGGATGTTCGCCGAGCGTCCGAATTTCAATGGCGGCTTCGAGACGCCCGCGGTGAGCCAGCACACGTCGGTCGACTTCGACCGCTTGAGTCTCTACGCCTACGACTACTGGAAGGTCACCCCTTGCCTGACGCTGATCGGCGGCGCGTCATGGGACAGCATCGAGTATCCTGACAATTTCCGCAACCCGCCGGTCAACAGCAGCCAGCGCGATGACGACAAGTTCTCCGGCAAGCTCGGCTTCACCTACGCGCCAGCGCGTTGGCTGACCGTTCGCGGGATGTATAGCGAGGGTCTCGGCGGCGTGACCTTCGACGAAAGCGTGCGCCTGGAGCCCGTCCAACTCGCCGGCTTCAACCAAGCCTACCGGACCGTCATTTCCGAATCGATTGCCGGCTCCGTAGAGGCACCTGAGTATGAGATCTGGGGCCTCAGCGCCGAAGGCAGCCTGACCACGCGGACCTGGTGGGGAGCCTCCGTCAATGTGATTGAGGAAAACGTGGATCGCACCCGCGGCATCTTCACCGGCTACGAAGCGGGCGTGTTCCCTTCCACGCCGGCCTACTTCGCCGACAGCACGGGAGAGCAGCTCGATTACGAGGAGCAGTCGGTGGCCTTCACGCTGAACCAGCTCATCGGAAACCAGTTCTCGGTGGGCGCGGGCTTGCGCGTTACGCAATCGGAATTGGAGACGACTTTGCCGGCACTCGCCGGTGCCACGCCCTTCGCCAATCTGGATGACGAAGCCACGCTGACCGAGGTGATGCTGAGCGCGAATTGGAACTCGCCGACCGGTCTCTTCGCCCGCGTGGAAGCGAACTACTACTCGCAGGACCTTGAGGAAGATCCGTCGCGCACACCGTTCCGCTCGGGTGATGCGTTCTGGCAGTTCAATGCGTTGGCCGGTTATCGCTTTTTCAACAATCAGTGCGAGGTCAGCGCGGGCATCCTCAATATCGGCGACACCGATTATCAATTGAGCTCGCTCAATCCCTACTCGGAAATCGTGCGCGACCGCACCGCGGTGATCCGCTGCCGCTTCACGTTCTAACAAGACCGCGATGCTGGACGCACCCACGTCGATCGCCGCGGCCAACCGGACCGAGCGATTGCTCCGCCTCGCCACCGGATTCGTCGGCGTCGCGCTGGCGGTCGCCGCGGGTTACCTCGCGTTGTTCCGGCTCGGCGGGGATGCCCGCACGCTGAGCTATGACCTGCCGTTCACAATCAGTCACCACAGCTACGGCGGGGTCGATGACGTGCGCATCGTTTACATCGACGAACTCGACGGCTCCTTCGTGAACCGCAGCGCGCAGTCGAAGCTGCTCGACAAGCTGAACGAGGCGGGCGCCCGGGCGGTCGTCTATGACCTGATCTTCGACGCGCCTTCCCAGGATCCGTCGATCGACCGCGAATTCGCAGCGGCCATGCTGCGCTTCCGCGGTGTGGATGAAAACCTCACTCCGATTCCCGGCAAGACACAACGCCCCATCCTGCTCGCCTGCGGGCGCAGAGCGCTGAATCACGCCGCCGCCTCGCCAGAGGAGGTCAGCGTCATTGGCGAACAATTGATTCCGCCGAATGACGAACTGCTCGCCGCCGCCGACGACTTCGGCCTGGTGGCTCTCATGCATGACAAGAAGTTCACCGTGCGCGAACTCAGCACCGGCACCCCCGATGAGCCGTCGCTGACGTGGAAAGCTGCGGTAGCCCTCGGTGCGCCACTCGCGGAGGCCGACCGGGAGTCGCCGCGCTGGGTGAACTATGCCGGACGTCCGAACACAATCCCCACTTTCGACGCCTCCAGACTGCTTGCTGGACCTCTCCCCACCTTCCTCCGCGACAAGGTCGTGGTCGTGGGAGCGAAGCCGGGAATGGCGGGTGCCGCCGCGGGAGTCGACCTGTTCTCCACGCCCTACCATCGCCTCGACCTGCGCGGTGACCTCGATCTCATGAGCGGTGTGGAAGTGCAGGCGACCTTGCTCGCAAACCTTCTCAGCAACAACTGGCTGACCAGCTCCACCGCGGGAAGCGACACCTGGCTTATCAAGATTGCCGGCCTGCTCGCCGGCATCCTCTTCAGTTGGCTGCGTCCCGCCCGTGGCTTCCTCCTCGCGTCGCTGATGATCGCGGGCTTGATCTGCGCAGGCACCCTCTCGATGAACTACCACCGCTTCTGGTTTCCCTGGAGCGTGGTGGCCTTTCTCCAAATCCCCGTCGCGCTCGTCTGGGGCACCGCCTCGCACTTCTACATCGAGCGTTTCTTCCGCGCGAAGCTGACCGAGGAACAACGCCAGCTCCGCGAGGCCTTCGCGAAGTACCTTTCGCCGCAGATGCTCGACCGGCTGACCTCCGAGGGATTCCGCATGAAGGTCGGTGGCGAGAAGATCGAGGCCGCGATCCTCTTCACGGACATCGAGGACTTCACCAACATGTCCGAGCGCGTCGGTGATCCGGAGAAGATCGTCAGCACGCTCAACGAGTACTTCGAGCGCACCACGAGCCACGTCTTCGATGACGATGGCGTGGTCATCAAGTTCATCGGCGATGCCATCTTCGCGGCGTGGGGAGCGCCCCTGCCGGAGCCCCAAGCCGCGCCCAAGGCGGCGCGCGCGGCGTGGAAGCTCTCCCAAAGCAGCCGCGAGGTCATCAACGGCGAACGCCTGAACACCCGCATCGGCCTGCATTTCGGCGAAGTCGTGGCGGGCAACATCGGCAGCGTCCGGCGCGTCGACTACACGATGATCGGCGATGCGGTGAACCTCGCGGCGCGGTTGGAGTCGCTGAACAAGGCACTCGGAACCTCCATCCTCATGAGTGATGAGGTTTGCCGCCGCCTCGGCAACGAATTCGTCACACGGAAGGTTGGCAATTTTCGGGTGAAGGGTCGCCGCGAGATCACCGTGATCCACGAATTACTTGGCCCGGCGGATAGCGGCATACCGCCATGGATCGCATTTTATCACGAAGCCCTCGCGGCCTTGGAGGCCGATGCGCCCAAGCATGCATGCGAGTTGTTCATGAAGACATCCGCCAGCAAGGGAGAAACTGACGGTCCTAGTCAGTTCTTCATGAAACGGCTTGATGCCGGAGAGCTCATATCCGGTGGAGTGATCGAGATGACGGAAAAGTAAAGTTATCCCAAGCAGCTATCATTACGGGTTTTGAACTTGTAAGATTGTGCACGTTCTTGAAAGTGACACGTTCGTTGGCGCGTTCTGCACGCCCGGACTCACCCCACACGGCTCCCCCCAGCCGATGAATCACCCCGACTCACCCGTCGCGATGCCCCGCATCGCACCCATTTTACTTGAGGCATTTGCCACGGCCGGCGACTTGAGCCGCTGGCGCCGCGGCCGTTTGCCGTCGCTTGTCCCCGGTTAGAAACCCTCGCCTTCCCTCCCCCGAGCCATGCGTCGCATTCCCATCATGCCGGCCGCGCTGACCCTGCTTGCCACGGGCCTGGTGGGGGTATGGGCATGGAAAGCCACCACCCGGGATGAACCCCGGAGCGCCGCCGGATCCACGGCACCGGCAAAAACCGGATCCTCCTCGCCCTCCGCGGATGCGATCTCGCCGGTGATGGATTTTCTCAGCGGAAAGCCGGTCGCTGCGGATGCCCGGCGCGAGTTCGAGGAATTGAGGCGCTCGCTTGCTTCCATGCCGAAGGACGAGGCCGTCGCTCTCATCCGCAGCTACCTTGCCCGCGGCGAAGACCGCACGACCGGGCTTTCCTTCGAAATCGCTGGCGATGGGTCGCTCAAGGAGTGGCCGACTTTGCGGACATTCCTGATCGATGCGCTGCTCGCCCTCGACCCCTCCGCGGCCGCTGCCCTTTCCCGCGAGATCCTCGCCAAGCCGACCTCGGCGGACGAGTGGGCGCTGGCCCTGCGCAACGTCGCCCGCGCTGATCCCGACACCGGCTTTCTCCGCTCGAAGACGGAAGAACTCATCGCCAACCCGGCGTGGCAGGCGAATCCCTCGATCGGCTACCTCAATGCCTTCGACGTGCTCGTTCACATCGGCTCCACCGAGAGCACGCCGCTGCTTTCCTCGCTGATCCAGCGCAAGGACCGCAAGGACCTCGCCCACGCCGGCTTCCTCACGCTCGACCGCCTCGTCCAACGCCAGCCGGTTGACGAACTCACGCGGCTCGCGGCCGATACGGCGCTCCAGGAGAGCCGGCCGGAAATGGTCGCCCAGCAGTTCGCCCGCGCCGACCTCCGCGATTCCGCGCAGCAGTCGCTGGTGAAAGCCTGGCTGCTCGACCCCGCGCGCAAGCCCGCCGAGCTGCGGTCCTTCGCCGGCGTCTATCCGAACAACAACCACTTCGTCTCAAACAACCTGCTCACCCGCGAGGCGACCCAGAGCGGCGACGATCTCGCGGCGCATGACCGCGAGGCCCTGGCGGTGATCGCCGCTTGGCAGCAGGACCCCGCGTTTTCACCCGTGAAGGAACACCTTGCCGCCATGGCCTCCCGTCTCAACGGCTTCGTTGGTTCCCGCGATGGCAACTCTCCTCCCCCCGAATAGCGCCATGCTCCGATTCCCCCACCTCACGCGTGTCTTCCGCGCCGTCTTCGGATGGGCAGCCCTGCTTGCTGCCATCGCACCGGCCGCCGAGCCGGTGCCATTCGCCTGGACCGATGCCGTGGCGGGCGATTGGAGCGACGCCACGAAATGGACCAGCGCCGACAGCAGCGCGCCGGTCGCGACAGGGCTCGCCACCTATGAGCTCGACTTTTCTCCCGCCGGCACCTACGCCGCCAACCAAGACCTCAACGCTGGCTTTCTGCTCAACCGGCTGACCTTCGGCGGGTCCACGGTGACCTTGTCCGGGAATGCGCTGCAGTTCGTCACCAATGGCGCGTCGCTCCCCGAGATCCGGCAAAACGGCGATGCCGAGGTCGTCCTCGACACACCGCTCGGGCTCGGCGTCGATCTGAGCTTCGGCGGCACTGGCACCGCGACGGTGACGCTCAATGGCGCACTTACCGGCAATGGCGGCCTCACGAAAGGCGGCCCCGCCCTGCTCTCGCTGACCGCTGCGAACAGCTACCGCGGCAATACCACGGTCACCGAAGGCATCCTGCGGCTCGCCCAGCCGAACACCGGCAACGACAAGTCCGTGGTCTCGATCGCCGCGGGAGCCGCGCTCGACCTCACCTTCACCGGAAGCGACACCGTCGCCTCGCTGCTGCTCGCCGGAGTCTCCAAGCCGGACGGTCTCTACGATGCCGCCAATAGTGGGGGCGCGATCACCGGCACCGGCTCCTTGCTGGTCGTGACCCCGCCGACTTGGTCGGATGCAAGGCTGTCGTCGCTCGCGATCAGCGGCGCGTCGTTGTCGCCATCCTTCAGCCCCCTGACCGGCAGCTACTCGACCAGCGTCCCGAACACGGTTTCCACCATCACCGTGACGCCGACCGTCTCGGGAGAAGGCGCGACGGTGACGGTCAATGGCAACAGCGTCACCCCGGGTGCCGCCAGCAATCCGATTGCGCTCGGCGTGGGACCAAACCTCATCACCACGCAGGTCCGCGCCTTCGACGGCATCACCACGCGGACTTACACGGTGAATGTCAGCCGTGGCTCGGCCGCGGTCGTGGGCACTTCTCCGGCGGTAGTCATCGACTCCTCGCGGGCGACGCTCAATGGCACTACCACTCCCCACGGTGCCGCGACGGTCTATTTCGAATACGGCCCGACCGCGGGCTTTGGCAGCCGCACCCCGGATCGCGATGTTTCCGGAGCGGGCGGGTTTGCCGCCGGCGTCAGCGGCTTGAGCGGCGCGACGACGTATCACTTCCGCTCGGTGCTGGTGAATCCCGCTGGCACGATCTACGGCGAAACCCGGCAGTTCACCACCGCGCCGAATCCACCGGTGGCCGCGACCGGTGCACCGGCGAACGTCACCGCCTCCACCGCCACGCTCGTCGGCGCGGTGAATCCGAACGGCGTCCAGGCCTCGGTGTATTTCGAATACGGCCTCACCACGGCCTACGGGCAGTCCACGCCGGTGCAAAAGATCCCCGCGGGCTTCGCCACGGTCGGGGTGCAAGCACCGAACCTTTCGCTGATCGCCAACGGCGCGTATCACTACCGGCTGGTGGCCAGCAACAGCGCGGGCACTGCCCTGGGCAATGACGTGATTTTCTCCGTGACCGTCGGCGGCGGCAGCGGGACCGGCGCTCCGACCGCGCCGCCCGTAGTCACCACCGTGGATGCCGCAGGGATTTCCACCGAGACTGCCATCCTGCGGGGCACCGTGAACCCGAATGGCGGCACCACGCTGGTGAAATTCGAATACGGGCTCACCGACTCGCTGGGCACCGCCACCACGCTCCAAGGCATCGGCAATGGCGACGACGCGGCCGATGTCGCAATTCCGGTGCAGGGATTGCTGCCCGGCTCGACCTATCACTACCGCGTCTCGGCATCCAATGGCCTCGGCACCACGCCCGGCGATATCCTGACCTTCACCACGGACTCGCCCCCCCCCACCGCGGTCACCGGCGACTCGACCGTGCTGACGACGACCAGCGTGCGCATCGATGGCTCGGCCCGCGCCCGCGGCGCTCTCGCGGAGGTGTGGATCGACTACGGCACCGACGGCGTTTCCTTCGACAGCGTGCAGGCGACGCCGGTCTCCGTCAGCGGCGACCAAGTCACTCCGGTCAGCGCCGAAGTGGACGAACTCGACCAAGGCGTGACCTACTACTACCGCGTCCGCGCCGTCGGCCCGGGCGGCGAAGGAGTCGGCGAAATCAAGACCTTCAATGTCGAGTCGCTCTCCGGCTTGATCCAGCAATACCCGCCTGCCGTGCCGCTCGCCGACCGGCGCGGCACGGTCGCTCTCACGCTGAGCCCGCCCGACATCGGCAGCGGCTGGCGTTTCGCAGGTGAGCAATTCTGGCGCGAGTCCGGTGCCCCGGCCACCGGCCTGACCGCTGGCGACCGCGTCATCGAGTATCGCCCGGTCGCCGGCTACGTTCAGCCCGCTACCGAGGCCGTGGCGGTCGCGAGCAGCGTCACCCCGCTCGCCTTGACCCGCACTTACACGCCTGCCGGTGTCACCGTCGGCGGCAGCCTCACCGTCATCCTCAAGCCGCAGGATCTCACGGAGGGGGAGGCACCCGCGCGCTGGCGCTTCTTCGGCGAGGAAGAGGCGGATTGGCGGGAAAGCGGCGTCACCGTCAGCGACCTCGCTCCCGGCAGCTACGTCATTCATTGCAAGCCCATCGCCGGCCGCGCCACCCCGGCCCCGGTGACCGCGACGGTGGACGAGGGACAAACCACCACGCTCAACATCACCTACTTCATCGCCGAGGATCCCATCGGCACACCGGCCACGATGGTGCCCTTCGAGACTTTCTCGACCGATACCGCGCTGCCGAATGCCTTCGTTGGCCAGATCCGCAGCGATGCGGGTTTGGGCAGCGGTTTCGTCGTCCGCCCGCGGGTGGTGGCGACGGTAGGCCACGCGGTTTTCAATGACGGCACGCTTTCCATCGCCACCGGCCTGCAATGGTTGTTCCAGCATGACCGCGGCGTCCATGACCCGGTGCCAAAGGTGCCGCGCGGCCACTACTTGATGACCGGCTATGCCGCCCAGCGGGTGCTCGACAATTCGCCCGGCGTTTCCTCGCCGGCATCGCAGAACCTCGATGTCGCCACGATGTTCTTCCTGGAAGAGGTCGGCCGCGGCGGCTTCAGCGGCTACCTCGCGAGCGACAACCTGACCAACGGGTTCCTGCTCTCCAACTCGCTCAAGACCCTCGTCGGCTACCCCATCGATGGCATCGCGGAGGCCGATCTCGACCGCCTGCATGCGACTCCCGCGACGGATGTGGCGTTCGCGCCGGCCTTTGGCCGCACCTTCACGACCTCCGACATTCGCGCCAGCGGCGGGGCGTCCGGCGGACCGGTCTGCGTGCTTTCGGAAAACGGTGCCTACTACCCCGCGGCAGTCTATCTCGGCGGCACCGGTCAAACGGTGGTGCGGGCGTTCGACAGCGATGTGGTCGAGCTGATCGGCTTCGCCAATGACAGCGCTGGCGATGGCGTCGGCACCAGCGGCGGCTCGCAAACCGGCACCACCACGGAGCCCTATGAGGAAGAATTTCTCGGCGGCCTGAAGGTGATCATCGAACCTGCCGCGGCCCGTGACGCGGGTGCGGGTTGGCGGACGAATGCCGCGTCGCCTTACCTGCCATCGGGCGCGCAGTTGGATGACCTTGCGCCGGACCTCTACAACATCAGCTTCCCGACCATTGCCGGTTTCCTGCCACCGGTGATGCAGCCGGTGACTCTTGAGGCCGGGTTGCTCACCACGCTGACCTTCACCTACGAGTCGGTGGTCACGGCACCGGTGATCACTTCCTTGGGCACGGTCACCGGCAGCAAGGGCGAGGAGCTTTCCCATCAGATCACCGCCGACAACTCGCCGGTGCTGTTCACGCTGCGTGGCGTGCTGCCGGACGGCATGACTTTCGAGCCGCTCAGCGGCCTCATTTCCGGCACGCCTCTGGAGGCCGGGGTATTCGAGCTTACCATCGGTGCCAGCAATTCCGGCGGCGCGGATAGCAAGGCGCTGGTGCTGACCTCGCTTCCGGGGATCGCCGACCAAGCGGCCACTGTTCCCTATCTGGTGCCGATGTCGTATGCGATCGTCTCCAGCGAAAGCGGCGGCGGCACGCAATGGGCGGCGGCCGACTTGCCGCAGTTCCTTTCCATCAACCCGGCTACCGGCGTGATTTCCGGCACGCCGACCACTCCCGGCGTCTATTCGATCCCGCTGACCGTCACCACGCTCGGCGCTTCGTCGAACGCAACGCTAACGCTGACCGTGACTGGCACCCCGCCGGTGATCACCCAGCACCCGGTCGCCTCGCGCAGTCTTCAATTCGGCACCACGACCACGCTGATCGTCGCCGCCACCGGATTGCCTGAACCGGAGTTCCAATGGTACGAAGGGCCTAGTGGAAACACCGACGCCCCGGTGCTCGGTGCCACCTCGCCGACCTTCACCACTCCGCCGCTCACCGGCAATACCCGCTTCTGGGCACGGGCCTCGAGCATCAGCGGCAGCGCGGACAGCAGCGCCACGGTCATCACCATCCTGCCGTCTTCGAACGCGAATCTCATCGGCCTGTTCACCAGCCAAGGGATCGTGACGCCGGCCTTCAACTTCGGGGTGACCGCTTACTTCGTGACCGTGCCGAATGATGTGCCGGCCATCCAGATCACCCCGCTGGTGGAAGTTGCCCAGTCCACCGTGAAAGTGGCCGGCCACCTCGTCCCGACGGATGCCGCCAGCGACCCCGTCAATCTCTCGGTCGGCAATACCGTGATCCCGATCGACGTGACCTCGGGCAATGGTTCGGTGACCAAGCGCTACACCCTCACGGTGGGACGCTCGCAGCCGCCAACGGTCGTCAGCGGCACGGTGACTAACGCCGCAGACTCGACCGCCACCTTGCGCGGCACAGCCACTCCGAATGGACCTGCCACCGTATTCTTCCAATACGGCACCACTCCCGCCTTCGGCAACGCGACGGCCGGACAGGTGATTTCGGGGAATGCGGCGCAGGCCATCACGGCTCCGATTTTCGGGCTGCAGCCGCAGGTGACCTATCACTTCCGCATCGGCATCACCACCGGCGCGGGCACGATCTTCGGAGCTACCAATACCTTTACGACCACCCAGGCTCCGCCGCTGTTCGCCACCGGCCAGGCCATCGACGTGGACACCGACACCGGCAGCGTGAAACTGGTCGGCGCGGTCGATCCGAACGGCACGGCTACCTCGGTGTTTTTCGAGTACGGGAAGTTCGACGGGCCATCCTGGGTCCCTGAAACCACGCCGGTGCAACAGGTTCCCGGTGGCAGCGCGGTGGTGGACATCGACGCCACGGTGACCGGGTTGGACGTTGGGGGGCTCTACAGCTACCGGCTGATCGGCAGCAGCTCCTTCGGGTCGTCCTATGGCGAGTTTGTCTACTTCGTGGTCGGCGAAAGTGGGTCCGGCACCGGGATCCCGACGGCCGCGCCCGTCGTGACCACGCTCGACGCGCTCGACATCACCGACTCGACCGCGCTGCTCCTCGGCACGGTCAATCCACAGGGAGGGACGACCTTCGTGCGCTTCGAGTATGGCCTGACTTCCACCTACGGAAGCAGCACCCCCGCGCGTGGCATCGGCAGCGGAACGGAAGGTGCCTCGGTGGCTCGCGAGGTATCGGGCCTGTTGCCGGGCCAGACCTATCACTACCGGGTGGTCGCCTTCAACAGCGTGGGCATCAGCTTCGGCGAGGACCTCACCTTCGTCACCGGCCTGCAGTCACCACTCGCGACGACGGGTGCCGCGATGCCGCTGGAAGTCAGCGGCATCGGCGTGGCCGGCACGGTTCGCGCACGGGGCGGTCCGGCGGATGTATTCTTCGAGTATGGCACCGACGGCATCTCCTTCCCCGACCGGATCCGGGCGACCCAGATCACGGTGAATGGCGATAGCAACGTCCCGGTGAGTGTCTCGCTGGACGACCTGCTGCCGCAGACGACCTATCACTACCGCGTGATCGCGATCCGCACCAGCGATCCGAATTCAGTCGGAGTCGGCGAGACGAAGACCTTCCGGAGCGACGCGCTTGCGGGCCTGTTCCAGAAGTTCCCGCGCGAGATCGATGCGACCGCCCATGCGGGTGAGCTTCAAGTGAACCTCATCCCCCTCGGCACCGGCAAATGGCGCTTCGTCGGCGAGATCGACTGGCGCGCATCCGGTGCCATCGCGAAGGGATTGGCGACCGGCGACCGCGAGATCGAATTCTTCCCGGTGCCCGGATGCTTGCAACCGGGCCGCGAACTCGTCGGCCTGATCAGCGGCACTCCGCGGTTGGTGCTGACGCGCGAATACTTCCAAACCACGACTCCGCAAAGCGGTGCTATCCAGGTCTTCCTCGAGCCCGCCTCGAGGACCGGCACCACGGTGCCGCTGTCGCAGCGGGCGCAGTGGCGTCTTTTGGGATTCAATGGTGGTCCTTGGTACGAATCCGGGCACGCCCTCACCGGCATCGCCCCGGGCAATCACTTGGTGGAGTTCAAGGCCGCACTCGACCTCGATGCACCACCTCCGGCGAAGGTGCTGATCACGGATGGCCAAACGAGCACGTTCGCCTTCGCCTACAATCCCGACCTCGATGTCCCATCCAGCTCATTGCGCGAACTGCCATTCAGCGACATTTCCACCCGCCGCAATCTGGCCTACGCTTATGTGGGCCAATTCCGCACCGACTCCGGCTCGTTCAGCGGCTTCGTCGTGAAGCCACGCGTCGTCGCTACCGTGGCGCAGGCGCTCTTTGACGAAGTCACGCTGGCCCAGGTGCCGGGAGCCCAGTGGTTGTTCCAGCGGTCGCTGGAGATTCACGAGCCGGCGCCCATGACACCCCGCGGTTTCTATGCCTTCACCGGTTACGCCGCCCAGCGGGAGGTGGATAACACACCGGGACAGCCGAGCTTGGAATCCCAGAAACTCGACGTCGCGGCGCTCTACTTCCTCGGCGAGGCAGGTCGCGGCGGCTACTCCGGCTTCCTCGCCACGGATGCGACGACGAGTCCGCTGGCCGATGCTACGACACTCAAGACGGTGGTCGGCTATCCCGTGCGCGGGGGTGGCTCGACCGATGGACGCGGCAAGATGAACGCCTCGCGGGCCAAGGCCGCCGCCTACGTGCCGGTGTCGGGCGGGGTCTTCTCCACCCTCCAGATCTACGGGCTGAACGGGATGCTCGGCGGTCCGGTCTGCGCCCAACGCGACGGCGGAAGCTACTTCCCGGCCGGCATCTATCTCGGCGGAAACAACACGGAGAATCATGTCCGCGCGATCGATGACGGGGTGATCGATCTCTTCGGTCGTGCCGAGATCACGGCGAACACCGGCGACAACAATACCTCCGGCGGCATCTCGCTGACCAGCTACACCGCGGTCTCCACCACCACGAACCGCGGCGCGCTCACCGTGATCCTGGAGCCAGCCGAGGCCAGACTGGCCGGGGCGCTGTGGAAGCTCGGCACCGATTCGAGCTTCGTCATTTCCAGTGCCCGCAAGAACAACCTGACCGCGGGCAACTACGCGCTCGAGTTCAAGGCGCTGCCCGGTTTCGTGGCTCCGCCGCAACAGACCGTCGCGGTGCTGGCGAACAACCTGCTCACGGTGACGGTGACCTATCAGCCCGCGGTCTCCGCGCTCGCCCTCTGGCGCACGACCAACTTCGGTTCGTCGACCAATGCCGGCACCGGCTCCGACAGCCAGGATCCCGACGGCGACGGCATCATCAACATCGACGAATACACGGCGGGCACCGATCCGAATGACCCCACCGATGTCTTCCGTGTAAGTGCGGCGACAAAAACGGATACGACCTTCTCGGTGGTCGTGCCCGGCAAGCTTGGCCGGCTCTACACGCTCGAACGCTGTGCCGATCCCGCCGCGGGGCTTTGGCAAGACGTCGCCACCTCCGGTCCCGCCCTGCTGAACGGCGATATTAACCTTACCGATCCTGCATTGAGTGGCGACCGGGCCTTCTACCGGGTGACGGTGGAACTCTTGTTACCGTGACGATGACGGGATTCGCCAACCGGGTTTGCCGATTTTTGGCCCGGCGCTGGCGAATGGGTATCCCACCTGCTCTTGGCAGCCGACCCATCGCATGAAATCCCCCGTAACCCAAGTCCTTAAGAACCTCCATCAGCGGTATGCGTCTCTCCACGACGGCAAGGTAGCGGACTACATCCCCGAGCTCGCCAAAGTCGATCCGAAGCTCTTCGGAATCTGCATCGCGACCCGGGACGGGCATCTCTACGAGGTCGGCGACACGCGACACAAGTTCACCATCCAATCGATCTCCAAGGCGCTGTCCTATGGCTTGGCCTTGGAAGACCGCGGCGAGGACCATGTGACTTCGCGGATCGGCGTGGAGCCATCGGGCGATGCCTTCAATGCCATCAGCTTGAAGCCCGGCAACGGCGCGCCGTTCAACCCGATGATCAACGCCGGCGCGATCGCCACCTGCGGGCAGGTCCTGAAGAAGGACGGTCAAACCCGCATCGACCGGATCCGCGAGTATCTCTCACGCTGCGCGATCGGTCAGCTCGACATCGACGAGGACGTCTATCGCTCAGAAAGCCAAACCGGCCACCGCAACCGGGCGATCGGCTGGATGCTGCGGAATTTCGACATCATCGAGGAAGAGCCCCGCGATATCTTGGAGACCTATTTCCAGCAGTGCTCGCTGCGCGTGAATTGTGCCGACCTTGCAGTGATGGCGGCCACGCTTGCCAACCAAGGTTGCAATCCCGTCACCGGCGAGCGGGCGATCGCTCACGAGTATGTGGACAACGTGCTCGGCGTGATGGCGAGCTGCGGGATGTACGATTGGTCCGGGGAGTGGATCTATCGGGTCGGCCTGCCGGCGAAGAGCGGGGTCGGCGGTGGCATCCTCGCGGTGCTGCCGGGTCAGCTCGGCATCGGTGTCTTTTCCCCGCCGCTCGATGACCAGGGCAACAGCGTCCGCGGCATCAAGGTCTGCATGGATCTCGCCCGCGAGCTGGCACTGCACATGTTCAACCCCAGCGCGGTGCCGCAGCCGGCACTGCGCCGTAGCTACAATGCCTCGCAGGTGAATTCGCGACGGCGGCTGCCGGCACCGGTATTCAAGGCGCTGCGCAGCTACGGCGATCGCATCCGCGTGATGGAGCTGCAAGGGCCGCTGCTGTTCTCGACCTTCGAGCCCGTCATCCGCGAGCTGGTGAAGCAGGCCGCCTACTGCCAGCACGTGATCCTGAACTTCGCCAACGTCTTCTCCGTGGACGGGGTTTCGCTGCGGATGCTGCGCGAAGTGCGGCAGCAGCTCGACGACACCGGCGTGCGGCTGCTGTGCTGCCACGCCGGACGCCACGGCAAGGCACTCGAGGTCGCAGGGCTCGGCGAGGACGCGCTTTTCCCGAGCGAGGACGCCGCGCTCGAGGCTTGTGAGGACGCCGTGTTGGAAAAGGTGATGCCGCATCACACCCCGGACGTCCCACCGGTGGCTCTTTCGAAGTGCTCGCTCTTTTCCACCTGCGATGAAGATGAGCTCCAGCTTCTGGAGGAGCGAATGGAGCACCGTTCCTTCGCCACCGGTGAAACCATCATCCACACCGGCGGCACGGCCGACGAACTCTTCGTGCTCAGCGACGGCACGGTCGAGGTCCGGCTGTTGTTAGGAAACAATCGCTATCAACGGCTGGACGTCTTTTCCGCCGGCATGAGCTTCGGCGAGCTCGCATTCCTCGATGGTTCGCCGCGGTCGGCCGACGTCGTGACGACGGCACCGGTGACCTGCCGCGTCATCCGGCGCTCGCTCTTCGACGTCCTCGGTCGCGAACACCCGGCGCTCAAGGCCAAGATCCTTCACCAATTCGCCCTGCTGCTCTGCGAACGCCTGCGACAGGCGAATATCGAGATCTCCGCCTTGCGCGGCTGACCTGCAATTTCCTGCTAGTCGTGGGCGTCCCAACCCGCCAACGTCGGTCGATTCCCATGAGTTCGTCTCCCCTTCCGGAACTGCCCGCCATCGGCTTCCTCGCCGACATGGATTCCTCCCACCGCGAGTTTCTCGCATCCTTCGGAAAGTTCGTCCGTCCCCACGATGGCGAATCGCTGATCGAAGAAGACAAGCCGCAGCCAAACCTTTACCTGATCCTGTCCGGCATGCTGCATGTGGTATCCCACGCCGGCGGCCGGAATCTGTTGGTCGCGAGCCTCGGAGCCGGTGATTCGCTCGGCGAGGTCAATATCTTCGATCCGGGCACTGCCAGTGCCTCGGTGATCGCCCGCAGCGAGTGCCTGATCTGGCAGATCTCGGAAGCCGAATTGCAGGGCTTCTTCCAGGATGATCCCGTGGGGGGGATCGAGTTCATGAAGGGCCTGCTCCGTCTCGAAGGAAAGCGGATCCGGGCCATGAACGCCAAGCTTGCCGAATCCGAAGAAAAGTCAGCACTGCACAGCTTCTGGAGACCGACGGCGTGAGCATCCTTCTCCAGAGCGGTCCGCTCGCCCTGTTCTTCGCGTTCGCCATATCGCACGCGCTAGCGGACTTTCCCCTTCAGGGCGACTACTTGGCCCGCACCAAGCAGCGCAGGGAAGCGAAGAATCTTTCCGAGTGGCTGATCTCCCTTACGGCCCACTCGCTCATTCACGCGGGCGGGGTCTGGATCGTCTCGGGTAGCGCCATCATCGCCGTGGCGGAACTGGTGCTCCACTGGCTGATCGATCTCGGCAAGGGCGAAGGACTTTACGGTTATGCCACCGACCAGGCACTGCACCTCAGTTGCAAGGTCATCTTCGTGATCGTGATGGTGAAGGGATGGCTTCCCGTTTGACGGAAGTCTGGCCCCGGATTTGCTCCGTTTTCCAGCGATGAACCCGTTCCTCGACATCATCGCCGGCCATCCGGTCCGCGAACTCGCGGCGGGTGAGTTCATTCTGCAGCAAGACGATCCCTGCGCCGCCCTCTACGTCCTGCTGGAAGGGGAAGTGGAAGTCCTGCGCGATGATGTCCGCGTCGCGAAGATCTCTGAAAGCGGTGCTGTCTTCGGGGAGATGTCCCTGCTCCTAGGCGGACCCTGCACCGCCAGCGTGCGGACGCTGGTTCCGTCGCGAATCACCTCCGTCGATGAACCGCGCGCGTTTCTCGCCTCTTCACCGGCCGCCTGCCTCCATATCGCGGAGCTGCTGGCGCACCGCATCGACGCGCTCAACCGCTACCTCGTGGACGTTAAGCATCAATACGACGGCCACGACCACATCGGGATGGTGGATGACGTTCTGAGCACCCTGATGCACCGCCAGCCGAAACGCCGGGCGAAGAGTTGAGAATGAGCATCGTCTTTCCGTAGGCGCGTTGGTGACAACGCGGAAGCACGTGCGCAGTCCGCTTTCAGGAACCGCTCCGCACTGTCACCAGTGCGCCTACGCCAAAGGCATTCCATACCTCGGTAGGCGCGTTGGTGACAACGCGGAAGCACGTGAGCAGTCCGCTTTCAGGAACCGCTCCGCACTGTCACCAGTGCGCCTACGCGAACACCTACCCCACCAAGCTCCGCTCCTCCACCCCCTCCTGCGAGTGCCAGGCCACCTCTTGCCGGTCCAAGTCGAACCGCAGCACCGCCGGACACCCTCCGATCTGTCGCCCCGGATTGAAGGCCCACGTCTCGCCGATCCGGTCAATCCACGAGCCCTGCGCGTAGAAGGGAGCATTGTGGATATGCCCCGACATCACGATGCGCGGCGAGAACCGGGCGATCCATGCGGTTAAGGTCGCGTCACCGATGAATTCCTTCCCGGTCCAACTCAGCGGTCCCTCCGGTGCGGCATGATAGACCCACAGCCACGGCGTTCCCGCCGGCGGCATGGCGGCGATCAACTGCTGCTCCACCTCCGCCCGCGTCACCGGACCATCCCACCATGGGCACACGGTGATGCGCATGCCGGCCACATCGAGCGAGTCGCCATCGACGTGCAGGCGATCGTCCTTCATCTCGCCAATCCAGCGCGCGCGTGACTCCCCGTTTTCATCGCGATGGTCGCCGTCGTGATTGCCGGAGCTGACGATCACACGGGTGAGCTTGCTGAGCTTGTGGAGATACTTCTCCACCACCACCACCTGGAGGTCGGTGTCGAGGTTCCCGCCAAGATCCAGCAAGTCGCCGCCGATGATCAGCGCGTCGCACTCCCCGGCATTCGCGGCAAGCCAGTCGAACTGCTTGAGCGCGTAGTGCAGGTCGGCGGCGAAGAGGATTTTCACAGCAAGGAGGAGGGGGATCAGGGAATCACTTCACTGCGATTTTCCAAGCGCGCAAGCTGTTCACAGGTCTTTTCGGCGATGAGGTGGTTGTCCACCGCATCGAGCACTTCGAGCAGCTCGCGGGCTTCCAACAGCCGGGGCGTGACCACGTAACTGGCCCCCGCGGCGTAAAGGCCCGCGGCATCGTCGAGACGCTCGGCGTGCACGATGATCTCGGCGCGCTCGCTGAGGGCGCGCACTTGCCGGAGCATCCGGAGATTGCTCGCACCGCGCAGCACGCTGTCGGAAAGCGAACAGACGATCACCTCCGCCTCCGCGATGCCCGCGTGCTCCAGCACGTCGCGCTGGCTGACGTCGCCATAGACGACCGACACCCCGCGAGCGCGGAGTTTCGCAACCGTTTCGGGATTGAAATCGATCACCTTGAGCCGCGGCAGCAGCGTCGGCCGCTCGCGTTCGATTTCTTCCACCATGGAACTCGCGGTCCACGAGAAGCCGAGCACGAAGATGGTCCCCGCCTGAGTGTCGTGGCCGGTTTCACCACTGCCCTCGGGCAAGTCCGGCATGCCGAATTTCGTCAACCACGGCGAGACGGTGCGCACGATGCCATCATTCCGCAGGATCCCATAGGTCGATCCCACCGCGAGGAACGCGAAGGCGAAGGCGGTGATGCTGATCGTGCGGTCGGACACATCCCCGCTGGCCTTGCCGATCGCCAGCAGCACCAGCGAGAGTTCGCTGAGCTGGCTGAGATTGATCGCCGGCAGCAGGCTCATGCGATGCCCGAGGCCCAACTTCAGGAGCACCGGGGTCACGCTCAGCAGCCGGGTGGCAACCAGCACCGCGCTGAAGACCAGCATCCACAGCAGGTAGTCCCACGTCGGCAGGGGGATGATCATGCCGAGCGAGACGAAGAACAGGGTGACGAAGAAATCGCGGATGCTGGTGACCTTCGCCACCACATCGAGCGTGTAGGGGAAGGTGGACAGCAACACGCCGGCAAGCAGTGCGCCCATTTCCCGCGACAGGTGAAGGTAGCTCGCGAAGCCGGCCAACGCGAAGCACCACGCCAGCGCGCCCACCAACACCAGCTCCGGTTGCCGCGCCACCAGCTTGAAGACCGGCGGCAGCACGAAGCGGCTGACGGTGTAGGCCACGCCCACCAGCAGCAGCACCTTGCCAAACGCCAAGGCCAGGGGTGCCAACGCCGGATCCTTGAGGCTCGGCTGGACGGCGAGGAACAGGATCACGAAGACGTCCTGCAGGACCAGAATGCCGATCGTGATGCGCCCGGCGAGGGTCTCCAGCTCCCGCTTGTCGTGCAGCAGCTTCACGATGATGACCGTGCTGCTCATCGCCGCTGCCACCGCGAGGTAGAGGGCCTCCAGCTTCGTCGCCGCCGGGCCCAGCCAGCCGAAAAGCAGCCACCCCAAGGCCACGCCGCCGATGATCTGAACCAGCGCCGTCACCGTGATCGCCCGCCCGGACCCCAGCATCTTCTTCAGGTCCATCTCCAGCCCGATCATGAACAGCAGCAGCGCCAACCCGATCTCGGACATCGTCCGGATCGACTCCGGATCCGTGATGAAGCGCAACCCATTCGGCCCGATCGCAAACCCCGCCACCAAATACGCGATCAGCAACGGCTGCCGCACCACCCGGCAAACCACCCCCACCACCCAGGCGGCGATGATGCACGTCGCGATGTCAGTGACTATTCCGTGGTCCACGCACCGGCGACGCTAGCCACCGAAGCCGCCGCGTCGATGCAGCATTCTGCGGACCCCGGTACTGAGGGCCAGCGTGAGGGCATAACAAAGCGCCTTCCGGATGTCTCCTATCGGAAGAAACGGAGTCATTAACACTTCCGAGAAATAATTGCTGACATTTCCACCCGTGATTGCATTAAATTGCAGTCGCAAACCCTTTTAACCCTGCCCCCATGAAATCCGTCTGCCGTGTCGTTGCACCTCTTGTACTCCTGACCTTTCTCCCCATGAACGGCCTGTCGGCTGCCACAGTAGTATGGGGCGGCGGGACCGGCGACTATCTTACGGGGGGCAATTGGGAGGGCGGTGAAGTGCCCGGAACCGCGAGCGGCAACACGGCCGAAATCAATTCAGGTGCCGTCACCTACACCCCGGGCGGTGACCTGGCGATCCACAACGGAGGGGCACTCGTGCTCAACGGCGGCAGTTGGACCCAAGCCGGAGGCAACGCATGGATCCAGCTTGGCAGCGGATCGCTAATCGTGGCGGGCGGCACCTTCAACCAAGGCACCTCCGACAACATCGTCCGCAACAGCGACTCTAACATCACGGTCTCCGCCGGCATTGCCAATTTCAGCGGCAACTTTCTCAACCGGGCGGATTTCGGCGACTTCACCATCACCGGTGGCACGGTCAACATCGCCAACGAATTCAAACCCATCAGCTCGTTCACGATGACGGGGGGCACCTTGAGCGCCACCATGATCTCATTTGCCGACGGCCCGGGAATCATCGATTTCACCGGCGGCACGATCTCCGTGGACGGAGGCAGCTTTTACAGCGGGTTCTACGGCGGAGGATCGCAGTCGCTCAACTTCAGCACCGCATCGACCGGCTCCCTCTTCTTCCGGAACTACAGTCTCACGGCCTTGGCCGAGGACGGCTTCCTGACCAATGGCACGCTCCAGTGGGATGGTGCCATCGACCCAACCGCATTCAGCGCCGTGGAATCGGAGGGTGGCGTCCTCATCACCGTCATCCCCGAGCCTTCGACCCCGCTCACCCTGCTGGGCGGCATGGGTGCCCTCATGCTGCTGCGCCGCCGCAAGTCGAACTGAGCGCTGGAAGCCGGAAAGCCGCCCGTGCGCTTTCACCTCCACGGCGCGCCCGGAGATCCCAAGGTCGCAATGGATTCGTGCCGTCTGCCGCCGTAAGGTGAACGGCTCCTACATCCTCGTCACGGGCTCGGCAGGGGGAGCCGTTGCATCTGGCAGTCCGCTCTTCGCGAACGCGATCTTGTGCAAGAGTTCTAACACCTTGGCCATCCACAGGAGGCCGATCCCCGAGCCCAAGCACATGAGTGCATGCACAAAGTTGGCCTTCGCAATATCCTTGGCACTGCCAAACGCGCCCAGCAGCAGCAGGACAGCGGCAAAGCCACAGATGAATGCCACGATCTGGAGAACAGGGACGAGAAACGGAGGGGAATTGTCAGGGTCCATTGGGAAAGGATTTGCGTCTGCTCGGAGACTTGGTGCCCGTGGATGCGTTACGTCACCTTTCTCCCCGACGTTGAGCGGGATTTTGAAGCACCGTCCGAGGAACGCAACGCGTCATTTTCTCCTCGTAACCACGCGTCCCGGCCAAAACCCGGCACCCAAAGTCTTGGGTGCCGGGCTTTGGTGGTCGGGCTGGCGGGATTCGAACCCACGACCCCCTGCCCCCCAGGCAGGTGCGCTACCAGACTGCGCTACAGCCCGTTTAACCACGTTGGCGACGGGGCGGGCAGACAATCAGGGCAAATCCCGGTTGGCAAGCCTTGAAAATCATGCATTTTCCGCGCCGTGACGGAACGGATCAAATGCGCGATTGTCGGAGCCAGCGGCTACACAGGGCAGGAACTCCTGCGCCTGCTGCTGGTCCACCCGCAGGTCGAATTGGTGGCCGCGACCTCCCGCCAGGAGGCCGGCAAGCCCTTGTCCGCCGTCTTTCCGCGCTTCCGCAAGCTGCCGGGGGCCGAGCTGCCGTTTATGGAGCCCGATCCGGATGCCATCGCCGCGACCGGTGCGCAGGCGGCGTTTCTCGCGCTGCCGCACGGGGTGGCGGCGGAAATCGCGACCGCGCTGCTGGAGCGCGGGCTGAAGGTCATCGACCTGAGCGCGGATTTCCGGCTGAGCGATGCCGACGTTTACGAGGAATTCTACGGCCACCCCCATCCAGCACCGGCGCTGCTCGATGAGGCGGTCTATGGCCTGCCGGAGATCCGGGCGGGTGCCATCCGGGAGGCGCGGCTCGTCGCCTCGCCCGGTTGCTACCCGACCAGCATCCTGCTGCCGCTGATCCCGCTGCTGGAGGCCAGCCTGATCGATCCGGCCACGATCGTGGCGAACTCGATGAGCGGCGTCAGCGGAGCCGGCAAGAAGGCCGATGTCTCGCTGCTCTTCTGCGAGTGCAATGAGAGCGTGCGCGCCTACGGCATCCCGAAGCACCGCCACCTCTCCGAGATCGAGCAGGAGCTATCAATTGCGGCCGGTGAAAGCGTGGTCATCACTTTCATCCCGCACCTGGTCCCGGTTAACTCCGGCATCGCCACCTCCACCACGGCGAAGCTGACGGAAGGCATCGATCCCGCCGCGATCGGCGAGGCGCTGGAAAGTGCGTACGGGGACGCGGCGTTTGTCCGTCTGCTAGGCAAGGGCGGCTGTGCCGACACCAAGAATGTCACGCGCACCAACTTCATCGACATCGGCTGGGCGCACGATGCGCGGACCGGTCGTGTTATTTTGACCAGCGCGGAGGACAACCTCGGCAAGGGCGCGGGATCGCAGGCGGTGCAGTCATTCAACCTCATCTTCGGCCTCCCGGAGACCGCCGGGTTGCAAACGGCGTGAGATTTGTTCAGCGTCTCCGCCCCACACCCTTGCAAACCCACCCATGGACTTTCCCGTCACCCGGATCAAAGGCGGCGTCGGCGCGCCGCGCGGTTTCCAGTGCTCCGCATTATCTTGCGGCATCAAGAACCCTGCCGCCGAACGTCTCGACCTCGCGCTGATCTATTCGGAGAGCCCGTGTACGTCGGCCGGCACCTTCACCATCAATCGCGTCAAGGCCGCGCCGGTGAAGCTGTCCCAAGCCCACCTGCGCAAGGGTGACATCCGCGCGATCGTCGCCAACAGCGGCAACGCCAACGCCTGCACCGGTGTCCAAGGCATCCACGACGCCAAGGCGATGTGCAAGGGCGTGGCCACCCCGCTCGGCCTGAACCGCAGCGAGATCGGCGTGTGTTCCACGGGCGTGATCGGCTTGCCGATGCCGATGGTGCGGATCGAGTCGCGCTTCGACGATCTCGTCCAGGGTCTCGGCAGTGGCCGTGGCACCGAGGTGGCCCGCGCCATCATCACCAGCGACACCCATCACAAGGAGATCGCCATTTCCTTCGACCTCGGCGGCCACCGCGTCCGCATCGGCGGCTGCGTGAAAGGCGCCGGCATGATCTCGCCAAGCATGGCCACCATGCTGTGCTTCATCACCACCGATGCCAATGTCCCGCGCGACACGCTGCGCAAGGGCGTGCTCGAGGGGGTCGATGAAAGCTTCAACCGCATCACCATCGATGGCGACATGAGCACCAACGACACGGTGCTGGTGCTCGCCAACGGCCGCTCCGGCATGCCGCCGATCCGCCGTAACAGCTCGCTGTGCCGCCAATTCCGCCAGGCGCTGCGCCACGTGATGCTCGAGCTTGCGCAAGCGGTCGTCCGCGATGGCGAGCGGGTGACGAAGTTCGTCACCGTGGAGGTGAAGGGCGCCCGCACCTATCTGGATGCCAAGCTCGTCGCCGAGGCGGTCTGCAAGTCGGCGCTGGTGAAGTCATCGTGGAACGGCGGCGACCCGAATTGGGGCCGCGTGCTCCACGCCGTCGGCTACTCGCGCGCTCGCATTCGCGAGGAACTCGTGGACATCTTCTACGACGGCAAGCCCGCCTGCCTCGGCGGCCTGCAAGCGACCACGCCGATGGACGAGCTGCGCGAGATCGCCGCCAAGCCAGAGTTCAAGATCGAGATCCACCTGAACCAGGGCGACGCCGACTACTGCATGTATAGTAGCGACCTCTCGCCCGAGTACATCGATTTCAATCGCTCCGAGTACGCCTACTGGAAGCAGGCGCGCAAGGACGGGCTGGTATAGAAGGGGCATCGTCCGAACGTGGCGCACGCCTCTGGCGTGCGAAAGGATCGCCCGCATCCTGGGGGGCGACAGACAGGATGTCTGCCGGACCTGTTGCACGCCGGAGGCATGCACCGCTTTGATCGCCAAACCTTGACGGAGAGCGGGGGGCACCAGCGTGCCCCCGTTTTCAAATCAATCGCCTGCCACGATGCGGACGAAGACCTTCTGCTGCGCCAGCGGCGAGGTGATCGACGCGGTGACGCGGATGATGCCACTGACCGCCGGTCCGGGGGTCAGCACCACACCAGTGGTGGTCCAAGTCGTCCCATTGATCGACCACTCGACCGCCACTTCGCCTGCCGGGAATTGCTCGGTCTGTGGGTAGCTCAACGTGTACTGCGTCGCGCTGATCCGTGTGAAGACGAGCTGCGGCTGATCCGGCTGGTTGGCATTCAGGCCAAAGAGCATCTCCAGCACGTTCGCACGGCCATCGTGATCGGCGTCCGCGTTGATACCCCAGACGCTCGCTTCCAGAGCAGAGTTGGAGAGCACGGAGGGCGTGAATTGTCCCGTAGCCCAACCGGCGTAGGCGGCTGCCAAGGAGCCTGATGCACGGTTCTGATAGACGCGGAAGACGTTCGACACGACCTGCGAACCGAGCGGATTGGTCGCCACGAGTTGGAGGCTATAGTCGCGGCCTTCGACGGCGGTCGGAGTGCCGGTGAAGGCACCGGTAGCGGGGTTGAACGAGAGCCAGCCAGCGGGCGGCAGCGGACTGCCATCGCTCAACCGGACTGCAAGCGTGAGCTGGCCCGGATAGACCGGATCCCCGAAGGTCGCCGCATTCACCGTGAAGCTGAAGGGTGAGCCTTCCACCGCAAGCTGATCCAGCACCGGCACCGCGAGACGCGGGCCGAGGTCATACTGGAGCTGCAGGACCCGTGCGCTACCGGCGCCGCCTGCGCCGGTCGCATTCACGCTGTCAGCACTGGAACCGGCCACGCCGGAGAAGCCGTCGAGCGCCACCGAGTTGCCGTAGCGATTGCCGGAGGCCGACGCCCCGTGGGTGATGCGGTCGATGGCGAGCCAATCGGCCGTGCCCGAGCTGCGACGGAGGATTTCCACGGAACCGCGGGTTTCCAGCGAGCCCTCGCTGCCAGCGGGAGCACCGACAAGCAGGAGGTTTCCGGAGATCGCCACTGAGTAGCCGAAGTACCGTGAGGTCACGCCGTCCGCCGGGGCTGCCTCGCGGACGAGGCCCCACTGGTTCGCGCCACCGGAGTCGCGCTCATAGATGCGGACCCGGCCGGGCTTGAGTCCGCCGAAGGGCGCATTGACCGAATGAACGCCGACCGCGATCCGGTCGCCGGAAATATCCACCGCATAGCCGAAGCCGCCGTAGGCCTTGGCTTCAGTGCCGTCGAACTGATCGAGGCGCTTGAATTCGGTGAAGCCGCCGGCGGCTGTCGGGCGGGTGTAGATGTAAGCCGCGCCGAAATTCCACAGGGTGCTGTTGCCGGCGTAGTTCGCGCCATGGGAACCGATGACCACGGTATTTCCATCGATCGCCACAGCCGCACCGTAGAACTCGGAGTCATTCAGCTGGCCGCTGACGCGGTTGTCGGCGGCGACGAGGGTCTGCGACAAAGTCCAGGCACTCGGGGTGGCACCACGCTTGAAGACGAACACCCGGCCGGAACGCGGGGCTCCGGTGAGGTTGGCGTTCGGGGCGCCGATGAGCACCGTGTCGCCTTGCAGCGCGACCGCGCTGCCGAAGGCATCGCCACCGGAGCCGTTGATCACGGGCGGATTGATCTTCGCGACCTGGGTCCAGGCGTTCTGATTCGTCGGATTCCTTTGGAAGATGTAGGCCGCGCCGGCATTGCTGCCGCCGGGTTGGTCGAAGCCGGGAGCGCCGACCACCATGTAGTCGCCATCAATGGCTACCGCCTGGCCGAACAAATCGCCCGCGCCCGCATCGGTGCCGCCGATATCCGCGACCTGTCCCCAGGGAGCGCCAAAGCCGGAGCTGCGCTCGTAAATCTGGACCCGGCCGACATCGACCGACGGGGTATCCCGCAGCGGCGAGCCAATGACCAGCGTGTCCTTGCTGATCGCCGAGCTGGTGCCGAAGCCGGCACCGGTCTGGCTGGCATCGAGGCCGGTGGCCCCCAGCGCGAGCAGTTGATCGACTTCCGCATGCAGGATCTCGATCGTAGTGATGTCATCGATCACCGGGGCGGCGAAGCCGTCCTGGATGGTGATGGTCAGGCGGGCGATTTCCGGAGCGGTCGGCGTGATGCGGGTGCCCGGGGTAGGCGTGAAGACGAGGCCGCGCAGTGCGGTGGAGACCGCGGCGGGGCTGCCGGTCATGCGATAGGTGCCGCTGCCTTCCGAAAGGAGGGTGAAGCCAACGAGGTTCGACAAGGTTCCCTTGATCGCGTTGTCGATCTGGATGGTCACGGTCAACGGTTGCACCGCGAGATCGTCGATGTCGGTGATGTTCACCCCTACGAACGGACGCAGCGAGGAACGCTGGTAGAGCTCTTGGTCATCCACCGTGCCGGTGATAACGGGCACGTCATTGACCGGCGTCACCGTGACGACCGCGGTATCCACGATTACAGGCGTGCTCACGACCGCGTCATTGAGACTGACGGTGAAGCGCGTCTGCTCGGTGGTGCCCACGGTGATGCGGTCGAGGAACGGCGTGAACACCAGCCCGCGGATGGCGATGGTGGCATTCGCAGCGGTGCCGTAGAACTCCAGCACACCCGGTGCGATCAGCGTGAAGCCGGGCCCGGAGAGAGTGCCGCGATCCGCCGGGAAGGTGACGCGGACGCGCACCAGCTGACCGGCGAGATTGTCCACTTCGATCACCGTGGAGGTGGCGAAGGGATTCATCGCGGTCTTGTCGTTGGTCGCTCCCGGGATCGCACCGAGCAACTGCGGTGCGTCGTTGACCGGAGTCACGGTGATGACGGTTTCATCGTCGGTGATAAGTGCCGGTGTGAAGCCGTCATCGATATCCACGGTGAAATGCGTGTCCTCCGTGGTGCCGATGAAGATGCGGTCGATGAACGGCGTGTAGGTCAGGCCGCGCAGCGCGGTGGTCGCTTGGGCGGCAGTGCCATTGAAGACCAGCGTGCCGGGCACGATCTGGGTGAAGCCGGTGCCGGCCAGGGTGCCATGGTCACCTTCGTAGCTGACGGTCACTTCCAGCGGCTGGATCGTCAGATCGTCCACTTCCATGAGCGTCACGCTCGGGAAGGGCTTCACCGGAGTCTTGTCATTCGTCGCGCCGGGAGCGGTTCCGGTCAGGACCGGAGCGTCGTTCACCGGGGTCACGGTCATGATCGCGGTGTCCACGATCACCGGCACGGTGGTGAAGCCATCGTCGATGCTCACGGTGAACTTGGTATTCTCCGTGGTGCCAACGGTGATGCGATTCTCAACCGGCGTGTAAACCAAGCCCCGCAGCGCGGTGGTCGCCTGGGCCGCGGTGCCATTGAACTTCAGCACGCCCGGAGAGATCTGGGTGAAAGCACCGGCCAAGGTGCCGCGGTCGCCGGGATAGGTGACAATCACTTCCAGCGGCTGCACGGTCAGGTCGTCGATCTCGACGAAGGTCGACGCCGGGAACGGCTTGATCGGGGTCTTGTCGTTCGTGGCACTCGTCACCGCATTCAGCAGCGTGGGCGCATCATTGACCGGCGTGACGGTGGTGACGGTCGAGTCCTCGATCACCGGCGTGGTGACGTAGCTGTCATCCATGCTCACGGTGAACTGCGTGTCTTCCGTGGTGCCCACCACAATGCGGTCGATGGTCGGAGTGAAGACCAAGGCGCGCAACGCGATGGTCGCTTGCGCCGCGGTGCCGGTGAACTCGATCACGCCCGGCGAAACCAGGGTGAAGCCACCGCCCGCAAGAATGCCGCGCTCGGCTGCGAACGAAACCCGGATGACCACCGGCTCCAGACGCTGGCTGTCGTATTCGATCACCGTGACGTTCGGGAAGGGATGCAGCGTGCTCTTGTCGTTCAGCCCGTTGGTTTCCGCATTCACCATGCGCGGCGCGTCGTTCACGCCGGTCACGGTGATGGAAACGGTGGCGCTGTCGCGGTCTTCACCCGCGGTGCGTTGGTCGATGTGGGCGACTCCCGGATACTCGTTTCCGCTGTCGTCCTGGACCCAGTAGGTCAGGGCGGCCCGACCGGTGAACGAGGCATCCGGCGTGTAACTGACCTTGCCATCGGCAACCACGGCGGTGCCGGCGTTCACCGGATCCAGCGTGATCGCTCGTGCGGTCGTCAGCGTGAAGTCCGCCTGCGAAGGCAGCGGCGTCTCGGGGAACGAAGTGCGGAGGATGCCATCATTCGCAGTGACATCGAGGGCCACCACGCCGTCACCGGCGATCAGGGTGAAGTGGTCATCGCTCACGCTGATGTCGCCCACCTTCACGGTGACATCGGCCTGGCCGGTGCCGCCGAAGCCATCGGAGACCTTGTAGGTGAAGACCTCGGTGCCCACGAACCCGGGCTGCGGTGCATAGAGCAAATTGCTGCCGACGATCTGCACCGCGCCATTCGATGGCGTGGTCACTTCGGTGATGATCCACTCGCTCGCGCTGGCAGGCAGCACGCTGTCGTTCGCGAGCACGGGCAACAGGGTGCCGGTGGAATCGCTGCGGACCGAGAAGCGATCGTGATTGGTCTCGAGGTCGCGGGCACCGGCCCGGTTCAGCACTTCGATGCTGATGACGGCCTCACGGCGATCAGTGCCACCCGCGGAGATTTCATAGGTGAAGGTCTCGATGTAGTTGCCGGCCGGATTCAGCGCATTCGGCGTATAGCGCAGCGCGGCGCCATCCTCGATGATGTCCAGCGTGCCGCGATAAGCCGGATTCGACACGTTCGACGGATCATCGCCGACCGCCGTGATGAAGATCTGCTGGCCGCCATCCGGAATCACCCGGTCATTCGCGAGGACTGGCAAGCGGTTCTCCGAGCTGCCGCGGAAGACGAGGAAGGCATCATCACCCGCCACCATCTCGCCATCGGTGGAGCGGACGGACACGCGCGCGGTGTCGGTCGAGTCGCCATCGGTCACCGTGTAGGTGAAGGACTCCACGCCACGGAAGCCGGTGGCCGGAGTGTAGACGAGCTTCTTGAAGTCGGCGCTGACTTCCACGGTGCCGCCCTGGTCCGGGGCATCGAGTCCGGTGCCGATGGAGGCCACGGAGAGCGCTCCCGGCAGGTCGGAAATGCGGAGATCGTTCGACAGCACCGTCAACTCGGTGGACTGGCTGTCGCCCTGCACGGTGAAGTAGTCGCTGCTCGCGCGGATGCCACCGGCGATGACCACGACGGTCACGGTGCCCGTGGAGGTGCGGCCACCGACATCGGTCACGGTGTAGGTGAAGTCCTGCTGGCCGGTCGCGCCTGCGGCGGGATTGAAGGTCAGCGAGGTGCCGCCCGGTGTGACGCTGATCGCACCGACCGCGGCGCTGGCCGGGGTGATATTGGTGATCGTCAATTGGCCGCTGCCGCCTTGAAGCACGTTGTCGTTGGCCAGCACGTCGAGCACCGTCGTGCCGTCGTCGGTGAGCTTGCCCGGATCGTCGAAGGCGACGCTGAAGATGTCGCTGTTGATCGTGAGGTAGCCGACCTTGACCGTCACCGACGCGATGCCGGTGCCACCGAGGCCGTCGGTCACGGAGTATGAGAAGCTGTCGGTGCCGAGGAACGCAGCGGCGGGCGTGTAGGAAAGCGCGACGCCATTCATGACGGTCACCGTGCCATGAGCGGCGGTGGTGACGGAGACGATGTCGAGATTCTCGCCGTTGCCGGGCAGGATGTTGTCATTCTCCAGCACGTTGAGCGTGTTGGACACGCTGCCGACCGGCACGCTGAAGGCATCGGCGCGGACGTTGAGCGTGTTGGCGCGGTTGACCACCAGCATCGACACCGTGGCGGTCGCGGCGGTCGTGCCGCCACCGTTCATGGTGTATTCGAAGGTCTCGGTGTAGGGGAAGGTGGTGATCGATGGGTTCGGCGTGTAGCGGACCTTGCCGTTCTCAATCACTGCCAGGCCTCCTTCATCTGGAGCGGAGGAAATCGAAGCCAAGGTCAGCGGGTCGCCGGTCGCGGGGATAATGCTGTCGTTCGCCAGCACATCGACGAGCGGTGCCTGACCGGCCGCCACGGTGAATTGATCGTCGTTCGCGCGCAGGTTGCCATTCAGGCGATCGATCGTCACGCGGGCGGTGACCATCGCGGTGTCGCGGTTCCCGAGGTTGTCTTCGATGGTGTAGGAGAAGACCTCGTCGCCCACGAAGCCGGTTTCCGGCGTGTAGATCAGCGATTGATCACCATTGAGCACCGCAGTGCCGGCACCGCTGAGCGGGCCGACGGCCACGATGCGGCGGCCGGTGGCCAGACCTTCGAGGCTCACGTCGTTCAGCAAGACCTTCAGCTCGATGTCCGAGCGGTCGGCTTCGATCCGGTAGATGTCATCGTTCGCGAACAGGAAGCTGCCGTCCTGCAGCGTGTAGGTGTAGCTGTCCACGAAGGTCTCGCCCACTGCGAGGCCCTGCAGCGTGTAGGTCGGACCGCCGGGGAGATCGGAGAAGACCGACTCGCGGGGGTCATACTGGAAGGTGCTGGCGAGCACGGTCCAAGTGCCGCCACCCAGCGAGGCGAAGGCGGCATTGTAAGCGACCGGCACACTGAAGGTATTGCCGTCGATCTTCGTGACCACGAATTGGCCGGTGAGCGCGCCGCTGCCGAGCAGCACGACTTCCTCACCCGAAACCAGACCGTGATCGGTGGAAACTACAGCGGTGGCACCCGGCGTGCCGGAGATGGAAGCGAAGGTATCGATAGAGCCATCGCGGCGATCGAGCAGGACATTGACCTTCGCGGCGAAGACATTCGTCGGGAAGGCGTCGGTCGGCTTGAGGAACTTGCGGTTGTCGGGAAGTAGCGTGTTCTGGTCGATGTCGAGGCCGCTGAACAGCAGGCCCGGCGTCGGGACTTCAAGCAAGGTCTCCTCGTTGATCGTCAGCGCCAGGTTGTTGGTGGTCGGCGAGTCGTTGCGACCTTCCACCATCACGGCGATGAGTGTGTTCACCCGTGCGATGCCGTCGAAGACGGTGACGGTGAAGGTATCGATCACGCGCTCCTTGAAGGCCAGTGCCTGCAAGGTGGCCGAACCGGTCGGATCGTAGGTCAGCGTCGCGCCGTCGGGGCTGAGGCTGATCGCCGCACCCTCGCGGCTGACGTTTTGGCCGGCACGAATTTCCAAGCTCAGCACGTCGGTGCGATCGATATCGGAGTCGTTGGCCAAGATGTCGGCGCTGACGAGGTCGAGCTCGGTGTCTTCATCGGTCTGGTCGAGGCCATCGATGACGATGATGTCGCCGAAGGCACCGCCGGGCGGACGGATCGAGACATTCACGCGGCCGGGCGTGCCGGAAGCGGGCAGCAAGTGCAGCACCGCCGAGCCATCGAGAAGTTGTGGTGCGGTGAGGCCGCCGGTGAGCAGCGGATCGAGCGCCGCCAGTCCCGGCGGGTTGTCGCTGGGCACGGGGTCGTTGTTGACGCCGGCGACGACGACCGAGAGTTGGGCGAGCGAAACCGCGCCGTGGTTGTCCTCGGCGGCGTAGTAGAAGGTGTCGGTGCTGCTTTCGCCATCGGCGAGGCCATCGAGGAAGGCCGACGGGCGGGGGTTGTAAACGAGGTTCGTCTGGTTGCGGTTCGCGCGGATCTCGAGCGTCACCGCGGCACCGTCCTTGCTGGTGGTGGACAGGCGGTTTTCGTTGGTCAGCACGGCCCAGAGGCCCTTGGTCGCAGCGTCATCGACGAAGGCGATGGGCAGCGTGAAGGTGTCCACGCTGGCGACGGTCACCACATGGTAGCCGTTGTAGGACGGATGGCCGCCGTAGCCGGAAATGAGGACCGTGGCGCCGGTCGACAAACCGTGGCCCGGGGCGGTGACGGTCACCGGGGAAACTCCTGCCGTGCCGCTGAAGCCGCCGATCGCCTTGGCCTGGCAGACGCCGATGACCTTGAGCTGCGTGAACGGATTGCCGTCCGTGTCAGGATCCGTGTCGTTGGCAAGGATGCCGGTGCCATTGAAGGTGCGCGGTGCCGGGTAGAGCGCATCGGTATCGAGCGCGATGTTCGAAACGCGCGGGTCGGCGAAGACGCGCAGGATGGTATCTTCATTCGTCGCGACGGAATCGGCGGCCGGAGTCGGCGGGTCGTTGCGACCGAGCACCGAGACCTGGACGAGTGCCTCGTCTCGCGCGCTCGGCGTGCGGAGAGCGGCGGCCTGCCAGCGACCGCGCAGCAGCGGGGCCGGGTTTCCGAGGAAGGCCACGGGAATGCTGAAGTGGTCATCGTCCACCACGGTGATCGTGTGCGCCACATTGTAACCGGCGAATCCGGCATCGCGGATGGTCACCGAGGCACCGGTCACCAGGCGGTGGGCAGGCGCTGTTACGAGAGTCTTCGTAGTTCCGCCGTCGGCATAGCCACCGACCGCGCCGCCACCGACATCGACGATCGAGTAGGCGAAGGTGTCGGTGAAGCGGGCGCCTTCCGGCAGGTGATTGAAGGCGACGCGCGGGTCGAAATTCACCGCGGTGCCACGCAGCGGCGAACCGGCCGGGGTCACGGTGACAGTCGCTCCGGAAGTGGTGGAGATCGTGGACTTGTTCGACACCGGCGGGATCGCGGACAGCGTCTGATTCAGATCAACGATGAACAACTCGTCCGCGCCATCGGCGTCGAGGTCGTTCGCGCGGACCATGAGCGTCTGGGCCACGTCTTCCGTGATCTCGAAGCTATCGATGGTCGCGATCGGGTAGGCATTGTCCTCACCGAATGGCGTGCCCGCGGTGTCTGCACCCGGCGAAGTCGCGGCACCGTTGGCCCCGATCAAGATGCCGCCGGTGGGTGGAGCCTGCACCAGGCGATGCGGGGCGAAGGCCGCCCCCTGATACTGCGGGGCAAGCGTGATCGAACCGGTCGAGTAGTCATCGGTCACCGATGGCGTGGTGGCATTCGCAAAGGCGGCGACGAACGAAACGGCTTCCACCACGGCATTGCCCGCGGCGAATGGCTTGCGCAGCTCCATGCGGCCGCGCTGCAAGAGATCGAGGCTTTCGTCGGAGACGATGACCGGCGTGGAGCCCGCCGCGGTGATCAGGGTTTCGGCAAGCACCAGGCCATGACCGGGAGCGATGACTTGCGCGGTGAAGGTGTGGCGCTTCTCGCCATCGATCCACACTTCATACCCGGTGAGGTCGAGGCTCGCTTGGTCGCGCGGCATGTAGAACTCGATGAACTGCTGGTTCGGGTTCGTGGCCGGGAAGACTTCGTGGACGATCAGCTTGCCGAGCGCGTTGGCATCGATCGCACCCATGTCGCAGGTCGCGTTGCGGATCACGCCGCGCTGGTCCACTGCGGAGACGCCGGCGATGCCGGTGCCCACGGCCGGGCTGTCCGGCAGCAGGCGATGCCCGCGGGTAGTGCCTTCGAGGGTGGCGATCGGGGCAAGCTTCGGATCGAGGTTGCGCTTGTCGGTGATGTGGCCGAGCAAGACGGTATTGTCAGCCGTGCCGCCCTGAAGGAATTCGGTGGTGGTGTTGTCGTTGGAGATGTTGCCGCCGTTCGAAACGATCTCGGCGCTGCCATAGACCTTCAGATTGCGGGTGGAGAAGTCGGCGAAGATGTTGTTCGCGAGCAGCACCCGCGAGTTCGACACGTTGTTGAACAACGAACTGGCACCCAGGTCCGGATCGCCGCCGCTGATCGCCGCGTCGGCATTGCCCGCGAACGTGCAGTGGCTGATGGTGGTCTGGACGAACTGGGTCGGCGTGTCGTTCTCCACGTAGAGGGCACCGCCACCCAAACCGGTGGAAGCGGGCTGCGAGTTGCCGGAGAAAGTGGTGTTGGTGAAGGAGCAGGCGTGGTTCGTGAAGAGCGAGACCGCACCGCCGCCGAGACCGGCGGACGCGTTGAGGGCGTTGTTTTCAAAGACGGAGCGAGAGACCTTCAGCGCACCATCATAGACGTCGATCGCGCCACCCCACTGGCTGGCGAGGCAGTTCGCGATCACGCAATCCTCGATCACCAGCGAGCCGGGCGAGGCGGTCGGTGCCAAGCGGCCGACGAATGCAGCACCGCCGGTGTCTGCGAAGCCGCGGGCTAGGCGCACGCCCTGGATCTGCACGCTGGCAAAGATGCGGAAGAGCTGCACGTCGCCCGAGTCGGTCGTGGCGTTCGCGTTCGAGTCGCCGGTGATGGTCAGCTTGTCGGCGCCGGGGCCGCGGAACGAGAGGTGCTTGGTGAGAACCAGCGGGCCCTTCGTTTTGTTCAGGCGGATGGTCGCCGGATAGCTCGGCAGCGCGAAGACGATCACGTCATTGTTCACCGCGTGGGTGATGGCGTGGCGCAGCGTGCCGGGCACCGTTTCATCGTCGAGCAAGTGGGTGACGAGGAAGCTGCGGGCATCGCTGGTCAGGAGGATCGGCAGCACCCGCGAGGTGAAATTCAGCGCGGAGTCGGTCGCGCTTATGGTGAAGTCCGTGCGGCCCGGCTGGTTCGGCGGGAACAGGTAGTTCGGGTTGATGTCGTAGTTGATCGCGCGGATCGCGGTCTGGGCCGCGGCCGCCGTGCCGGTGAAGCGATAGCTGCGCGAGCCGGCCGGTGTTTCGACAAAGGCACCGAGATTGCTCAGCGAACCCTTGGCCACGGTATCTAGCGCCACGGTCACCTCGACCTGGCCGACATCGGAAATGGTCACCTGCGCGAATGGCTTCGGACCGGTGGACGGATCGATCAAGGCCGGGCTCGACGACAGCGGGAAGACCGGATTGCCATTCCACAGGAGGCTCGGCGCGCCATCGACGGCGGTGACCTCGACCTGGGTCTGATTGTTGGAGACGGAAGCAGTGCCGTCGTTCAGCGTGATGGTGATGGTGATGGTCTCGCTGGAGTTCACCGGGATGCGTCCCGGCGTCGGGACGAAGCGGACTTGGCGCAGCTTCGTGGTGATCTCGGAGACGGTGCCGGTGATCACGTTGGTCGAGCTGAAGGTCCCGACCGGGCCGGAAAAGCTGCCCTGTGCCTGGTCACCCAGCGACAGCGTGACGGTCACAACCTGTGCCGGATCGCCATCGATGATCGAGATGGACGAGAACGGATAGACCGGCAGCGCGCCCGGATCATCGGTCATGCGGATCAAGGACGTGGTCAGGCCCGTGAACTCCGGCGCATCATTCACGAAGGTGATCGGCAGTGAGACACTGCGCTTCACCGGGGTGGCCGGTGGTCCCACCGTGCCGGTGCTGCCGTCCGGGTGGACGTCGGTGACATCGAAGTCGAAGGTCGCCGTCTGGTTGGCGTTCTGTTGGAAAGGCGTGTAAACTAGGTTCTGGATCGCCGTGCCGATCTGCGCGGCGGCTCCAGTCACAGTGGTCGCCGAAAGTGCGCCACGCAGGGTGGTGCTCGTTTCCGTGATGGTGACGGAGAAGGTGTCCCCCTCATCGACATCATTGACCGTGAGCCGGAAGGGCGAAACCGGTCCCGCATCCGTGATCGACGCGACCGCCAGCGAGGCATTCGCCGTGGGCAGGTCGCTGACCGACTTCACGTTCAAGGTCGGCGTCAGTGGCGTGGCACTGAGCGGGGTGCCATCGCGCACCGCGACCGTGATGCCGAAGTTGTAGAGACCGACCGGATGCGCATTCGAGAGGGGAGTGAAGGTCGCGAGCTTGATGTCAGCCGTGGCATTCGAAGGCGACTGCCCGGACAAGGTGTAGGTTTTGCCACCGGAAACGTTGGCCACCGTCGAGCCCGGCAGCGCGAAGGTGCCGTAGCTTTCCGCGATGCTCGGGACCGTCACCACGACGATGAGGCTCTCGGGACTCGGCTTGTTGTGATCGACGTCCGCGATCGTCGCGTCTTGGAACACCTTCTGGGCGGGCACCGGACCCGCTTCACCGCCGGGGAGCGTGGAAGCGGTGTCGAGCAATGGCGCGGCGGCGGTTCCATTCATCGTCGCCGTGATCGTCGGCGCATCGTCCTGCGGGGTGACGGTGATGGTGAAGGTCTGGACGGCGGACTGGTTCGCGCCGCCGTTGGCCGTGCCGCCGTCGTCGTTGATGCGGACGCTGATGGTGGCGCTGCCGTTCTCGTTCGCCGCCGGCGTGAAGGTCAGCGTGCCGCTCGCGGTGAGGGCAGGAGCGGTCGAGAAGAGCGCCGCGTTGGTGTTATTCGTGATGGTGAAGCTCGTGGTCTGGCCGCTCTCGTCCGCCGGGCCCGGGCTGATGTTCGTTGCCCAGTTGGCCTGCGAGAAGGCACCCGAGTCCTCCGCGACATTCACATTCGTATCCGTGAAGGACGGCGCGTCGTTCACCGGATTGACGTTAATGGTGAACGTCTGGATGGCCGACTGGTTCGTGCCGCTATTCGCAGTGCCGCCATTGTCAACGACGCGGACCCCGATGGTTGCGGTGCCGTTTGCGTTCGCTGCGGGAGTGAAGGTCAAGCGGCCGAGGTCGTTCACCGCGGGTCCTGCGGAGAAGAGCGCGGCGTTCGAGTTGGACGTGATCGTGAAGGAAACATCCTGCGAGTTTTCATTGGCCGGACCCGGGCTGATGCCGGTGGCCCAATTCTGCGAGTAAGCGCCCGAATCCTCGTTGACCGTGACGTTGGCACCGGCGGTGAAAGACGGCGCGTCATTCACGGCGTCCACGGCGATGTCGACCGGCTCATCGCCGAAGGATTCCTGGCCACCGGCGAAGGCCCGCACGGTGAAAGCCTCGAGGGTGCCGTTGGCATTGGGAGCCGGCGTCCACACCCATTCTTCGCCCGCGGCGAGAGTACCATCCACGGCCACTGCCGTGCCGTTCTTCTTCAACGTGCCACTGGAAAGCGACTTGAAGCGAAAGACGATGACGTCCCCGTCGCCATCAAACTCGTTGGCCTCGTTGGCGAGGTCATCGTAGCTGATGGTGGTATCCTGATCCTCGCTTCCCCCGTCGAGGGTGGAAATGTTTGTGAGGCTCGGCGCGACGGCGGAGGCGACGCCGGTCAATGCGAGGCACGCGAGAAGGGAAAGCAGGCGCGAAGGGAGGTCCATGGGAGTGAAAGGCAGATGGGAGAGGGTCAAGGAGGCGAAAGTTCGGGAGCGGCAGGTGCGGGCGCGGGAGTGACGGGAAGGGTCACCTTGGCCGCGGCGTCGGCATTGATGGATGCCTTGGAAAGTTGGAAGGCGTCGGCGAGGAATTGCTCTTCAAGCGCGCGGCGCTTCTCGCGCAGGAGTTGCTGGCGGAGGTTGTCAGCGACTTCCTCCATGGGACGTGCGCTACCGTCACGCGCGTCGGTCTTCATGATGACGTAGAAGCCATCGGTGGCTTCGAGGACGCCGCTGCGCTTGCCTTTTTCCAGGGCGCGGCCGGCATCGATCACATTCGCGGGCAGGCGGGTTTCTTTTGCATCGCTCTCTATCCAGCCGACGTCGCCGCCACGGTAGCGCGTAACCTGATCTTCGGAATGCTGGACGGACACTGGGCCGAAGCCACCGGTCGTCGCTCCCCTGCCCTCGCCCCCCCCGGGGTTCGCGTCAGCGAGCGCGAGGGCGTCTTCCAGACGCTTCTTCGCTTCGGCCTTGCGCGCATCGGAAGCTTTCGCGTCGGCGGCTTGGAAAAGGATGGCGAAGCGATCGAGAGGCTTGCGCGCGAACTCGGCACTCCGTGAATCGAAGGTCGCCTTGAGCTCCTCATCGGTCACCGCCACTTTGGCGAGTTCGACATCGAGCTGCTTCTCGCGCAGCCGTGCGATGATCACGCTCTGGACGCGGCGGCGCGTTTCCGGATCGTCGGCGATGCCCGATTGCTTGGCCTTCTCGACCAGCGCGAGGCGGTTGGCCATCTCCTTCAACAGCTCCGGTGCCGGGGGCACCGCTTGGTTGTTAGACCGACGCCACTCCGCTTCTTCCACCAAGTCCTTCTCGGTAATGGCCTGGCCTGACACGGTGGCGAGCGCGTTTGGTGCCGGAACTCCCGTCGCCGCCGGTTTCTCGCACTGGCTTAAGAGACAGGCAGCCGTGCAGAGGGCGATGGAGCGGGGCAAGGATCGGAGCAGCATGGGCAAGCGAGACAGGGATCAGTCGTTGGTTTCGAGCAGCAGTTCCACACGCATGGCCGCGACCTTCTCGGCGGACATCGGCTGCTTGGAGCGGAAGACCGCGGCACCGGGATCGTTCGGAGCGACCTGCGAGGTGATGTCCTCGATGGCATCCGGACCGGTCTGCCATTGGGTGAAGTTGGTGGAATATTGCACCTGATAGCCCATGTCGCTGACCCCCGGCTTCTTGCGGAAGCGCAGCGTGAGGTAGCCGTTCTCGACCGTCGCCTTCGGCATGCGGGTGAACATCGAGTTGTCGCCGGGCTGCGTGGTCTGGCTGAAGCCATAGTGCAGCAGCGCTTCATCCGAAGCAGGCACCCCGCGTGCGGCCAGCCACTCGTCGTAGCTGAGGCGCTGCGGAACCAGCACCAGCTCGGCAGCCGGCACCAAGCTCGCATAGGCGGAATCCGGCTTCACCGTCATGCGGATCGTCTTCGCATCGGCACCCGCGAAGTTGACGGTCGGCTTCGGCACGAACTCGATGACCTTCGTCGCTTGGCCCGCGTTAAACGTCACGTAAGGCGTGACCGTATTGTAGTCGGTGCCGCTCTTTGCCGTGCCCGCGAGGGTGAAATTCACGAAGACCTCCGACGAAAGCACACCACTGCGGCGGATGAGCACCGCGCCCCGCGCGTCACCGGCAACCCCCGCAATTCCCTCGATCACCTCAAGCGAGATCTGCGGCTTGAGATCCTCGATCACGATCTGGGCGGACATCGCGCTGCCCAGCAGGTAGCCGGATGAACCCGCGATCTCGAAATAGACGGTCTCATTGAACTCGGGTGTCGAATCCGCATAAGGCAGGATGGAAATCACGGCACCTGCCTGACCTGCCGGAATGGTGATCGACGAGGCGACACTCTGGTAGTCCATGCCATTGGTGGCATTGCCGCTGATCGAAAGATTCACGGTCAATGGCAGATCGAAATCGCCCTCGCGGGTGATCGTGAACTGACCGGCCACCGGGCCATTCTCGCTCGCCTGCGGCGTTGTCGCGGTGAGGGTCACGCGCGGCGGCAGGGTGATCGCACCGGATTCGATGTTGCCAGCGTAGTGGAGGTTCAAGACGTCGGCCGGCTGCAAGGTCGAGTTCTGCAGGCGGATCACGCGATCGGTGAAGCCGGAGTTCAATCCGGCTGCCGAGATCTCCATCAAGGCATCGGCACCGCTGCGGCGGATGCGGACGTAGTCGGTGAGCTTCGTCGAAAGACCATCGAGCACGCCGGCCAGGTCGATCACATCGCCTTGCGATGGCGCGAAGTCGGTGATCGTTTCCACCGAGGCCGAGGTGCCGGTAAAGATAAATGAGTCCGCGCCGGGACCGCCCGTGAAGGTGTTCGCGCCGGCACCACCGTGGAAGTAGTCCGCTGCGGCACCGCCCGCGAAGGTATCATCCGCGGGACCGCCAAGGAAGACGTGCGGGGTTTCCTCACCGTAGTTCCCGGCGTGCGTGGCATAGGCCGTGGCCGAGAGACCGGCGGTCGGAGCAGACAGCTTGTGCTTGCCCGCCGTGGCACCGAGGTCGGCGACGAGATGACCGTGATCGATGGCGAGGCGGCGAGCTTCCAGGCGCACGCTTTCCTCGGCCGTGGCCGCAACCAGATTGTCCGCGGGGTCGAAGAGCATCACCTGCACGGGACCTCGCGCTTCCGGGTTACCGGCGGTCTGGTCGCGCACGCCGACTTCGAAGGAGCCCGGGGTTTCGCCGGTGGCATGTTCGAAGACCAGGCGACCCGCCGAGACATCGGCCTGGGTGAAGGTCGCACCGGAGATGAGTTCGACGGAAGTTTGCGCCGGGAGGTGGGCGGCATTGCGCAGCACCAGCTTTCCGCCAGTCGGCGCCGCGTGAAGCGTGTAGGTGAGCTGGGCCGGCGTGCTATCGCTGTCCGCCGATTCTAACAAAACAAGCGACTCCGCCTCGGAATAGGCGACCACCTCGTGGGTCAGCAACAGCGGGTGCGTGCTGTTGTGAGCCGGGTCGCTGCCGGCGCGGTATTCACCCAGATTGTTCAGGCCGTTGCCATTCGCGTCGACCAGCGCATCGCCGGCATTCTGCTTGTCGAGGCCATGCTCGTCTTCCCACCAGTCCGGCATGCCGTCGCCGTCTTCATCGGGCAAGGTGGCATTGATCTCCAGATCCACACGCATCGCCGAGGCGCGCAGCAACTGGTCGAGATCGAAGACGGAGGTCGCTGGCACCAACATCTTCGCCGGTGCGCCATTGAAGGCAATCGACGAGTGCGATGCCGTGGTCGTGGTGGTGCCGAGCGGCAGCACCAGCGGCGAAGCCTGCTGGCCGAGCATCATCGCCTGGTGCGGGATCCGCACGAGGTAGGAGAACGAACCGCCATCGAGCGCATCGACCTCACCGGTCAGCACCACGGAGGAGCCATCCGGCTTCTGAATGGTCCAATGCAGCGTGCCTGCGGTGACGAGATGCTCGAGGTTCGGATTGGCGCGGTTGAGGATGCGTCCGTAAACGAGGGTCTCCGGCTCGCTGATGAAGGCGTGCGCGGCGGAGGTGCCGAGCAGCAGCATCGCGGCGGCTCGCGCCGGTCGGGAGAAGCGGTTCCTGGGAGTCATGGAAAAATCGGGGTGGGTGTTAGGTGCGTTCGATGTTTCCGCCTCAGCCGCCGCTCTGGCCGTAGGTGTCGAAGATCAGCTTGATGTCGGAGACCTGATCGACGAAGCGATCGAGGCCGGTGTTCGGGTCCGCATTGAGCGTCGCGCCCGGGATGATGAGCAGCCACTGGGTGTTCCAGATCGAGCGGCCGAGCAGACGCATGTCGCTCGTCGGCGATTCATTGCTGTCCGGATAAGCGCGGAAGTCGGAGAACCGGCGGGTGTCGCCAAGTCGGCCATTCACGCCATCCAGCAGCGGGATGTAGCCGCTTTTGCTAATCTGCGAGCTGGTCGCGGGGAAGGGCACCGGAATCGCTTGCTCGACGACGTGCCACGAGCGGCGCTCGTTCGGATCATCGGTTCGTGAGACGCGCATGATGTCCATGCCGGCCGGGATGAAATAGACCCGCGGCGCGGCGGCCAGATCGTTGAGGACGTTGTCCGTGCGATAGCCGTCGAAGACCACACCCACGCTGCCAATCTTGGTCGCGTAGTTGCTGGTGCTGTAGGCGTGGTCGCCACCGCTGAGCGGCTTGCCGAAGAAGTTTTTGCCGGTGCTGATGTCGGACGAGAAGCGGAGCACGATACCCGGCTGCGGGACCGGCTTGCCCGCGGCATCGACCGCGGAGGCAAACGGACGGCAATGCTGGCGGAACTCCGGCACCTGCCACAAGTCGGCCACACGGGACTTCTGAAGCTCTTGCTTCCACACCGTCTCGGAATCCTCGCCGGGTGCCGGGAAGTCATTCACCGGGCTGCCCGGCTGCGTTTCGCCACCCTCGAGGATGCGCTTGAACTCGCGGCGCATCGAGATGTCGCCGGTCTCGCGCTGGATGTTGTTCAGACCGAGCAAGCTACGCTGCGAGTCATGGTTCGCCTTGAGCTGGGTGAGCACCTGCGACAGGGCGCCAATGCTGCGGGCCTTGATGATGTCACCATAGGCATCGACGGGCGAAGCCGGATCGGTGAGCGAGTAATTCGTCTCGTAGTCGTAGGCCGATGCCGCGAGGTAAGCGTAGCGCGAGGCAAGATCGAAGGAGCTGCGGTAGGTCTGCAGCGCGTGATTGCGGGCCACCCGGAAGGTCATGTCCTGGTAGCGGTTGCGCTGGGTCTGGGCGGCGACGCGCTTGTTGAAGGCAGCGCGCTCATCAATCAGGCGGCCACCTTCATCGAGCAGGCTGCGATACTGGTCCGACAGCGCGCGCAGCGCCTGGATCTCCTTGAAGATCGCGACGCGCATGATGCCTTCGTCACCGATCGCGTCCTCGGCTTCCTTCAGCCACTCGCGGATCTCCTGCGTCCGCTCTTCGTCGGCTTGGGTGAGCGCGAGTTCGTTCTCGGCGATATCGAGCGAGATCTCAGCGATGAGCTTCCCGATGGTCAGCGCGCTATCCGCCGTGAACAGACCGGCGCGGGTGCCGGTGGCGGTGAACTCGATGCCGGAGCGGGCGAGCGAAAGCGCGTCACCCGGCGAGATCGCCAGACCGCCGGTCGGCAGGTTGACGGGCACGCCTTCGACGATCGCTTCCTTTAGTTCCCACGTGAGCTGCTCGGCGGCGTCGATGACCTGCTTGGCGGTTTCGATGACCTTGATCGTGTTGTTCACCGAGTACTTCACACGGGTGAAGATCTCGTTGCGACCCTGGTTGCGGCCGCTGGTGGTGAGGCGCGAGTTGATCATGCGCAGCACGCTGACCGCTTCACCGGTGACACCGTCATAAGCGGCGATCGCCTCGGCGATGGCGGCCTCCTGTTGGATCATCTGGTTGATCAGGTCCTGAAGCTGGCCGGTCGAGGCACGGCTGCCCCAATTCGGCGGAGCCTGGAAGGTGTAGCCCGCGGCGGTCACCGGCATCAGGTTGTTGAAGTTGGTGAGGTCGACCTTCGGATTCGTCAGGTCCATGTAGTTCACCGCGAAGGCACCGCTGGTCGTATCGGCCGCGTAGCTCAGCTCGTTCGTCGCGCTCGCGAAGGTCGGCGCGAAGATGTTTCGCAATCCAACGCTCACATCCTTCAGCGCGGTCTCCTTGTTCAGCACGCTGCTGCCGCTGCCGTCCGGCTTGGAAGCGAGGAAGGCATTGTAAAGATCGCCGCCATTGAGCGCGCCGCTGTCATTGAAGGTCGCGAAGCTCGCGGCCGGGCCGGGCACAGTGTCCTTATTGATCTGGCGCACCGGCACATACATGTAGAGCGCGAGGTCGGGGCCACTGTAGCCAGCCGGGTAGAGCTTGCCGGGTCCGACAGTGCCTTCATACGGCTTGCCGAAGATCGAGATGAGCTGGTTGCGGTAGGCGAGGTCTTCCTGGAAGGTCGAGTTGCGGAAGTCCGCCTCGCTGTTACCGATCTGGCGCAGCATGTTGCTGGCGGTGTTGGCATTGTCCCAGACCGTGGTGGCGTTCTCGACCATGCCGGCGGCGCGCTCTTCGATCTGGTCGAAGTGCGAGGCACCTGCGCCCTCGAGAATCGCCGGATCCAGGTCGAAGACCTGCGCGCCATTGGCCAGCCCGAGCGGGTTGTAGCCATGGTCCGCCTGATCCATCGTGCGTTGGATCGCATTGAGGTTCGCGGAGATGACGGGGATGTCGGCATTGGATTGGCGGTCCACCTTGCGGACGCCTTCCAAGTTCGTGTTCGGGTGCTGCGATGGCAGCAGCGCGTTCGCGGTGACCCAGTCGAAATAGGCGGCTTGGCCGGAGCGGCGCGACCATTCGTCCACGCCCCAGGCACGGTCGGCATTGCTATCGGTGTAGCCCTGCCACTGCGCCTTCGGATCGGCGACGTAGCGGTCGCGGTAGGTGAGGTTCACGATCTCCGCGGCGGCCTTCGCCTTCGCGGCGGCGGTGGCGGCGAACTTCCGCTCATCGAAGAAGTCCACGCTGATCACAATGTCCTGCAGGTTGTAGGACTCCGCGCGAGAGACCCAGTTGAAGGCAGGATGGCGGAGCAACTCGTAGGTCGAGCGCGTCGCGGTCAGGTAGTGGCCCCACGAGTCGCCGTGACCTTGCGGGAACATCAGCATTGCGTCGTCTTCGTCGATGAAGCCGTCGGCATTGACGTCGCTGACATTGTAGCTCGTCGCATAAGCCGCTTCGCCTTCGCCCTTGGTGAAGTTCCAGAACAGGCGGTTGTAAACCGGCCGCGCGAAGAAGTCGTCTACGCCGCGAAGCAGTCCCAGCTCTTCCTCGATCGGCGAGGACATCTGGTTCTGGAAGGTGAAGACCGAGGTCGCGAGGCTGCCGTAGTCGGCGCTGTCGCTGCCGTGGCCGATGGTCGGGTCCTGCGCATCCACATACGCCTCGTTGCCGAGCAGCGTGTAGAAGTCGGAGACGCGGGTGGCGGCAAGCTGCAACGCGTTGGAGATCGCCGGCGTCGAAACGGGCGTCGAGAGATCGATGCTCAGGTTCCGGCCGCGGTTGAGGACGGTCTGATAGAGTTCGATGAGGCCGACATTCTCGATGACGTTCTTCGCGGGATTGAGTGCGACCGGTCCTTCATAGCGTGCGCCGAACTGCGCAACCATCGAGGCCAGCGTGGACGGGGCGTCGCCTTCGAAATCGCGGATGCGGGCTTCATACGGGTTCACCGCGTCGAGCACGCGCTTGATCCAGCCTTGGGCGAGTTGCGCGCGGAAGTCCGGGAAGCCATCGAGTTCGGCATCCACGAAAGGCTGCGAGTTTCCAGCGCCGGCCCAGGTGAAGTTCACGCCCTGGCGACCGTTCGGCTGGGTGAGCTTCCAGTTGGTGCCGCTGGCCGTGTCGTTCTTGTGGCGGTAGCGGGCGAACCAGAAGGTATCGGCGAGCAGCGCTTCGGGGGCGTTCGGATTGCCCTTCAGGGTGATCTGATAGCGCGCCTTGCCGGCTTGGCCGGTCGGGTCGGGGAAGAGCTTCCACGGGTTCGTCTGGCCGGACGGGATCAGGTCGGGCGGTGGCACGTTCAGGCTGCCATCGTCCGGGCGATACCACCACTCGAAGACGAGGTCGTCGGCATTCGCACCGAAGTCACCGGTGGAGCGCAGGTTGATGTTCTCGTCGAAGACATTGTCGGAAAGAACGGTCTGGATGGAACCGCGGTAGCGCTGCTTGCGGTCCACCTTGACGATGTGCGGCGTGATCGGCGAACCACCGAGGGTCGGGTCGTTGTTCTCGACCACGGTGACCCAGCTTTCATCCGGATACTGCGAGCCATCGGCCAAGGTGCCGAGCGGGTTGAGGAAATCGCCATTCGGCACGAGCGCGAGACCGGGGCCGTAAGCGCGCATCGGCGACGGGGTGACCGGGCTGGCGTAGAGCACGTTGCCGAGCTGGTCCTTGAGGATCTTGCCATCGGGACCGTACTGCGGGGTCTTCATCAGGCCCGTCAGGTAATCGCCGCCGGCACTGGGAACGCCCTCGGGATTGCGGGTCGTGTTGTAGAGATCCGTGACGGCATTCACCCATGCGGTGCGGGCAGATGAACCGACGTCCACCAGCGCGAGGATCGCATCGCGCTCCACGGCGGTGAGGATGTTCGGCTCCAGCGAATAGACGGCCGGCGGCGAGGCGGTCAGCGTTGCGTCGCCGATGGCCTTGTCATTGAGCAGGCCGGAGAATTCCAGGATGCCGGGCACTTGGCTGGTCACGCCGTCCACTGTCACCGGGCGCGTCGAGAGCGGGTCGTAGCGCAGGCGCTTCTGCAGCGAGGCTGGCAGTTCATTGAAGACATACTTGCCCTGTTTCACCGTCGTGCGACCGCTGGCGGGCTGGAGTTCCGACGGGAAGTTGCCGACGGAAAGCGCGGCGGTGCGCTTGTCGAGCGCTTGCACCACGCGGGCGGTCCAACGCGACTTCAACTGGTCAGGCAGCGCGTCCGGATTGAGCGAGTCGAACACCACTTCGGCCGAGGCGAAGGCAGTCAACTGCGGCAAGCCCGGCGTCTGCACGGTGGTCGAGACACCGTCCTTCACGAGCACTTGTGTCGGCTTGTCGGCGCGGAATTCGCCGCCGGAGAAGGTCAGCGTTTCACCCGCCTTGAGCGTGGCCGGATTGTCCGGCCACTCGGACTTGTAGATGACCTTGTTGGGAAGGTGCTGCTGGAGATTGCTCGCGACAGCGCTGGTCTTCACCGAAGACGGCAGGAAGGCCACTGAATCGCCGACGCCCGGCACCTTCGGATTACGAGAGCTATCGTAGGCGGCGGTGTAGGTCGCGCCGTTCTTGTTCACCTTGACCGGCGGCACCTGCACCGTCGGCGGCCACCAGAAATCAGGGGCCAGCGGGTAGTAGAAGGAAACGTTGAACCACGCCTTGTCGCCACCGGAGATCGACCAGTACGAGCCGCGCCAATCTTCCCAGTAGGCTTCCTGGGTGAAGAAGTTGTTGCCGAAGGTCTCCGGTGCGGGGCTTGCGCCGATTGCGACACCGAGCGGATAGAATGGGATCACCGGCTCACCCGCCTTCATCGAGACGAAGGGCTGGGTCTTCAGGTTGGTGGTGCTGGCGGTGAAGTTGTTCGCGAAGCGGTAGGCCGGATTCTCGCCATTCGCGCTCTCCTTCTTGATCGCGTAGGCCTTCATCTTCACCTCGTCCGCCGCCACGTCGAAGAACTGGGCGAGCACGTAAGGGTGCGAGGTGTAGCGCGCGACGCCGCTGGTGATCGTGTTGTTCGAATAGTTCAGGTCACCCGCACGCAGCGCGTAGATCGCCGGCGGACGCGGCGAGACATCGAGGAAGCGCAGCGACGGCGCGACCAAGGCGTGCTCTTCGTTCGGGTTGTAGCCCGGTGCATTGAAGTCCGGCTGATTGTAAATCTGCACTGCCTGGATCCGCGACGGATCGTAAGTCGTCGCCACAGGCGTGGTGGTGCCGATCGCCGGAGCGACCATCTGGTCCAGATTGGTGGCACTCTTGCCATCGCTGCCGAGCTGGCTGGCGATGACGATCTGCGGCAGCGTGTTCGCCGCCGGCCAGACCGGCTTGTAGATGCGGGAAACGTATGGCCACAGAAGCGTGTCGTTTCTACGAGGATCGTCGTACCAGACGATGATCGGCAGCTCGCGATCGGCGACGCCGGGGTGTTCGTTGACCGCGATGACCGGGCCGGGCAGCGCCGACTTGTTCAATACCTTGAGCGAGGAGGTGTCGGCGCGCAGCAGCTCCATGTCATAGACGTCCTTGGCGGCGATGCCGTCCATCTTGGCACCGTTATAGATGAAGGGATTGTAGCGGGCGCGGCCGGTCAGGTCCAAGACGTAGCCGGTGCCGAGGTTGGCGAGGTCCACGGATGGATCGAGGATCTTGGAGCCCACGGTGACCTGCGTTGGAATGGCCGGCAGGTTGGTATCCCACGGGCGGGTATCCACCACGCGGACTTGGAGGAACTCACGCGGCTGGCCACGGCCACCGCTCTGGATCTGCGAGAACAGCAGCACCGAAATGCCGGGTCGCTCGGTGGTGAACTTCTTGTTGGAATCCACCGCTGCACCGGCGGTCGAGTACTTGATCGACTTGAAGCTGTAGCTGTCGGTGGAGTCCGGATCGAGCGCGACCGCCGGCGCACCCTGGATGTGCGGGTAGTGGCCGCGGATCTGGCGCTGCGGGTCAAACGGCAGCGTGGCGATCACACGGACCTCGACCGCGTTGTTAGAGGTCGTTCCCGGCCTCCACGGCACGGTGAAGCGTCCGGGAATGGTCGGGTAAAGCCGGGCGCTGACCGGGTCCCACTCCGCCATCAGCTCCGCGCCGGGCGTGGCACCGCCGGGAGCGATCGCGATCGGATCCGGCACCGCGTTGATGATCGGGTTCGGTGCCCGTGTGAACATCGCGGCGTACTGCGGGTAGTCCTCGAAGCAGTGCTTGCCGATGGTGACATTCACCACGATGGCACCGGCACCGTAGCGCCACAGCGTGCGCACCGGGCGCTGGAGATTCGCGATTTCGTAGCCGCGGGTGGCATTGGGGCCGCTGGTGGTCCAGGTGGCCACCGGACTGCCATTCACCATCGCAGGGCTGCCGGTGGTCGGGATGCCATTGGCGGGATCGATCTCACCCATGGCGGCGAAGTAGTAGCCGTCACCATTCACCCAGCCGGTGAGCGCCAGGCCATTGGCCACCGGCTCCTGCGCGGCGGATACGACCTTCACGCGGGTGCCGGGATCGAACCACGAAACGCCGTCCTGGATCGTGCGATCGACATCACCACCCGGGGTGACTTCATAGACCTTGGTCAGCCCGACGCGGGTTGGGTCATCCGCGTTCAGGCGCACGCCGTACTGGATCTGCCAGACGTAGGTGATGCCGGCGGGGCCATACATCAGGAAGTTCGGCTTCACCTGCTGGCGCGGCTCCACGGTCGCGAAGCCGAAGAACTTCAGGTAGGTGACATTCCGCCACAGGCCCTTGGCGACCGGCACCGTGCTGTAGGGAACATTGAGCGTGAAGGTCGTCGCCGTGACCGCCGTGACCGGGAAGGTGCCATTGTAGGCAGCATCGCCACTGCCGGTGATCTCGATGAAGTCGCCAACCTTGACCGAATGATTCTGCGAATTCGTCACCACCGTGCCGCCACCGCCGGCGGCATAGTTGGTGACGGTGCCGCCGCTCGAGTCGCGGATGTCCACGAGGTTCGGGGCAAAGCGGGCGTTGTTCTGCGTGCTGCTGACCAAGCTGTTAGGCGGACCGTAGGCGCGGTAGCCCTTCACCACGTGGCGGATGTCGAGGCCGGGGTGGCTGAAATTGTCGAGCACGTAGCCGTCGATCTGCACGACCGGCTGGCCGCCCTTGAGCACCCACTGGCGGCTCGCTGGCGGGCTCGGATTACCGGAGGCATCCGAGGCGAGCGGCCCGGCCCATGGTGTGCCGGCGATGATCTCCTGGCTCTGCGTCTTGCTGAAGTCGTGGCGGACGGTCAACGCATAGTAGTGCTGCCACTTCACCTGCACGTCGGTATCGCGGGTGATCTCGAAGTCGTAGTTGGTCGGGTCCGCGGTCTGCGCGATGTTGTTCACCGACATGCCGATCGCCACAAAGCGCTCCTCGGCCTGGTTCTTCACCGTCTCCGGGTCGCTGATGTACTGGGCGTGAATGTTCTTATAAACCTCAGGCTCGGCGATGATCTGGATGCGGTCGCCATGGGCCACCTGAATGTTGTTGTACTCGGTCTCGTCGTCGGCGATGACGAAACCATCGCGCTTCACGATGACGCCGCGCACGGCCGGACCGCCGCCTTCTTCCTCAGTACTGATGACCCGGAGGAAGCGGCTGGGGCCGCGGAAGGTCAGCGATGCCGGGTTGTCATTCAGCGTGCGCGAGGCATTGGCCGCACCGGCGTAGACGGTGGCGACGGAGTTTGCCGCGCTGCCGTTGTTGAAGAAGACGTTGTTGAAGTTCTGGACGTCATCCGAGCCGTCGGTGTCAATATCGACCTTGAAGGTGAAGGTCTCACCGGGGCCGAAGTTCGTGAGATTGAACGAGACGACATCGCTGCGCAGGCCGGGCAGCGGCTGGACGCGGACCGCGGTGCCGCCGGGTGGTGCGGTGATGGCCTGCTCGTAGCCGTCGAAGTTCTTCGCGGTATTGCCGACGGTGAAGTCGAAGCGGGTGATCTCCAGATTCGGCGAGTTGTTCGTCACCAGGATCGTCGGGACGTTCGTGTCGCCCTCGATCTTGACGGTGAAGAGGAGATCGGAAACGTCCGCCCGCGCGGAGGACGCGGTGGCAAGACCTAGCAACAGGCCGGCAAACAGCGTGCGGAAATTCGAAAGCGGGATCATGGGAAGGGTGAAAACGAAAGCGGGTGGGGAAGAGCTCAGCGACCGTTGAGGGTGTCGATCAGGCTGACGCGATGAAGCTGGAAGGTGCCGGCGACCTTGAGGCCGGTGTTCTTCGACGGGCCGAGCGGCTTGTGCAGGCCGAAGATCTCCTCGGCGTAGGTTCCGGAAATTCGGTCCACGCCGTAGCCGGTGCGCGACAGCAACTGGCCATCGACGGGCTGGAAGGTGAGGTTCACCAGGCGGCGGATGTCGAAGCCGGTGGTGTGATCCGGATGGCGACGGTGGCGGAAAGGATTGGTCGGGTGATTCGCCGGCAGCACGACCTCGGTGGCGAGTGCGGCACCGAAATTGCCGGACATCGGCAGCTCGGTGAGCAGCGAGCGCGAGGCAGCGGCAAGCACCGGCGCGAGCGCATTGATCGCCGCTTCGCGGGCCTTGTCCTTGATCGATGCCGGAGTGGCGAGCAGGTCGGCTTTCTCCTTAAGCGCCGCGGTGGCGGCAGCTTCAGCGGCGGTGGCGACGCTGCCCGCGAAGGTCGAGGAGCGGACGAAGTCGGTGTAGTCCGTGGACGGAATCGCAGCGGCGCGAGGGTAGCGGACGACCGAGTCGGACAGCGCTTCGCGGCCGGCCTTCTCCGCCAGCGTGGCGATCTCAGAGGACAGCGGCGAGTCGGACAACGCGGCCTCGGCGACGATGGACGAGAGCACCAGCTCCAGTGCATCCGGCGCGCGGGTGTCGGAGTACGACGTGAGCTTCACATTGAGCGCCTTGGTGCGGGCCTCGGAAACCTTCGCAACCTGATCGAGAGCGGCGCGGATCGCGGCGGTCTTGCGCCATTGGCCCCCGGACGCAGGAGCCCAGGTGCCCTTCACGCCGGGATCGCCGGTCGAGGCATCCCAAGGGATCGGGATTGAGAAGGAGTTCGCATCGACGACGGTGACGACCTGCTCGCCATTGTAATCCGCCTTGCCGGAGCCGGAGACCACGATGCGGTCACCGCTGGTGAGGCGGTGGTTGGTGAAGGAGATCCGCGTCGGCACCGCGGCTGGCGGCGCGAAGGCGGTGATTTCCTCGGGGATGTCCCAGCTTCCCTTGATCGCGGGATTTCCGCCGAAGGCGACAGGGATCGAGAATGAGTTCGTGTCGATGCGCGTGATCGTCTTGAGGCCGTTGTAGGAGGCCTGGCCCGCGCCTTGGATCTCGATGACCTGGCCATTGTCGAGGCCGTGGTTCGGGCTGGTGATCTTCACGCCCGAGCTGCCGCCACCGGTGCCTTCGAAGTTCAGGATATCGCCGGACTCGGACGACCACACGCCGCGGCTGAGTGGATCGGAGTCGAAGGCGACGGGAATGGTGAAGGTATTCGCATCGACCACCGTGACGAGGTGGCTGCCATTGTAGCCGGCCAGCGAGCCGCGCACCGTGATGCGCTCGCCATCGCTCAGGCCGTGAGCCGGCGAACTCACGCGGAGCGGCGCGATGCTGTTAGAAGGAGCGAAGCCACCGATCGCACCACCGGCCACGAAGGGCGTGGCAATGCGGATGGTGTCGTTGTCGAGGCGGATGATTTTGTGCAGGCCGTTGTAAGCCGAGATCGCGGCACCTTGAATGGCGATCTCGTCGGTACTGACAAGGCCGTGCGCCGTGGAAACGGCAGCCACGGCGGCACCGGAGTCGGCGCTTTGGAAAGTACTGATCGGCTTGAAGGCGATGCCTTCCGCGGTGCTCGCGACTTTCCCGGCAGCGGCTTCGATCGCGTCGCCCAGCAACTCGCCGGCGAGGAAGCGGTCGTAGCCCTGATCCGTCTCGGCGAAAGCGGCGGCGGTATTGAGCGCTGCTTGCTCGCGCTGCTGCTGGGTCGCCGACGGCGGCAAGGCGGCAAGCGAGGCTTCGATCGCATCGATCATCTCGATGCCGCGGGTGTCCTGATAGAAGGAGCCGTTTTTGAGGGCATTCGCCGCGTTGCGGGCGGCGGATGTGGAAGTGCCATTGGCGATCGCGCGGACCTTGATCGCGTCGAGATTGGCTTGCAGGAAATTCGAAAACGCCTCGGCGGCATCAGCCTGAGTGATGACCGGCGTGGCGGCATTCTGGGCCGCGGTTTTGACAGTGGCCTTGGTGGCGCCGGATTGGGTGGCAGCGGTGGTCGCGGCGGCCGCGGCACGCTCGATGACCTGATTCACCGCGGCGGTTGCCTTCGCATCGCCGAAGTCGAAGACCACGCTGGAGATGCGGCTGGCCGCTTGCGCAGGAAAGGAACCGTAGAGCCGCTCATCGGTCACCAGCGCCATGTCGCTCTCGGTCTTCTGGAGGTCGGACTTGCGGGCGAGGATGGCCACCTGCTTGAGCAGGCTGGCGCGGCCCATCGCATCGACATGGACGATCACGCGGAAATTCGCGGCGTCGAAGGTCGGCGTGGGCGTGTTCGGGTCGGGTGCGCGCGGGATGTTTTGGGCATCGAGCGGCACGGTCACCTCGTTGACCTTGCCGAGCGCCACCTCGCCGACCCAGAGGCCGCGGTAGGGGCTGGATTCGGCGGATGAATTCGCCGTCGCGGCGGTCCAAAGGGCACACGCCAGCAACGAGGAGAGAGAAAAGGAGGACTTCATGTCGAAGGAGGAGAGGGAAGAATCAGTCGCCAAGATCGTCGCGGCGGCCCGACACCGGCACCCAGGTCTCCGTCCCGAGATCGGTGGTGATTTTCAAAAGCGAGCCCTGCAGCGGACGGAGCAGTTCGCCGCTGCGGCACTCGAAAGGAATGGCGATCGCGCCGGCGATCTCGAGCGCCGGCAGGGGCTGCTGCCACGCGGCGGCGGGCAGGTTCGCGGGCACCGACTTCACCGGGGCTTCCGGGTCGCCGTAAGTCTTGATCAGGATCGAAAGCGGCAGCGGTGAGGCATCGCCCGCGATGTGATGGATCGTTGGCGTCAGCGGATGCGGAGCTTCATTGCGAAGGGTGAGATCGGCCGGTCCCTTGCCCAGCGCGAGCACGCCACCGGTCACCTCGGCGCGCAGCGGGCCTTGGTAGTCCGAAGGGCCCTTGCAGTAGATCCAGAAGGCCTCACCCGAGCGCATCGACTCGGCGGTAGGCTGGAGCACCTGCTTCCAGCGGCCATTGACCAGGCGATAGATCGCTTGGTTCTTGTGAGCCTTCGAGCCCGCGAAAAATTGGGCGAACGTCGGGCCACCGACCGCCGCGATTGGGAAGCCGGTGAAATTGAAGGCATCGGGCTGCCAAGCCACCGCATCACCGGTCACCCGGCCCTTCGGCCGCCACTGGCAATCCGCTTTCGCGTGGACGAGGTAGGCGCGGTTGCCATCGATCGCATCGAGCGACTTCAGGAAAGCTTCCGGCAGCTCTGGCGCGTACCACACGCCCCAACCCTGTGCCTTGGTCAGATTGACGGCGGGATCGGTGACAAATTGCTGGTTGCCCGGGTTTTTGAAAAGCGTCGCCACCTTGTCGACGGGCACCCCGGCGAACACCGAGGTGGGCGCATCATCGGCTGGATCGACCTCGAGGTAGACCGCGTTCCAACCCTTGTGCAGAGTAATTTCCTGTGTCCGCTGGTGGCCGGGGAACTCATCCTGGGCATGAAGGGAAACGCTCCCCGCGGCGAAAATCGACGACAGGACGAAGGGACGGGCGTACGCCCGGAGCGCGGCTCGGATCATGGAGGAGGAAGGGTGGGAGCAGAATCGGCGTGTGGAGATGGGTGCCGCCGAAGCTGAGACGCGCTTAGCTATCCACTTCAGTCAAATATTCAAGGAATCTTAATCATATGGCTGATTTTCCCCCTCCCCGTCTTAAATTCCCCGCGGGCATTTTGCGAAAGCGTGCAAGTGTCCCGGAAAAGCATCACTCGGCGGACGAATCTTCCCCTTCCTTGGCGAGCTCGCGCTCCAACACTCTCATGGCTGTCTCCCGAACGGCACCAGGTGGAAGATCGCGAAGCGTGGTCGCTGCCGACTCATCGTTCGCTAGCCAGAGTGCCAAGCTCGAGGCGCGCAGCGCTTCCCATTCTCCGCCTTCCGGCAATTCCAAGGCCCAAGTTCCCCAAGCCGAAGCATCGGCCGGGGAGAGTTCGATGGATTCTGATACCCATGCCCTGAGGCCGGCCGCCGCCATCGACTCAAGAAAGCCTTGAATCTGCGAAGCGTCGGTGGAGCCCGCCTCCATCTCTTCATCGGACGCGGACATGGCCCCTTCAAAGGCCTCGTCGCGGAAAGGCTCGGGAACTGCCAGAATCAGCTCACCCCGCTCTATCCACGCCACCTCGGCAGAGAGTGCCTCGCCGAACTCCTTCGCCATCGGCGGACCCAGTGCCTCCAAGCTCTTCAGGTTCTCTACGGCTTCCGTCCAACGCCCGGCTTCCAACTGGGTTTCCATGACGCCGGCGCGAAAGGCATCCTTTGCCGGCCCATCCGGCAGTTCCTCAAGGCGGCCGATGAACTCCGGATCCACCGCCGCACCCCGTGCTGCGATGCTGATGAAATGGGCCGGAGGGATTCCCGGCTCGCTTCCAAAGACCTCAAATGCACGACGCGGATCGAGATGCCCTGCCATCTCCCCCATCAGACCCATGCCGCCATGGTCCTTGGCGAACCTTGCGAGTAACTCCGGTCGCTCCGTCCCAATCTCGCTCACCACCAAATCTTTCCAGCCTCGGGGAGCCGCACGGCCCTCGAAGAAACGTAGGAAATGCCGGGGATCCTCCCTTGCCCACCGGCCGAGTAACTCACCCCTTGAATGATAGCGGGCCCAAGGATCCAGATCCCGTTCTGCCAAGAGCCGCCAAGCCAAGGAAAACGAGGTCCCCTCCTCCTGGTCCACGCCCGATCCCGATGAGGAACGGGGCTTACGACGTTCTTCGTCCTGTCTCCCCGCTCGTTCCGATTGCAAGGAAGCCGCCACCAGGAAGCCGACGAGCGCCGATAGCAAGTATCCTGCGGCCCGTTTCACGGCTCCTCCTTTCCCGCAAGCGCTTCTTCGATCCGCCGCCGCAATGGATGCCGGGCAGGCAGCTTGTCCAAGGCCGCCGCGGCCTGGTCCGGAGCCCAAGCCTGCCACGACATGAAGTCTCCGGTGAGCGAGCCGGGCTCCGAGGTGTTCGCTGGAAGCAAGGCCGCCGCCTCGAAAATCCGTTCCAAACACGGCTCGTTGTAGAACATCGACTGCAACGCTTCCTGGCCCAATTGCTCCAAGCGCTCGGGGCTGATCTTCCCCTCCGCGTATTTCAGGGCACCCGCTGGATCGGTCGACACTGCCTCCTCAAACACGGCCTCGGCGAATAGTTCCGGATAGTGTTCAGAACCCGGCAACCGCGACGCCAAGTCCCGCGCCACCTCGTCCACCGCGATCCTCCCGTCGGCGAGCTGCTCCATCATGTCCGGCCCACGGTCTAGAAGCCGCTCCATGTGAGAGGTGAGCGCTCTCCGTGCATCCCTCGGCTCCAAGCCCTCCGGCAAGCTTTTGTCCGGTGCCCGACCCATTTGAGCCGGAAGTTCCTGGTAAGGATCGTCCGAGGTGTCGATGGCCTCCATCGTCTCTTTCTTCAAATCCTCCGGCACCCGTTCCCACGGTGCTTCGCGCATGGCCGAGGCGAGCGCATCGGTCCAGATGGGGTGTTCGCTCGTTTGTTCCAGGAACTCCAGCCGCAGGTCCTCCGGCCAGTCTTGAAAAATCCGGCGAACCACTTCGCCCGGGTCGGTGCAAATCCACTCGCCGAGGAACTCCCGTACCAAGGAGCCGTGGTGATAACTGTCAAAGGCCTTCGGTGAATTCGTCCAAGTCCGGAGCAGCCCCTCGAGGTCGCCGTTCCGACCCATTCGCTGCCCCAAGGAAGCCAACATTTGAACGCGGATTGTCAGGGGAACCTGCGGGTCCGCGGCCCATCGCTCCAATGTGGACCCGGACAGCGCTTCAAGGGCATCCTCGATCGCATCCGTGCCGTGCAGCGCCTCCCTTTGGCATACTTCGGCAAGTGCCCGGTCCTCGTTTTGGAGAAAGAGTCCCAGCACCATGGCCGACAAGTCCTCTTCATCGTTCCGGAACAGCTTGTCCTCAATCTTCTCCAGCAGTTGCCCGTCGGCCTGATGAATCGCTGCCGCCTTCAAGAAGGCGTCCACCTTACCCTGCCACTCCGCGAGGATGCCGGCCCGATTCGCCAGCGCTTCCTCCGCTGCCGACCGCGGGCTTCGGGGCTTTGCCTTCGTCGCCACCCTAGGCCGCGGGCTCTCAGTCAGGATCGCCTGATCGACCAGCTCCCGAGCCCGGCGATTCACCGCCTGGCGGCGGTCTTCCGTGGGGACGGACATCTCGTTCACCGGTCCGGACCGCGGGGGGGATTGAAGATTCCACGCATGCCACAGCACCACCCCGGCCATCCCACATAGGCTATGGGTTGCGATCGAACGCCAGATGTCGGAGAGCGCCATCGTTCCCTCCATGCTCTCCGGCATCCGCGCCGGGTGCAATCTCCCAGTCACTCGCGAGACTTGGCGCTTCTCAGCCGGAACATTCCCCCGCTAGCCTGAGCCATGCGCAATCTTTTCGGCTCCCTGGTGCTCGTCGCCATCCTCACCGGCTGCGGCGGCACCGGCATTCCCACCGACGGGAACATCCAAACGGGTGCCGAGCCAGCCGAAGGCGGGATCTCCGAGGTGCCGAATCCCACGCCAGCCATGGCCGCGAAGAGCAAGACCTCGCTCGAAAAGCTACAGCACGGCCACGTGACCTACATGCTGAAATGCGGCGAGTGCCACAATTACATGATCCCCAAGGACGTCGACGTGGACGAATGGGAGGACGCCATGCCCAAGATGATCCGCCACGCCGGTCTCGCGCCGGACGACGAAAAGGCGGTGCTCTCCTACGTGCTGGCGGTGAAAGCGCAGTGAGGCTCTCCTCGAAACGAAAAAGCCGGGAAGGTCACCCTCCCCGGCCTTTCACTTGGGATCACTTCTCCTGCGGGTGCTCCTTGAGCAACTCCTCCGGCGTGTAGAACGAGCGGGTGCCTGCCGCTTGCCGGACCTTGGCCACGGTCTCGGCGGTGACGGGCGCGGCTTGGTTGCCGAAGCTGTTGCGGACGTAGGTCAGGACGTCGGCGACTTCCTTGTCATTGAGCATTCCCGCGAACGGGGTCATCGGCACCTGGCCGGGATACTTCACGCCCTTGAGTTCCAAGGGACCCATCAGGCCGTGGAGCGTGACCTTGATCAGGCGCTCCTCGCTGCCCGTGACCCAGAAGCTGCCTGAGAGCGGCGGGAAGCCGGCGGACGGCAGGCCATTGCCATCGGCCTGGTGGCAGGTGAGGCAGAATCCTTCGCGGCTGTAGATCGCGTGCCCGGCCAGATAGCGCTGCTGGTCCGCGGCGATGAGGTGCTTGGGCGCGGCTGGCGCGGGATGCTCCTCGATCTTTTCCTCGGCGCGACCGGCGAGGCGGGCGGCGGCGGTTTTCGCCGCATTCTGGCTCCAGCGGTCGAGCGGCTGCTTGGAAGCCTGCTCGACCACCGTTTTCGCAGCCCCGCTATCCAGCCATGTGGCGGCGACGATCGACTCCAGGCGGACGCGGCCTTCGGCATCGTTCGCGGCCTTGCTCAGCAGCGCGGCCGGATTCGGCACACTGCGGAAATTGTAGCGCAGCACGCGGACCGCCGCGGCGCGGACGTGGTAGTCCGGCGACACCAGCAGCTCACCGAGCAACTTCGTATCCACCTTGTTTAGAGCCCAGGTCGTCCACAGCGCTTCGAGGCGGTGGTGCTCGTAGCGCGAGTCCTTGGGGTCCAGCTTGGCCACCCACTGCTGGAGCGCTGGCAGCACCTCATCGGCCGAGTGACCGCGGATCTCGCGGCGGGTCCGGTAGCGGGTGCGATACTCGGGCAGCTTGAGGTTTTCGAACAGCGTCGCCAACGGGGCACCGGCGATCTTGGCTGGCTTCACCAGCGGACGCGACGGGTAGGTGATGCGGTAGATGCGGCCGTGCTCGTGGTCGCGATGCGGGTCGCGGGCATTGTGCTGCATGTGGCCAATCAGCGCATTCTGCCAGTCGATGACGAAGAGCGAACCATCCGGCGCGAACTCAAGGTCAGCGGGGCGGAAGTTGCCGTCGGACGACTTCAGCAGGTCCTGGCGGAAGGTGGTCTTGTAGCCCGTCGGTTCGTCCTCGATCTTGTGCTGCTTGATCCCGAGGAAGCCGATGGCATTGCAGAGCAGCATGTCGCCCTGCACCTCATCCGGGAAATGGCGGGACGAGACGAATTCGAGCCCGGAGGTCGGGCGGACCTCGTTGCCCTTCGGCGCGAGATTGGGTGAGCCCGGGTTCTTGACGCCATAGGGAGTCTTGAGCGAGCCCGGCAGCATCCACTCGATGCCCGGGCCGGAGGTGTGGAGGAAGAAGTCCTGGCCCCAGTCATCGAAGGCGATGCCCCAGGGATTCGGGATGGAGAGCTGCGCGGTGCGCTCAAGATGCGTGCGCTGCGGGCTGAAGCGGAAGAAGCCGCCATCGACACCGCGCACCGGGCCGTAGGGCGTTTCGACATTCGAGTGGAGGAAGACGCCCTCGCCCATCACGAAGGACCCGGACGGATCGGCGCAGAAGGCGCTGACCGCGTGGTGGGTGTCGTGGGTGCAGAAGCCGGTCAGCACGACCTCGCTGGAGTCCGCCTTGTCGTCGCCATTGGTGTCCTTGAACAACATCAGGTGCGGCTCCTGCGCGACATAGACGCCCTCGGGCGCGAACTCGATGCCGATCGGCAGGTGCAGCTTGTCGGCGAAGACGGTCTCCTTGTCGGCGCGGCCGTCGTTGTTGGTGTCCTCATAGATGAGGATCTTGTCATTCGGCCGCTCGTCGCCGGGACGATAGTGTGGATAGCTGGGCATCGTCGCCACCCACAGCCGGCCCTTGTTGTCGAAGGACATCTGCATCGGGTTGGCGAGGTTCGGGAACTCCTTCTCGGAGGCGAAGAGCTCGACCTTGTAGCCTTCCGGCACGGCGAGCGCCTTCACCGCCTCGCGGCCTTCCTTGTAGTCCGGATCGCCGTTTTTGCCGCCGGGCTGATAGTTGGTCTTCACCTCCGGCAGGGGGGGGGTGGAATGGTCGGCGGTCTTGAGGTCGAAGCCCTTGCCATTGGCGATCGCCCACACGGCGCGGTCGCGGACCTCGGTCATGGCCCGCATCTTCGTGGTCTCGAAGGGATAGTTCTGCGGGCCGAAGGGATTGTAGCGTCGGCCATCGACGTGGACGCCATTGAGCATCCGGTAGTCATTGAACCAGAACCAATCCTTGTCGCGGACGGCCTCGACGATCTTGGCCGGCTTCCCAGTGGCCTTGCGCGGGACCTTGCCGAAGGCCTGGTCGACCACGGCCGGGCCGAGCAGCTTGTAGCCATCGTCGCTGGGTAGGAATCCATTGCGGGTGAATGGCTTGTCCAGCGTTGCGTAGAGCTTGGAAGTGGACTCGAAGAGATCGATGAACTCGACCTTCCGCGCCGCGGCCACCTCGGCCATGGCCTTGGTGTAGAGCGCGAGGTTCTCGTTCTCCTTCTTGCCATCCGGCAGGTCGCGCTTCGCGGAAAGGTCTTCGAAGGCGATCGGCGAAACCAGCACCAGCCGCGGGGCCGCGCTGCCATTGTATTTCTGGGCGAGCGTGTGGGTGATGAAGGCGTCCAGCTCGCCCTTGAAGTTCTCCAGGCCGGCCGGGCCGTCGAAGGACTCGTTGTAACCGAAGAAAGCGAGAATGGTGTCCGCCTTCACCGTCGTGAGCCACTGGTCGGGCGTCGGGTGATTGCCCTGGCCGGCATGGATCTGGTGCTGCGGGTGGAATTTTTCGGCGCCGGGAAAGGCCCACTGCGACTTGCGCGAGGGATGCGGGCGAAAGCCGGGCGTATCGCCGACGCGGCACAGGTTGCGCACCACAAGCTGCTTGTCCGGGAAGCGCATCTGCAAATCCGCCTCGAAATACGGGTGGTCGATGAAACGTTCGCCGAGGCCATTGCCGAGGAGGACGATGTGCTCGCCATTCTTCGGGGGAGTGGCGGCCCATGCGGCGGGTTGGGCGACGATGGCCGCCATCGCGAATAGCAGGGTTTGCTTCATGATGATGATTCTTGTGAATTGCGATACCGCGCGAAGGCCAGCTTTTTGTCGAACAGCTCCGACAAACGCCTTTGATTCGCCAAATATCCAAGTGCTTAATGTGGAAACGCACTCTCCGGCAATGCCGATTATTGCCTTAAACATCGCCCGGGGCACGGATTCGGTTGAGCCCGTGACACGCTCGGGATTTCCGACGACGGGTTTTTGTGCTGAATGTGTCCTGTTCAGCCGTCGTGAAACGTCGGGAACTCGAACCTCTGCATCCGCATCCGGCCATGACCGACACCTCCGCCCCCGGCATCGTTTCCACCCGCTTGATCCTGTTCCCGCGGAACGCGGTCTTCGATGCCTTCCGCGACCCTGCCCGCCTCGCCTTCTGGTGGGGACCGAATGGGTTCACCAGCACGATCCACGAATTCGACTTGCGGCCCGGCGGGCGCTTCCGCCTCACCCTGCACGGCCCGGACGGCGCGAACTACGAAAACGACAAGGAGTTCCTCGAAGTCGTGGAGCCGGAGCGCGTCGTCTTCCGGCATTCACAGCCGATGCACGACTTCACCATGACCATCACTTGGGAGGAGGAAGCCGGCGGCACGCGGCTGACCTGGAAGATGGCATTTGAACCCGCCGCGGCCGGTGAAAAGATCCGCGACTTCATCCTGAAGGCGAACGAGGAAAACTTCGACCGCCTCGAAAACCACCTGAAATCCACACCATGAAATACCTGCCTTGCATCGCCGGCGGCCTCCTCGGGGCCATCTTCCTGATGGCCTCTCTGATGTTCTTCTTCAAGCTCATGCCGGACCAACCGCTTCCGCCGGAAGGAAGCCCGCCCGCACACTTCATGGCCGCCTTTGGGCCGACGGGTTACATGACCTTCGTGAAGGCTTTCGAGCTCATCGGCGCGATCCTTGTCATCATCCCGCGCACCCGGAACTTCGGGCTGCTGATCCTGGGCCCCATCCTTATCAACATCCTCGCCTTCCACATCTTCGTCACCAACGGAGCGGGCATCTTTGAGAAGCCGTTCCTGACCCCGATCGCCTGTGTGGCCGCCCTCTACCTGCTGTGGGTCGCTCGCAAGCAATTCGCCGGACTCGCCAACCGCTGAAATCTCCTACCCAATCATGATCGTCCAACCCTACCTGTTCTTCGACGGCCGCTGCCAGGAGGCCCTTACCTTCTATCAGGAGAACCTCGGCGCCCAGGTGGTGATGGCGATGCGCTTCAAGGATAGCCCGGTGCCCGCCAACTGCGGCCCCGGTGGAAACGCGCCCGATCCGGAAAAGATCATGCACGCCTCCTTCAAGATCGGCGAGAGCCTGATCATGGCCTCCGACGGCAACTGTGAGGGCAAGACCAAGTTCGACGGCTTTTCGCTCTCGATCTCCGTGAAGGAAAAGGCCGAGGCCGAGCGAATCTTCGGCGTGCTCAGCGACGGCGGGCAGGTGTGCGCTCCGATGGTGGAAACCTTCTTCTCGCCGGCCTTCGGCATGCTGATCGACCGCTTCGGCGTGTCGTGGATGGTGCTGGTGGACACGCAGCAATCCTAATTCGGCATGAGGGCTGCTCATGGGCGATCCCGCCGATGATGCAGCTCGTCACACGCATGCTTGAACCTGCCTCCTCCCGCCCGCCGGAGGAGCAGGTGGTGCTGGCTGCGGAGCGCCGCCAGTTCCTGAAGCGTCGCTGGCGCGGCATCGCGGAGGATGGCACTGAGTTCGGCTTCGATCTGGAAAGCCGGCTCGCCGATGGCGGCGTGGTCTTCCAGCAGGACGGGAAGGACTACATCGTCCGGCAGCTTCCCGAGGTCGTGTACGAGGTGCCATTCGAAAGCCCGGCCCATGCCGCGCTGGTTGCATGGAAGACCGGCAACCTGCATCTGCCGGCACAGATTTTCGATGACCGCATCCGCGTGCTGCACGATGAGGCGATGGCACAGTTGTTAGACCGGGAAGGTTGGGCCTTCACCGAGCCGGCCGTGCTTTTCCAACCCCTCAAGGCCATGGCCCATGCCGTCTGACCCGTCATCTAGCGGAACGGCTGCGCCGTTCCGTGAGGAGAGGCCACCCGGATCACGGACTTCCGAGTCTCTGGACCCGCCGCCCCCAGCCGGAACGACGCAGTCGTTCCGCCACGAAAGAGATGCGCTGCTGTGGCTGATGCAGGCGAACGACTCCCAGTATCCCTCGGGAGCGTATGCGCATTCCTTCGGGCTGGAGGAATTGGTCGAGTGCGGAACGGTGAAGGACGCCGCGGGACTGGAGCGATTTCTCGAAACGCAGATCGTGCCGGCTCTGCTCACCTTCGAGCTGCCTTACTTCCTTCGGGCCCATGAGGCGGCTTTGAAGGAGGATGCCGCGGGTCTGTTAGAGTTGGATGCCGAGCTGGATGCTTGGCGCTTGCCCGCCGAGACGCGCGATGCTTCTCGGCGCATCGGCTCGCGGCGGCTGGAGCTGCTACGGCAGCTTTCGCCATCGCCGCTGGTGGAAAGCCACCATGCCGCCTGCCCTTTCAGCCACCATCTCGTGGTGACCGCGATCGAGCTTTCATCACTGCCGGTCGCCTTCGCGGCGCGGGCCTTCGCGTTCCAGACGGTCACCGGCTTTGCGACGGCGTCGATGAAGCTGCTGCGGATCGGCCAGACCGCTTGCCAGTCGATCGTCCGCCGCACGCTCGACCGGCTTGGTGCTGATCTCGACTGCTCGCTCTCCCGTCCGCCCGACGGGTGGTTCAATCCTCTGTTAGAAATTGCCTCGCTCCGCCATGCCCGTGCCGATGCCCGACTCTTCATCTCCTGAATCTACCCCCAAGCGTCCCTTTCGCCTCGGCGTCGGTGGTCCCGTCGGCTCCGGCAAAACGATGTGCGTGCTGCGGCTTTCGCAGTGGCTGAAGGACGAGCTCTCGCTCGCAGTGATCACCAATGACATCTACACGCGCGAGGACGCCGAGTTCCTGCTGCGTGCCGGCGTGCTGCCCGCCGACCGCGTCCGCGGCGTGGAAACGGGCGGCTGCCCGCACACCGCGATCCGCGACGACATCAGCATGAACATGGCCGCCGTGGTGGACCTCGAACGCGCGCACCCGGACCTGAAGCTGATCCTCATCGAAAGCGGCGGCGACAATCTCTCCGCCACCTTCTCCCCCGAACTAGTGGATGCCTACATCTACGTCATCGACGTGGCCGAGGGAGACAAGATCCCGCGCAAGGGCGGCCCCGCCATCCGCACCAGCGACCTGCTGCTCATCAATAAGACCGAGCTCGCGCCCTACGTCGGTGCGGACCTCGAGGTGATGGCGGCCGATTCCGCGAAGCAGCGCGGCACGCGGCCCTTCCTGTTCGCGGATTTGAAATCGGAGAAGGGCAAGGACGAGCTCCTCGCCTGGCTGAAGCATGAGTATCTCTTTGTCTAATGCCCACTGGGAGCGCGGAATTTATTCCGCCTGTCTTTCGCCTTTTTCGAACTCGCGGAATAAATCCCATTCTTCAAATATCTCCACGGTGCACAAGGGCATCCATGATCGTGGCTACCTGCCTCACTGGGACTTCGAAGACTCGGTGCAGGCCATCACGTTCAGGCTGGGCGACGCGCTCCCTACGTCTGTGATCGAAGAGTGGAGGAGAGAGCTGGCCGGTTCCTTGGGAGGTTCGGAGCGACATCTTTCCCCGCGGGCCCAGACAGACCTGCATCGCCGCATCGCGCGTTACGAAGATGCCGGCCACGGCTCAGGCGTGCTCGCAATGCACGAGTGCGCGGCAATCGTCCAAGGTTTGCTTCTAGCCGGCCACGATGGAGCCTACAAGCTCATCGAATGGTGCATCATGCCGAATCACGTGCATGTGTTGGTTCGCTTGACGGGTGAAATCGCCTTGGGACAAATCGTGAAAGGCTGGAAAGCTCCGGCCGCCATTCAGATCAACCGGCTGCTTGGTCGCAGCGGCTCATTGTGGCTGGAGGACTATCACGACCGGTTTATCCGGGACTTGGACCACTTTCATAACGCGGTGGCATACATCCGTGAGAATCCCGTGAAGGCGGGGCTGTGTAAGACGCCTGCTGAATGGAGATTCTCCAGCGCCGGAATAGGTTGGGGCACCGGATCAAGTCCGCATGAAGGGAGGACTCGGGCGGAATGAATTCCGCGTTCCCAGTGACAGGTCGCAGCATCCGCGGCCACCTCGACCTCCGCAGCGATGTGCGGGGCGACGGCACGCCATTCCTCTCGCGCCAGTCCTTCCGCGCACCGATCCATCTCAGCAAGGCGCACGTGGAGTCGGGGTCGCTGCTTGTTCATCTCGTGAATCCCACCGCGGGCTTCTTCGATGGCGACCGGCTCGACCTCGATATTACAGCTGGCAAAAGCACTCGGCTTGTCCTCAGCACGCCGGGTTCCTCGCGCGTTTATCGCGCTCGCAGTGAGAGTCCGGCGGTCTGCCAACAGCGGCTGACGGTCGAGAGCGGCGCGTTCATGGAATGGATTCCTGAGCCGTTCATTCCACAGGCGGGAGCGCGCTACTTCCAACGCACGGAAATTCAACTCGAGGAAAACGCCGACCTGCTCTTCTTCGAATGGATCGCACCCGGTCGCGTCGCACGCGGTGAGGTCTTCGCTTATGAAAGCCTGCGCTGGGAACTCGACCTCATCGCCCAGGGGAAGCTAGTCGCCCGCGAGCGCTTCGAGCTGAAGCCCGGCGATCATAGCCTCACCGCCTTGCGCGAGAAGTTTCCCGCGGCGCACTACGTGACCGTCTACGTCACCATGGCTGCCGACGCATGGCCTGCCGCCGAACTCGATGCGCTCCATGGCGAGCGCACTTACCTCGGCCACGGACCGCTATTTGAGAGCGTCCACATCGTGCGCGCCTTGTGTGCCGATAGCCTCGCGGCGCGCGCCTTGATCGGCGAATTGCGGCGCTTGCTCTATGAAGCAAGCCACCAGCCGATGCCGCGGCTCGGCAGGCTCATTGCATGAAATTGCGGGTTTCGACGCCATTCCTGCCGCATCGTACCGCAATCTCCAGATGCATGAGGATGGCGCATGAATCCGCCTGTTAGGCAGGATTCGGTTTCCTGTCATGTACATCCCGCAGTTGGCACGGATGGCCACGCGAATGCTCCTGCGGTTTGGCGGGGAAGTCTCCCACCGCACCAACCATACCGAACAACCATGATGAAACCTGTGAAGTCCTCCGTGTTCGCCAGCGTCTTGATCGCCTCCCTGCTCGGCACGGCCGCGTCCATGGCGGGCGATGCCGAAACCACCACGACAACCATCACCGCGGCACCCGAGTCTGAGAAAAAATGGGCCGGCACCCTGAACCTCGACCTTAACTCGCACTTCGTTTCCTACGGCCTGGACGTCTGGGGCGATGGCAACGACCTCGAAGGCGGCACCTTCAACCCTTCCCTCGAATTCACGTGGTCCCTGCCAGCGAACTTCAGCTTCATCCTCGGCACGTGGTGGGACATGAACGACAAGGTTCCCTCCTCCATCGGTGGTTCCCTCCAGGAGGTCGATATCTGGGCCGGACTTGGCTACAAGATCGGTGATCTCAGCATCACCGGCCTCTATCAAAACTGGTATTATGCCAGCGGCAACGAACAGATCGTCGATATCAAGTTCGCCTACGCTTGCTTCCTCAATCCTTCGCTGACGTTCCACAACCGCGTCGATCCCGGTGCGTCCGGCGGCAACAATGGTACCGTCATCGTGGCCGGTATCTCCCACTCGATTGAAGCCGGTCCGGTGACCTTCTCGTTCCCGCTGAACGTCGCCTACTTCCTTGATGACGACTTCCACCCAGGCAGCATCGACAGCGGCTTGGGCTACGGTTCGCTGGGCGTCAACGCCACCTACGCCCTGGACTTCCTTGGTGAAGACTACGGCTCCTGGAATATCCACGGCGGCTTCACCTACTACCTCACCGACAGCGATGTCGTCGGCAACAGCCGCTCCGGCCGTCCGGACAATGACTTCCTGACCGCCAACATCGGCATCGGCTGCGCTTTCTAGGCCACCCCCCCTTCCTTGGTATCAATCGGTTGCAGCGGGAAGGTCCGTTCCCGGTTCCCTCCAGGAACGGGCCTTTTCGCCGCTTGCTCTAAAAACACCATCTGTCCCAAATTCATGACCCGCTCCGTCTTCCAACGCCTGCTCGCTTGTGCAGCGCTCACCGCCGCTTTCGGCGCTTCCCCCTCCACCGCCCAAGACACTGTCAAGGTCGGCGTCCTTCACTCTCTCAGCGGCACCATGGCGATCAGCGAGACCTCGCTGCGCGACGTGCTGCTCTTCACCTTCGATGAAATCAACGCCGCCGGTGGCGTGATGGGCAAGAAGATCGAACCCGTCGTCGTGGACGGCGCCTCGAACTGGCCGCTCTTCGCCGAGAAGGCCAAGCAACTCCTCGATCAGGACAAGGTCGCCGTGACCTTCGGCTGCTGGACCTCGGTCAGCCGCAAGTCGGTGCTCCCCGTCTTCGAGGAAAAGAAGGGCCTTCTCTTCTACCCCGTGCAGTACGAGGGTGAGGAAATGTCGAAGAACATCTTCTACACCGCCGAAGCCGTGAACCAGCAGGCCACCCCGGCCGTCGACTACATGCTCGCGGAAGGGAAGAAGAAGTTCTACCTGATCGGCTCCGACTACGTCTATCCGCAGACCACCAACCTGGTGCTGCTCGAATACCTGCTCAGCAAGGGCGTGCCGCTTGAGAACATTGGCGGTGGCTTCCGCAAGGAAGGCGACGAGATCGTCTCCGCCGGCAAGTACACGCCATTCGGCCACACCGATTACCAGCAGATCATCGCCGAGATCAAACAGTTCGCCGCCGGTGGCAGCGCCTGCGTGATCAACACCCTCAACGGTGATACCAACGTGCCCTTCTTCAAGGAGTACGCCGCCGCCGGTCTCACCGCCGAGACCTGCCCTGTCGTCAGCTTCTCGATCTCGGAAGACGAGTTCCGCGGCTTGCCCGCGAAACAACTGGTCGGCCAGCTCGGCTGCTGGACCTACTTCCAGTCGATCAAGTCGCCGGCGAACAAGAAGTTCACCGATGGCTTCCAGGCTTGGCTGAAGAAGACCGACACTCCCGGCATCGTGAAGGAAGGCCGCGTGACCTGCTCGCCGATGGTGCTCAGCTACGACGGCGTCTACCTCTGGAAGGCCGCGGTCGAGAAGGCCGGCTCCTTCGACGTGGACAAGGTGAATGCCGCGCTTGAAGCCGGCATCTCCTTCGACGGCCCCGGCGGCAAGGTCACCACCCAGAAGAACCGCCACCTCACCAAGAACGTCTACATCGGCGAAACGCGCGCCGACGGTCAGTTCAAGATCCTCAAGGAATACAAGGGCGTCGTTGGCGAGCCCTTCCTGAAGGGCACCTACAAGAAGTAATTAACGGACACTTATTCTCCCCCCGGAATAGTCGCCACCAGCCCCGTCCCGTGCTCCCGCGGGACGGGGTTTGTGTTTTTGCATCAAGGCACGCGGTCAAAGGTCAGGCCCGGATCACCCTCCGGCCCACCGGCGAGGATGAAAGTCATCTTCTGCTCCGGGCTGAACTTCACTTCGCCGACCATCTGGGCGTTGTCCGCGCTGAGGACAAGCAGGCCGCGGTCGTTGATCTCCCACGTGCCGGCCAATTCGTTCGCTGAGGTCCCATCCTTGGTGAAGTTCCAGGTGAAGCCTGCGTCCTGCCGCAGGCTCAGCGTCACGACTCCCTGATCGGCGCGGTTGCTACGCCATGTGCCGATGAGTTGCGTCGAGGAAGGACCTTCGACCGCTGGCTCGCCATCGGCGGCGGCGGGCGGAGGGACCGGTTCGTCGCTCTGGGATTGCACCGACGAGCGCGCAAGATCGCGAAGCTGGCGGCTGATGCTGTCGTCCGGCCGCAACCGTGCGACTTCGTCGAACTCCCTCGCGGCGCGATCGAGTTCACCGCCGACCAGATAGTGATATCCGAGCAGGAAGCGCGGGGCGGGCTGGTCAGGCGTGGAGGCCACGTAATTCTCCAGCTTGGCAAGCTGCGTGAGGTAGCTGCTCTCAGCGCCGTAGAGGCCGGTCATGGTCGCACGATCCCAGCCTGGACCGGAGGCGAGCAGTGGATGAAGCACGCCTGCCGCATCGCGGTATTTGCCAAGCGCGAATAGCACCAGCGCGCGATACTCATGGAGCGCGGAGTCGCCCGGCTGATAGGAGATCGCTTCGTCGACGTTGGTCAGCGCTGTGAGGTAATCCTCGTCGCGGAAGGCGGAGCGCGAGCGATCCAGCATATCGGCAGAACGGCTGGCGCTGAGATTGGAGGCGATTTCGTCGCCGGAGGTGTACTCGCGGGCGATCACCGACATCGGCTGCTCGTAGTCGATCACCGTGCTCTCGTAGCGGTAGGGCTCGGGCGTGTAGGGATTAATATAAGAGTAGTAGCCGGTGTCGTAGATCACGCTGCCGAGGCCCCAGCACGCGAGGCCCCAGGAAACCGGGTAGGAGCGGATGGAGTAGCCAGGATACCAGGACGGATACCAATTGCTGTAACAGCGGCGGTACCAGCTAGGACTCCAGCAGTAGTTCCAGTGACTGTGATACCAGCCGCGATGGGAGGCGCTGGCAGTCCACCATGGATTCGAACCCCAGCAGCTCGGGTGGTAGCTCCAGTTCACCGAGCGCCGGAAATTCGGGCTGATCAGGGCGGCATCGAGCGAGCCACCTCGCCGCGTCATGCCCCCCGGCAGGCCAACCCGAGGTGTGCCGTCACGCGGCATGGAAGACCACTTGCCCCAGTTCCCCCACTTTTTCTGCGCCACGGGATCCAGCCCGGTATTCCGGGCCAGCACGCCGGTCCGGTCGGCAGGCCGGCTCAGCGTGAGCCGGCCAGGCTTGCCATCGGGGCGGACGAAGCCCACCTGACGTCGAGCGAGGGAAGGCTGGTTGGTCTGAAGCTGCCGCCCCGTGGCCGCAAGCTTGGTGGGCACGCGGTTGAAACGGTTCGGGTCGAGAGATCCGACGCCGCCCGGCTTCGTTACTTTCCCTACCTGCGGCATCGGCCGGGTCGATGGCTGCTGGCGCGTCAACTGCCGGGGTGCGGACGGCGTGACGGTGGATCCCGGCCGGGCCGTCGGCCGCGGTGTCTGCGTCACATTTGGCTGCACTCGCGAAGGTGTTTGCCGCGGGGTGATCTGGCGCTGCGGGGTGGGTCGCACCGTCGGCCGTTGCTGGGGCGTCGAGCGCTGCGGCGTGACCCGGGGAGTGACTTGACGAGGAGCGATCTGGCGCGGAGTCACTTGCCGGGAGGGTGCCGGACGAGCAGACGGCGTGGGCCGATAGGTTGGAGCAGAGCGGACTGACGGCGCAGGTCGATAGCTCGGTGCCGAACGGACCGACGGCGCAGGCCGATAGCTCGGTGCCGAGCGGACCGACGGCGCAGGCCGATAGCTCGGTGCCGAACGGACCGACGGGGCCGAGCGGGCGGGCGCGGCGGAGCGGCCCGCCGACGGCTGGTTGGCTCCGCGTCCCGCCACGCGTTGGGCGGGAGCGACGCCGGAGCCGAAGAGGGACAGAACCGCCAATAAAACGATCCAGTTGGATGGCGCTTTCATAATGCGAGGAGTGGGGTTCGGGTATTTCTACCCTTGGGCCATAATGAGACGAGTAGCTGGCCCCATCCATTCATCCCATTTTCACTCTCGTCGTGCTCCCTTGTGCACCGCAACGGGTTTTTGAATACTCACTCATTTCTCTCACGGAGCGCTTCATACAAACTGGCTCGTTGGGAATAAGCCGGTTATTGGACGAAGAGCCCAAAAAATGCCCCGGAGCGGGATGCTCCGGGGCACAAAGGAACGAGTAACCAAAGCAGGGACCTCAGCGACGGAGCGAACCCAGCAGGGTGCCGACTGCCGCCGTAGCCGTCAGTCGCACGGCTTCCTTGGTCGTGACAACCTTGTCGCGGGCAAGATTCACGGCCAGCAGGGTCGCGTTCGCGAGGTAGAGCGCCGGCTTCCGGTAGTCGGACAGTTTGCCGAGCTTGGCGAAGCGGTCGGCCAACGAGGTGCCGGTGGCGTCCACCGTGTTCTTCACGGTGCTGTCGATGCCGAGGATCTTCACCGTGGCGGTGAGGATGGAGTTTGGCACGGCATCGATGTCGTCTTTCACGCCGTCACCATCGGTATCGGGGATCTCGATGATGACTTGGGTCGCCCGCCAGACGTGGGCGAAGCCGTGGCCATTGGTTTCGGGATCCAGCAGCGAGTCCTCACCCGCGGCAAAACCCAGGCCCGCCAAGACGCGTGGCTTCAAGCCAAGTCCGGTGTAGGGCGCGTTCGTCGTGTACTCCACGAGAGTCGAGCTGTCGGCCCCCGAGATCAACCGGATGCCGCCCGTGCGCCCGCTTCCGCTGGCGACCAGTCCCGGCGAGCCGATCAACCAATCGATGGTGCCATCATGGTCATAGTCCAGACCACCACCGACATGGACCTGCTGGTAAGCCGGTAGCGATGTCAGCGAGAGATCCACCAGCGTGGTGAGATCGCGTCCGGAGACGACGATCGCTCCACCGCTGGAATAGGAGCCGACCATGAGATCCGCCAGGCCATCGCCATTGACGTCCGGAACCGCCGCAAGCGATTCCCCGAGGCGATGATACACCGCGGTGCCAGTGATTTCCGCCGCGGTGCCTCCGTCCGAACTGCGGACGATCGAGACCTTGCCGGCGTAGTTCCCCGCGACGCGGAATCCGGGGGCACCGATCGCCACATCGGCCCGGCCATCGCCGTCGACATCGCCAACGGTGGCCAGAATGGTGCCGAAGTTCGTGAAGGAGTCCGTGGTATTGATGACCCGCAGGGTCGATCCGTCGGCCCCGGATTGCACGTGGACGGCTCCATAATAGATACCGGCACCGGGCGCCCCGACGTAGAGGTCATCGACGCCGTCGCCATTCTGGTCGCCGGCATTTTCGATCGCCCCGCCGTATTGCGAACCCGCAGGTCCCGCGGTGGTGGAGAGCACGGCACCACTCGCGCCGGAGAAAATCCAGACTGCGCCTGCTCCGTAGCCGCCGCTCGCGTCGGATTGTCCCGGCGCACCGATTGCTAGGTCGGCGACGCCGTCACGATTCACGTCGAGTGCGGCGAGCCCCAGCCCGAAGAACTGGGATCCGGCGATGTTTCCCTGGTAGCCGCGCAAGGTGGTGCCATCGGCGCCGCTGATCAGATGGACGATGCCCGCGCTGTAGTTGCCATCAGCACGGTAGCCCGGATCGGAGATCGCGAGGTCGACGGTCCCGTCGCCATTGATGTCACCGACGGCGACATAGTTGGCTCCGAGCTGCTGGTGATCCGCGGACGGGGTCAGGGTGAATGTCGGCTCTTGGGCGAGGGCCGGCAGGGAGGAGATCACGGCTGTGAGTGCCAGGCACAGGCCGTATCCCGGGAGTGGGAGTTTCATTTATCAGTGTGTGTGTAGGGTGATGGCGACCCTTCAGCTTGAAGTAAAAAAATCGGGGAAAGTCAATAATCAGCCTAACAGTTAAATTCCCCTGATTATCTTACATTCCAATGATGTTCCCAGCTGTCCCTTAAAGGGCGCGGAAGCAGTCGCGAATCGAAGCGTGCCCGCCCTCAAACAAATCGACGCACGCCAGAGGCCACTCGGGCTCTCTGGTGCTCACTTGGGACGTCTTTTCTGCGGGCTGGAGGTGATTTCGAGGCCTGACTGCGGTGCTTCGGCTGCGCCTGTCCGGGACATCTTAAAAAAATCATGGCCCGGAAAATTCCTTGGGCTATCAACTAGATTGCCCTCGTCCGTTAGATGAGGGTTTCACGCTTCCCGAGATCGCCATGAAACTCCGGACCTACCTCCGGCGGCCACTACTCGCCGCCCTCTTCGCCGCCCTGCCAGCCCTCGCGCCCGCTCAAGAACCGGCCACACCCGCCACCCCGCCCGCCGGGGAGGCGTCCACCGAAGATGCCGATGTCGAGTCCCTCGGCAAGGCCGCCGCCCGCTTCGTCGCCGCCTTCAATGCCAAGGATGCCGCCACCATCGCAGGCCTCTTTCTCCCGGAGGGGGAAATGATCGGCCGGGATGGCGAGACCTACCAGGGCCGCGAGGCCATCGAGGCGCGCTACAAGGAGATCTTCGAGGGCGAGGACGTCCCGCAGGTCGCGCTTGAGGCCTCCTCGGTGCATCTCGTCGCCCCTGGCGTCGCCATCGAGGAAGGTGTGGTCCATTTCACGGTCTCGGACAGCGAACCGGTGAAGTCCATCAGCTACACCGCCACCCAGGTGAAACAGGCCGACGGCTCCTGGCTCATCGCCAGCACCCGCGACCAACTCGAAGTCACGCCGCCCTCGGAACATCTCAAGCCACTCGGCGGATTGGTCGGCGAGTGGACCTACGAGGGAGACGATGGCGTCCGCACCGAGTTCGCCATGGACCTCGACGACAGCGGGAATTTCCTGCTCGGTGACGCCGTGGCCACCGACGAAGATGGCGACATCCAGACCACCAGCGTCCGCATCGGCTGGAACCCTGCCACTTCGTCGCTCTTCTGGTGGACCTTCGACAGCGACGGCGGAAACGCCACCGGCCAGTGGACCCGCAGTGGCGATGGCTGGCTGATCCGCACCAGCGGCATCACCGCCGACGCCGAAACCAACGCCGCCACCCAGAAGCTCAGCTTCGATGGCGAGGACACGATCGTGTGGAGCTCCACCGACCGGGTGCTGGATGGCGAGCACCTGCCGGACATCGAGGTGCGCTTCGTCCGCCGCGCGCCCGATCCGGACGCCGATCCACTCGCGGGAACTCCCGAGGAGCCCGAAACCAAATGAACCTCTTGCCCCTTTTCCAGCGATGAAACTCTTCACTCCCTTCATGGTTTTCGTGACCGTGCTTTCCCTCATCGTCGCCGACGTGGAAGCCCGCGGCGGCGGAGGCGGTGGTGCCCGTGGTGGTGGCGGCGGCGGCGCTCGCGGCGGTGGTGGTGGTGGCGGCGGATTTTCCCGTGGTGGCGGTGGTGGTGGAGGAGCCAGCCGCCAAGCCTCCCGCAGCCCGATGACCGGCTCCCGGATGAGCCGCCCGCAAAGCAGGCCGCAAAGCCGCCCTGCGTCGCGTCCACAGCCCTCCACCCGTCCGGCCCAGCGCCCGCAAACCCGCCCCGGTGGCGGCGGAGGTGGCACCCAACGGCCCACGACCCGGCCTGGTGCCGGGGGCGGTGGTGTCCAGCGTCCTGAAACCCGGCCCGGTACAGGCGGCGGCGTTCAACGTCCCGGAACCCGGCCCGGTACAGGCGGCGGCGGCGTTCAACGTCCCGAAACCCGACCCGGTGCTGGCGGCGGTGGTGTCCAACGCCCCGAAACCCGACCCGGTGCGGGTGGTGGAGGCGTCCAGCGTCCCGGAACGCGGCCCGGCGCAGGTGGCGGCGGTGTCCAGCGTCCCGGAAATGGCAACGTCAAGCCGATGCCCTTGCCCGATCGTCCGAACACCCGGCCCGGCAACGTCAATTACCCACGCCCCGGCAATCGTCCGGGCAGCGGCAACAATAACAACATCATCCGCCCGGGCGGCGGCAACACGGTCATCCGTCCCGGTGGCGGCAATACGATCATCAACAACCGCCCGGTCATCAACCGCCCCAACTTCAACAACCGCCCCGCGAACCGTCCCGCCTGGGGCAACAACTGGGGCAGTTGGGGAAACTGGAACAACCGGCCCGGCACCCGCCCTGGCAATCGCCCGGGTTGGGGGAACAACGTCAACATCGGCAACAACGTAAATCTCAACATCAACAACAACTTCCGCCGCTACAACAACTGGGGCTACCGGCCGAACTACTGGGGCAGCCGCCCGTGGTGGAATGCCAACCGCTACCATGGCTGGCACCACGGCTGTTGGAACTACGGATGGAACAAGCGCTGGTATGGCCACTACCACGGCTACCGCCCGCGGCCTTGGCCCGGCTACTACTATCACGACAATGACCTCGCCGAAGGGGTTGCCTGGGGCATCGCCGCCTGGGGCTTGGGGAACCTGATCTACAACATCGGCTACCAGAGCTACAGCAATCCCTACCCGGCCCCGCCGGTCCAGAGCAGCACCGGCACCACGATCATCAACTACAGCGAGCCGATCACCGTTTCCGCCGGCACCATGCCGCCGGGAGACGAGGCCGCCGAAGCCACCGCCGAGGAGAAATCCAGCGCCGCGCTGGAAGCCTCGCGCGCGTCCTTCAAGCAGGGCGACTACCTCGCCGCCATGAAGTCGGTGGACGAGGCGATCGCCTACGTGCCCGGCGACACGGCGCTCCACGAGTACCGCGCGCTGGTCCTCTTCGCCCTCGGGAAATACGGCGAGGCCGCCGGCGTGCTCAATCCCGTGCTTGCCTCCGGCCCGGGCTGGGACTGGACCACCATGACCGGCCTCTACAGCTCGCAGACCGTTTACACGGAACAGCTCCGCAAGCTGGAGGACTACGCCCGCTCGAAGCCCTCCGATGCCGCCACCCGGTTCCTGCTCGGCTACCATTACCTCGTCTGCGGCCACCTCGACCGCGCCGGGGAGCAATTCGAGCAAGCTGCCGCGCTCCAGCCAGCGGACACCATCGCCGCCCAGCTCCGCGATCTCTGCAAGTCATCCGTCACTCCCGCCAAGGGCGACGACGCCCCGGCGGATCCGCCGGTCGAGGCCGAGAAAGCCCCCGCCCCGCCGCCCGTGCCTGCCGACAAGCTGGTCGGCACTTGGGTCAGCGACCGCGGCGCGCAGGGCAAGGTGACGCTGACGCTCGGCGCGGACGGCAAGTTCACTTGGGCCTTCGCCAAGGACGGCAAGAGCAACGACCTCGCCGGCACCTTCAGCATCGACGAGCGCGGGCTGCTGGTGCTCGCCAGCGAGGACTCGCAAATGGTCGGCGAGATCAAGCTGCCGGACGACGCGAAGCTGAACTTCGTGCTGGCAGGCGGCCCGCAAGGCGATCCCGGCCTGAACTTCGACAAGGCACTCTGAGCGTGCCTGACCTTCCGGCCCGCCCCGCTCTGCGGTGGCGGGCCGGGATTTCCCGTAGTCCGGGATTTTTGGGTCAAAATTGTCTTGCCACTGAAATCCGCGTGACTAATTTCCCGCCCGCCGCACGCGGCGCCATTAACAAGACCCGTTCGTCTAACGGTTAGGACTCTAGATTTTCATTCTAGCAATAGGGGTTCGATTCCCCTACGGGTTGCCACTTTCCAAGCCACTCTCTCCGGAGAGTGGCTTTTTTCGTGGCGCGACGCTCACTCCTTCCAAGCCGCGCCGCTGTCGAGGTAGTCCACCACCTCGAAACGGTCACCTACCGGCAGCGTGGACACCCAGAGGCGGGCGGCGGCGGGTTCATACTCGGCCCAGCGGGCGGCCAGGTTTTTCGCGGCCCACACGCGGGCTGAACCTTCGGGCAGGGTGGCGACCCAGCGGCTCGCCGCCAGCGGATCACGGTTCCCCCAGTCGCTTGCGAGTTCGCAGATGCTAGTTTCCACATCGTCCGGAGTGACGTCGTCTGCTGCGAGGGGATGAATCAGGAGATACTGGGCCACCGCCGCCGCGAGCTCCGGTGGAATTTCGCTCTCCGCCTCCCCCAGCAGGTTCCCGGCGATTTGTCCCTTCCTCTCCGCCGGAAGCGCCTCGAAAGCCGCAGTGGCTTCCATCGAGGCAGAGCGTCAGACTGTGGTGCAGTCATCGTTCGAGGCGCTCCTCGAGCAAAGCCCTGAACGAGCGGAAGAGCTGCTGGGCCAACTTTCGGATCCTGACGAAATCGCGCTCGCCCGGGAACAGATCGCGTTAGCCCGGAAACAAATAGAGGACGCTGGCGCGAAGACGCCTCCGTTGCAGGCGCGATCCATACCCGAATGGATCGCGAGCTTTTCCAGCGATACCGACCATGCCATTCTGAGGGGTCCGCACTTTCAAGCCACGCCTTGGCGGCGTCCGGCTCTTCCGGCACCCACCAGGTAAGGATTTTCCTGCGGGCCTCGCTCCGCGCATCTGCCCCGGAAATTTCCGACTCCCACCGGATGGCCGCGGCAAAATCGGACGAGTTCGCGAGTTTGTGCACCACCGAATTCACCCCCTGATCACGGATCGGTCCGGGCGGTTGCTCCAGCAGCCACGTCGAAAGGCCGTCCACATCCTCGGATGACCACTCGTCCGCCACCACCTTCGCCATCTCCGTGCCATGGCGGACGGCCGTGTCCATCGCGGCGAGCGCATCGGTCGCCACCAGTTCCTCGACGAAGTCATCGAGCCCGGCGATGGCATCCCCGCCATCGCCACCATTGTCGCTATCGTCGGCAAAGCGGACATAGGCCGTGCGGTCCGCGGCATCCGGGAGCGTCTGGAAGACCTCTGCGAACCGCGCCAAGGCCTGCTGGGGATCGGCAGCGATGGCTTCCCGCCCAAGCGCCGCGAGTCGCTCGGCTTTCACCCGCAGCGATTCGGTCGCTTCCGCCATCGCCAGCGCCGCGGCGGGATCTTCCTTCACCAGATGCCGGAAAGCCGCTCCTTCCAGCTCCCACTTCAGCTTTCCGGACCTCGCCCGCGCGGCCAGCTCGGCAAGCAACTCGGGATGCTCCTTCTCCAGCGCTTCAAGAAAGCCTTCCTCGAACGATCCATCGGTGCGGTCCGGATGCTCCTCCAGCCACGCCAGCGCCGCGTGGGGATCCTGGCGGGTCCACTCCTCGATGACCTCGTTCTCGGACTCTCCGTCGTGCTCTCGCAAAAGCTGGAGCGCTGCACCGGGATCACTGGCGGCCAGCTCCCGCGCGATCTCTTCGCGATCCGACCTGATGCTGAACTCCGGATGAGCCGCCAACGCCGCCTCGACCCGCTCGGGATGAAAGCGGGCCAAGGCCTGCATGACTTCGTCAAAGAAGTCTTCGGGGACCTCGCGGACCGCCAGCTCGGGGTCATTCAGCGTCCACGCCCACCATGCCAGTCCTTCAAGGTAGGTGGCCGTCGCCGCTCTGATCGCGCCGGCCGGATCCACCTTCGTCCAACGGGCGAACAAGAGCTTCAACACGTCCTCATCCGCCTCCGGCAGATTCTGGTAACGTTCGAAAAAAGCCCTGATCCCGGTTTCGTCCGCGTCCAGCAGCCATAGCGCCAGCCGCTGGTACAGCGAATGATCATCGAGGCCGAGCAGGCTTTCCACGGTGTCCGTGGATCTCGACTTTATCGGGACGCCCGAACTCGTTTGCCCGCCCGTGCCTGGTGCCGACGCAGCCTGGGTCGCGGTCGATTCCTGCGGCGGACTCTCATGGAAATGCCGGGACCCGAAGCCACAGGCAAAGCCTACGGTCAGGGCCAGCGGCACCAGGAGATAGGCCTTTCCGATCACTTCACTGTGACCTATCGGCCGGCCCCAACCCCGGCAAGCCAAAGTGCCTTTTACTGGGAGCGCGGAATTCATTCCGCCCGGCTTGCCCACCGTAGCCTTGGCGAAGGGGGGACGGTGGGTTCGCCGAGGCTTCCAGGCGGAATGAATTCCGCGCTCCCAGTGTGCCACGGCGCTCCGTCCACAGGCTTAGTCCCGTGCCATTCTTGTCAGGTCCCGTGACCTCATGAGGATTTGCAACACGGGACAAGCCGCTCTAACATGGCAGACCCCGCCATGCCCGATCCCGCCTCCATCCCCGGTACCACCGAGCTGCTCCAGTCGCTGGGCACCGCGCTTGGTCTGGGCTTGCTGGTCGGCCTGCAGCGCGAGTGGACGCGCGACCGCGTCGCCGGGATCCGCACCTTCGCGTTGATCAGCCTGTTCGGCGCGCTCAGCGGGCTGCTGTCGCTGACCTTCGGCGGCTGGGTGATCGCGGCCGCCCTGCTGTCCTGCGTGGCCATGGTCATCGTCGGCAATCTGGCCGAGTTGCGCAGCTCCAATCCCGACACCGGCCTCACGACCGAGATCGCGATTCTGGTGATGTTCGTCATCGGTGCCGCGTGCATGACCGGCTACATCATCGAGGCGGTGGTGTGCGCCGGCACGGTGATGGTGCTGCTCCACAGCAAGGACTGGCTGCACGGCATGGTGCGGAAGATCGGTGAAGAGGACCTGCGGGAAATCGCGCGGCTGGTGCTGGCGGGCTTGGTGATCCTGCCGCTGCTGCCGAACCGCGAGATGGGTTACCTCGGCGTGCTCAATCCCTTCAAAGTCTGGCTGATGGTGGTGCTGATCGTCGGCATCAGCTTGGTGGCGTATTTGATCAGGAAGTTCTTCGGCGGGGCAAAGGGAGCGGCGCTGGCCGGCATTCTCGGGGGCCTGATTTCAAGCACCGCCACCACGGCCAGCGTGGCACGTCGCAGCCGGGCAGCCGGCACTGGCGGGATGATGCTGGCGGCGATCGTCATGACCGCCTCGTCGGTCGTCTTCATCCGCGTGATCGCCGAGGTCGTGGTCGCCGCACCGGCCCAGTTCCGGGAGCTGCTGCCGCCCTTGGTGGCGATGATGGTTTGGACCGCCGTGGTCGCCGTGGTCATCCATCGCCTCGCCGCGAAGGCCGGAAGTCCGCCTGAGGAAGAGAGTCCGCCTTCCGAACTGAAGGGAGCGGTGATGTTCGGGCTGCTCTACGTCGCGGTGCTCTATGGCGTGGCACTCGCCAAGGAGCACTTCGGCAACGCAGGCCTGTACGTCGTGGCGGCAATTTCCGGGCTGACCGACATGGACGCCATCACCCTCTCCACCTCAGGACTGGTGAACTCGGGAGACGTCGATCCGCGAACCGGTTGGCGGGTAATCCTCCTTGGAGGACTCGCCAATCTCGTCTTCAAGGCCGGGCTCGCCTTGAGTCTCGGCGCACAAGGATTCCGCAGGCCGGTGCTGGCCGGCTTCACCGCCGCCCTCGCAGGCGGCGTTGCGATCCTGATGCTGTGGCCGTGAATCAGCCAGCTCAGCCGTGCGGGTCTTCGTGCGGATGCTTCACTTCGTGAAGCTCGTGAAGACGCTGCTGATGGCGTTGGTGCTGTTCTGCCCTGAGGCTCTTTTGCAGATCGTGCTGCTCCTGAAGCTTCCGTTTCGCTTTTGGATTCTTATCGCCCATGGCTTTAGGGAATGGGGTTCAATGCCAACGATGGCCCCATCCCGCCCCTTCGCAAGCTGAGGAATCCCGGGTCAGCCCTTGGCTTTCTCCAGTGCCCTCACGTACTTGCCGGGATTCTTGTAGAACTTCTTCACGCACGGCTTGCAGCAGAACTCGAAGGTCTGGCCTTCATGGACGACCGACACGCGCTCGTCCATGTCATCGAGGCCATCGCCGGTGACGAGGCAGGTCTTGAGCGGGTAGGGCTTGGGCTTCGGCGCGGCGGCCTTCTTCGCGACCTTGGTGGAAGCAGGAGCCTTCTCGGTAGGCGCCGCTGGCGTCGGCGTGGCGCAGGACGCCAGGCCGATCGCCAGCAGGGTGAGGATTGCGGATTTCATGGAAGTTTCGCGAGGTTGGCATCGAGGTTCTTTTCAAACTTCGCAATGCAGGGCTTGCAGCAGAATTTCACCTCTTGGTCACCATACACCTTGGTCACGGGGGTGCCCATGGAGCCGAGCTTGTTGTCGGTCAGCGCGCACATGTTGCTGGTGTAGGGTTTCACATTCGAGGCGGTGGCACCGGTGCCTGCGCAAGAGGCGAGAAGGGCGGCGGTCATCAGGGTCAGTATCGTTTTCATGATCGTGTCGTGGTTGTGTTTCTTGGTTGTTAGAAGCGGAAGCGGATGCCCCCGCCGAATCCGTAGTCGGAGTGGTACTGGGTGGTGAGGGAGAATTGCTTGTTGAGCATCCAGTCGGCCCCGGCGCTCCACTCCCATTCGCTGCCGGTGTCGTATTGGATCTCCGTGAAGATCCCGAGACGGTCGGTCACCTGGATCGACTTGCCGAGTCCGACGCGCAGGTCGCCTTCGCTATCAAGCTGCGCGAAGCTGTCGATGAGGTAGGGAAGGCGGTAGTTCACACCGGCGAAGGCGCGGTTCTCCTCGTCCTCCTTGTCGGTGAAACGTGCGCCGAGGACGGTGGAGAAGTTCGGGTTGAAGTAGCGACTCCACGCGACATCGACTTCGTATTCGTCTTCATCATCGCCGTAGCCGAGCAGCCAGTCCGCGTAGTAATCGTTCCGTGCATTGCGGAGTGTGAGGCGGCCGTCGCTCAGGTGGCTCTGCAGGCTGCCATCGAGGTAAAGGTAGAGCGGGTCGTGATCGTGCCCGCCGGCATGCGGGACGTGGCCGAGCTGGCGGGGATCGACCGTGCCGGTCTTCGCATCCGGATTTCCAGGCAGGCAGCAGATGTCATTGCAGACGATGTTGGTGCCTTCCTTGAGCTTGCCCGGTGCCTGCCACGAGGGGTCCTGATAGGAGAAGATCCGCGTCATGCCGGCGTGCATGTGGTAGAGCAGGTGGCAGTGGAACAGCCAGTCGCCGGACTCGCTCGCTTCAAACTCGATCGTGCGGCGCGCCATCGGCGGCAGGTCGATCGTGTGCTTGAGAGGCGAGTACTTCCCCTGCCCCATGAGCACGCGGAAGAAGTGGCCGTGAAGGTGCAGCGGGTGATGCATCATCGTGTCATTAATGAGCTCCAGCCGCAGGACCTCGCCGCGCTTGATCGGGATGACGCCGTCCTCGGCGAAGGTCTTGCCATTGAAGGACCAGACGTAGCGCTCCATGTCGCCGGTCGCGCGCATCGTCAGCGTGCGGCGCGGGAGCTTGGCGGGCAGCTCGGTTGAATGAGGCGAACGCAGCCGCGCATACGGGGCAAGCGGGCGCTCGGGTTCATTCGCGAGCGCTTCGGCATCGCTCACGGGCTTGGCATCCATGTCCTCCATCGCGGCCATGAGGTGGGAGTCCATGCGGTAGTTGTCCGGCTTCGGAATGTCCGGCGCGGGATGGGGTTCGCCTTCACCGATCCACACGGAGGAGTGGCCGGAGCCATCCTGCGCCGTGGCGCGGATCTCCCACTTGCCGGCGGCCGGGACCGTGACAAGCACGTCGTAGGTCTCCGCCATGCCGGTGAGCAGGCGCTTCACGCGGATCGGCTGCACGGCGGGTCCGTCGGCAGCCACGATCTTCAGCGGTCCGGTGGCGGACTGGAGGTAGAAGTAGGTGGAGGCGCCGGCATTGATGAAACGCAGCCGCAAGGTTTCGCCAGGCTTGCCGGGGAGATCGAGCGACTCGCTGCCATTGGCAAGGAAGGCATCGTAGCCGACGTCGGAAATGTCCATGGCGGGCATGCGGCCTTTTTCACGATCGAAGTACTCGGCAAGCGCCCCGGCCTTCGCGGCACCTGTTAGACTTTGCGTGGTGCCCTTCTTGAAGGCATACCAATCGCTGCCGCGGGCTAGCGTGCGCATGACCTCGTCCGCCGGCTCGCGGGTCCAGTCGGAGAGGACGACCACATGATCGCGGTCTGCCTTCACCGGCTCACCGCCCTTCGGCGCGATGACGATCGAGCCGAAGACTCCCTCTTGTTCCTGCAAGCCGGTGTGGCTGTGATACCAGTAGGTGCCGGCGTGGACGATGGGGAACTCGAAGGTGTGCGTGGTGCCCGGCAGGATCGACGGCGTGGTCACGCCGGGCACGCCGTCCTGGGCATTTGGCAAGAGCAAGCCGTGCCAATGGATCGAGGTCTCCTCGTTCTTGAGCTCGTTGTGAACGCGGATGCGGGCGGTGTCACCGACGCGGAAGCGAATGGTCGGGCCGGGAATGCCGCCATTGATGGTGATGGCACGCGCCTCGCGGTGGCCGGGCGGAGCCCATTTCCGTTCGGAGACGTGAAGGTCGTATTCGACCACGCGGGCGTGGCCGACGATTAGAGAAAGCAGGAGAAAGAGGATGGTTTTCATGAAGCGATGCGGTTCGGGTGCGGGCACGAAGGTGCACGGCAAACACATGGGGCACGGCGCGACGAACGGCCATGCGGCATCGCTTGATCAAATCAGGAACCTCTGGAGCATCACGAGACGCCGCCGCGGCGGGCCGGTATCGTGGAAAAAGTCCGGCTGCGGCAGTTCGCAAACCGGCACCGGCGGAAGTACGATGGCGATCGTGGAAGGAAGCAACGGCGGCAGATCCACCACCGTGATTCCCGGAAGGACCGGCGGATCCTGCACCTGCTTCGGGTTCTTGGCCGCACAGGCACAAGATTCGTGGAAGGGCTTTTCTTCCTTCTCCTTCTTGGTCCCGCCACCACCACAGCAGTGGCTGGCCTTCGCTGGCTCATCCGCTTTCCGCACCGTGCAACAGCAGGCCGGGTTCGCGATAACAATCGCGAACAGCACGGCGAGGATGCTACGGAGCAGGTTCATGGAACGGACAAGGATGAGACGGATTAGTTACGGCACTATTCCAGTCTAGGGGCTCAAAGCAATCTGATTCAGGAATCAAACTTCATTCGGTGCAACCGCAAGGCGTTGGAGATGACCGAGACGGATGACAGCGACATCGCCGCGCCAGCGATCATCGGGCTGAGCAAGGTTCCGGTGAGCGGATACAGCACGCCTGCGGCGATCGGGATGCCGGCGACATTGTAGAGAAAGGCAAAGAACAGGTTCTGGCGGATGTTCCGCATGACCGCCTTGCTCGCTTGGAAGGAGCGGGCAATCCCCGAAAGGTCACCCTTCACCAGCGTGAGGTGGGCGCTTTCGATGGCGACATCGGTGCCCGTGCCCATGGCGATGCCAACATGGGCAGCAGCCAGAGCGGGCGCATCATTGATGCCATCGCCCGCCATCGCCACCCGGCGACCCTTGGCCTTGAGCTCCTGGACCAGCGCGATCTTGTCGGCGGGCGAAAGTCCGGCATGGATTTCGTCGATCCCCAAGCTTCCGGCAACCGCACGAGCAGTCTGCTCATTGTCGCCAGTGGCCATGATGACCTTCACACCGAGCTCATGCAGGCGGGCGACCGCCGCCGGGGTACTCTCCTTGACCGGGTCGGAGATCGCAAAAAAGGCGACAGCTTCACCATCCCGGGCGACCCAGGCGATGGTCTTGGCCTGCCGCTGTTCAGTCGCCGCCGCTGCAGCCAGTCCAGCGGGAGCCTGCTCGCCAGCGAAGGCCTGCTTGCCGATCTTCCAAGCATGGCCATCCGCCGTGCCGGCAATGCCACCGCCGGTGGTCGATTCGAAATCCGCGGTAGCGGGCAAGGCGAGGCCACGCGAGGCCGCAAACGCCACCACCGCACGGGCGAGCGGATGCTCGCTGTGGGATTCCAAAGCGGCGGCAACGGCGAGTACGCGATCGGCCTCAATGCCTTCCGCCTGTTCGAACGCGGTGACCTGCGGCTTGCCAGCGGTGAGGGTGCCGGTCTTATCCACGATCAAGGTGTCGATTTTTTCCGCGGTTTCGATGGCCTCGGCGTCCCTCACTAGAATGCCTTCACGGGCCGCCCGGCCAACGCCGACCATGATGGAAACCGGCGTGGCCAAGCCAAGGGCACACGGGCACGCGATGATCAGCACGGCAACCGCATTGACCAAACCGAGCGCCATGGCTGGCTCCGGACCCCACAGCGCCCAAATCGCAAAGGTCAAGATGGCCACCGCCACCACCGCCGGCACAAACCAAGCCGCGACGGTGTCGGCCACCTTCTGGATCGGCGCACGACTGCGCTGAGCTTTGGCTACCATTTGTACGATCTGGGCCAGCAGCGTTTCCCCACCAACCTTGCCCACGGTCATGATGAAAGCTCCCGTCTGGTTGATGGTCGCGCCCACCACGGGATCCCCCGCACCTCGCTTCACCGGCACGGGTTCTCCGGTGATCATCGATTCATCGACGTGGCTGGATCCGTCGACAACCGTGCCATCGACCGGGATCTTTTCGCCCGGGCGGACGCGCAAACGATCGCCAACCTGCAAGCGGTCGATCCCCACCTGCTCCTCGCGGCCATCAGCAGTCAGGCGGGTGGCGGATTTCGCCGCCAGTCCCAGCAAGGCCTGGATCGCCTGGCCCGTGCGGCTGCGCGCGCGGGCTTCCAAAAGCTGGCCTAGCAGCACCAGCACGGTGATCACCGCAGCGGCCTCGAAGTAAAGTTCGACCTGACCGTGGTGGCGGAACGCCCCAGGGAACCACGACGGGAATAGCACCGCCACCACGCTGTAGAGATAGGCAGACCCGACCCCGAGCGCGATCAGGGTGAACATGTTGAGGTTCCACCCTTTTAAAGAGCGCCATGCCTTCGCAAAGAAGCTGCCTCCCACCCAGAACACCACCGGCGTCGCGAGCGCGAATTCGATCCACTTGGACACTGGCTTTGGAATCCACGCCTCCAGCGAGAGGCCGGGAAGCATCGGCAACATCGCCAGCAGGAAAACCGGCAGCGTCAACGCAAGGCCGACCCAGAACTTGCGGGATAAATCGCGGATCTCCCGCCGGGCGTGCTCGTCGCCAGCGTTCGGCACTACCTTCGGCTCGAGGGGCATCCCGCATTTCGGGCAATCACCGGGATGATCCTGCTCGATCTCCGGGTGCATTGGGCACGTGTAAATCGTCGGCCCAAATACTGCCGGCGGCACCTGTTCCAGCGGCATCCCGCACTTCGGGCAGTCGCCCGGCTCATCGGAGACCACCCCGGGGCACATCGGGCAGATGAACTGCCCCGGCTCGGCATCCGTCCCAACGGCAGTGCCGTGGTTGTGATGATGGTGACCGCCACAGCAGGACGGCTTGGTTTCCTTCAGCGGCGCGCAGCACGAAGGACCGGATGCAGCCCGCTCGATCGTGTTGATTTCGGGCAGACGCTGAATGGCGGGATCCTCCTTGGTGGAAGCTTCGGGCTCCTTCTCCGGTGAATCGGAATGACAGCAGGATTTCATGGTGATCAGGCGAGGCGGCGTTTGTAGAGGGCGACGAGTTCCTCCAAGCGACGGTCGAGCTGCTGCGGATTCGCCGCGGCATCGGTGACGCAGTGCTTCACGTGATCCTCAAGCAACTTCGCCTCAAGGCCACGCAAGGCGGCATGCACCGCGGAGATCGTGTGCAGGATTTCCGGGCACTCCCGGTTCTCCTCGATCATGCGGGCAACCCCTTGGACCTGGCCGACAATCCGGTTAACCCGGCCGATCAGTGGCTTGCTCTGGTGGCAGTCGCGCTCCATGAATATACCCATAGGGGGTATGGGTAAACTGCGCAACTGGATTTTTTTCGCGGCTACTGATCGACCAGCACCGAGTAGCGGTAGGTGACGGTCTTTTCCTCGCCCGCTGCCAGCTTCACGGACCATACGAGTTCGCGGCGCGGATTGACGCTGGTGACGCCGTCGGTGCGCAGCCGGGTCGTCGGCGCACCTTCAGCCTCGAGCATCTCGCCGGAGAAGCCCGCGCGGATATCGAGCGTCACCTCCTTGTTGCGGAAGTTGTGCAGCTCCAGCGAGCCCTTGACCTTGGTGCGCCGGAAGTCATTGCCACCCACCCAAACGACCTCGCGCTGGCCTTCCTCTTCCGTCTCCGCGGAACGCGTCTGCAGGCTGAGCGCCTTGGTCACCCGCAGGCAGGTAGATTGGCCGGGATTGACCCACTGGCTGAGGCTCTGGCCGCGGAAGCGCCCGGCCTCGGTGATCACGACGGGAGCGGTGGTGAGCGGAAAGTCGAAGGGATTGGTGAACTTCAGCGCATCCCACGGCTCGTTGCTTTCCTTCGGCTCGTCATTCGAGGAACGGTGGTAGCGGCCATTGCCATCGCGCGGATCCTCCACCACCCACTCGACCACGCGTTCGCACTTGGTCTCGGTCGCGGAGAGATCGAGCGAAAGCGAATCTCCCGGCTCGAGGTTGCGCTTGCCAATCGCTTCATAGTGAAGGTCATCACCCGCGCCCGTCTCCTGGAGATCCGGCAACGTGGCCGCGGCGGGAGCGATCGCGTTGTACATCACCAGCTGCTGCGACGCCGCACCGCGCGCGCTCCCCGGCTGCTGGCCGAGCTGCTGGAAAAAGGCCGTGAGCGTGGCACCACCCCACAGCGCGGAATCGACGTGGGCGAACTCGATATTCGGGAAGCCGGAGATGAGCTGCACCTCGGTCTCCTTCAGCGCGATCAATTCATTGCGCACCATCGCGCTGCGGCGGATGGCCAGCTTGCCGCCGGCTCCCAAGTCCATGCGGTAGGAGGGCGCCCAGGCAAGGCCGCGGGCGAGGTAGGTGATGCGCACGCGGCCGCCATCGCGTGGCGGCTCGGTCACTTCAAAGACCATCACCGGTTTTTCGACCTTGCGCGGGGCGAGTACCGCCGGGCCATCGACCGACACCGAGGCGATCGAATGGAGTTCCACGAATTGCCGGCCGCGCTCGCTTTCGAGCACCAGGAAATTTCCCGTGGTCGCCGGCGTCTCTGTGCGAGACTGGGTCGCCGCCATCCATGGATTCGATGCATTGAAGAAGCCGCTGTCCCACGACTTACTCACCGGCTGCTCGGGTAGCGCCCACACCTTGCCCGACACGAGCGGCGCCTCGCCGCCCTCGCTGCCTTTCTTCAGGCGAAGGGTCACCGCTTGCCCTGCGAGATCGCGCTGCAGGTTGCCGGTGGGTGCGGCGGCGGATTCATCGATCATCCGGGTGGTGGCGCGGACGATCACGACGCCATCGCTTTCGATCCAAAAGCTGCCGTGGATGCTGCGCGGCAGTTCGTCCCAGCGGTAGTTGCCGGCTTGCTTAGCCTCAAACGACGCGCGGACCACGGCCACGCCGTTCTTGAAGAGACCGACCGAATCGATCTGCGGCATCACCGGCAGCTCCTCGGCGGCATGGAGCGAGACGGCGAAGAGGGACGCGAGGGCAAAGGCGAGTTTCATCGTCCCCGGAATAGCCCGCGAGCGGCCGCCTGTCCGTAAACGCTCGGTAAAAGTAGGGGTCGGCGGCCTGCGACACACTCCTTGACTCCCCCCGGTTGCGTCCCCACCTTCCGCCCACCTTATGGCTGAACCTCATACCGCCGACCTCTCGGCGCTGGATACGGACGCTCTGAAGAGCCGTCTGACCCAGCTCGGGAGGTATCTTTGACGTCCCCACCTTGGAACGCGAAATCGCCTCGCTCGAGGCCGCGATGGGTGACCCCGAATTTTGGAACAACCAGGAGAAGGCTCGCGCCACCAACACGCGGATCGCCGGACTGAAAAAGAAGCTGGGAGCCTTCGAGAAGCTCAGCGGGCGCTACGACGACCTGATGGCCGGCATCGAGCTGGCGAAGGAATTCGACGACGACGATGCCAAGGCCGACGCTTTCAAGTTGGCCGAGGAACTCGACAAGGACATCGCTTCCTTTGAGCTCATCACCCTGCTCGACAAGCCGGGCGACATGGCCTCGTGCTACCTGATCATCCAGGCGGGTGCCGGCGGCACCGAGGCCTGCGACTGGGCCCAGATGCTTTACCGCATGTACCAGCGTTGGGCGGAGCGGAAAGGCTTCGCTTGCGAGACGGTGGACTGGCAGGACGGCGACGGTGCCGGGCTGCGCGGCGCGACTATGAAGATCACTGGCGACTACGCGTATGGCTACCTGAAGAACGAACGTGGGGTGCATCGCCTCGTCCGTATCTCGCCCTTCGACTCCGCGGGCAAACGCCACACTTCTTTCTCCTCGGTCGATGCCACTCCCGAGGTGAACGACGAGATCAAGATCGAGATCAACGACAAGGACATCGAGATCACCACCATGCGCTCCGGCGGCAAAGGCGGCCAGAACGTGAACAAGGTGGAAACCGGCGTGCTGCTACGTCACTTGCCGACCGGCATCCTCATCCGCTCCACCAATGCGCGTTCGCAGGGAGCCAACAAGGAACTGGCTTACGAGATCCTCAAGGCGAAGCTCTTCCAGCTCGAGGAGGACAAGCGCAAGGCCGAGTCCGAGCGCGCCTACGGGGAGAAGGGCGACATCGGTTGGGGCAACCAGATCCGTTCCTATGTTTTCCAGCCCTATCAAAAGGTGCTCGACCTCCGCACCGGTTACGAATCGGGCAACATCCAGAACATCATGGACGGTGACATCGATGGCTACATCGAGGCCAAGCTGCGCGGCAAGGTCCGCGTGAAGGGCGGCAACAACGACGACGACGACTAACGGTAGCTGGAGCGTCTCGCTCCAGTCCGTTGCTGAGGCGTCTCGCCTCGGCTCTCCAAGGGGGCGGGGACGCCCCCTCAATTAACTGGGCCAAGATGGCCCAGCTACGTTTCAGTGCTTCGGCAGCAGCGGCGTCAGCAGCTCCTTCCAGATCGCATAGCCTGCATCGCTCATGTGCAAGCCGTCTTCGACAAAGCGCTCACGGATTGTCTCGCCCGTCTTGTCCAAAAACCTGTCACAAGAACCGGCCACATAGACGATGCGCTTGTCGGCCTCCGCTGCCTTTTTGAGGCGCGCATTGAGATCCGCTTCCTTGTCGCGGATCGAAACACGCGCCGGGCTCGGTCGCACGGCCATCACGATCAGCTTCGCCTCCGGGGACCGCTCGAACAAGCGGCGGCGGAATTCCGAGAAATCCTCCTCCACCTGCTCCGGCGACTTCTTGTCCCACAGGTCATTCCCCCCGCAGTAGAAGACCACCAGTGACGGCTCGTAGCGCAGCAGGCAGCGGTCGAGGTAGTGGTTCAAGTCCGAGGTGTGACTGCCGCCGAAGCCGCGGTTCAGGGCCTTGAGGCCGGGGAACACCTTTTTCAGGTCCAGCATCCGGATGCTCGAGCTACCGGTGAAGACGATGCCACCTTTTTCCGGGGGAGCCTTCGCATCCGCGGCATCGAAGGCGTCGATCTCCTTGGCAAAGCGCGCCGGATCCAGGTCGGGGGCCGCCAGCGCGAGGAAAGGAAGAGACAGGAAAAGGAACAGCAGGCGCTTCATGCCACCCCGTTACCGCACCACCTGCCAACTTTCATCACCGGATCTGGTCATCGCGCCGACCCACCGCCGGTACACGAAAAGGGGCCGCACACTCATGCGGCCCCAATGAATTTCGTCATGAAATTTTCACCCCCTGAGGGCCGGAGCCCCTTCGGATGTGAAGACTCTGCCCGAAAATGCTGGATCTGTCATGTCCCCAAGATTTGGGACACCCCTGCTTCCGGCGAACCCACCATCCGGACACGAAAAGGGGCCGCACACTCATGCGGCCCCAATGAATTTCGTCATGAAATTTTCATTCCCTAAGGGCCGGAGGCCCTTCGGATGAGTAGACTCTGCCCGAAAATGCGGGATCTGTCATGTCCCTAAGATTTGGGACACCGTTAGGAAAGGTCGAGCAACCCGCGCCGGATCGCCTCGCTGACGGCTGCGGGCAGGTTGCGGACGTGGAGTTTGTCGAAGCAGCGTTTGATGTATTCGGTCACCGAGTGCTGGCTGAGGCCGAGCTGGTCGGCGACTTCCTGGCGGGTCAAGCCCTTCGCGGAAAGCTGGAGGACCTCAGCCTCGCGGGCGGAGAGCGTTTCGGCCCCCTGAATCGGGCTGAGCTGGCGGAAGGTCTGGAGGATCATCCCGGCGATCTTCGGGTCGAGCGGGGTGCCGCCGGCCAAGACTTCTTCCAAGGTAGCGATCAGCCGGGTCGCGCTACCCGCTTTCACCAAATACCCGTGCGCCCCGGCTTCCAGGGCCGCAAAGACCTTGGCCTTGTCGGTGAAGGCGGTGAGGACCAGCACCTGAACCTTCGGCAGCAGCTCGCGGACTTTCTTGATCCCCTCCACGCCGCTCATCCCAGGCAGGCCAAGATCGGAAAGCACAAGGTCCGCCTCCAAGCCGCCGCGGATCGCTTCGATCGCGTCCTCCATGGTGGAAAACTCGCCAACGCAGGAATACCCGCGCTCGGTCAGCACCATCGAGACCGACTCGCGGAAGTCGGCGTGGTCCTCGATGAGGATCAGGCGGATCGGCTTGGAATCAGCGGTCTTGTTGGCGGCCACACAGGCATTGAACGCCCGCGTTCAGCCGGGCGCAATGCCGGGCTGCGCTGCCGCAGCCTGCTTTTTCCTCGGCTTCACCCCCAATGGAATGCCGAGCTCCAAGCGCGTGCCCTCGCCGGGCCGGGTGTCGACCTTGAACTCGGCACCCAGAGCCTCTACCCGCTGCCTCAGCGCGCGCAAAGTGGAGGGGCGCTCCAGCTTCTCGGGTGGAATCCCGCAGCCATCGTCCGCCACGGTGAGGTGGAACCGCTGGTCATCGCACTCGACGCGAATGGTCGCCTTCTTCGCGCCGGAATGCCGTAGCAGATTGTGCAGGGCTTCCCGGAAAAAGAGGAAGAGGTGGCGATTCGACTCGTCGGACATCTCGCATTGCCACGCCGCCTCGTTGGCAGTGAATTCCCACTCCAGCGGCTCCAGCATGATCGAGCTGGTCTCCCGCAGATGCTCCACCGTGCCAATCCGGTGATCGCCCTGCGGCCGCAGCAGCCAGACGATATCGCGCACCGCGCTGACCGTCTCCGCCGCGATCCGCTGGATCCGCTTCAGCTCTTTGGTAGGTCCAGTCCCCGCGGCATGGCCTTCCGCGAGGTCCGCGAGCATCTGGATGCTGCCCAAATTGCTGCCCACCTCATCGTGGAGATCGCTGGCGATGCGGTCGCGCACTTGGGAGATGTGGAGCTTTTCCCGCAACCGATAGCGAACCGGCAACACGATGAGCACCAGAGTCCCCACCCCTCCCAGCACCGCCAAAACAATCCAACCGGTGATCCGCCAGTCCTTGGCAATGGCCGCTTTCTCCTGCTGCAAGCCGTAGAGCTGCCTTTCCAGCTTTAGCCGCTGGTCCAGCCCCAACAACCACTCGCGGCTGGACACCAAGCGGCCCCTTTGGCCCAGCCCATCCGTCAGCGTGGATTCCGTGGGTGCCAGAGACTCAGTCCTGCCAATTCGCATCGCGCTCTCGGAGCTCCCAACCGGCGCCCCCCGGGCAATGTTCTTTCCTCCATCCAAGACCTCGATCTCGCAGAAGGCGGCGTAGGCCGGGAAGCTGTCATAGGCCTTCCATAGCGAGCTGATTCCAATCCTGACTCGCCGCGACCGGAGTGGGTCGAACTGCACCAGAAAGGGATTGTTCCCGGGATTGGTGGTCGCCACTTCCCAATCCGTGGATTCGCCCGGATCCTTGGAAGCCACTTCACCAGGTAACGAAATCGTGAATCGCCGCGGGAATCCGAATCCGCTGGGTAAATCAGAAGTCGGGCGCGCCGCTGGGTAGAGTTTGATTGCGTCGAAACCTTGTTCTTGGCCCAGATCCACCTCAATCCACATCGAATCCTCAGCAGTTTGTCGGGGCAGCGAAATCCATCCCTCACAACTGGCTCCGTCCGCAGGCATCTCGGGGATTCCCAGAGGAGTCTGTTCATCCACGAGGAAGGCGTAATTCCATTGCCACGGAGCGGACGGAGGAACTCCACTCGAACTGTTCACTCTCGCGCCCCGGGCCAGATTTCGCTCTCCCTGGAAGGCAAAGACCTCCGCCCAAGCGTGTACATATTCGTTCGACACATCCGGATCCAAGCGCAGCCGGCGGGCGGAAATCCGCAGGCCCGCCGCTTCAATCGCTGGTTGCACCGGGTAAACAAACGGATGCCCGGCACGCACCGGCTCTGACCAAAGACCGTCTTCCTTCGCCAAGGTGCGGAGCACATTCCCCTCCCCGTCCATCAGCTCGACCTCAAACCCATCCGGTAACCCGAACTGCGATTCCAGACCGCCGACCCCGTAGCGCCGTGCCGGCACCAAGGCGATCAAGTCCACAAGTCCCACCGTCGGAAAGTCGAGAGTTACCGAATACTCACCCGGAGTCGTCGGCTCCGCCGCTGGATGGAGACAGGCAAAGCCACCTGTCCCTCCTTGATCTGAAACGGGAACCATCGGTAGACGTGGAAGCTCCGCCCGGAGCTTCCCGGTCTCGGTTTCGATCCCGGCCAGCCTTCGGGAGAAGCGCCGGGCCAATTGATGCTCCCAGCCTTCCTCCGCAGCACTTGAGGCGTCGGCCAAAAGCAAGAGCAGGTAGAACCATCGGCATCCGCGGCATCTTCTCATGAGATGCCCGAAGCTAGAAAAACCCGGCTCGTCACACCAGCTTTCGCCGCCTGCACGATGATCGGGGCAGGGTGCTCGCGATAAAATTCCGCTTTGCGAGGGTCACCTGACATAGAAAAGGCGGGATGCCGCGAAGTATCCCGGCTTTTGAAGGAAGTTTTGCAAGACGCTTTAGCGGCGGCGACGGAACAGACCCAAAGCTCCAAGGAGGCTCAAGAAGGCGGTTGAGGGTTCCGGAATCCAACCGTTCGCGGTAAACTGCTCATTGGGAATAGTACCGCCAGCGTCTGATGTGGCAGCTCCGATTGCAAGGATAGCACCATCAGCGGGTATCATCATGGCTTCCAACCCACTTTCCGCCGTCCCCGTCGTGTGAAGGCCACCGATCTGGCTTCCAATCGTGGCGCTGTTTGCGCTTCCAAGTGTGGCACCCGGGAACCAATAAAATGCAAAGCTGCGTCCCGAAGCGACGCCATTGACGCCGAGGGTCAACTGGATCGATTCGGCTGTGATGCCCTCGGCAGCGCCATCGAAAGCGCCCAGATAGAAGATGGTGTCACTCCCCAGAGAACCGCCCAGCGTAAGAGTTTGCCCAGGGGTGAATACCAAACTCGCCCCCACAATCCCGAGGTTAGAATTCAGGCCGAAGTTGCCTGCGAACGTATTGTTGTTATCGGAGTCGATGACGAGCGCATAAAGCGTTCCCGCCGGAACAGGCGTCCCGGAGGAGTCGAAGGCCGTGCCGAACTGAGTGTTGAGGGTGATCGTGGCACCAGCACTACCGATGAGCGAGGCCGCTATTGCGGGAAGCAATAATTTCGATTTCATATCTTCAGAGGGAAATGTGCTTTACGTTTATTTCTTATAAATGGGTCGCGACACGGGCTTGTAAGGCCCTTCCTTCAAGACACTGAAGCTCACTTCCGGTTGCCCGGCCCCCGCGCCATCAGCGACGGCGACGGATCAGACCCAAAGCTCCAAGGAGACTCAAGAAAGCGGTCGAGGGTTCCGGCACAGGCACGGTAAACCGTGAATCGGGGATAGTACCGCCGGCGGCTGATGTGGCAGCCCCGATTGGAACGAGAGATCCATCAGAGGGAAACACCATGCCTTCCAACCCGCCTTCCGCCACTCCCGTATGAATGCCACCCACTTGGGTTCCAATCGTGGCGCTGTTTGCGCTCCCAAGCGTGGCACCCGGGAACCAATAAAAGGCAAAGCGGCGTGCCGGAGCGACGCCATTGACGCCGAGGGCCAATTGAATCGTTTCGGCTGTAATGCCCTCGCCAGCGCCATCGAATGCGCCCAGATAGAAGATGGTATCTCCCCCCAAAAGCCCGCCAAGAAGGAGGGTTTGGCCGCTAGTGAACGCGCTAGCCGCCCCCCCTGCTGTGAGGCTGGAGTTGAGGCCGAATCCTCCAGCAAACACATTGTTGTTATCAGTGTCGGCAACAAGCGCGTAAAGCGTGCCTGCTGGAACAGGGTTCCCGGAGGAGTCGAAGGCCGTGCCAAACTGAGTGTTGAGGGTGATCGTCGCCCCAGCGCTGCCGATGAGCGAGGCCGCTAACGCGGCAAGCAATAATTCCGATTTCATATCTCGAGCGGGTAATGTTATTTAGGCTTATTCAGATAAAAAAATGGTGATAGAGTGTATAGAGCCTCGCGTTCAAGAAACTGAAGCTCAGCCCCGATTGCGCGACCCCCAATCAACGGCGGCGACGGAGCAGGCCAAAGACACCGAGAATGCCTAAGAAAGCGGTAGAAGGCTCCGGAACCAGATCCACCGCGGTGAATCGAGATGGAGGAGTAGTTCCACCTCCCGCAAGGGTGGCAGCTCCAATATTAACAAGTGAACCATCCGAAGGGATTGTCATCGACTCCAAACCAGTGCCTAGCTCGCTAAAAGCGTGCATGCCACCCACTTGAGTTCCGATCGTGGCGCTATTGGCGCTGGAAAGCGTCGCACCCGGGAACCAGTAGATCGCGAAGTTGCGAATTGTAGCAACGCCATTAACACCCACGGTCAATTGGATCGTTTCGGCAGTGATCCCCTCGGCTGCACCATCGAATGCGCCCAGATAGAAGATGGTATCTCCCGATAGATTCCCGCCGAGCGAGATGGTTTGGCCAGGAGTGAACACGGCATCCGCTCCCGGTTTCCCAAGGCTTTCTTGAAGGCCGAAACCACCAGCAAACGTATCACTGAGATTGGTGTCGATCACGAGCGCGTAAAGCGTGCCTGCCGGGACAGGCTGTCCGGAAGAGTCGAAGGCCGTGCCGAATTGAGTGTTAAGGGTGATGGTAGCTTCAGCGCCGCCGACGAGGGATGCCGCCACAACGGCAACTAGTAATTTCGATTTAATATTTTTAGATTTTTAGTTATATATGGCTATGAATACTTTAGCGATGCAACGGACGGGCTCGAACTGGGCGGCTAAGACAAAAGATGGCAAAATGCTAGGACGCGGGAGTACCCGCTGCCGAGCGGGGTTCGCCAACCCAGCAATAGATCCAAGAGGGGATTGTTTCTTGGGAAACAACTACATTCTATAAAAAGAAAAAGGTGGGATGCCGCTGGGCATCCCACCTTTTATCAACAAACTTTTGTTTCCGTGCTTTAGCGGCGGCGACGGATCAAACCGACAGCACCGAGAAGGCCCAAAAGAGCCGCCGAAGGCTCAGGAACCAAATCGACAGCGGTGAAACGGATATTCGGCTGAGTGCCACTGCCATCAGCGGTAGCGGCTCCGATGTTCACCGTAGCACCGTCAGCAGGCATAATCATCGGGTCCAGACCGCCATCGGCTGGCAAGTTGGAATTCATACCACCCACTTGCGTGCCAACCGTCCGATTAGCGAGCGTCGCGCCCGGGAACCAGTAGATCGCGAAGCTGCGACCGTTAAGGACGCCATTGACGCCAAGGGTCAATGAGAGGACTTCAGCCGTAATACCTTCACCGGCACCGTCGAATGCGCCGAGATGAAAGATGGTGTCGCCACCCAAGGTTTGGCCCAAGGTAAGCTGTTGACCAGTGGTGAATACCGAATTCGCTCCCACAGCTCCGAGGGTAGTATTCACGCCAAAACCGCCGGCGAAAGTGCTATTGTTATCGGTGTCGATGACAAGCGCATAGAGGGTTCCCGCCGCGACAGGAGCGCCACCCGAGTTGAAGGCGGTTCCGAATTGCGTATTAAGGACAATCGTAGCTTCAGCGCTACCGATGAGTGACGCCGCTAGCGCAGCAAGCAGTAATTTCGATTTCATATCTTAATGGGAGATTCTATTAGTTACGTCAGTCGATTTAGTAGGTTGGGGCGTTGCTCCAGAACACTGTTCCGCCTGCTGATGGGAACTTACGGATGATGAATCCAAAACCACCCGGGATCTTGTCGGTGCCAAAATCCGTGGCACCGCCACCAGCCTTCTTCCAAATTCCGGCGTTACGGTAGTAGGTGGCGGAAGCCGCCTTGTTACGAGCAGCCAGGGCATTGTCGAACACAAGAAGCTCATCGCGACGACCGGCCGCCAGCTGGCTGGTGGAGTCGACGAAGGCCGCAGTATTAGCAAGGCCGAGATCGTTGAGAGCGATGTCAATCGGACGCGGCAAGGCAATGAAGTTGTCCTGCTTGCTGACCGGATCGACGCTCAAGGCGATCCCGAACTTGTTCGGTTCCACTTCGCCCACGATCGTATAAGTGGTCGGAGAAGCCACCGCGGTGGGGTTACGGATGATGAAGTACGAATCAGGCCAGAGCTGGTCGGCACCGAAGTCGGTGGCACCGGAACCAGCCTTCTTCCAAATGCCAGCGTTGATGTAATAGGTCGTCGACGCTGCCAAGTTAATGCCAACCCCGGTGAGGTTCGGGAGGAGCACTTCGGTGCGGCGGCCGGCGGCCAGCTGGCTGGTCGAAGCGACGATCGCGTGCGGAGTGGTCAGCGGATCGGAGGTCGCCGTGGCGGGATTGAAGAGTTCCGAAAGCGTCCAGAACTTGATCACCTCGAAGGTGTCGCCGGAGACAGCACCCAGCGTGTCGCCATTGAGATTGATCGTCAGCGTTGTCGCGGTATTTGCGGTGATCGGATACCACTTACCATCGCTCGCACCCGACTTGAACTTGACATAGTGGGTGTTGGCGACAGCCGGAAAAGCGGCGGTGCTGGAAGTAAGATCCGGAGTGCCGGTCGTGCTGCTAGGAGCAGCGGTCAGCGCACCAGCGGCCGCAGCGGAAACGCGCAGCGGAAGTCCAACGATCGTGTCCGAGTTGGAAGGGCAAGTCGTAACGGTGTAGCCCACTGGAGTGGTTTCGGCAGCTTTCACTGCCCCGACAGCAAGAAGCGCCCCGAGAAGCGCAAAGGGAATGATTGGTTTCATGACGAGTGTGGGTTTAGGTCTGGTTTGGGGTTTCGTCGAGGAAAAAAGCGGAGGGGAAACGTGACGCGTTCGTCATGAGACATGGTTGCCCAGCGAAATTTTCTTCATTAACTGCATTGACGACGATTCTTGGGGGCTAAGCAAGAAAGTTTTTGGTTTCCCATCCGCCCTTTTATTTTCAAAGACTTACATTGCATTTTCAGCCGCGTCCTGGGCGGTCCGATTCCGATCTGGCTCACAAAATGCGCGTCGACGCAAAAATCAGCGGTCGAGTGGCTAAGAGTTTTTTCAAATTCGGCGCGCACTTGGCGAAAAATGGTGTTTTTCCGCTCTAAAAGTGCCCCGTCCATTTTTCCGCTGTCCCGCTTTTGAGGGACAGCGGAGATGGAATCCGCGAAGGGGTAGTTTGAACCGATTCGGGCCCTCGCCGAGGGCGTGATCCTCACCAAACGGTGATGGCTCGGAAGTGGTTCAAACGCGTTTGAAGACCGGTGGCATCCAGCTCTTCCAAACGGCGAGTCGAGAAGGACTCGCAGGTGAAGGAGGCGACCACCGAGCCGTGGACGACGGCCTGCCGCAAGCTATTGAAATCCGGGTCCGCGGAGCCCTTTGCAGCCAAGTAGCCGGCCAGCGCGCCGAGGAAGCTGTCGCCCGCTCCGGTGGGATCGGCGAGTTCTTCGATGGGGTAGGCGTGGCTGCGGAAAAATTGCAATTCGCCACCATTCGCCGAGAAGAGCATGGCGCCGAATTCGCCGAGCTTGATGACGACGTGGCGCGGGCCCTTGGCGAGGAGCTGGCGGCCGGCTTGGAGGAGATTGGTGGTGCGGGTGAACTCGCGGGCCTCGCTGTCATTGATGACAAAGAGGTCGAGCTGCTTGAGAACGTCGTGGAGGCGCTCGTTGGCGATCTCGATCCACAGGTCCATGGTATCGGCGATGACAAAGCGCTCGGTGGCTTGGCACTGGGCCAGCATCTGGAGCTGGTTGTCCGGCGACATGTTCGCGAGCACGACGAAGGCGGCGGAAGCGGCGCTGGCCGGCACCTTGACCTGCCAGCTCTCAAGCACATTGAGGCCGACGCGGTGGGTCGTGCGCTCGTTCATGTTGTTGAAGTACTCGCCGGACCAGGTGAAGGAGTCGCCGGTCGAACGCTCGACGCCATCAAGGGAGATGCCGCGGCCTTCAAGCATGGCGAGGTGCGGGGCCGGGAAATCTTTGCCGACGATGCCGATGAGATGGACCGGCACGCCGGAAAACGAGGCGGCCAGGGCGGCATAGGCAGCGGAGCCTCCGAGGAGATTGGTTTCGTCGGCGAAGGGCGTCTTGACGTTGTCGATGGCGATAGTTCCTCCGACGACGATGGGGAGCGGGCTGGACATGCGCGGAAGCTGAAGGTCCGGGCGAAACGTGCCAAGTGCCAAGAGCAGCCTTTCAGCAACCCGCGAGCGCCGATTTTACGCCGCGCGCAGCCTCGGCGACATCCTCAGCGGTGAGGAGGTCGGAAACGATGACAACGTTCCGAGCGCCGGCGGCGAGGACTTCTGGGAGATTTTCGCGCTTGATCCCGCCGATGCAGAAGACCGGGATCCGCGAGCCGACTTCCGCTTGGACCGCAGCGATGTTATTAAGGCCGATGCCCGGGCGGCCAAGCTTGGTGGGCGTTGGAAAAAGCGGGCCGAAGCCAATGTAGTCGAAGCCTTCCGCCAAGGCAGCGCGGGCTTGGTCGGGCGAGTGGGTTGAGCGACCTACCAGCATGCCGGGGCCGACGATCTCACGAACCGCTGCGAGGCTGCCATCGTCTTGACCGATGTGGATGCCATCCGCGCCGACCGCCATTGCGATCTCGGGGTGGTCATTGACGATGAAGGGCACCGCGGCATCGCGGCAGAGCGGCAGCAGGCGGCGGGCAAGTCGCTCGATCTCCACGGAGGGATGACCCTTGGCACGGAGCTGAAGCAAATCCGCACCACCGGCGAGAAGTGCGCGCGAGACCGCTTCGGCAGCGGCCGCGGCAACGTACCCGAGATCGAGGATCGCGTAGAACTGGCCGACGAGTTTCATGAGCTGCGGAGCCTCCACTGCCGGAACGGCTCGCAGGTGTCCAGTGAGAGCGGAAGAGAACGTTGCAGTTTACCGTGCCGGAAAGGGGGAGCCAGTCCCGCTATTCGGGTTGGATGTGATCATCTGGCACCGTGAGAAAGCGAGGGGTCTCTGGCGTGGAGCTGGGATCCATGATGACCGCGCCAGCTTCGAAGCCGGAGGCATCGAACTCGCTTTGGTCCCAAGGACAGACGATGAAACCCGGCTTGCCTGGCACGACCTTCGCCGTGCGCGCTTCGGCTTTGGCCGCCTCGATATCGGGAGGAGGTAGAATCTCGTCCTCCCCCGCCTCTGCCATCTTCGGCACGCGAAATTGCTTTTCTTCCTCGGCCGGATAACCCGGGTCGTCGACCACGGTTCCGGCGGGAACGCCAGTCACGTCAACGATTTCGCCATTGTAAGGGCTTTTCACGAAGCCCGGCTGATCCGGCACGGCTTCCGCAGTTGGAATGGGCTTTTTTGATTCGCCACGGTTGGTGGCTTTCGCCGACCTCGTTCCGGGTGGCATCTCACTCGTTCCCCCACCGGACTGGCCGGGCTTCTTCTTGGAGGAAGCTCCCGAGCTGGCCTCCTCCTCGCGCTGGCATGCGACTGAAAGCAGAGCCAGTATCCCCACGAGCCAGATTCTTTTCATACTAGAGGAATGAAAGACACTTGCCACCCGGTCAAGCCGCCCGCGAATGAAATCTGATTGGCCATCCCGGAAGCAGGACGGGCCCGCGCTTCGATCGTTTCATGGAAATGGCATCAACCTTTCCGCTCCTCAAGGTAGCGGGCGACCCAGCCGATGTCGTAGGTGCCGGCGGCGAAGTCGGGATGGGCGATGATCTCCTGCTGGAATGGAATCGTCGTTTTGATGCCGCGGATCATGAACTCGCCGAGGGCGCGCTTCATGCGGGCGATGGCGATCTCGCGGTTGGCACCGGTGACGATGAGCTTGGCGATCATCGAGTCGTAGTTCGGCGGGACCGCGTAGCCGGAATAGACGTGGGTATCGACCCGCACGCCCTTGCCACCCGGGGCATACCACATATCGATCTTGCCCGGGCTGGGGCAGAAATTGTTGAACGGGTCCTCGGCATTGATGCGGCACTCGATGGAGTGGCCTCGCGGTGCTGCATTGAGGACATGGCCGGAGAGTGGCTCGCCGGCGGCGATGCGGATCTGCTCCTTGATGAGTTCGCAGCCCATCACCTCTTCCGTCACGGGATGCTCCACCTGGATGCGGGTGTTCATCTCCATGAAGTAGAAGTCCTCGCCCTTCTCATCGACGAGGTACTCGATGGTGCCGGCGTTCTCGTAACCGATGTTCTTGATCAGGTTCACCGAGGCCTCGGCCATGCGGGCGCGGAGTTCGGGCCCGAGCAGCGGCGACGGACATTCCTCGATGATCTTCTGGTTGCGGCGCTGCATCGAGCAATCGCGCTCGCCGAGCTGGATGAAATTCCCGTGGCGGTCGGCGATGACCTGGAATTCGATGTGGTGCGGATTGAGCACCAGCTTCTCAAGGTAGCATTCGCCATTGCCGAAGGCCGCCAGCGCTTCACCCGAAGCCGCGCGGAATTGCGCTTCGAACTCCTCTTCCTTGAAGCAGGGGCGCATGCCGCGGCCACCACCACCGGCGGTGGCCTTGATCATCACGGGGAAGCCGATGCGTTTGGCTTCGGAGAGGCCCTCCTTGGCATCGGCCAGGATTTCGGAGCCGGGTGTTACGGGCACGCCATTCGCCACCGCGGTGGCGCGGGCGGTGGCCTTGTCGCCCATCATCGAGATGACCTTGGCGGACGGCCCGATGAACTGGAAGTTGCAGCTTTCGCAGATCTCGGCGAAGCGGGCGTTCTCGGAAAGGAAGCCGTAGCCCGGGTGAATCGCTTCCGCCTCGGTGATCTCGGCGGCGGCGATGATGCGGTCGGGCTTCAGGTAGCTCTCCTTGCTCGGCGCGGGGCCGATGCAGACCGCCTCGTCGGCGAGTTGGACGTGCATCGAATCGACATCGGCCTCGGAATAGACGGCCACGGATTCGACGCCGAGTTCGCGGCAGGCGCGGATGATGCGGAGGGCGATTTCACCGCGGTTGGCGACCAGGACGCGCTTGAACATGAAGGATCAGTTGAAGGTGGGTTGTTGAGAGTTGAGAGCGGCGGGAAGCCCGGAGCGGGGCTCTCGGCTCTCAACCAAAGACACTCAACTCATTTGATGCGGAAGAGGACGTCGCCGTACTGGACCGGCGTGGAGTCGTCCACTAGCACCGCAGTGATGGTGCCGGACTTCTCCGCCTTGATCTCGTTCATGACCTTCATCGCCTCGATGATGCAGAGCGTCTGGCCTTCGCTGACGACATCGCCGACACTGACGAAAGCCGGCGACTCCGGATCGGGTTTGCGGTAGAACGTGCCGACCATCGGGGAAGTGATGGCGGTGCCATCTTCCTTAGGCGCGGCGGCCGGGGCGGAGGCTGCGGCGGCCGGACCCGCGGCGGCGGGGGGAAGAGCATATCCGGGGGCGGCCATGGGCAGGCTGCCGAGGAGTCCGCGTAGCGACTCGAGATCCTGGCCCTTGCGGAGCTTCAGATGGAAGCCCTCCTTCGACATGTCGAAGAGGGTGAGCCCGTGCTCGTTCATGAGTTCGACGATCTTGCGGATTTCCTTGAGGTCCACGGCGGTGTGAAAGCGGTTAGGTTGAGGAGACCCGGGCGGCATTGGTGCCAGCGCCACGGTTGCGGAGGCTAGGGAATGGGTGGAAACAGCGTCAAGCGGGAACCCGGAAGCCTGAAGTGCCGAGTAAGAAGTTCCAAGTTCCAAGAAAGCCTTGAAAGACTTGCTCGTACGGTCTGGAAACGCGGTGCGATGGAAGCACAGCGCCCTGACCGCGTCCCCGATCCCCAGGAATTCGTGCCCGCCGATTATTTCCGGCGGCTGGAGAAGCACGAGCTCGTCCGCGAGGGACGGCCGCTGGAAATCGACCTCGGCTGCGGCGACGGGAAGTTCCTGTTGGAAATGGCCGCCCGCTATCCGGAGCGCGACTTCATCGGCGTGGAACGCCTGCTCGGCCGCGTCCGGAAGGTCTGCAAGCGCATCGGCAAGCTCGGCCTGACGAATGCCCGGGTGCTGCGCCTGGAGAGCCGCTACACCGCGGAGTGGCTGCTGCCGCGCGAGTCGGTTTCCCGCCTGCACCTGCTGTGCCCGGACCCGTGGCCGAAGCTGCGCCACCACCGGCGGCGGCTCATTCAGGAGGAATTCCTGCAAGCGATCTGGGACCTGCTCGAACCCGGCGGCGAATTTCTCTTCAAGACCGACCACCCCGAATATTTCGAGTGGGTCGAGGGAAAGGTCGCGGCGTTCGGCAAGTTCGAGCGGCTCGATTGGCCGGAGGACGCGTTCTTTTACCCCAAGACCGACTTCCAGCTCCTGTGGGAGAGCGAGGGCAAGACTCTGCAAGGGCTGTGGCTGCGGAAATCACCGGCGTAGCCTCAGCTCGGAGCCATCCAGAAATCCGCGGATCACCAGCGCGCCGTCTTCCTCCACGACCAATGTAACCGCGCCGGTCTGGCCTTGGTGAAAGACCCGGATTCCCTGCTCCTCGCAGGCCGCCGCCCAATCGGCCGGTATCCGTTCTTCCGGCGGGAAATCCGCGTGACCGGCGATGATGGCTTTTGGCCGCACCGCCGCGAGGAAGTCATCCCCGAGCGAGGAATCATTCCCGTGCCGCCCCGCCACAATCACGTCTGCTTGGAGATCGCCGCCGGCTTCCAGCATCGCGCGTTCGGTGGCCAGGCCGGCGTCCGCGGTGAAAAGGACGCGCCAGCCGCGCCAGTGAAGCCGCGTGACCATCACCCGCTCGTCTGCCACGGCATTCCAATTGCGGGCGTCGGGCTGATGAAGAACCTCGAACCACGCTTCGGGAGAAATGGTGTATCGCTGTCCCTTGGCACCAAGCGACGTGGCAATTCCCCGGTCCCGCGAAACGGCCATGATGTCGCGGAAGCCCGTGCTGCGGGCCCGCTCGACCGGCAGGAGGATTTGCCGCACCGGGAACGCATCGAGCGCCTCCACCGTGCCTCCGAGATGCCCGCCGTCCGGATGGCTCAGCACGATGCTTTGCGGTCGTAGCGCAAGGGTCCGCAACGAGGGCAGCACCGTCCGGTGGAATCCCGGACGGTGGGCCGTGTCGAAGAGCACCGACGTTTCCCCGTCATGCAGGCAGGCCGTCCCGCCGCCGTAGCCGGTGTCATAGACGATCAGGAAATCGTCGGCCGGCCGGCCACGCGGGCGAGTGGTATTCCCGGCGGGGATCGCGGCGAAGAAGGTGGCAAGCTTGGTGCAGCACCACGCCATGCGCCCGTTCAGGCGATTGACCTGCTGCTGGGCGGCGGGAAAGGGCGCCAGTGCCGTTGCAGTCAGCGCCAGGATCATCAGCCCGAGCACCGGCAGCCCGATCAGCGGACTTGCCAGCGCCGAGACCCACGAGACGAACCCGAAATGCCAGAAGGTCAGCGGCAAGGAGCCGAGGCTGGCAGCCGTGGACGCACCCATCGCGGACGCGCATTTTTGACGAAACCACAGCCACGCCTTCCGCCAGCGCCCGTAGAGCTGCCTCGGCAGGTAGGGCTCCTTTCTCACCAAAAAGGCGAAATACGGCCGTGTCAGCCCCGCGCCGATCCCGATGGCGGCCACCACCCCGAAGGAAAGCTGGACGCCCACTTGGAAAAGCAGGTGCCCATCAGCCAGCAGCGCCGCCAGCAGGGCGAGGCCCAGCGCATTGAGCAGGTCCGGGCGTCGTCGGAATACGAACGCAGCCAGTACCACCGTCGCCATCGTGAGCGCACGCACGGACGGAGGTTTCATCCCGGTGATCCACACATAGCCGAGCATCGCCGCGATGATCACGAATACCGCCACCCGCCGCGGGACCCAGAGCTGCAGGACCCACCAGACGATCAGGCCGACCATGGCCACGTGCATGCCGCTGACCGAGAAGACATGGAGCGTCCCGCTCTGGCGATACGCCTCGATCATCACGTCCTCGTTCTGAGGCATCTCGCCCAGCACCATCGCCCGGATCACCGCCGCCTCCTGCCCCTGCGGGTCCAGCCCGGCGGTCACCGCTTCGCGGAACCAGGCCCGCGCCTTGCCGGCCGCTTGGTCGAGGGCGGATGGAGGTTCAAGCTGCTTGGCGAGGCCGCCCGCTTCGAAGGTGCCCCACGCTCCCTGACGGTGGAGCCAGCTCGCCACGTCAAATTCACCCGGGTTCCTTTTCGTCGGAAAGGGCAGGAAACGCCCGCGTGCCTCGATCTTCGCGCCCTTCCCGGGCGCCGGGCCGAACCCCAGCCACGACACTTTCCCCGGCGGGCCGCCGCTCTCGATCCGGACCAGTGCCGACCAGCCGCCGCCGGTTCCCCGCGGCTCGGCAAGCACCCTCGCCGTCGCGGTGGCCGACACCCCGCCGGAATCCGCCACCCATTGCTGCGCGGCCCTCTGCGGCACCACCCGCTGGCCGTGAAGCCAGCCGGCCAAGACCGCGAAACCGATGGCCGCAACCGCGATATGGACCCGCCCGGCCGACAGGATCGCCGCCAAGATCAGCAGGCCCATCCCTACCCCGGCGACCACGTGCCCATCGGCCACCGCCACCGCCGCGACCGCGAGCAGCGCGGCCCACAGGAGGGGGTGGAGCTCCACCCAGTGGCGGAGCTTGGCACGCATGACCTCAGACAAGCCCCCACTCGTGGAGCTTGTGGCGGGCGTTGGCCGAGTGGCGGCTTTCCGGGAACTGCTCCATCACCTGCTGCATGATGGTCGCGGCCGAGGTGCGGTCCTGCATGTGTTCGTCGTAAATTCCCGCCAAGCGGAACATGAGGTATGCGGCGTCGTTTTCCTGCCACTCCTGGCCCTCGATCGCCTGGCGCAGCGTCTGGACCGCGGAGGAAGGGTCCTCAAGCTGCTCGAGCTGGATCTTCGAGATCTCGACGTAGGGCAGGCGGTTGAGCGGATCGGCCGCCGCCGCTTGGCGGAACGCCTCGATCGCCCCTTCCCAATCGCCCTGCGCGACCTTGGAGCGGGCATCGTGCATTGGATCCTTTTCCACCTCCTCGCCACTGTCATAGACGGCGTGGGTGACGCGGTGGGCGAGCATCGGCAGCACGTGGATGACGAAGACGATGCCGATCAGGCCCGCGCTAAGGAAAGTGAGCAAAAGCCCGTTCACGAACCGGTTACCTGCCGCGTTCTGGACCTTTGAATCGAGGCCCTTGATAACCTCTTCGGATTCCTCGCCGTCATTCCTCACCTGCTCCAACTTCTGTTGGCTCTCCGTCACCTCTTTCCCTGCCTTCACAAAATTTGCCCAGCAGAACAGCGTGACGAGCACCAAGACGACATACAAACCCCACTTCATATGTCGCGAGACTAAGAAACTGCCCGCACCCGCCGGGAAGCTAAAAATCCGCCGCTGTCACTCACAGCCGCCGCGCGGCCCGCCCTTCATCGATGAGTTTCCAGAAGTGCTTCGATTTCGCCAGCTCTTCGTCCTCGCCGATCGGGATCTTCGAGCGGAAGGCAAAGTCGGAGAAGGTCCCCTTGTGCAGCACGCGGTGGACGATCACCTGGCCGTCCTTCACCTCGAAGTAGAAGCGCCAGTCTTTGGCGCGGAAGCGATAGAGCGTCTTGCCGTCGCGCTCGATCTTGCCGAAGCGGTCGCCGTCGAGGCTTTCCAGGTCCTTTTCGGTCACCTTGAACTCGTCGAGCAAGTCGAGCTGCTCGAGCGTGTCGAGGCGGGAAATCTCGGCCGCGCTGATTTCATTGAAGACGATCTGGAACACTGCGGCAAACTGGAATCCCGGGCTGCAATTTCAAACCCCAATTTCGACCGCGCCTTTTTCATCGCCTTCCGCCTGTTCGCCCGCCGATGCTGCGCGGCGTGAAATCCCGACTCGCCCCCTTGTTCGCCTGCCTGCTGGCCGCCTCCTGCGCCGGTCCCGGCTCGAGCACCTCGAACAATGGTCGCCCCGATGAATGGGGCCACCGCCCCGGTCCGCAGGGGTTCGACACTGTCATCATCGACGCCGGCCATGGCGGCAAGGACCCCGGCGCGGTTTCCCGCGCCACGGGCCAGAAGGAGAAAGACCTGGCGCTCGATACCGCCAAGCGCCTCCAGCGCCAGCTCGGCGGCCGGGTGAAGACCCGCCTGATGCGCAGCGATGACCGCTTCATCGAGCTCGACGATCGTGCTTCCCGCGCCAGTGGCAAGGGCGGCACGATTCTCGTCAGCCTCCACTACAACTCCAGTAGTTCCGGTATCCGTGGGCCGGAGACTTACTACTGGCGGGTGGATAGCCATGGTCTGGCCACCCGTTTCCAGCGGGCCATGGCCGCGGTTTCTCCCGCTGAATCCGGCAATCGTGGCTTGGTCCGCCGCCGCCTGCGCCTGACCCGCAATCCGGATATCCCGTGCGTGCTGCTGGAACTCGGCTACCTCAGCAATGCCGCCGAGGCGAAGCTGTGCGCCGACCCGGCGTATCGCGACAAGATGGCCGCCGCGATTGCCCGTGCCATCCTCGACCAGCAGGCGAAAGGAGATGCCGGCACCGGTCCCCTGCCCCGCCCGATCAACGCTCCGCCCAGCCGGCCGACCGATCCGGCGGGATCGTAAGACCGCCCGGAGCCATTCCTCGATTCGCGAATGCCGTCCCATGAGCCGCCGTTCCAAGATCGATGCCACCGCCGCCTTGGAACGCGCGGCCTTGCTCGGCCGCGAGTTCCCGCTGGCCTTGCTTCGTTCGTCCGGAGTCTCGGAAAGCGATCTCGCCGCGCTCTTCGACGCGGGCACACTGGCCGATGGCAAACAACCGGGCTTCGCCCGCTTCACCAACGCGGCCGAGCCGAAGAAGCTTGTCGCCGCAATTCCGTGGTCGCGGGCCCGCGATCATCACCTCGCGCTGGGCGAGGCGGCGAAGCAGCAACGGCTGCCTGCGGAAACCGTGGCGGCTCACTTTGAGGCGGCACATCGCTTTGACCTAGCGCGGGCGCAGTGGCTGAAGGCCGGGGAGTGTGCTTGTTCGGCCGGTGACTATCGCAAGGCGCTCGAGCACATCGACCGCTGCCTGGCACTCTGGCCGTGGGACGACTCGCCGGATGATCGGGTGCGCGTGCTGCGGGAAATGGCGCGCTGTGCTGCCAATGCGCGGCTTTGCGATGCCGCCCGCAAGGCATGGGAGGAACTCGCCGATCACGCGCTCGATACCGGCCATCACGGCTTGCGCGCCGAGTCGCTGCACCAACTCGCGGCGCTTTCCTCCGATGTCGCCAAAACCGGCACCTTGCTGGCCGAGGCCGCCGAGGTCGCGGCGCGTGAACTTCCACCCGCCGAGGCATGGCACCATGCGCTCGCTCACGTGGATCACCTGTGCAATCGCGTCCGCATCGCTGCGGCACGGCAGGCCTTCGGCCTGATGGAAGACGCGGCGGAAAAGTCCGGCAGCCCGGCGTTGCGTTCGGAAATGCTCGGCTGGAAGGGGCTACTGGCGGCCATGGCAGGTGAAGCGGACACCGCGAGACATTGCGTGGAGGAAAGCCTGCGCGTGGCCATCGCCCACGAGCTGCCGGAGCAAACCGCAATCGCCTACAAGCGCCGCGCGAACATCGCCGACTACGCAGGCGAGTATTTGTTAGAGAAGCAGTCGCATGGGGTGGCCATCCGCTATTGCCGCGACGCGGGCGATGGCAGCGAGGTCGTCTGCATGGGCTGCCTTTCCTATGCGTGCTTCCGCACTGGCGATTGGAAGGACGCGGTCGATACCGCCCGCGAGGTGCTTGTCGTTCCCGACTTGCATCCGGCGCTGAAAGCGATCGCCTGCGGCGTACTCGGTCTCGTGACGACTTTCCGCGGCGAGCGCTCGGCGGCCTGGCGCCACTTGGGCGACTCACTGAAATACCAGCGCGCCGAGGGGATGGTCGGGATGGAATTGCTGAGCCTGTGGTCGCTTGGCTACTGGCACGAGACCAATGGCGACGCGGATGCCGCCACGGCGAGCTACGATGAGATTCGTACGTTGTGGCGCGAGACCGACGATCTCCACGATGCCATTCCCGGATTGCTCTTCGCCGGCGCTCATTACGCCGAGCGCGGCAAGCCCGCGCAGCTCGCGGACTGCATCGACATCCTCAATCACATCCGCCGTCGCAACGACCTGCCGGAATGCCGCGCGGCCTTGCTGGTGCTGGGCGCGGAGCAGGCAAAGCTGGAAGGTGACTCTTCACGTTTCGATGCCGACTTGAAGGAAGCCGCCGGACTCGAAGCCAAGGCGGGATTGCCACTGGAACAACTGTGGATCGAATGCCGCCGCACTGCCGATGACCGGCGTGAGGCAATCGCGATCGCCACCCGCCTTGGCGCGCGGCCCTTGCTTTCCCTGCTGAAGGACGGCCATGGCAACGATCTCACGCCCCGCCAGGTGGAGGTTCTTTCCCTCCTCGCCAGCGGATTGACGAGCAAGGAAATCGGCGACCGGATGCAGCTCAGCACGCGCACCGTCGAGATGCACGTGGGACGTCTGCTGGAGCGGATGAATTGCCGGACGCGCCCCGAGGCGGTGGCGCTCGCCCAGTCGCGCGGCTGGCTGAAGCTACCGTAGTCCGCCGCGGCGGATACCGTACTTCCGACATCTATTCCGGCGGGAGGTTTTCCGGCACGGTGGGAGGCACAACCCCACTGCCAACCATGTGCCTCGCCTGTGATACCAAACTCAGCGCCGAATCGCTCGACGAATTCGGCGGCCGTTACCTCGACATCCTCAACCACGGCGCGCTCGCCGTGATGATCTCCATCGGCTACCGCACCGGCCTCTTCGCCGCGATGCGCAAGGCCGGTCCGGCCACCAGCCACGAACTCGCGGAGACCGCCGGTCTCCACGAACGCTACGTCCGCGAATGGCTCGGCGCCATGACCTGCGGCGGCATCGCGACCTGCGATGAAACCAGCAGCGTCTTCAGCCTGCTCCCCGCCGCCTCGGCCTCGTTGACCGGCAGCGATGGCGCGGAGAATCTCGCCTACCTCGCGCAGTACGTCGCGATGATGGGCTCGGTGGAAGACAAGATCATCGACTGCTTCCATCGCGGGGGCGGCATTCCTTACTCCGACTTTCCCCGCTTCCACGAGGTGATGGCGCAGGACAGCGCGCAGACGGTGGTTGGCGCCTTGTTCGAGCACATCCTGCCGCTGGTTCCCGGGCTGGCTCTGTCGCTTCACAACGGCATCGACGTGCTCGACATCGGCTGCGGCCGCGGCAAGGCGCTCCTGGCGATGGCGAAGCAGTTCCCGAATAGCCGCTTCACCGGTTGGGATCTCAGCGCGGAAGCGACGCGCGATGCCGCGAACGAGGCCCATGCGCTCGGCCTGACCAATGTCCGCTTCGAAGTACGAGATCTCTCGGACTTTGACAAAACCGCGCCGTCCGCGGACTTCAATCTGATCACCGCCTTCGATGCGATCCACGACCAGGCGCGGCCCGACCACGTGCTGGCCGGCATCCGTCGTGCGTTGCGGCCGGATGGGGTGTTCCTCATGCAGGACATCGGTGCGTCCAGCAATGTCGCGGAGAACCGTGATCACCTGATAGGGACGCTGCTCTACAGCCTTTCCTGCACGCACTGCATGACCGTCTCGTTGTCTCAAGGCGGCCTTGGCGTTGGCGCGATGTGGGGCGAGCAGATGACGCGCGAGTTCTTGACGAACGCCGGGTTCTCAAGCGTCGCGCGCCACACGCTGCCGCACGACATCCAGAACTACTACTACCTCGTGAAGCCATGAAAACACTCGAACGACTCGCCATTGTCGTCCGCGAGGATGCCTTCGACCGTGTGCTCACGCCGCTGACCTTCGCCTTCCTCGAAGCGCGCCAAGGGACCGAGGTCGATGTGCTATTCACCCTGTGGTCGGTGCGCTTGCTCACCGCAGACGGCCTCCAGTCCACGAGGATGAGCCAGGATCATGCGCATCAGGAAGCATGGCTTCGTGAACGCCTGGAGCGCGATGGCGATCCCACCGACCTTCGCGACTTCCTGGCCGCGTTGAAAGACACTGGCAAGGTGCGGCTCTACGGCTGCAAGTATGCCGCGATGACCTTCGATGTGGGCGAGGACGGTCTCGTCGAAGAAGCGGATGGCATTGTCGATCCGGGCTGGTTTCTGCGCGAGAAGGCACTCGCCGCGGATCACTGCCAGTATTTCTAACAGAACGATCCCGGCCGGACACTCCGACCGGGATCGATCATTTGTGGCTCTCCGCCTGCGTGCGGATGATTCTGGTCCGAGGGGGCGCCGGTCTTCAGACCGGCTTGGAGGGACCGTTCGGGCCGGTCTGAAGACCGGCGCTCCCGGGGGACCTGTTAGGGCCGTGCTTCGAGGATCAGATTCACCGGTGTCTCGGCGGCGCGGCGGAAGCGGGTGAAGCCGCCTTGGGTGACCACTTCGCGGAGTTTCTTCTCACCCGCCTGGGCACCGAGCGCGAGGCCCACCTCCTGGCTGCGTGAACCCGGCGTGCAGATCATGGTGGAAGCGCTGTAGTAGATCCGGCCGACCGGGTTGAGGTTGTCGGCCAGCGAGTCGCCGGCCATCGGCTCGACAATCATCCACGTGCCATGGGGGCGCAGGCTTTGGCGGATGTGACGCGCCGTACCGACCGGGTCACCCATATCGTGCAAGGCATCGAAGACCGTCACGAAGTCGTAGTCGTTGCCGGGGAAGTCCTTCGCCGTGGCGACTTGGAAATCGACATTGGTCACGCCGGCCTCGGCCGCATGCTGGCGGGCCGACTCGATGCTGCCTTCATGAATGTCGAAGCCCCTGAAGCGCGACGCGGGATAGGCCTGCGCCATCAGGATCGTGGACACCCCGTGCCCGCAGCCGATGTCGGCGACGCGGCCGCCTGCACGCAGCTTCTCCTCCACGCCATCGAGGGCAGGAATCCATGTCTGGACGATATTCGCGGCGTAGCCGGGGCGGAAGAACCGCTCGACGCCGCAGAAGAGGCAATTGTGGTGATCACTCCAAGGGATGCCGGCACCGGTGCGGAAGACCTCCGCCACCTTCGGCTCGTCGATGTAGACGGAGGCCATGGTGTAAAAGCCCCCGGTCATCGCCGCGGGATGGTCGGGATCGGCAAACACCGCGATCTGTTCCGGCGACATGAAGAAGAGGCCGGCTTCCGGATCGCAATCGACGTAGCCGGCGGCCGCTTGGGCACACAGCCATTCACGCAGGTAGCGTTCATCCAGCTTGGTGCGGAGGGCGAGGCCGGCGGAGGTGGTGGGACCCTCAGCGAGGGCGCGATAGAGGCCCAGCCGGTCGCCGAGCACTACCAAGGCACCGCTGGCGGCGGCACCGAGGTCGTTCAGGACTTTGCCGGCGAAGGCTTCAAGGAGTTCCGGGCGGACTTCCGCCGCAGGAGCATCAAGGGTCGAGTTCATCTGGGATGGGTTGGTTTCGTTCGGTTCACTTCTAAATCGACCATACCAACCAGTTGGTATGGTCCTTGGGCAAAAAAAATCAAACAGGGAGGGCAAGCGCGCGCTGCATGTTCTCGCGGAAGCCTTGGACAGCCACGCGGATGCGCGCGGGGTCGCGGTAGGCTTTGCCGAGGATAATAGCGCCTTCCAGCAGTGCTAGAAATTGCTCTCCCAGCGCTTCCGCGTCGGGAAGGCTGCCTTTGGGTGCCGCGCCAACCAAGGGCGCCAGCTCGGAGCTGAAATAGGCACCGACCTCGCGGAACATCCGCGCCACGGTGGCCTGCACGCGGTCATTGGTGGAGGCCAGCTCGGAGGCATAGGTGCCCAGCAGGCAACCCTCGCTCCACAACTCGGCTCCGCAAGCCTCCACGTGATCCAAGAAGCCGAAGGCCCGCGCCACAGGATCGGCGATCGCGGCATGGGGACCCTCGGAAAGCAGCTTGCCGCCCTTGGTCAGCGACCACTCCAGCACGGCCAGGCCGAGGTCTTCCTTCGATTTGAAGAAGTGGTAAAAGCTGCCCTTGGTCAGGCCGGCTTTTTCGCAGATCGCATCCACGGTCGTTCCGCCATAGCCTTGGGCGAGCATCAGCGCTTTAGCTGCTGCCAACATCCGCTCCTTGGACTCGCTCAGGGACACGCCGGGGAGGACTAGACCAACTGGTTGGTATGGTCAAGCGGCTTCTTTTTCCCACTGCGCAAAATCAAAGCCGCGGATCGCGAATTGGGAAAGACAGCCTCCCGCGATTTCTCCAGCCTGATCCCGATGCGCCCCGTCCTTTTCTTCGCCGCCACGCTCGCCTGCGCACTGCCGGCGTCTGCTCTCAACGTGGTCTTCATCCTCGCCGACGACCTGGGTTACGGGGAACTCGGCTGCTTCGGCCAAGAGAAGATCCACACGCCGAACATCGACCGGCTCGCCAAGGAGGGGACGAAGCTGACCCACCACTACAGCGGCGCCCCGGTCTGCGCGCCGGCGCGTTGCACGCTGATGACCGGCAAGCACCTCGGCCACGCCGAGATCCGCGGCAACCGCCAGGCCAAGGTTTCCTTCCCGCAGTTCAAGGAAGGCCAGCACCCGATCTCGGCGGACATCGCGACGCTGCCGGCGGCCTTTCAAAAGGCGGGCTACGCCACCGCGGCGATCGGCAAGTGGGGCCTCGGTCCGGCGGGCTCGACCGGCGATCCGAACAAGCACGGCTTCGACCTGTTCTTCGGCTACAACTGCCAGGCCGTCGCGCATTCCTACTACCCGCGCTTCCTGTGGCGGAATGGCGAGCAGGTGGAGATCAATCCCACCCCGATCCCCGGCAATGCAAAGCAGCCCGAGGGCGACGTGAAGGCCGAAACATGGATCGGGAAGACCTACGCGCCGGACCTGATGGTGAAGGAAGCGCGCGAGTTCATCTCGTCTAACAAGGCGAAGCCCTTCTTCCTATACCTCGCCTTCATCGAGCCGCACGTGGCGATTCACCCGCCGCTCGACCGGCTGGACGAGTATCCGAAGGAGTGGGACACCACGCCCTATCGCGGTGAGAAGGGCTACGTGCCCCATCCCCGCCCGCACGCAGCCTATGCGGCGATGATCAGCGACCTCGATCGCCATGTCGGGGCGGTGCGGGAGGCCCTGGAGAAGGCGGGCGTGCTGGATGAAACGCTGATCGTTTTCACCAGCGACAACGGCGCGACGCACGATGTCGGTGGTGCCGACACGAAATTTTTCAATAGCGTCGGCGAACTCAACGGCCGGAAAGGTTCCGTCTATGAAGGCGGCCTGCGCGTCCCGACTCTGGTGCGACTTCCCGGCAAGGTGAGGGCCGGTGCGGAGAATGCGACGCCCGGCTTCTTCCCCGACTGGTTCCCCACGCTATGCGCCGCCACCGGCTTGAAGGCGCCCGACGGCCTCGATGGCCTCAATCTGTGGCCCGCTCTAACAAGTGATGCCAAGGTCGAACGCGCGAAGCCGATGCTGTGGGTCTTCCCCGAGTACGGCGGCCAGGTCGCCGTGCGCCTGGGCGATTTCAAGGTGATCCGGACGAACCTCAACCGGAAGAAGCCCGGCCCTTGGCAAGTCTTCGATATCGCGAAGGACCCGAACGAAACCACCGACGTGTCCGCCGCGCATCCCGAGCTAATAGAGCAAGCCGCAGAGATCTTGAAACGCGAGGCCACACCGAATGAGATCTTCCCCGTGAAGATCCCGGGTGCCGGAGCATGACTGGCTCACGGTTTACTTTCTCGGCCGCCTTGTGCAGCCACTTGTTTCTTGAGGATGATCGCGGCTGGATATTTGACCCCTTCCAATGGCTCTGCTCGTGCTACTATGACCGCGTCCTTCTGCAGGATCTTCAGTTCCCACAGCTCATTGCTCTTGGCGTCGATATTGATCTCCCTCTTTTTACCCTTCCGATAAAGGAAGATTCTAACGCCTAACACCCGTTCGCCACGCTCATACTGTTCAAGCTCCGCTTGGGTTGCAGGGATGCCACCAACTCGATTGATCAGGGCTGCCAGGGATTCATTCTCGATACGATCATAATGTCCCGGCTTCTTTATGCGACCTCCTACCGCAACCTCATCCACTTGATCGCTGCCCTCAGCGAGTCCACCCACCAGACCAAAGGCTATCGCAAGAAGAATGACGCGCAGACGTTGCATTTCGAATTTCTGAAGTACGAAGGGAAGCCTGATATCTCCGCCAAAGCGGCGCAATCTCATACATTGAAGTCACAGAGTCCCCGAAACGACGCCCCACCGAACGGGATCTTCCCGCGAAGATCCCAGAAGACCGAAGCTCAGCGGTAGTCGAGCTGCGCGGTCACCTTCGCGCCCTTGTCGCTCGTGAAGCGGATCCAGTAGGCCGAGAAGGCATCCGGGAACTCGTGCGCGAGCGGCTTGCCGACGGTCACCTTGAAGCTCTGATAGGTCACCCAGTTTCCATCACCGCTGATGTCGATTTCGGCGGTGATGGTGGCGTCCTGGTCGCTGGCGAGCGTCAGCGACTTCTTGTCGTAGGCGGTCATCAGGTAGGGGTCGGATACCGCACCGGCGGTCACGGCTGAGTCTTTCCATGGCCCACCTTGGCCGCGCGGCTTGCCCATCTTCCAGATGTCGTCGATCGCGCCGGCCCATAGGACAGCCTTGCCATCGGCGGAATGGATGAGGTGCTGGTTCTCCTGCGATGCCTCCGCGCCGACGCCGGTCATGATGAAGAGGCCGCGATACGAGCAAAAGTCGTGGATGCGGCGGTTGTGCGTGGTCACCGGGCGGAGCTTGGCAAAGCCGCCGGCATTGTTGGCTGGCAGCTCGTAGAAAGTGCCGTGGGCATTGAAGAGATCGCGCTCCGTGGCGACTTCGCGGGCAGCACGGCTGTCGCCAAGCGGACCGGCTTGATCGAAGGCGGCATCGCCCTTCGGCAAACGCCAGCGCTTGCCATTGTCGTCGACAAACACGACCGAAGCGGCATCCGAGGAAATCACGCCGACGGGGATCTTCGTGTGCTCGTTGGTGTGGGCGAGCAACTTGTCATCGGCGGGACTCAAGGTCAGGTCGGCTTGGAGTTCGTAGCATCCGATATTCCTTGCGTCCGGCCCCATGGCGGCGAAGGCGAGCGTGCGCTTGTTCCCCTCGCGGGCACGGACCAGGCCGCCGGTGACGTTCTTCTCGTCGGCGCTGGCGAGGCCGTTGAAAATCGGATCCGGTGAACTACTACGTTCGTCGGAGTTCGAGAAAGCGAACGAAGCGGTGGCCTGGGAAAGCTCGGCCGAAGGAATCAGCCGGAGCCATGTGCCCTTGAGACCGGAAAGGTCAATCCACTGGCAACCCCCGGCATGCTCGATCTCGCGGACCTTCTTCCACGAGCCGGTTCCATCCTCATCCACTTCAAGCGCGATGGCGGACTTGCTGGCGCTGGCAAGGTGCAGCCCTTTGCGTGCATAGCCGGAGATCAGGAAGGGATCGCTGGTCGTGCCAGACTTCACGTCCTCCCGCACCCACAGCGCGCCACGGCCGATCACCGGGCCGAGGTGGTCGAGTTGGTCCGGCTCGGTGAACCAGAGGTTCGACTGCGACTGCGGTGCCGCGATCTCGCCCTTGGCCTTGCGCTTGTTGAGGAACTCGGCTTTCGCGGTGTCATCGCAGCCGAAGACGATGCGGTCGTTCCACCGGGCGAAGTCGCCGATCACCTTCAGGTAGTTCGAGCGAGGAGCGATACCGGCGGTGTTCTTCGCGGAGAAGGTTTTCGGGAAGGTCCAGAAGGTGCCGTGCATGGTGGCGAGCAGCTTGTCGCCCTCGCCAATCTCGCGGATGCGCGGCCACTCGGTATTCCAGCCGTGCGCGCCATCGTAGGAGTGCGATCCCTTCGGCAGCCGGAAGGATTGCCACTGGTCGCCGTCGAGCAGCATCAGGATCAACGAACGATGGTCCCAACCCATGGTCCAGATTGGATCCTTGCTACTGGAGTTCCCGTAGATGCCGCCGGGACCGGTGACTTCGGTGAACTGGTTGCGGCGGACGACATCGAAGCCGCTGGCTTTTCCATCCCAGGTGGCAAGCACGCCGGACGAAGTCTCCGGCAGGCTCTGCGCGGCCCCACCGTACTCGCCATTGTTTGCATACACCAGCAGGCCCTGTGAGGAGTAGAGGCCCTTGCCATGATAGCCCGGCAGGTTCGCCTTGTGGCCGCCTTTCGCAGCCTCGTCGCGGAATAGCTCGGTGACTTCGAGCGTCTTCACGTCCACCTCGTAGAGCGCTTCCTCCATGCTGGCATAGTAGATCTTGCCCGATGGGTCGGTGAGATGGCGGGCATTGCCGGTCGGTCGGCCAAACATCTTCGAGTACGGGATGGCCCGTACTTTCCCTTCCGCCGAGACGGCGTATGGCCCGATGAAGAGCTGGTTCGACTCGCGGTGGATCATCCGGTTCGCCGGCGTGCCGCCAATCGACTCGGGACGGACGATCTGCTCAAGGTCAGGGGTGATCTCGTAGAGCTTGTCCGACGAACCCTTCGGCGCGTGCGGAGCATAGGTCACCACCCACAGGCGGTCCGCCCACGGCACCACCGCCCCGGTGCCGCACTCGCCCTCGTTATTGAACATGGCAAGCTGCGGATAGATGCCGGAAAGTTGGACGGGCTCGGCGACCAGCGGAGTGGTCAGGAACGCAAGGGTGGTCAGGAAGCTTCGCATCATCAGTAGAGTGTCTTGAACAAGGCCGGGTATCACGCCGGACCTCCATTTATGGTGAAAGTGACGTCCTAGCCCGAACGAAGAACTTCTCGTGTCCCGGTTCGAGTTGATAGCGGACGCGGGTGAAGCCCGCCGGCACGCCGGATTGATCGACCGTCGCCAGCTTGAGGTCGGGACGTGGTGTCCACGGATTCTCAAGCGTCATTGAAGACTCGAACTCGCAACCGATGCCATCCGATGGCTGTAGATTGCGTTGGAAGAACTCTGCGAAGCCGCCCGCCGCATGCACGGGGTTGGCATCCGGAATCTGAGGATCGGTGCCGAACACAAACTCGGCGAGCTCGCCCAGGCCATCGCCATCAATGTCGGCATTTGCCAAGGCGCTGCGGCCGGAGCCGGTGGCGAGTTCATTCTCGCGTGACCAGTCGAGGAAGGCATCGCGGGCATCTGCCGGGCCGTAGATGAATTGCGCGGTTGCCGTGGTGGCAGCGCTCGATATCACCCGCACCCAGTGGGCGTGGAAGCCCGCAGGGAAGACGTGGTTCACCGTTTCACCCGCGGCGAGCGGGAAGGTCCGATAAACGGACCACGAGTTGTCGGCGAGGAAGTCCACTTCCACCGTGATCGTGGTCGCCGCGGCGGCGGTGAGCGTCAGTTCCTTGCGATCGTAGCCATACATCAGGAAAGGATCGGATGCGGTATTGGTGGTGACGGCGGTATTCATCCACGGGCCGCCCTTGCCGCGAGGCTCGCCCATGCGCCAGAGGTCGTCGATCTCCCCGAGCCACAAGGCGGCGGTGCCGTCGGCATTGCGAACGAGCTTGTCGGACGCCGGGGCATCGTCGAGCACACCTGTTAGAACAAGCAATCCACGCCACGAGGCAAAGTCGGTGATACGTTTGCCATGGGTGGCCAGCGCGCGCATCTTGCGCATGCCGCCGGAGTTGTCCCGCGGGACCTCGTAGAAGGTGCCGTGGCAATTCAGCATCTCGCGCTCGGTGACAGTCTCGCGGATGCCGCGGGCCCAGCCGGCGGCGAAGGGTGCGTCATAGAGCGGATCCAGCTTCGGCACCCGGAACCGCGTCGCTCCTTCAACGATCCACGCCGAGGCAGCATCCGAGCCGAACTCCTGGGTCAGCGCGGCCGAGGTGCGCAAAGCGCTTTCAGCGGTGGCATTGGTCACGTCATTGAGCGTCATGTCGCCGCCGATGCGGTGGTAGCGGTGGCTCGATGCAGCTCCATTGGACGCGGTGCGGGACGAGGCGAATTCGAGCGGCAGCGCGGGATCATTCATCACACGGACGATGCCGTCGGAAATCGAGCGCGTGTCGCGGATGTCAGCCAGCGCGGCGAACTCATTCGTGTGCACCGATGCGGGGGTCCCGTGCGGATACGGCGAACCCATGTGGAAGAAGGCCGTGAGATTCGTGCTCGCCGCGGACGATTTCAGGCGCACCCACGGGGCGGCGAGATCGCTGAGGATTTCATTGATGTAGCCATTCCTGGGCACGTTCACGCTGCGCACCGGAGTCCAGGTGGGCGTGCCGGTGGAGGTCTGGATCTCCACGCTGACCGGCGAGGCGCCGAGGTTGCGCAAGTGCAGCGTGCGCTGGACAAATCCATCGATGAAGAGGGGATCGGAGGTCTGCTCCGCGGTGACGCTGTCGTTCATCCATACCGCGCCATGGCCGGAGGGTGCGCCCCAGTTTTCGATATCCTCCATGGTGCCGAACCACAAGTTCGACTGGTCCTTCAAAGCGAGGGAATTGCTGAATTGCGAGGCGTCGTTCTTGCCCATCACAATGCGGCCGTCGGAGAACTCGCAGTAGTCGGTGGGCATCTTGTAGTACGACGAGATCGGCTTGAGACCGGCGAAATTGTTAGACGAGAAGGTCTTCGGGAAATCGAAGAACAGCCCGTGCATGTGCATCAGGTAGATGCCCTGCGGATCCGCCGGATCGAGTTGCCGGATGCGCGGCCACTCGGTGTGCCAGCCGTGCGAGCCATCGTGCGAGTAGGAGCCCTTCGGCAAACGCCACAGGTTCCACTGCTGGCCTTCCATCACGTGGAGCAGGATGGACTTCGCATCGAAGCCCGTGGACCAGACCGGATCGGTCGCGGGATTCGGATTTCCATAGATGCCGCCGGGGCCGGTGGCCTCGCAGTGCTGGGTGAGGGAGACTTGATTCCAGCCGGCCATGTAATCGGGCTGGGGGGTGGCGGGGGTGCCGCCGTCGCGATTGTTAGAGTAAAAGAATCCTCCGGGTCCGCTGAGATAGCTGCCGCCATTCTGCTGCACGGTGGTGCCGTCCCAGGTTGCGAGCACGCCGCCGGGGCCGGTGGGCACGTGATTGTCCCAGTTGCGGCCGTTGTTGGTGGCGATGAAGCGCCCCTGGCCGGTATAGCAGCCCTTGCCGTGATAGCCGTGGAGGAACTTGTCGCCGGTGCCCTGCACATCGGGATAGCGAACGATGTGCGTCAGGTCCGTCGGATTCACGTCATAAAGGCCGTCCTCCATGGTGAAGATATACATGCGGTTCGGATCGCTGAGGTGCGCGGCGCTGCCGGTGAAGCGGCCCGTCACCAATCCACCGCTCCCCCCGTTGGTGCGCAGCACTCGGACGTTGCGGTCGGCATCGATGAAGTAGGGTCCGATGTTGAGCTGGTTCGACGCAGTGTGAATGAACCGGTTCGCCGGGGTGCCACCGACCGACTCCGAGCGCACGATGCGGGAAAGATCGGACGAGATCTCATAGAGCTTGTCGGACGAGCCATACGGCAGGTGCGGGCCATAGGTGATCGCCCACAATTTCCCCGCCCACGGTACCAACGCGCCCACACCGCATTCCGCGTGATTGTTAGTCATCACAAGGTGCGGATAGACTCCGGAGATATTCACCACCTTGTCCGGCGGCGGGACGATGAGCTGATGGGTAGCGGCGATCCCAGGGACCACGTCATCATCCTGAAGGGAAAGACCGTCCACGGAGAAGGAATTCGCGGCGGTGACATTGCGCTGGAATCGTACGCCATTGAGTGGCGAGGTGGTGGCAGAGGGCCCGCCGAACGAGGACAGGTCGAGCGCAGCCCGCGTGAAGGCGGGCACGCTGGCGCCGGTATAGGGCGCGGTCCACAGCAGGTCATACTTCGCATTGGCCGTGCCGAAGCCCCGGCCAATGACGCGCAGCTTCACCGTCTGACTGACCGGCACATTCGAGGTGGAACCGTCCGCGATGGCGGTCAGCGGCACTTGGGAGGTATTGCCGATCCCCACTTCCAGCACGCCGCTGGTGGCGGTGCGCAGGTCAATGGCATCCTCGCCGCCCGCAAGCAGGGTCATGCGAAACGACTGTGCTTCATTCGTACCCGCGATCTGGAAGCAGACGTCGAAGGTAAAGTCCGCCACCCCCGATCCCGTAATCTGCGAGAGGGTGGCCATTGTATTGTAGGGCAGCCGGGCGGCAGCCGCGGTGCCATTCAGCCCGGCCGCCGATACGGCTCCGCCGGATGAAGTCCAGGAGGCGGGAAAGGGCGCGGTTTCAAAGCCGGGATTATGGAGAAGCTCGGCGGCAGGAAGCGTGCCTAGCAGCGGGATGACAACAAGGAGACGGGACATCGGTAAGAGGTCGATTTGGGTTTGGGAAAAAGCGGAGCCGCCCGGGTTAAAGGCAGCTCCGATGATGGAAGTGCGGAATCCACGGCGGCTCAGGAACGCCGGCGGCGCAGCAGGGCGAGCAAGCCCAAGCCGCCGAGCAAGGCGGCGGAGGGCTCCGGCACGATGGACACCGCGTCGATCCGCATCTGCGAGCCACCGGACTCGAAGCGGACAGTCTCGAAATCAGCCCCAAAGGTGGTGCCATGGAAGCCAGTGATGTTCGCGCCGGTCGTGAAGTTGATCCCGTCCGTCGAGTAGCCGACGGTGTAGTCGCGGCCGGCCTGGTCGAAGTTGTAGCCGTTCACCCGGAAGTAGTAGGTGGTGCTGAGGGAGAAGGCGGCGTCGATGGCGGTGATCCAGCTACTACCATTGAAGTAGCTGAGTGCCGTCCCACCGCCGGTCGCAGCCGTCTCGAAACCGAGGGAAATCATCTCTCCCGTGTTGTTGTGGTCCCGCAGCCGGAAGCGCTGGTCCGAGGTGGTGCTCAACGAGCTCGAACGAAACGCGAAATCGAGCTGGAAGTTGTAGTTCTCCGCGGTGGCGGTGGTGACCCCGCCACTGAAGTCCTGAGTGATGGATTCACCAGCATCCATGAAAGCGTCGGCGGTTCCATTCGCAAAGCCTGCGCCGCCGGGATCGGTGATCGTTCCTCCCGGCGTCCAGCCATTGGGAAAGGGCAGCGAGGTGTCTTCAAAGCTGCCATTGATCAGGACGTAGGCAGCATGGGAACTGGTGGTACCGGCACAAAGGCCGGCGATGAGCAGGAGGGTTGTTTTCTTGATCATGCAATAGGGTCTCTCAGTTGGGTCACCGGTCACTTGTCGCCAGGCCATTCGGGTAACACATCGCCGGAGTGAAAAACTCCCGGCTCGGGATTCTTTTCGCCGCCGCGAAATTTTTTGTGGCACCCTGTGAGGCACAACACACTTGCCCCTTGTGAACCCTGTCTTCGACTCACCGGCTTCTTCTTCGGATGCCTTGCTGCAGCGGATGCAAGCGCGCGGCCCCGGCTGGATGGAAGCCTTCGGGGAACTCGTGCGGCTCCACGAGGGCTGGGTGCGTGGATTTCTCCGCTCGCGCATCCGCGATTGGGCCGCGGCGGACGATCTGGCGCAGGACGTCTTCGTCACCGCCTTCCGCCGCATCAAGACCTACAGCGGAGACGCCAGCTTCGAGGGCTGGCTGCGCGGGATCGCCATCAATCACCTGCGGAACTTCGTGAGAAAGCGCCGCGAGCAATGCATCGGCGGCAACGACGAACTGCAGGCGCTGATCGACCGCGGTGCGGACACCTTCCTTGCCAGCGGCGATGAAAGCGGTGCGCTCGACGCACTGCACACCTGCCTCGGCAAGATCGATGGTCCTTCGCGAGAGCTGCTCAATCAGCGCTACGTGACGGGCAAGACAGTGCGCGAGATTTCCGCCGAGAGCGGCAGGGGCTACTCGGCGCTGACGATGCAGCTTCACAGGCTGCGGGAACTCTTGGCAGAATGCGTGCAGCGGAAAATGGAGGTGCGGGAATCATGAAGCGGGACGAAGACATTGCGCGGCTGCTGGCCGGCGATCTGGAGGAAGCGGAGCGGCAAGAACTCGCGGGACAACTCGCCACCGACCCGGAGGCCCTCAAAAGCCTCGGCGGACACGCGGTTGTCGAGGGCCTGTTAGGCGTGGCGCTCGAAGACGAGTTCTCGGCCGAGCGCCGTCACGGGAAATTGATGGCGGCACTGCACCGCGTAGATCAGGACGAGTTTCTTTCCGGCGTGCGGGGTAAGATCCGCCGCCGGAGCTGGCGGAACCGCGTCACGGCGATCGCCGCGATGGTCGTGTTCGGCTTCTCCACCTGGCTGTTCATGCGGCCGGAGAAGATGGGCAGCGTGAGCCGTCTCGAAACGGTCACTTGGAGCGATGCCGCGCAACTTACGGAAGGAGAAGCGCTCAAGCCGGGTACCCGCCTGCGCTTCCAGAGCGGACTGGTGGAGCTGGAGATGGGCGGTCGTGGCCGGATGATCGTGGAAGGTCCCGCCGACCTGGAATTCGCCGGACCGATGAGCTCGGTTCTTCACCGTGGCCGTGTGCTCATGCGCTTCACCGAGGCCGGTCACGGCTACCGGCTCAATACGCCGGTAGGCACGGTCGACCACGGCACCGAGTTCGGCGTCTCCGTCAGCAACGAGGGGGTGGAGACTCACGTGCTCGAAGGCGAAGTGGAAGCCATCCCGACCGGCGGTGAAATGGTGCTGCTGAAGAAGAACGACGCCCTGCGCTTCGACGGCAAGGGAGGTGAACGCATGGCCGCTGACACCGGATCCTTCTACACCGCCTTGCCGCCGCAGCGCTCGGGGGCGCCACGGGCGATCCACTGGCCGCTGGAAGGAGCCGCCACCGGCAAGGATGCGGCGCAAGTCCGTGGCTTCCAGGGAACCGGCTACGACCTGCAGCTCCGTGCCATGGAGCAAGGCAAGGCACCCTCCGCGGTGCCGGGCGTGTTTGACTCCGCCTTCGCCTTCGATGGCAAGGGTGGCTATGCCGAGAGCGACTTCCCCGGCATCGGCGGACAAGAACCGCGCACCGTCAGCTTCTGGGTGAGGGTGCCGCAGGACTTCAGCACGCGCGAAGGCTTCGGCATCGTCTCATGGGGCCAATTTGCGGGCGACAACCACGGCGGCGTCTGGCAGGTCTCCGTCAACCCGCTGTTAGAGGAAGGTCCGGTGGGCCGTCTGCGCGTCGGCGCGCACGGAGGCCAGATCGTCGGCGCGACTGATTTGCGCGACGGCCAGTGGCACCATGTCGCCGTGGTGCTCTTCGAAGCGTCGCACGCGGACATTGGCAAGCATGTGCTCATTTATCTGGACGGTGAGCTGGAGCCGATCTCGCGGCGTTCCCTGCTAGCATTGAACACGCGAACCGAAGGCGCGAGCCACGGCGTCTGGCTGGGGCGGAACGTCGCCTACAACCAGAGTGTTCCAGATCACCATCACGGCGGATTCTTCCGCGGCGAGGTGGACGAGGTCTTCATCTTCGACACTGCCCTTTCGCACGACGAGATTCTCGCGCTGAAGACTCGCAATGAGATGCCGGAGACGCCACCATGAGATGCCCCGCGCTCTCCGGCCTCAGCATCATGACCAGCGCTTTGCCCGCGTCCGCATGTCTAGACGATTCTCAACGCGTGCCTTACTAAAATCGCCCAGGAGCTAAGACGGATTGTCATTCCCTCCGCCTTAGAGCCTTCTTGGGATCGTGAACGCGATCCTATCCGTCGTCGTGGCCGTCTTGCTGGCCGGCATAGCCGGTGCCCGGCCAAATATCGTGCTCTTCGTTACCGACGACCAGAGCCCGATCGCCGGCTGCTACGGCTCGCCGATCATTCAGACGCCGCATCTGGATGCACTGGCGAAAGAAGGCACGCGCTTCACCCAGGCCTTCGCCACCACGGCGTCCTGCTCGGCCAGTCGTTCGGTCATCCTTACCGGACTGCACAACCACGCCAATGGCCAGTTCGGCCACGTGCATGACTACCACAAGTTCGAAACCTTCGCGAGCTGCGCCGCGCTCAGCCTGCCGCTGCAACTGAAGTCGCTCGGCTACCGCACCGCGCACATCGGCAAGCTCCACGTGGCACCGGAGTCGGTCTATCACTTCGATCAGTACCTCAAGCCCGCTGGCGGCGGTAGCAACACGCCGAAGTGGATCGAATCCTGCGAGCCGCTCTTCACCGAGAAATCCGACGCGCCATTCTTCCTCTGCTTCTGGACCAATGATCCGCACCGCAGCGGCGCGACCGATGAAAGCGCTCCGGAGAAGCTGAAGCCGAACCGCTTCGGCAATCCGCCAGCCGGTGAATCGTATCCGGGCACGGAGGAAGTCACCTACGACCCGGCAAAGCTGCCGGTGCCGGACTTTTTGCCAGACACTCCGGAATGCCGCCGCGAGCTCGCCCAGTATTACCAAAGCGTGACGCGCACCGACAAAGCCCTCGGCGCGCTGATCGCCGCGCTCAAGGAAGCCGGGCAGTACGACAACACGCTGATCGTCTTCACCGCCGACCACGGCATGGCTTTTCCCGGTGCCAAGACCACCGTCTATGAAGCCGGGCTTCACGTGCCGTTCATCGTCCGCATGCCCGGCACGGCCGGAGGGATCGCAAACGACGCGATGATTTCCCACACCGATATCACGCCGTCGTTGCTCGATGCCGCGGGCGGCTACGACGCGGAGAAGGCTGGCCCGAAGCAACTGCTTCCGGTCGCGACGCTGGGTGTCGGCGAAAACGCGGGGCCCAAGTTCGCGCGCTATCACGGGCGCTCGTGGACCGGTCTGCTAGGAAAGGAACACGGCGAGGGCTGGGACGAGGTGATCGCCTCGCACACCTTCCACGAGATCCAGATGTATTACCCGATGCGTGCGATCCGTGACCGGCGCTTCAAGCTGATCTGGAACATCGCCTCGCCGCTTCCCTACCCCTTTGCGTCGGACCTGTGGGCCGCATCGACATGGCAAGCCCAATACCAGAAGGGCGTCGAGGCACCGTACGGCAAGCGCACCGTCGGCTCCTATATCCAGCGGCCGAAGTTCGAGCTCTACGACCTGATCGCCGATGCGGCGGAGTCGAAAAACCTGGCCGATGATCCGGCATTCGCCACTCAGCTCACCGGGCTGAAGGAGCGGCTCAAGGCGGCCCAAAAGGAGACCGCGGATCCTTGGGTGCTGAAGTGGCGGTATGAATGAGGACGAGCGCCGGATGTTTGTTGTCCGGCAAGGTATTCCTGCCGACGCAAGATCCTGAAGGCAGGCACATTGACATCAACCCGCAGCTCCCGGCGCGGAATCGGTCAATTTTCCCCCGCGTTCTTGCGGCGATCCGCGCGAACCCTCACGCTGCCCGGCGGCACCATGACCCTCTCCGCTCTCGACCTGTTCACCATTGGCGTCGGCCCGTCGTCATCCCACACCGTGGGGCCGATGCGCGCCGCGTGCCGGTTTGTTCGAAAGATCGAGGCGGATGGTCTCGCTTCGCGCGTGGCGAGATTGCGTTGCGATCTTTACGGCTCGCTCGCCGCGACGGGAAAGGGCCACGGAACGGATACCGCAATTCTGTTAGGCTTCCTCGGTGAAGAGCCGGAGACGGTCGTCATCGATTCCATTCCCGAAAAGCTCGCCGCGATCCGTGCGGGGAAATTACTCACGCCGTGGGGAGCCGAGCTGGATTGCGACGAGAAGCGCGACCTCGACTTCAAGCGCCTCAAGCCATTGCCGCTGCATCCCAACGGCATGCATTTCACCGCGCTCGATCAAGACGGAGCGCCGCTCGCCGATGCGGTGATCTACTCACTCGGCGGCGGCTTCATCGCCAGCGAGGCCGAGATGAAAACTCCGCCCGCGGCCGAGATCGAACAGCCCTATCCCTTCACGAATGCCGCGGAACTGATGGCGCACTGCGAGCGGACGGGCCTGTCCATCGCCTCGCTGCTGCTCGCCAACGAGAACGCGCTGCGGCCGGAAGCTGAAACCCGCGCGCGCCTCGACGCCATCTGGCAGGCCATGCAGGCCTGCGTGAAGCGCGGCTGCTCGCAGGAAGGCACGCTTCCCGGCGGCCTGAAGGTGACGCGCCGCGCCAAGGCGATCTACGAGAACCTTCGTAGCAATTCGGAAGCCTGTCTGAATGACCCGCTGACCATCCTCGATTGGGTGAACCTCTACGCGCTCGCGGTGAACGAGGAGAACGCCGCCGGTGGCCGCGTGGTGACGGCCCCGACCAACGGTGCCGCCGGCATCATCCCCGCCGTGCTGCACTATGCGGCGCGTTTCCGTCACCCATCCCACCCGGATGGCGTGCATCGCTTCCTACTCACAGCCGCCGCGATCGGCATGCTCTACAAGCGCAATGCCTCCATCTCCGGTGCGGAGGCCGGCTGCCAGGGTGAGGTCGGCGTCGCCTGCTCGATGGCTGCCGCGGGACTGGTCGAGTATCTCGGCGGCACCCCCAAGCAGGTCGAGAACGCCGCCGAGATCGGCATGGAGCACAACCTCGGCCTGACCTGCGACCCCGTCGGCGGCTTGGTCCAGATCCCCTGCATCGAGCGCAACGCGATGGCCTCGGTGAAAGCGATCAATGCCTCACGCCTCGCCCTGGCAGGCGATGGCTCGCACTTCGTCTCGCTCGACAAGGTCATCAAGACCATGCGCGACACCGGCCGCGACATGAAGAGCAAGTACAAGGAAACGTCCCGCGGCGGCCTGGCGGTGAATGTCGTGGAGTGTTAGAATGCCGACGGGGAAGCTCGGCACGCGGGAGTTGGTTGCTGGCACGCGACGTTCGTTCATTTAAAAGAATGGAACGCTTTTCCACGTAGTCTTCCCAGCATGCCCGTCCGACCTATTCTTTCCTCGTTCGTTCTCCCATTCGTCTTCATCGCGACGCCCCTCGCGGCAGCGGACGAGGCACCTGCCTTCCAACCTCTCTTCAACGGCCGCGACCTCAGCGGCTGGGTGGATGTGAATACCTCGCCCGCGACGTGGACGGTGAAGGACGACCTGCTCATCTGCACCGGCAACCCGATCGGCGTGATGCGGTCGGAGAAGCAGTATGAGAACTTCATCCTGCAGATCGAGTGGCGGCACATGAAGGAGGGTGGCAACTCCGGCGTCTTCGTGTGGAGCGAAGGCACGCCCGCCCCGGGCCAGCGGCTGCCGAAGGGCATGGAGGTCCAGATGCTGGAACTCCAGTGGCTGCGGCTCAATCCGAAGGCCGACGGCTCACCCAACCACCCCGGCTACGTCTCCGGTGAACTGTTCGGAGCCAATGGCCTGCAAGCGGTGCCGGATTTCCCGCGCGGGGAACGCAGCATGTCCAAAGAGATGCGCTGCAACGGCGTGGGCGAATGGAACCGCTATGAAGTCGTCTGCGTCGATGGCGTGATCAAGCTGTCGATCAACGGCAAGTTCGTGAACGGCATGAGCCAGGCGAGCGTGCGAAAGGGCTACCTGTGCCTGGAGGCGGAGGGCTCGGAGATCCACTTCCGGAACATCCGCTTGCTCGAGTTGCCCGGTGGCATGGCGACCGCGGAGCAGACTGCCCCCGTGATTGCGAAGTAGCCCGCCATCACGTCCAGATTCCCTGCGCGAGCAGCTGCTTGGTCGCGGCCTCGCCCCAGCCGCGGTTGGCGGCGGGAGAGGCGGGAGACGGATGCAGAATGCGACCGAGCGTTGCCTTCGTGCCGGTGCGCTCGGCCGCGGCCTTGAGGCGTTCCTCAGCGTAGCCGCCGACACCGATCAAATACTGCGGATCCAGTACTTCCAGAGCGGCGGCGAGGTGATCGAGACAGGCGCTTTCCACCGCCTCCATCTCGTTGGATGGAAGTTTGTCCGGAGTCAGGTTCGCCCCGGTCGCACTCATCCAGACGAGCGGGCAGTAGTTGAGCACGAAGTGTTCGCGGAAGAAATCATCCGCCACAGGATAGCGCTCCGCAAAGAGGCCCCACAGACGGCGGCCGCTGACCTCGGACTTCGGGCAATCGAATCCTTGGACCGGCCGCTTCGGATGCTCAGCCGCCGGCTTGCCAACAGGCGCGGAGATCCCCATCCAATCACGCACCGCCGGGATCTCACCAAACGGCACCCCGGTCTGCGCCATCCCGAACGGCCCCGGGTTCATTCCCAGGAAGACCACCCGCTTCTTCCCGCCACCGAAGCGCTGGAGGTAGAGCTCATGCGGCTCACGGGCGTAGTCGAGCGGCAGATAGACGTGGCTGGCCGTGGAAAAGGTCAACGGTCGCAAGCGGTCGGCAAGCGTGCGGGAAGCGGCGATCAGGGCATCGGACACGCGGCGACTCAAGCGTGGTTTGATCGCTTACGGCAAGATCCGTTGGAAGAACCAGAACGCTCCCGCGGTCGTCACCAACAATGCTGCCGCTGAAACGACGCTACGGGCGACCTTGGGATCTCGCTTCCTTATCACGGAAAGTAGCGGTGCGACGGCCAGGATGATGCACGCCTGACCGATCTCCACGCCGGCATTGAATGAGAAAAGCGACCAACCCAACTGGCTGGGGGGCAGCATCATTTCCTGCAACACGTTGGCGAAGCCGAAGCCATGGATCAGCCCGAAACAGAAAGCGAAGATCAAGCGCGGGTCGCGATGCTGCATCCCCATCAATGCCTGCGCGCCGACGAACACGATGCTAAGGGCGATGACCGGCTCGATGACAGTCGCGGGCGGCGTCAGGACCCGGAAAGTTGCAAGGCAGAGCGTGATGCTGTGAGCGATCGTGAAGGCCGTGACGATCTTCAGAAGATGTTTCAGACTGCCGCCTAATAGCAGAAGACCGATCACGAAAAGGATGTGGTCCGGCCCAATGAAAATGTGGTGAATGCCTTCATAGACAAACTCGCGGATCACCTCTCCCAATCCCTGCGTCGCGCCCACCTGCAACTCAAGGGGCGGTGAGCCATTTTCAAAGGCGTGCTGATAGACCAGCTTGTCCGTGGTGTAGACGTTCAGATACGTGCGGTGCCGGGTATCGTAGGGGAAGAGGTTGCTTTCGATCCGGAGAGCCTTCGGCGGTGCTGTCCAATCTGCATGGAACTCCAGGCGCAAATCGCGCTTGTCCGCAAAGGGAACCATATCGACCAGGCGGAGCGTCACCGGTGCGCCATCGGCGCCCAGCTTGAAGCGGCTGGTGACAAGTTCGGCCAGTGCCAGCCGCCGGGCCTCCGTGAGCGGCACGGCGAGCAACATCGCCGGCTCGGTGTCCGGCATGTAGTGAGCCAGATCCGTGACCGAGGCAACCAAGCTGGCATCCACTCCCTGCCCGCTGACTTTGAGATCCACGAAGCTCGTCGGCTCGTCATGCGCCAGCGCAGGACGGGCAAAGCTGATGAGTAAAAACAGGACGGCACCGAGATGGCGAAGACCGCGGCCAAACCAACACGAGGCACTCACTGTTCAGCAGGGGTGGGGTGATCGCTTTCCGCTGCCATGGAGGCACCGGTGCTCAATTTCTCCAAGGCCGCCCGGGCCTTCGGTCCCTGCAGCGGGTTGAAGCCGGCATTGCGGGAAAGCGCGAGCCGCAGGTGCTTCTTGGCCGACTGCGGCTGCCCACTCGCCGCGGCGATGATGCCGGCATGATACTCCATTTCCACGTCCGGCGTGTTCTGGGAGAGTGCCACCTTCATCACCTCTTTGGCCCTCGGGAGGTTGCCATTCTTGAAATAGCACCAGGCAAGCACGTCGGCCTCGACCACATTGCGAGTGAGCTTGTGCTCTTCCGCCATCCGCAAGGCGACCACCAGATTCCGATCGTGGTCGGCATAGAAGCGGGCCATCTGCATGTGGCCGTGGCCACCCTTGGCTTCCTGCTGCGCATGGAAGTCCTCGACCCGCGCGTAGTAGGCTTCCGCAGCCACGGCGTCGCCTGCGGCTGCCTGGCAATCTCCGGCAATAACGAGCGCCTCGTGATGCGGCTCACTTTCTAACAGGCGCTCGCAAAGGGCGATGGCCGCTGGATAGTTTTCCTTGGCGGCCTCGATCCGCGCCGCGGCCAGGACCACATGGGGATTCGGTGGATTTTTTTCCAAGGCCGGTGCCAGCACCTGCTGCGCCGGGAGCAGGGCACCATCGTTGAAATACATCATCGCCAGCCGCGCGCGGCACCATGCGGTATTCTCCCCATAGGGGGCTCCGGCCTTGATCGCCCTGTCCATCAGGGCGGTGCCATTCATCTTGTCACCGGTCAGCCAGAGCAGGTAGGCGCCGCGGCTCCACGAGGAGAGATCGGGGCGCAGGTCCATCATCTTCTGATAGTATTCATAGGCCTTTTCGTAGTCGCCCAGCTCCAGGGCCGCATCGCCGATGATGCCGGTCGCCGCAATGTGGCCCGGATCGATCTCAAGGGCTTGGTTTGCCCATGCGATGCTCTTGTCGAAGAGGTGGCGGCCACCGGTAACCCATGCCAGCCCGCCCATCGCATCCACACTGCGCGGATCGAGCTCCAGCGCCTTCATGTAGGCCGACTCGGCGTGCGCGTAGTAGCCGGGGTCAGAGGTATCGCGCTGCTTTTGCGCGAGGATGTCGCCGAGAGACACCCACGGGTCTGCCAGTGCGGGATTCGCGGAAACCGTGGCAAGGCACTTGGCCAAGGCCTGATCGGTTGCTTTGCCATCATCGGTTCGCGGAATCGCCGCGAGGATATCGGTTGCTGTGCGGATCGGCGCGGGCTGAGCCACTTCCTTTGACTCCGACGGGTCGCTCACGGAATCGTGTTTCTTCTGCAGGTAGGCCGCGGCGAAAGCTGCCGCGATGCAGAGCAGCAGCGCGGGGATCCGCCATGTCCCCGATCTGCTGGCAGCGGGTGAGGTGTCTTGCGGGATGGAATCCATGGGGAAGGCGCGAGTTGAAAGAGATGCCGGCACCTCCCGTGAGGTTGGTGCCGGCATCCGCATGATGTTGTCAGGTCATTCGAACCGATTCGCTCCGCTCAGTTGTTTTCGCCGGAGTCCTTCTGGTTCCGCAGGCCCGAGTGGGGGGTCGCGGCGTAAGGGAAGGTGCGGTTGTAAAGCTGGTCGTTGGTGTCCACGTTATCTCCCACCACGGTCAGAGGGGCCGCGAAGGCAGGACCATTGGCCAAGGCCGTGAGGGCGATATCCACCACGTCGTCGCCGAAGCGCCGGCCATTCGGCCATCCGGACGGAATCGCCGGGCCCGCTCCGAGGTTCGTGGGGACCGTGTCGCCGCCGATGAAGCTCAGGCGATTGAAGCCGGGATCACCCGCGGTGCGGATCGCATTGGTGGTGGTATTCACCCGCACCACGTCCGGAATGAAGATGCCCACAAGGTCCGCACGGTTCATGGTCTGGAAGCTCGTGCCGTAGAGGGCATTGACCAGTACCGCGAGTTCCGGCTTCTCCGCATACTTCTGGAAGAACTTCTTGTCTTCGTTCGGCTGGGTGCGGTTGTAGCGGTCCTTGTCACCGATCGCGACGAGCACCTCGTTGAACAAGGGATTGCCGAGGCGGTTGACCTGGATCCAGTCACCGCTGTCGCGGTTGTTGAAGGTGGTGCGGCGGAGCGTCATCTCCGGACGGCTGACCGAGGCATAGACGCCCACACCCGTGCTCGCCGGTTGCAGGGCGCCGGTGTATTCATAACTGGGCAGTTGGGTCAGCGGAATGACGATCGCGTAGTGCAGGGTATTGAAGCCCTTGAATCCATCCACGCCATTGCCGTCCTGGCCGAAGCCCGGCGTGCCGTTGTTGTCGAGGATCCGCCCGTCGAGCAGATCGAAGATTGCCGGCGTGTCGGCGTAGAAGCCGTCTTCACGCGGTCCGCAAAAGACGGTGGTGCCGCCGGACAGATCATACGTTGCCTGATTGGTGTAGGGGTCCAGCGCGGCCCGGTTGATCGCTCCGGAAACGGCGAAGCCATTCGCATCGTTGTATCTCGGGGTGATGTTCGGGCCGGTGTTCGGTGGTGCCACGATCAGTCTGAAGCCCCTGTCGAGACGCGTGACGATGTCCTTCTTCGGTCGGGTATCGGTCATCGTGACCGTGTAGGTCTGGACGAAATTCTGGTGTGCGTCGCCGATCGTCTGAATCGCGCCCGCGTCCGGGTTGCCAGCGATATTTGCACCGCGGCCGTAGCGAAGGATCGTGTCGAAGTTCTTGTAGTCGCCGGTATTCGAATCCACGGGCGAGAACTGGAAGTCATAGCGCAGCGCCTCCACGCCTGTCACCGGATTGGTGATGTGAATGCTGTAGCGCGCGTCCGATGAAAAGGCTTCGTACATTGCACCGTCGCCGGGTTCCGAGAAGGGGCGGACGCTGACTTGGACAACCAACACCCGCTCGCCGGTCGGACGGGCACGCACGAAAGCGTATAGGTCGGTGAGATTCGCCTGCGGATCTTGCTTGATCAGCGGGGCGTCGCTGTGGCTGGAAGCGGTCGCCGTCTGGATGGGGCCGGACAACAGGAAAGTGGCGAGGGCGAGGCCTGCCGTGGATTTGATCGGGGTCAAAATAGCGGCCGCCTTCTCTAATCGGCTCGGCTCGGTCGGTTGTGATTTCATGATTTTCAGTTGATTGGGGTTTGTCGGGGGTGAAGCGAATGCTTCAAGAAAAGTAATAATCCCGTAATATATGATTATTAGTTAGGTGGCTTGAATAATCGATTTGCTAAACCATTATGGTTTTAGGAAGTCACGATCACCGCGGGACTGCAGACCGTCGACAGGGTAGCGATCCAAAATCGGCATGCCCCTATTCGGGCCGTCTCCGGGCACCGATCTTGAGCCGGTGAAGCCGAGCTCGAATCCCTCCATTCCGGCTTCCCGCGTCTTTCTTAAAGCTGAGGCCCTAATCAACCATCCCTCCCGCGTCCTTGCTTTCTCGGGAAATCAATCCCTCCACGGGCCATCAAGTGAGACAACGCTACGCAAAGGGCGACCCATCCTCCGACAAATCCCGCCCAGAACTCAAGCGGCAACGGGATTTGTTTCGATGCGCGGACTGACCTCATTGGCATTGGCCCGGCTTGAGGAAATAAATGTCCTGCGGAAAGCGGAACTGAAGGCGAAGTTCGGCACCGAAAGCGTGGGAGCGCGCGAGCTAGGCATCCTCTAGCAGAATCCGCTACGTCGCCGTGGGAGGCTTCAGGTGGTCCCTCTCCCCCCATCCCTCGGACGTCGGAACCGATCCGCCGGGGAACAGCGGAAAGCCATCCGTCCCGATCATCCGCTCCAGCCAAGTGGAGAAGGAAACATCGCAGCGGAACTTGTCTTCCTGGTCCGAGGAAATGACCGGTTCACCAAGGTCGCCGTAGTCCCACGAGAAGACCACATCCACCTCTCCGTCAGGCTTTCGCCGGAGGGCAAAGCGCGCAGTCTCCTGTGGCAGGCGGGCGAAGTAGAAGAGCGTCACCGGCTCGTTCCGCGGCACATCCCAGCCCTCGATGTCGTCCCTGATGTCTTCCGCATCCCAAAGGCGAATGATGGATCTTCCAGCGATGAGGTATTCGCGGAAGATGGAGCAGAAGAAACGGTAGTCGTCCGGCAAAGGAAACCCCAGCTCCTCCGCCAACTCCTCCTGAGCTCCGCCACCGCGGATGCAAAGATCGCTGTATTCGATCGTGCCGCGCTGCGGACCCTTCGCCGGCTTGGCCCCGGCGAAATCGCGCCCGCCAGCGGACTTCATCTCCGCATATTGCTCCTTCATGGCCACCAACCACCAGCCATCATCCTTCGTGTAGCGACGCGGTGTCGCGACTCTTTCCGTCAGCTTGGAGAGCAGGGCATTCATTCATAGCAAGGTGCGAGCCGCCGCGATGAGCGCGACATCGGCGATGCGGCGCTCGTATTCGCTGGGCACGGTGAGCGCCCCCATCGGGTTGTCGGGACTCCGGAAGGTCGGAAGGTCATGAGGCTTTCGTGAACGCTGCGGACGGAGAGATGGACTTGGTTCGCGCCGGTACGGCGGATGGCTTCCGCAACATGCTCCGGCTTGATTTTATTGGGGTCGGTTCCCGCATTAAAGCATCGGCTCGACCTTGTCACGGCGCTTCGTTGGCGCTGGACGGTTTCGCACTGAACCAGGTCATCCGGTTGAGCGGTCCCGGGTGGCAGTCACCAATCAACCCCTCCGGCGTCCTTGCTTTCGCGGCGCGATTCCTGCAGGATACCGGATCATGAAAAGCGGCATCATTGATATCTTCGCGGACGCCTTTGGCTGGGTGCTGGGAAAGGCCGGGCTTTTCGTGCTGGCGGTCGTGACGGGAGTATTGATTGGCGCGGCGGGCTTGTGGGCCGGCACCAAGACAGGAGATGGAGCCTTCGGCTTCCGTGAGGTCGCCTCGGTACCCGGCTTTCTCATGTGGGTCGGCGCGATCTTGCCGCAGGGCGTGCTGATGTTTTGGGCGGGGATGATTTTCGTGCGGTCCGAGTCGGTGGAAGCGAAGCACTGGGGTCAGTTGGCCGCGATTCAGGCGATCCTGCTAACCCTGTGTTGCTCCAAGGGACTGCCGGAAGGCTTGCTCTCGCGAGTGGTCGCATGGTCCGTCGTGTTCGCCGGGGTCGCGGCTGTGACGACCGGGCTACGCCGACTGGAAGGTCGCCGGCAGCGTCGTGGCGAAGAGCACTTGGCCCGCCTGGAAGAAGAGAATGCCCTGCGGAGGGAAGAGCTGAAGGACAAATTCGGGACCGAAAGTGTCGGAGCGCGCGAGTTGGGGATTCTTTGACGGGTTTGCGCGCCATGTCGCATCAATCGTCCTGCGCGAGCTTCAGGTCCGCGACGAACTGCCGGTATTCCACTTCCTTCCTCAGCTCGTCCACCCGCAGCAGATACGAAGGGTGAACCGTCAGGATCACTCGCTCGGCAAGTTGCGGCGCGGCCACGAGTCCCCGCTGCTTGGTCACCTGCACGCCCGGACCTAACAGCGAGCGCGCGGCGGTAGCGCCTAACAGAATCACGACGCTTGGTGCGATGTGGGATAGCTCTGCCAGCAGCCACGGCTTGCAGGCATCGATCTCCCCGGCGTCCGGCTTCTGGTGAAGGCGCAGCTTGCCGCGCGGCGTCCACTTGAAGTGCTTCACGGCATTCGTGACGTAGATCCCGGACCGGTCGAGGCCGGCTTCTTCCAAGGCACGGTCGAGCAGCTTCCCCGCCGGCCCGGCAAAGGGACGGCCTTCCAGATCCTCGCGATCACCAGGCTGCTCGCCCACGATCATGATGCGCGCAGTCTCCGGCCCCTCGCCTGGCACCGCCGCCGTGGCGTGCTCCCAAAGCGGACAATGGCGGCACGCGTGGATCATGCGATTGAGCTCTCCGAATTCGGCGAACGATGGAGGATTCTCCGGCACCTCCACTGGCATCGATTGCTCACGCAGCCGATCGAGGTAGGCATTCGCGGGCGCCCTCTTCACGTCGCGGAGCGGACCGTCGATCATCGCGCGGCTCCGGCATGCGCTGTGTCGTGACAGTTCGTCGATCAAGTCGGCTTCCGGCAAGTTCTTCCAGTAGCGCCTCGGCATCTCCGACTGCATCGCCTTCAGCTTGAGCCGCGAGGGATTGAAGATGCTGCGGTAATAGGTCCTCCAGATGCCTTCGAGGGCGTCCGGATCATCGCACGGATTCCGCGTCACACCGGGTGCCAGCTTGAACTCGCCACCGATCCAGTGCGTGCAGCCCTTCGGAGTGAAGATGGACCAGTCCATGTTCGCGAAGCGCTTGCAGAAAAACGGCGAGGCCGCTTCCACGATGAAGTGGTCGGGCTCGAACCATGCGACGAAGCGCTCGCGGCCATCCTCCGTTTCCCCGACCTTCCGGAAGCGCACGAAGGCATGCATCTTGTGGATCTCACGGCGGACGTTCTTGGCAAAGAGTCGCACCATCGCCACATCCGCATCGCTGGCGATTTCCATCAGCCTCCGCTCGCCCCCTTTCACAATTCGCCAGAGAATGCGGTAGAGCAGCGCCCAGCGACGTGGATCGGCATGGCAGGCAGCATTCCGGGCCAGATCCACGAAAGCGGGCGGCACCGAAATGGAATCGGACACCATTGAAACCACAGGTGCGGACTCGAACAAGCTGCCCGCCGGAGCTTCCCAGATCACCTCCGCCGGAGAAATGTCCCGCGCCAGAAGCCCGCGCGCCGCGGCCCGCCACGACACAAAGGAATCGCCGGGATCAACGCAGTCCATCGCCGAAGAGATCGAGTTGGACCGGTCGCGGTGCCAACCGCGCCAGCAGGCGATCGGTATCAAGTCCCTCCCGCGCCGGATGATGGTCCGCGACGATGATGAAAGGCCTCACCTTGGGCAGCGAGATCCGCAGCCGCGCCAGGTCTGTTAGGCGCAAAATCGTGAGCCGACGGATCGACAGGATGCGGTCCACGTTCTTCACGCCAAGGCCCGGCACGCGCAGGAGCTGGTCGCGGGGTGCCGTCTGGAGATCGAGCGGGAATTCGTGCCGGTTCCGAAATGCCCAAGCGAGCTTCGGGTCGAGCGTCAAATCCAGATTCGGCTGATCCGGTGTGAGGATCTCCGAAGTACTGAATCCATAGTATCTCATCAGCCAATCCGCCTGATACAGCCGGTGCTCCCGCATGAGCGGCGGCGCCGATGGCGGCAAGATGGACGATGGCTCGGGGATCGGGCTGAACGCGGAGTAATAGACCCTCCGCAGCCGGTAGGCCCTGTAAAGCTCGTCGGACCGCGCGAGGAAATCGGCATCGGTGGAGGCATCCGCGCCGACGATCACCTGGGTGCTTTGCCCGGTGGCATGGCGCAGCTTGCGATCGCCACCGCGCTTGCGGTCCGCCGCATCGTCCAGCTTCACGCGGATCCGGCCCATCGCCTGTTTGGTGCGGCCGAGGTTCTTTTCCGGAGCAAGGCGGTCGAGGCTCTGTTGGGTGGGCAGCTCGAGATTGATGCTGATGCGGTCGGCATAGCGGGCAGCCTGCTCGATGAGTTCTGGCGAGGCCTCGGGGATGGTCTTGAGATGAATGTAGCCGCGGAAATCGTGCTCTTCCCGCAGCGTCCGGGCGACGCTCACAACCTGCTCCATTGTATAATCGGCACTGCGGATGATGCCGGAACTCAGGAAGAGGCCCTCGATGTAGTTCCGTTTGTAGAAGTCGAGCGTCAGCTTCACCGCCTCCTCCGGCGTGAAGGCCGCGCGTCGAACGTTGCTCGATCTACGATTGATGCAGTAGTGGCAATCGTAGAGGCAGCGGTTGGTAAGCAGGATCTTCAGCAGCGAGATGCAGCGGCCGTCCGGAGCGTAGCTGTGGCAAATCCCTGCGCCACCTGCGGAGCCCAAGCCCTTCCCATTGCTGGAGTCGCGCTTGTTTGCACCGGAGCTTGCGCAAGACGCGTCGTATTTCGCGGCGTCCGCCAAGATGGAAAGCTTCTGGTCGAGATCCATACTGTTCGTGCGGACAGTATTCCAAGCGGGTGGAATCGCGAAGGAAAAGTTAAGAAGGGAGGCAGCAGTTAGAACGGCAGAATGCACGACTTTCGCAGTCGCTTGCTTGCTGCCCGCTTGCCGTTAGACTGGCGTCCCCCATGGAACGATTGCGGCATTCCGATTACCGGCGCTTGCTCGACTTCGTCGCCGGCCTGCAAGAGCCGATGCCGGTGGGCGCGTTCGGCGAGCGAATCGTGGCGCTGACCGCCGAGCTCTTGCCAGGGGCGACCATCGCCTTCGACCAGATCCGCGAATCCGACAGCCAGTATTCCATCGACCACAATGTTCCACTGGACGCCGCCGATCAGATGCGCATGGCGGCCCGCATCGCTGAACTCTATCGCGAGAATCCGGTCTACAGCTACATCCAGGGAGGCGGGACGGGACCGGTGGTGGACATTTCCGACCTGATGCCGCGCCGTCAGTTTCACAAGACCGACTTCTATCAGGACATCTTCCGCCCCCACGGCATCAAGCATCAGGTCAACGTCCTTTTGTCACGCGAAGGGTGGATCAATTCCCTCACGATCAACCGGGACCGCGCGATCGACGGTCGCTCGAAAACGATGCTCGAGCTGGCGAGCCGCCACATCCGGCTGGCGCACCGGCAGGCCTGTTTGACCGACCGCCTGCGCCAGGGAGGTACGGGCGAATCGCTCACGACGCGCGAGGTCGAGGTCTTCGGCTGGCTCCGCGAAGGTAAGCGGAATTCGGAGATCGCCATCATACTCGGCTGCTCGTCCCGGACGATCGACAAGCACGTGGAAAACATCCTGCGGAAGACCGGCGCGGAGACCCGGACTGCGGCGGTAAGGGCGACTCGCGGCGAGTGACGCCGCGTACGCTGTCCTGCGTATTTTCACGAGAGCTGATTTTTAGGAGACTGTGATGGTTCATCCATGGCCATCGCGTTGGTTCGTCTTTTCCCCTCCCAGTGAACCTCCGGGAATGCCACGGCGGAATGTCTGGCTTCATCGCCTGACCCGCGCCCTCCGCCCTCTCACCCGGCGGAGGGCGCGGCATCCCTGCCGCAGTCTCCCGCTATCACCCATGCACCCCACCCGCTTGTTACCTGCCTGCGTGGCACTCGCCGCCTGCACCGCCGAAGCCGGGATCTTCACTCCCCAGGGAGTTTGGCAATTGGACTCGGGCTTCGCCGGTACCTTGCCATCCCATGTCGTACTCGATGCCTCCACTCTAACCGCGGGGGTAGACTACAGCTTTGGCACCGATGGCTCCGGCTACCAGTTCCTGCAGACCCAGCCCTTTTCCACTCCGGCCAAGCGCTTGATCGTCACGAATGCCGCCGGACCGAATGGCGGCCCGGGTGCGACCCGGACGAATCAGTGGAGCATCGTCATGGATGTGAAGCTGGATGCGCTGCAAACTTACGCCGGGCTGATCCACTTCAATCCGCTCAATGACACCGACGTCTCGATCTATGTCTTCTCGACGAATAACCTGACCGGCAGCTTGAACTCGGGGCTGAGTTCATCCGGCGCTATCGCGGTGAACACATGGTACCGGCTCGCCATCACCTGCGGGAACGATGGCAACGGTGGGGGGACGACGATGAAGTGCTACCTCAATGGCGTGCCGAACGGCACCCCGCGCACCAGTTCCTTCGACGGCGCATTCTCCCTGCAATCCTCCTTCCTGCTCTTCTCGGACAATACCGTGGGAGGCTCCGAACTGAAGCCCGCCAAGCTCAGCACGCTCGGCTTCTGGGCGGAGGAACTCAGCGCCGCGGACATTGCGTCGCTCGGCGGGCCCACGCCGCAGGGGATCACCCTGCCGGTGCCCACCACCGTTGCCGCGGCTTCGCCCTACATCCATGGAGCGAACATCGGCTGGATCCACGCGGCGGCTCCCGTCAATGGCGTCGTGATCGGTGAATACGCCAGCTCCGGCTACGCTCACGCCGCGAACTGTGGATGGATCCATTTCGGCGATGGGACGCCGGTGAATGGCATCCGCTACTCGAACGCGGACGGCAACGATAGCGGCGTGAATCACGATGGCATGGGAAACCTCTCCGGCCTCGCGTGGGGCGCGAATCTCGGGTGGATCAATTTTGGACTCGATGCCACCGGTTCCCCGCGGCCGACGACCGACGCCAACCGGCCACGTTTCGATCTCCTGACCGGCCAGCTTGCCGGCCTCGCCTATGGGGCCAATGTCGGCTGGATCGATCTCTCCAGTCTCAAGACCGCCACCCTCCATGCGCCGGATACCGATGGCGATGGCATCACGGATGCCTGGGAGCGCGAGAAATTCGGCAGTCTCACTGCCGCCAGCGCCACGACGGATGCGGACAAGGACAGTGTGTCCGACAAGGACGAGCATCTTGCCGACTCGAATCCCAACGACTCTAACAGCCGCTTGCGAATCGTCAGCCAGCAACTCGGGTTCTTCCCCGGCGAAGGATACAATAGCTGGGATGCGACCTTCACCAGTTCACCGCGGCGACTCTACCGCTACCAGACGTCCCCTGATGTAGGGGTAACACCTTGGTACAGCGAGACGTCCCTCTTCCCCGGCTCATCCGGCTCCACCACTTCACAAGGAATCTCTGTCCAGCCTTCACCCCGGAATTTCTTCCGCGTCCAAGTCGCGAAACCCCTTCAGCCATGACCCGCCTCCACTTTGCCATCGCCTCGATTTTCCTGCTTCCGCTTCTCGCCGGAGCCCAAGGACCGATCACCCCTCCGCCCGGTGTCCCCACGGCAGGGATGAAGACCTTGCAAGAGATCTGGGACAAGGTGAACGGCCAACCGGTGGAGAAGCGCATCCCGCTTTCCGCACCCGCGACACTCAACGCCCCGGGGTCCTACTATCTCACCGGCAATATCACGTCGGCTTCGGGCACTGCGTTTAGCATCAATGGAGCCGGGATCACGCTCGACTTGAACGGGTTCACCATCGACGCGCGCAGCAATGCCGATGGCGACGGGATCGTGATGAGTTCCACCGCGCGCAACGTGCAAATCAAGAACGGCCAAATCCTGGGAGGTGTGACGCGGACATCCGGAGTTTTCAGCGCGGGAAATTTCGAGGGAATCGTAGGATCCAATGGCACCACTGGTGTGATCATCGAAGGAGTGAGCGTCTCCGGGGCGAAGTACGGGATCGACGTGAAAGTGATCGTCGGCAGCGTGGTGAAGGACTGCACGGTGAGCCTCTGCAGCTCCCACGGGATCCGTGCGGCGAGTGTCGTCGATAGCAGCGCCTTCGTCTGCGAAGCCACCGGGATCGAGGGCGACAGGGTGAGCGGCTGCACCTCCGAGTCGCTCGGAGGCGGGCCGGGTGCGCCGACGGGTATCCGTGGCGGACAGGTCAGCCACTGCCACGCAAAGGGTGCCGGCACCTCCGGTGGCACGGGAATCACCGCCGACAGCGTGACCGATTGCGTGGTCACCAATACGGGCAGCGGCGCGGGAATCTTCGCGGACGTGATTTCTAACAGCAAGAGCACCGTGACCTCGGGCAATGCCATCGTCGGCTCCACGATTACGAATTGCACCGGCATCACTGCCAGTGGATCGCGGGCGATCTGGGCCTCCAATGGCACGGTGAGCAACAGCCGCGGCGAACGCAGCTCCGGAGGCGGGACCGCCATCGAAGCCGTCGTGGCGACCGGCTGCACGGCACCCGCCGGACAAGCCATCACGGCCACCGTGAAACAGAACTGTGTGCCATGAGATCTAACAGCAGCCTCCTGATGAAAGCTCCCTTCCTCGCCATCGCCTCGTTGCTGTTGCCGCCGGTCTTCGCCCAAGGCCCGCTGACGCCGCCGGCGGGAGCGCCCGCCGCGAGCATGAAGACGCTCCAGCAGCTTTGGGACAAGATCGGCACGCTCGAGACCCAGGCGGCGCAAACGCAGGCCGACCTCACCGCGGCACGCACGGATCTCACCCGGCTGAAGGAAGACCATCAAGGCCTCATCAATCTACTCGCCGCATCGAACGTCGAGATGGCGTGGAACATCCAGACGGTGGACAGCACCGGCAACGTGGGTGGAGCCTCATCGCTCGCGTTCGGCCCTGACGGTCATCCGGCGATCTCCTACTACGACTCCACGAATACCAATCTCAAGTTCACCCGCTTCAATGGCAGCGCCTGGGCCACGGTGACCGTGGACGTCAACGCAGGCGACGTCGGTAACAAGTCATCGCTGAAATTCGGACCGGATGGCCACCCCGCAATCGCCTACTACGACTTGACCAATGCCGACCTGAAGTTCGCGCGATTCAATGGCAGCGCCTGGAGCACGGGTGCGGTGCCCGATCCCATCGCCAATGTGGGCACCTATTGCTCCCTCGCCTTCGGACCGGACGGCCAGCCTGCGATCGCTTACTTCGACTCGACGAATACCAACCTCCGATTCGCCCGCTACAATGGAAGCTCTTGGGTCTTCTCCTCTCCGGATGAGGATGCGGGAACGGTGGGTTGGCATGCCTCGCTGGCCTTCGGTCCCGACCAGCAGCCGGCAATCTCCTACTACAACCAGACCGGTGCCCAGTTGAAGTATGCCCGGTTCAACGGCAGCTCCTGGCTGCTGGAGCCGGTGACTTCCACCTCATCCTTGACCGGAGGGTTCAGCTCGCTCGCCTTCGGACCGGACGGACGGCCCGCGATCTGCTGCCGTCATATTGCGAACGGCACGGTCTGGGTTTTCCGGTTCAATGGCCAGACATGGCCGGGCACATCCTTCGACGGCGGCGGTGATCCTGTCACGGGCAACGCCGCATTCGCCTTTGGACCGAATGGACAGCCGGCGGCCTCCTACTTTTACACCGGACCGGCAGATCTGAAATTCGCCCGCTTCGATGGCAGCACGTGGACCATCAGCATGGTGGATGGCGATGGAACCGGGGGCTCCTACATCGTCGGGTCTTCCAGCTCGATCGTCTTCGGCCACGATGGGCAGCCTGCCATCGCTTACTCGGACTCCATGAACGGCGACCTGAAATTTGCCCGCCGCGGCGTTTTCAAGCAGGCACCGTGAGACGGTCAGCCGTGGCCCAAACGGGCCGCGGCAATCAGCGCGGCATCGGCGACGCGGCGTTCGTATTCGGCCGGCACCGTCGTCGCACCCATCGGTATCTCGGGACGGCGGAATGTCATCGGGCTGTTCTGAACGGAACGGGCGGACAAGTGGACCTGGTTCACGCCGGTGTGGCGGATGATCTCCGCGACATACTCCGGCTTGATCCCTCCGCCGGGAAGGATTTCGAGACGATCCCCGGCTTGTTGCACGAGAGCAGCAATGGGATCGAGCGCCTCCATGACGGAGGGCGCGCCGCCACTTGTTAGGATACGCTCGAAGCCGAGTTCGGCGAGCGCTTCCAAGGCAGCGGGAAGATCGGCGCAGACATCGAAGGCGCGATGAAACACGGCGGGAAAGCCGTCGCAGGCATCGAGCAACGTTTCAATGGCAGCAAGGTCAAGAGAGCCATCCGGAGAGAGGCAGCCGAAGACGACGGCATCAGCCCCGAGGTCGCGGGCGAGTTCGATATCGGCGCACATGGCTGCGATTTCCTCCGGCTGATAGAGGAAGTCGCCACCGCGCGGGCGGATCATCATCGCGATCTCGCCGGGAAAGAGAGTCCGCGCCTGGACGACCATGCCACCGCTGGGCGTGAGGCCGCCTTCCGTGAGCGAGGCACAGAGCTCGATGCGGTCGGCACCCGCTTCGGCGCAGGCGAGGATGGAGTCGAGGGAATCGACGCAGATTTCAAGGGTCATGGGAATCGGGGAAGCGCCAGCGGCGCGGGCATCTACCACCTCCCATCTACTATCTACCATCCCGAATCTCCCAAACTCACGAGTGGCACATGAGACGAAGATGCGCTTGGATAGCAGCGATGATTCCCGAGCGGCTCGACGTTCACCTGCACGACGGCACCCCCGTGGTGGCGCGGCCGTTGACGCCGGCCGACCGGGACTATGTGGCGGACGGCTACCGGCTCCTCTCACCGGAAGCGCGCTACCAGCGGTTCTGGGTGCGGCAGGGAGAAATCATCGGGGATGCGATGCTGGACCGCCTGCTCTCCGGCCGGTTGCCCGAGCACGCGATCTGGACGGTCTTCGATCCGACCCGGGAGGGCTTTCCTGGACTGGGCGCGGCAAGTTTCTGGCGGTCCGAAAATGATCCGCTGGAAGCGGAGTTCTCGGTCACCGTCATGGATGCCGATCAAGGCCGCGGTGTGGCGACGCTGCTGCTTTCCATCCTATGGCTGGTCGCATTCCGTTGCGGCATCGAGACGCTCACCGGCTACACGATGCCGGAGAATTCGCGGGCGCTGCGGTGGATGCGCGACACCGGCGCCGCGGGCGAGTGGGACGGCTACAATGCGGTCTTTCGCTGGACGCTCGGCGACCTGAATGCGATCCCGGCGACACCCGCCGGAGCGGACTTGGCCGGGCGGTTGGCCGAGCTTTCGCCGGTGATGTTGTAGGCTGGTCAGCCGGGGGATTTCACGACGCCCTTTTCGCCAAAGAGCGCGCTCGGTTTCGGCAGCTTTTGGCGGCGCAGTCCGAATTGACGAACGGCGTGGCGCTGAAGGTGGGCGATCGCGTCCGTGACATCGTCGGTCAGGAAGATCAGCTCGGGATCGCCCGGGCTGATGGTGCCGGCCTCGGCCATGTGATAGACGAAGTCCATCAGCGGCTGCCAGTAGTCCTTCCCCATCAGGATGATCGGGAAATTGCGGATCTTGCCGGTCTGGATCAGCGTCATGGTCTCGAACATCTCGTCAAGCGTCCCCGCCCCGCCAGGAAGGACAACAAAGGCGTACGAGTATTTGATCAGGATGGTCTTGCGCGTGAAGAAGTAGCGCATGGTCACCGAGCGATCGACATAGGGATTGAGATGCTGCTCGAAGGGTAGCTCGATATTCACGCCGATGGAGCGGCCGCCAGCCTCGTGCGCGCCGCGGTTTCCCGCCTCCATGATGCCAGGGCCACCACCGGTCATGACGGTGAAGCCGAGCTCGGCGATCGCCGCGCCCATCTGGCGGGCCATTTCGTAATAGGTCGTGGCCGGCTGGGTGCGGGCGGACCCGAAGATGGTGACCGCCGGTCCCACGAAATGCAGGGTGCGGAATGCCCGCACGAAATCCAAGCCGACGCGGAAGATGGTGCCCAGATCGTGCAAGCGAGAGCGCGGCCCGGCGAGAAAGCCTCGTTCGGGGATTTCCAACTCGAAGCGCTCTTCTTCGCGAATCGCTTCCGGGCTGATCGCGTGCTCCGCGGTCGGTTGTGGAAGGTCGGGGCAGTCGGGCGGGCTCATGAGGGGATTCTCTAACACGACATTCAAGGCGATGCCACGGGGAATCCCCAGCACTTCCGGACTCGCAACGAAGCCTTGCGTTCACCATCGTCCCGCGGACGCTTGCAGGCGACATCCGCGGCGCGATTCCGTCCGCTTTTCAGATCACCACCGATCCCTATCCCATGAAGTTCGACGCATTCCTGATGATTGCATGGCTCGCCCTAATCGGGCCGCTTACCGCCCAGAATGTGGCAGTCGGGCCGAATCTCGAGATCCGCGAAGTCAAGAGGTCGGCCGTGCAGGTCGCCTTCGCCTCCACCGATACCAAGGTGTATCAATTCGAAATATCGGCCGATCTTTTTCACTGGGACCGGGAGGGCTACGCGTTCCGGGGAACCGGCGGCCGGATGTCGGCGGTGCTCTCGAACCGTGGATTGGAACGCGCCTACTTCCGGCTACGGGATGATGCTTCCGCGGAAAGCGCTGCACCCTATGGCCCCTACGGACCCTATGGCCTCGCCTCCATAAACGGCCAATGGGGGCCAACGGTGACGGGAGGAGGCACCGCCACCAACCCGCAAGACATCGTTTCACCGCCGGTGCTGCCCCGGACCCAAGGCCGCATCCTCGCCAACCGTCTTAACGGAGGTGCGAAGGCATTTCGCTTGAGCTGCCTGCTGCTCGGCGACTCCTACGTGGCAGACTTGCGCGGGGTGCTCGATTCCCAGGTGGCACCGGTGCGCGAGCTTGGATTTGGCCCGGTGGCGGTGATGGAAGGTGGCGCCACGGCGGAGTTCGAGCGATTCGATCTGGCTCCCACCGGCACGGTTTGGAAGCTCGATGGCAACGGCCAATCCGCACAGTTTCCGCCGGAGATCGAAGCCTATCGGATCAAGGTGTTCTATTCCACCGCGGCGGATGGAGGATCCTTTGCCTTGGAGACCAGCACGAACGGCGGGGCCTGGCAGCAGGTGAACGGTCCGCCATCGATTACAACCGCATCGGCGGAAGGCGTTGGAGCCGGTGTCTTCAGCTACGACTTCTCTTCGACCGAACGGCGGCGAGTGCGTGCAAAATGGGTATCCGGCACCGTCCGTGTGCTGGGCTTCGTGCTTTCGGACATCCGCGATAATGCGGCCGTCAACCGGGGTGGCTGTGCCGTTCACGATCTCGCGCAGGGCGGCATCGAAGTGTTCAGGGGAGGCGAGACGCCGCAGGGGGTTTGGGACACCATCTTGCGCAATATCCAGCCCGACTTCTGCACCTACAAGGCCTTGGACCTATGGAAGCCGGACGAGTTCAGCGAATACTACGGCAGGATCCAACAGGCCTGGCCAATGGACTGGGTGATGGTGTCACGCCACCCGATGAATGCCGCCTATTACCCGCCGAATGCCGCTGGAAACGAGTTGGTCACCGAAGATCTCGCCCTGAGGGACTTCGCGCTGGCGAAAGGACAATTGTTCATCAATGCGCGCAGCATGTTCCCCGACATCGACACGATGATCGAGCTGCGCCTGGTCGCCGACGGTGACGTGCACCTCACGGCGCTGGGGAACAACTATCAAAACCAGATCATCATGGACGCCCTGTCGGCCGCCCTCAAGCCGTCCGCGGCCAACGGCGGGATGGTGAACCGGGCGGATTTTGAATACGGCACCCGCTTCCGGCGCAATGCCCTTGGAATCGTCGGCGCAGCCGGGCCACAAATGATGCTGGACCTTTGGTCGAGCGTGAACAGCGGCGTGAACTACCGGCCGATGTTCGCGGTATCCAAACTCGACGACACGGAGACGATCGGCCTCCACAGCGGCAATTCCAACCGCTGCTTCGCCATCATCGGCAACGGGGGCAGGTTGCTCTGGAACAACTCGAACTCCGGCTGGGCAGACGGCTTGCCGCAAGCCTGGCGGGGGGCGAGCGCCGGTGCCGAGTTCTTCGCGGGAGATCGCACCGGCACGCCCTCGCTGGCAGTATCGTCGACCAGCGCGCACACCGGTGATGTCTTTGCGGTGTTCAAGGACGCCAGTGCCGGTTCCGCAGGAACGCGGGCAGCGGGCATTGCAAAAGACGGGTCTGCCGACTTTGCGCGGCTCAAGGCGGAGCTCCCGGTTTACTCCGGTCACGCTGCCGCGGACAGCGACGCGGGATTGAAATCGGGGCAATTCTACAAACTTTCAACGGGGCGCACGGTCTATCAAAAGCCATGAATCATTGCGAAAAGCCCACTTAACCGCCAAAAGCTTGCGGAAACAGAGGTGCGTGACACCTTCCCGCCCAGCGCATGCTGCCGCATAAGAAAAACGAAGCGCAGGACGAAAGTGACGGACTGCGCGCGGGATTCGAGGTCCGAGTGATCGGCGAGAGCCGGCAAGCTCCCGTGCCTGAAAACGGCAATCGTCTGGAGATCGGCCTACAGATCGGGCCCGGTCAAACGAATGCCGGGCCCGACCGCCGAGCGACCGGCCCGGTGCATCGACTGGAAGTGGAGGAAGCGCCAGAACCCCTGCGCGCTCGCCCAATGAGCGAGCTGGGGCCGGCAGCGCCCTACGTGCCGCGGCGCAAAAGAACAAAGCGGAGCCTTACCACCTGGACCGTGTGGATGGCGGCGGGAACTTGTACGCTCGCGGTCGCCGCCGTCACGGGAGTCATGGTGGCAAGGGCCAAGCAATCCCAAACCCCGGAATCCGCCATCACCTTTGTGCCCGAAGAATCCTTCGGCAAAGAGAAAGCGTACTTCCTCGAGCACACGGGCGCGCTGACCCGCGAGGCTGAAGTCCTTTTGGAACAATACTCGGCGGCAACGTCAGCGGAGCAAGTGCTGCCGCTGGTAAGGGATGCGTCACGCGTCAGGGAGCGCCTGACCGCGCTCTGGCAACCGATGGGTAGTCTGGCAAAGGATCTACCCGTCGAAACCCTGATCTCGGACAGCGAAGCCCGCCCGGCGCTCATTCTGACCGGCACCAAGGCGGACTTTACCCGCTTCGAGTTGGTCTTTGTCCGCGAGGGCAGCCAGCTGAAGATCGATTGGGAGGCCAGCCTTGGCATCGGCGAGGCCCAGCTCCCGGAACTGCGGAATTCGAAAGCGGTGGTGAAGGGTGCCAAGGTTCGCGTGGTGGTCCAACCGGGCGGCTTTTACACGCCGGAGTTCCCGGAGTCGGACTTCCGGTCCTATCAGTTGCTCGATGGGGCGCGCGAGGAGTTCGTGTGGGCCTTTGTCCGGCGTTCCTCGCGCACGGCGGGTTTGCTTGAGGCGGAGTTCAACGAAAGCTCCGTGCTGCTTGAGAAGACCAACGCAATTCCCGCGACGCTGAGGATTTCCGGCCCGCTACGTGAAGGTGTGCACCTGTTTGAAATCACGGAGATGCTTCACAAAGGCTGGGTCAGCCCGTAACCAGAAGCCGTGAGCGACATTCCTGGTGCCTGGTTCCATTGCGCCCGCTGCGGCACGCTATTCCGTGCAGCAGCGGATGCGGATCAGCGCGGCCTCTGCCCGGAATGCGGCGCTGATCCGGTAACCGGCCACGAGACGACGGGAGCGCCAGCCCAAGTCCGCATCCGCCGCAAGGTCCGCAAGCCGAAGGAGCAGCCGGGCCGGCCCAAGCGCCACCGTCGCGGTAAAGGCAAGGCACGCGCACTGGCGATCTTCGTGGTGGTCTGGGTGGTCCTGCTCGGCACCCTGGCGGTTTGGCTAAGGAGAATGTCGCCGGACGCCAGCGAGGCCACCTCGCTGGTGGAGGCGCAGTCCATCGGCGGTCAGGCCATGGAGGACCAGCGCCTGATCCAGGATGAACTCCAAGGCTGCGCGGACCGGATGAACCAGTTTCTTTCAGCGACCAATATCGGCGGGCAATCCCCCCACGTGCTGAGAGCGGACAAGATCCTACCGGAAATGGCGCGCGCGCTACAGTTCAGTCCGATCTTCGCGACCGAGGCCCCCATTTCACCGCTCTTCCATCAGGTCATCCACACACCGGCCGGCCCGGCAATCGAGACGATGTGGAAGCAGGAAGATGGCAAACAGATGGAGGGCGTCTTCTTTGAAGAAGCGGGCGAGTGGAAGATCGACTGGCACGCATTCACCCGGGCTGGCAGCGAGCCTTGGGTCCTGTTCCTTTCTGGCAAGGGCAAGGGCGAGGGCGGGTTCCGGTTGCTTGCCCGCGAGCGCATCGGCGCCAACGGTCGCGATCACGAATTCATCGGTCTGGTACTCTACGCCCCGCGTCCCGGTAGCCCCGGTGAAGCCGTTTCCGCCTCGCCGGAAATCCGCGTATTGCGCGCCTCCGAGATGGGCCGCGCCATCGAAGACGCCTTCGCCACCCGTGCCAAGGGGCTCGGGCCGTTCGCCAGCAAGGTGGTGAAATATGACCCGGATGAAATGATCCGTCTGCACGTCCGGGTCACCCGCGAAGGCGAGGACGAGCGGGTATTCCAGATCGCCGAATTGAGGGCCACCCACTGGATGGAGCTTCCGCCGGCGAAGTAGGTTCTCAACCCGCAGCCAGGCCGCGCCGCATCGCCGCCACCGGAGTGCTGCCGGGAAACCAAATCTGGAATGCCTTCACGCCTTGATGGAGCAGCATCTCCCGGCCGGTGCCAACCCGCGCACCGGCGGCCTCGGCTGCCTGCTGAAAGGCGGTGCCCGGCCGGTAGATCGTGTCGTAAGCCGCCTGCCGCGAAGTGAAACAATCGGCCGGTAGCGGCGACGGATCGCCTTCCTTCAAACCCAGCGACGAGGAATTGACGATCAGGTCCGATTCCCTCGCCCAGGTTTTCAGACGGGGATCGTCCAAGCCCGCGGTGAGAATTCCCACGCCGCCGTGATGCGAACGGATACGGCCAGCCAGCTCCTCGATCTTGTCCACGCTGCGGTTCGCCAGCACCAGCCGGCGGACTCCTTGGCGCGCACAGTGAACAGCGATCGCCCCGCCTGCCCCGCCGCCCGCCCCGGCAATCATCACCGCCGCGCCTGGCAAAGCCACGCCGAGCGTTTCCCGAACCGCTTCCTCGAAGCCGTAGCCGTCGGTGTTAAAACCACGGGTCACCCCGCCTTCGAACCGCACCGTGTTGACCACACCCATCTCCGCGGCTCCGGCATCGACCTCGTCGCAAGCGGCCAATGCCTCGAACTTGTGCGGCACGGTGACATTGCAGCCGATGAACCCGAGTGCCCGCATCCGCGCAAACACCTCCGCCACCCGCCCGGGCTCGACTTCCACCTTGATATAGCGGGCGGCGATGCCCGCCTCGTCGAGCGCCGGCTGGTGCATGCGCGGCGAGAGCGAGTGGGCGACCGGATGGCCGATCACCGCCAGCCGGGCCGGCTTGTCATGCCCGGCATCCAGCCGCTCGCGGGAGATCAGGTCGTCGGGGAAGTAGAGGCTCATGCAGCAAAAAAAAAGCGCGCCCACCATGGCGGGCGCGCGTCAGCCGTCAATCCGCGGTCAGAAGGCGGTGCGGAAAGCGAGCTGCCAGGTGTAGGCCTTCACCTCGCCCTCGCGGGTGGTCAGATCGTCGATGGAGAAGCCACCCATGACCTTCACGCGGTCGGGGCAGAGGTGCCAGTTGAGTCCGGCGTAGAGGAAGTGGTGCTCGTTGCCGCGGCCATTGTCCACGTCCACCAAGGGATTCTCATGTTCCGCGCGCACGTAGCGGGCGGGCAACTGCAGGCCCTGCGACTCCGGTGAACTGGCATACTGGTACTGAACCACCGCTTGGAGCTTCTTCTCAAGGATCCAGTACCAAGGCATCACCACGAACGCGTGGAAATCGCCCTGCCGGCGCTCGATGGGAGCACTGATGCCGCCACCATTGTCGCCGTAGATGGCCTCGGTGATGATGCCCCAGTCGTTCTTCTGATAGATCGCGGAAAGGGCGGCCGCCCAGCCATAGCCCAGCGCATCGTCGAGGCCATCATGATTGTTCTGGCTGTAGTCGAGCACCAGCTTCAGGTCCTCGGTGGCGCGCCACTCGAGGCTGCCGTAGAAGAACTCGCCTTCACCCCAGCCCGCGAGGAAATCGGAATCATCCTCGGCGCTGAACATGCCGACGGTCAGATCCCAGTTGCCCTTGTCGAGCTCCAGCGTCACGCCGGTCGGCCGGCTGAGATTGCCGCCGAGCTTGTCGGCGATGCCCGAGCGTTCGACGGTGAAGATCTCATTCGAGGACATGTGGACTTCCTCGGTCATCTTCAGCTTCATGCGGCCGTACTTCAGCTTGATGCCGTCGAGCCAGCCGTCGCCAAAGGCTTCCCCGATGTCGAACTCGACCGAGGCTTCGTCGAAGCGATCGTAGCCCCACTCCAGCTCGTTGAAAGGATCGGCGCGGAACCGGTTGTCGTTCACCAGGTTCACATTCACCTCCGCCACGAAGTACTTGAGGAACCGCGTCTGGGTCTCGAAGCGCAACCTACGATATTCATCGTAGGTGTCGCTGAAATCCATCCCGTTGATGTCGGTGCCCTCGAGCGAGGCAATCTGGTAGTGGAAGCGCCCGCCGATCTCGAAGGACTGGATCCAAGGATTCTTCTCGTTCTCGTAGAGCAGGCCGGGCTTGTTCTGAAGCCACTGGCACCAGTCGCCATTGTTGGAAACGGGAGGGGCAACAAGCTCGGGAGGTACTTCCTTGGCGCTCGATCCGGACGAAGAGGACTTGGACTCATCTTTCGACTCCTTCTTGCCCTCGTCCTTGTCCTTGGCCTTGGCCTTGCCGTTGCTCTTATCCTTATCCTTATCCTTGTCCTTCTTCTTTTTCTTCTTCTTTTTGCCGCCTTCATCCGGCTTGGCCGATTCGGCGGCAGGCTCCTGAGCCCGAAGGGCGACCGGAGCGACCAGCGGTCCGGCAAGACAGGAAAGGAACAATAGCTTGGGCAGGGTTTTCATCGGAAATGAATGACATCGAGTTCCCGCCGACGGCTCACATGTCCAGCTCGTTGCCGGTCGGTGTGAGGATCACGCGGTTGTTGCCGCAGACGAGGTGCAGGGCTTCCAGCAGCTTGGGCGTGCTGGCGCCGATCTTGAGCTGCAGGCCATAGCGTAGCTCGGTCATCATGCCGGCTTGGGCCGACGAGACGCTGACGAGTTGGACGCGATCGGCGAAGTTATCGAACACCGGCAGGAGCAATTGCTCGAAGTCCATGTCGCTGGTCATCCGCAGCGTCAGCATGTGCGAGGCGCGGCGCGGGGCAAAGGCGTCCGTCTTGGTCAGCAAGTAGACCGCCACGCCAACAATGGCAGTGATGATGACCGCCATGCTGTAGAGTCGCGCGCCGACCACCATGCCAATGGCCATGGCGAAGAACACGAAGGCGAGGTCACGCGACTGGCCGAGGGTGCGGCGGAAGCGGATCACCGAGAACGCCGCGAACATGCCAAAGGCGATGGCGCCATTCCCCGCCACCACCATGATCAGGATGGTGGTCACGACGCCGATCATGATCAGCGTCTGGACATAGTCCTGCGAGTATCGGGTTCCCTTGTAGGTCTTGCGATAGAGGGTCGCGATGGCGAGGTTCAGCGCCAGGCTCACGGCCATGGCCAAGGCAACTTCTTTAGGGGGTGGGGTGCCGGGCGTAACGCCTCCGCCGAGGTTGAGCAAGTCTTCGAAAGTCATCTTTAGGTCTTAGGGAGAGAACAGCAGGGGAGAAGTCGGGATTCAGCGAGCCCTTTGAAGATGCAGGAACGAGAGCAGTCGTGCGAACAGAACGCGGAAGACGCCGGTGCTGCGTTCCGGCGCTGGAGTGCTGCGGCGCAGGGTGGTGGTCGCTGCAGGGCGGCGGCGGCCCTTTTCATCCAGTAACTCCGTCTTCCTGGGGATGCCACGGGTGGGTGGCGGAGGGGGAGGGGTCTGGGAAATCGGCGTGCGGCTCTTGAATTCGTAAAGCTCCAACGCGGCCGTGTACTTGCTGAAACCGCGGGGCACCAAATTGAACTCGCCGATCAGATTCCGGAACCAATAGGGCACCGGGCCGATCGTCTTCACCTCCATGATCGAGGAACCGGGCTCCAACAAAGGCAGTTCAAAGTCCGGATCATCCGGCGTCAACGGCACGCGACGGAAACGGCAGAGCGGATCGCTATCGAATGTGATGCGGATCGTACCCTCCGGTCCGCTGTCGTAGGCAAAGCGATGATAGCGGATCTGCACCACCGGCCTGCTGCCGCGCTCATTCACCAGGTCGGCGATCTCCGCCAGCACCCGGTGGTCGGCTGGCGTGGCGGATTCACGGCTGATCGGGATGATCCCCTCGGAAAGCTGCTCCAGTTCGTCGAGATTGACCGGGACGCGGCGCTTCACCGTCACGCCATCGAGCTTGTGCTTCACCTCGATGAAAGCACTCGCCGGAATCACTCCATCGCGGCGGCCATAGACACGGCTGCGAACGCGGCGGCGATTTGGGACGCCAAACTGCTTTTGCCAATAGGAAGTCCGCTCGGTCGTATCGTAATATTCCGATAGCACCGGATAACCGTCCTCCGCCCCACGGTCGGCCTGCATGACCTCGCCTACACGTTGGCGGATCACCTCGCCGAGATGCGGCGGGAGAACGAATTTGAATTCTCTGCGGTTCTGGTTCGCGTCCATTGCAAGGGCGAGCGGGGTGTCAAACAGCGGCGGGTGACATTCCCGTCACGAAATCGATCCGTCGATCAAATTTTGCGGTAGGAAGTGCGGGCTTTGGCGTTCGACGGAAGGAGTGCGAAGAACCGGTAACGCGAGAACTCCGGGGGCCTAACAAAGTTCCGGAAAAACTAGTTCCCGATTCCTGCCAAGGTCCGCGTAGACGGCGAGATACGGGGGATGTCGTGGACTCAAATGGGGGTGCGCGACCCACGTCACGAAGACGGAGCGAGCCCGGACCTGGCCGGTTGCGGGGGGTGGGAGGATGCATGGAAGCTGTGGGGGAACAGCGTGAGCAACCTGCTGGTCTCGGGGGGGAGCGGCAGGACCCCTAGGGAAATTCACGCATCCCCGCAATCCCGGAGTTGCCGGAAGAGGTGACAATTTCAGGTCATGGCCTGCCCCTACAAGTTTTCCGCCAGATCCAGCACCTCGGAAAACGGCAGCCGTTCCAACAGACCGAAGGCATCATGCCGCGACAGCCGCGCGCGCGTCACCGCCGGGCTGCCGATCCCGCACAGGAAACGGGCGAGCTGTCTGGGGGCCTTGAGCGCGGCATGTCCTTCCACCCGCAGTGCTTGAATTGCGCGCAACTCGTCATCATCCGGAGCGGGAGCCTTGGTTCGCGGCACCGGCTGCGGCGCAATTCCCCGGCAGCGATCGCAGTGGCCGCACGGTTCACCAAGCCTTTCCCCGAAATGCCCGGTCACAAAGCCGGTCAGGCAGCCGGGTTGCTCGGCGAGTTCCACCACCTGCCGCAGCCGGGCGAGGTCGGCGGCCTCGCGTTTTCGGAACTGTGCATCCAGGCGGCCCGCCAATTCGCGCAGGTCGCCGGGATCTTTCTTCAAGCGGTAGCCCTGGCGAATGCCGGATTTCTTGAGCGCCACATCGCCGGCTTCCTCCAGATACATCAGTGCCGAGGTGATCCGCTGGTCATCCTCGCCGGTCGCCATGGCCACCTGGCGGATGTCGAAGGTCAGCCAACTGCGGCCTTCTTTCGCGGCAGCGAAGATCTTCCGCAGGAAGGTTTTCCGCCTCGCGTCGTAGCCGGCCAGGACCTTCTCGATATCCCGCAGCAGTCGGATCTGATAGGATGACCAGAACTTCCGCGTCGCCTCGATCACACCCTCCAGCTCCAGGTAGGTCAGCATCGTCTCCACCACCAGCGGGCGGATGTCATTGACGGTCGAAAGCTCGTAGGTCGAAAGGTCGAACTCGTTCCCCAGCCGCAGCACGTGGTCGATGAAGTGCCGCGTCGCCGCCGGTGAAGGCGTGTCGCCGTGGATGAAATTCTCCAGCGTCACCAGGTCATCGCCGCAGGCTAACAGCTCGCAGTAGGAAAGCTGGCCATCGCGTCCGGCCCGGCCGGTTTCCTGGGTGTAGTTCTCGAGGCTCTTCGGCAGATTGTAGTGATAGACCGCGCGGATGTCCGCCTTGTCGATGCCCATGCCGAAGGCGATCGTGGCGACGATAATCCGCGTGCGTCCGGCCATGAAGGCATCCTGCGCGGCGGCACGGAATTCGTCCGGCAAGCCCGCGTGGTAGGCCTGCGCCGAGAGCCCGTTCTTCTGCAGGAAGGTCGCCACCTCCTCTGCGGTATGCTGGAGCGTCACATAAACGATCGCCGACCCATCGCTGGCGCGCAATTGCTCTAACAAATGTTGCTTGCGCCTGGTCGCCGATAGCGGCGTCACCTTCAAGTCCAGGTTCGCGCGGTGGAAACTGAGTTGCACGAGGTCTCCCTTCGCGATGCGGAATCCCTTGCGAATGTCCTTCGCCACCGATGGCGTGGCGGTCGCGGTCAGGCATAGCACGCGCGGTACCTTCAGGTCGCGGCAGAGCTTGGCCAGCTTCAGGTAGTCCGGCCGGAAATTGTGGCCCCACTCGGAGATGCAGTGCGCCTCATCGATCGCCACCAGCGCGAGCTTCAGCTTCCGCAGACGCGCCCGGAAGCCCTCGTTGGACAGCCGCTCGGGAGCCACGTAGAGGATCTTCAGCGAGCCATCTTCAAGAGACCGGATCACCGCCTCGTAGGCCGCCGGCTCCAGCGTCGAATCCAGCCGTGCCGCCGCGACGCCCTTTTCCCGCAACGCGTCCACCTGATCCTTCATCAGGGCGATCAGCGGCGAAACGACCAGCGTAATCCCGTCTAACAAGAGTGCCGGAAGCTGGTAGCACAGCGACTTGCCCCCGCCGGTGGGAAACACCGCGAGCATCGAGCGTCTCGCCAGCAACCCCTCCACCACCTCCCGCTGCCCGCCACGAAAGCCGTCATGGCCGAAGCGTTCACGCAACAACGGGAGCAACGAATCGTCGGACACGGCAGAGGGGTTTCTCTAAAAAGCCTGAATGGCAAGCCTTGCCGCGAGGCGAGCGGGCCCAGTGAGGAGTGGAATCTTGAGGAGCGGGCAGTTCGCATGTCCCGTATCGTCGCCAATTCACCTGATGCGAAGGGTGAGATGTTTTTCCGTAGGCGCACTTGTGAAAGTGCGGAACGGTCCTTGGCAGCGGGCAGTCCCCGTGCCTCCGCATTGTCACCAATGCGCCTACCCATGAAGAAGCGGCAAAAGCGGCGGCCCCGGGGGACCACCGCTTCATCGAACGCGAACCTACCTGAGTTCGCAGAATTTTCCGGAGCCGCGGGGATTACTTCTTCTTCGCCGAATCGAGCTTCTCGCGAACCTTGTCGCTGAGCTCGTTGTAGAGTGCCTCGTCTGCCTTGAGCGCTTCCTTGGCGGCGTCGCGGCCTTGGGCGAGCTGCGCGCCATTGTAGGCGAACCACGAGCCGCGCTTCTGGATGAGATCCATTTCCAGCGCGAGATCGAGCAGCGAGCCGACCGAGGAGATGCCCTCGTTGTACATGATGTCGAACTCGCACTCGGCAAAGGGTGGGGCGACCTTGTTCTTCACCACCTTGATCTTGGTGCGGCTCCCCTGAACGGTTCCGTCGGTCGCCTTGATCTGGCCGATGCGGCGGATATCGACGCGCATGGAGGCGAAGAACTTCAGTGCTCGGCCGCCCGGAGTGGTTTCGGGGTTGCCGAACATCACGCCGATCTTTTCGCGAATCTGGTTGGTGAAGATGCAGACGGTGCGCGCCTTGGAAATGAAGCTGGTCAGCTTGCGCATGGCCGCGCTCATCAGGCGGGCCTGGGCACCCACGGTGGAGTCGCCGATTTCACCGTCGAGTTCCTGCTTGGTCACCAACGCGGCGACGGAGTCGAGGACGATCACGTCGATGGCATTCGAACGGACCAGCGCCTCGCAGATTTGCAGGGCTTCCTCACCGGACGAAGGCTGAGAAACGAGCAGATCGTCGAGATTCACGCCGAGCATCTTGGCGTACTGCGGGTCGAGGGCGTGCTCGACGTCGATGAAGGCTGCCAGCCCGCCCTTTTTCTGGGCCTGGGCGATGGCGGTGAGGGTCAGGGTCGTCTTACCGGAGGATTCCGGGCCGAACACCTCGATGATGCGGCCTCGGGGGAAGCCACCGACGCCGAGGGCGCGGTCGATGAGCAAGTTACCGGTCGGGATGACGTCCACATCGACGCGGTGACCGTCGCCCATTCGCATGATGGCGGCTTCACCGAACTCCTTCTGGATGCTGGAGATAGCCAGATCGAGATTGCGTTTGCGGGCGTCTGCGAGTTTGTCTGATGCGTCTTCTAGGGTCTTGGCCATGGCGTTAGGAGTGTTCGGGCGAACTTCTCGCAAAGAAGCGTGGCGTCGTCAATAAAAGATGTTCGGTTGAACAAAAATGAGCCTTTTTGGATTTCCCCTCAGAGCGGCCTCGTTCGGTTTTGACGATGTTTCCCTTTGATTTCTCGATGGTTGGAGTTCTCCCGCCATCGAGTAGAAAGGCGATCGTGACGGAAGAAGAACGCGACAGCTACCGGCGGGAACTCCAGTGGCTGCGCGACCGTGTGCACGCCCTTGCTACCCAGCGCGCGACCGAGATCGCGGACCTTCACGAGGCGATTTCCTTGCTGGAACAGAAGTTGGTGGCGCCCGTGATGCCCGCGGTTGCCCCGTCTCCCCCGCCTGCTGAGGAGCTTCCCGCTCCCGCGCCGCTGCCGGTGTTCGCAGAGGAGATTCCCGCGCAGTCAGCGGAACGGGAGATGGTTCCTCCGCCAGCTCTCGGAAAGGTCCTGCCGCTCCCGCCGCCGATTCCCAAGGGCTCGTTCGAACTCCGCTTCGGGCGCATCTGGCTGGTCCGGCTGGGCATCGCCTTGCTGATAACCGGCCTCGTGCTGCTAGGGAACTACGCCTACCAGAACTGGATCCGCGACCTGTCCGCCGGAATCCGGTTGGCGGCCCTGTATTTCGGGTCGTTCCTGATCTGCGGAACCGGAGTCTTTCTCGGCGCGCGGGAAACGATGAGACGCTTCGGCGACGTGCTGCTGGCGGGCGGACTGGCGTTTTTCTACTGGTGCACCTTTGCCGCCCACCATGCCCCGCGCTTGCAGGTGATCGATTCGCCGGTCCTGGCGGGTGTGCTCCTGCTCGGTGCCGCCGGAGTGATCGTCGGGGTCTCGCTGCGCCGCGATTCGCGGGTGACGGCCACGATGGGGCTGCTGCTCGCGTCGTACTCGACGGTCCTCCAGCCGCTCGGCTGGTTGTCGGCGGCCTCGAATGTCGTGCTCGCCTGCGCGGGCACCGCCTTCATGCTGCGGCGCGGCTGGTGCTTGCCCGGCGTGGCCTCGATGGCCGGGACTTACCTCGCCTTCCTCTGGTGGCAAATTGCCGGCGGTCACGGGGGGCGGCCGGATGATCCCGCGGCGTTGTGGTTTCTTCCGCCGGTGTGGGTGGCGTTTGCGCTGCCAGGGGTGATCGGGGTGTCGCGGCACTTCGATGGCATGTCCGATCGGGCCCGGGCGGTCTTCGCCTCGGCGAACAACATCGCGTTTTTCCTGCTCTTCTCCGCCTTGTGGGTGGAGCAGCAACGGAGCATCGATGACTATTGGACGGTGCCCGCCGTGTTCGGCGCGGTGCTGCTCGCCTTGGGAGTGGCCGGCCGATCGCGCGATGCGGCGGGCGGCGCTCATCTGGCCCAGGGCCTCAGCGCCTTGACGCTGGCGATGGCCCTGAAGCTCGATGGCTATCATCTGGCCCTGGGCTTCGCCGGGCAGACGCTGGCCTTGTCGTTCGCCTTCCGGCGGTTTGGGGGAAAGAGCGAACTCGTGTTCGCCATGCTCGCCGCAGCGATGGCGCTCGTCCTTTCCCTGAGTGATGCAAGCTCCTACTCCGACACGCCGCTGTGGAGCCGGGCGCTGGTGGCCACGCTGCTGGTGGCGGCGGCCTTTCCGTTGCGGGCGGGATGCGAGGTGGTGGCGGCTGAGCAGGAAAAATCCCACGCGGCGCGGGTAGCGACGGCGCTGGTGTTTCTTGCGGGGAGCGTGGTGGGACTCGTCTTCTGCGGGCATCATCTTGCCGTCCCGTGGCGCGCGCCCGCATGCGGGGCAGTGGCTCTCGGGTGGTCGGCGTTTACCTTGTTGCGCGATCCAAGGCGGCGGTTGCCCGAGGCGGGATGGGCGGCGCTGGTGTTTGGACTCGCGAGCATTCCGCTGCTCTATCCGACAGGATTCGAGCTGCCATGGTGGCCGCCGGTGGTAGCGGGCCTGCTTGCCTTGGCTTCGCATCGGCTGTGGTTAGGGAAGGATCGGGCGATCACGCCGCACGACATTGCGAAGAGTCCCGAGGCCTTCCTGTGGCTCTCGGCCCTCACGATCAGTGCTGCGACCTTTAAAGGCATCGAAGTCGCGACCTTCTCCGAAACCGGCGAGCTGATCGGCTTGGCTGCCGCGGCGATCGGCATCGCGGCGGTGGGACGCTTCCTTGTGGTCTCCCCCATTCTTCAAATCGGGGCCGTCCTGCTGCTGCCGCCCGTCGTCCAGCTTCAGACGGATTTGACGAGGGATGCCGCGGCATTGCTTTTCGTGCCGGTGGCCGCCGCGCTCGGCGTGATCGCGCTGGCGGGACCCCGCTCCGTGGCCGGATTCCTCGCCCGGTTTGCCGCCGGTTTCACCTGGCTGATCGCTTGGAACACGCTCGCGCCGGAAACATGGGGCGAGGTGGTGGCGGCCAGCGCCGTGCTGCTGGCGATTCTGTCGATCCGCCGTGGACAGGTCATCGTTTACGAAAGCTGGGCGTTTCTTGCCTCGGCGGTCGCGTGGCTGCTCGTAAGGACCAGCGTCACCTACCCGTGGGCGCCGATGCCAGATGCTCCCTTTCCTCATGGCGCGATCACGGTGGCGGCGTGCTTTGCGCTTCCGCTGCTCACCACTGTAAGAAATGCCCCGCAGCGAACCCTCCGCCATGTCCTGTTGATGGCGTCGGCGGCGCTGCTCGCACTCTGGTCGAGCCAGTACGTCGTGTGGCACTTCGATTGGAAGCCGGTTGCCATCCTTTGGACCTCACTCGGCTTCGCTCTCGTCAGTGCCGGCCTATGGCGGAAGCTCTCCGCGCTGCGCCACGCCGGATTCGCGCTGCTGGCGGTCGCGCTGGTGAAGCTGTTCGCTGTCGACGTCTGGGACTTCGGGACGTTCATCCGCATCGCCGCCTTCCTCGCGCTGGGCGTGGCGCTGGTCGTGCTTGGCTTCTTCTACAACCGCTTCGCGGACGCGCTGAAGAAGCTCTTCGAGGCGGATGAGGTATGACGACTTAGCCCACGCACTGCGCCGCTTGGGCGCGCGTGATCTTCATCACCAGCCAGGTGGAGATCATAAAGGTGATCACGGCACCCACCACGTAAAGGTGCTCAAGCAGGCTCGGTCGCTCGCGCGGACTTTCCATGACTGCCTGGATGGCGATCGCGATGACAAAAAGCAGTAGTCCGATATGGCAAGCCCACCACAGTCCCACGCCCAAGGCATTGCCCAAGGTAGCCCGCGCGATCTGGACCATCGCCCGGTAGGGAACCACGAAGAAGACGAACGGAATGAAGTAAGACCCGACCGCCATCGCCGGGGAAATCGTCATGGCCCAAGGATCGAGAATCCGGGCATTCGTCGCCGCCCGATATTTCCACACCAGGTAAACGACGTAGGAGGCGAGCCCCGGCACGGTCATCAGCCAATCGAGCGGCCCGAACCCGGCGTCGACATAGTAGGTGTCGTGGGAGTGGTATTCCACCGTGCCGAAACCTTCGTTGGTGGCGGAGGCTGACGGAACCCCGTCCGGAAAAAGTGCCGGTGGCAAGGCGGCCAGCGAGCGCCACAGGTGATCGGCGACTTCCGCCCCCAGCGAGATGCCGTAAAGCCACACGGCCACCAGCGCGAGCGGCCGCGGATTCTTCAATCCCGCGACCGGCGGTACCGGCGACTCGTCGGCTGAAGCCGGAGGCTGGTAAGGATTCTCCACGCCCTACAGCCGTCCTGAAATCCCGGCCCGGGTCAAGCCGGGCCTGCCTCATTACTTCACCGGTTCCTTGTCGAGCTGGAAGGCATCGTGCACCGCGCGGGCGGCGTCTTCGATGCTGGTCTCATCCACTGTCACGGCGATCTTAATCTCGGAGGTGGAGATCATGCCGATGTTGATGCCGGCTTCGCCAAGCGCCTTGAACATGGTGGCCGCGACGCCCGAGTGGGAGCGCATGCCGATGCCCACGGCGGAGAGCTTCGCGATGCCTGCCTCGGTCTCAATCTTCGCATCCGAGCTGATCTCGGCCAGCACCGCCTTCAGCGATGCCTGCGCCTTGCCGAGGTCATTCGAGTGCATGGTGAAGGAGTGCCGCGCGAAGCCATCGCTCGCGATGTTCGAGACGATCATGTCGAGATTGATCTCCGCCTCGCCCAGCGCTCCGAGAATCTTGCCGGACATGCCCGGGACATCGGGGATATTGGTGATGGTGACGCGGGCTTGGGAGCGCTCGATCGAGACTCCGCGGATGACGACGTTTTCCATGGCAGGATGTTCTTCGAGCACCAGCGTGCCCGGGTTGTCATTGAGAGAGGAACGGACTTCGAAGACGACGCCGTATTTCTTGGCGAACTCGACCGAACGCGACTGCATCACCTTCGAGCCGGACGAGGCCATCTCAAGCATCTCGTCGTAGGAAATCTCGGGCAGCTTGCGCGCATTCTTCACGATCCGCGGGTCGCAGGTGTAAACGCCATCGACATCGGTGAGGATCTGGCAGACGTCGGCCTTCAAGGCAGCGGCGACGGCGATCGCGGTGAGGTCGGAACCACCACGGCCGAGGGTGTGGATCTTCCCCTCCGGCGTGATGCCTTGGAAACCGGCGACCACCAGCGTGTTGCCGGCGTCCAGCTCGCGCTTCATGTAGGACGGGTCGATGTCCTCAATGCGGCCGCGGGTGTGGGAGCCCTTGGTGAAGATGCCCGCTTGGCGGCCGGTGACCGAGACGGCGTCGAGGCCGGCTTCGTGCAGGGCCATCGAGACCAGCGCGATCGACTGTTGCTCGCCGGTGGCCAGCAGCACGTCCATCTCACGCTCCGAGGGAGTTTCGGAGAACTCCTTGGCCATTTTGATGAGGCCATCGGTGATGCCGGACATGGCGGAAACCACGGCAACCACTTGGTTACCGGCGTCGCGGGTGCGTTTCACCCGCGCGGCGACGTTGCGCATGCGGTCGATGGAGCCGACGGAGGTGCCGCCGTATTTTTGCACGATAAGGGCCATGGCCGGGAAACGGGGCCGGGAGTGAAGGAAAGCCCGGCACCCTTGGCAAGCGTCCGGTGGGGCAGCAAACAGGGCACGGGCACCGGAACGAACCGGCACCCGCCTGTTCGCCCCGGCACCGTGCGTCAGCGCCCTCTCCCCGCAGGCGAGGCCTGCGGTGGGAAGGCACCGGAACGCGGCTGGTCATGAGCACGCGTCCGACATCGTATGACTCCACCGCCGCCGGGCGGGACTCAATGCTATAGCGACCAACGACATTATTTGCCGACCAACGACATCACCCGATAACTTTCCTGACATGTCTCCCATGGATCTTTTGACAAAGTTTGGCCACCTCATCATTTTGTTAGAGTGTTGCGAGAAGATCGAAGATGAGAGCCGGCGTGTTGAGCGGCGAGGATTGGAAGGCGGTGGCGGGTTGGCTTTTGGACGAGGACCTGGATGCGGGCGTGACCCGCGTCCTGGGCCTGCTTGGCAACCGTCACGGTGCGGACCGGGCCTGGGTGGTCCGCTACGATGCCGCCTTCACCTTCCTCTGGAACACCCACGAGTGGGTCGCACCGGGCATTCTTCCTCAGCTCGCGGAAGTGCAAGGCATCCCGGTCGAGGCAATACTGTGGATCCACGAAGGGCTGCACCGCGAAGGCCGGGTGATCGTCCCCGACGTGAATGCGATGCCGCGGCGCGCGCGCGGGCTACAGGCGGAGCTGCAACGGCAAGGTATCCGCTCGCTGCTCTCGCTGCCGGTGTTTCGCGATGGCAAGCTGGCCTTCCAGATCGGCTACGACGCAGTGCGGGAGACACGGGTCTGGCCTGAAGCGCAGGTCTTGGAGTATGAGGATGCCGCCAATCTGATCGCTCGCGCCCTCTGGCACCGCGGATCGGGCAACGGCACCTCATTTCCCTCGGCGGATCGGGAAAACCGCACGATCCACCTGCGTAGCGGCGGGGGTTCCGTGGCGGTACCCGTTTCCAAGATCATCTGGATCGAGGCCTCGGGAGACTACACCATCGTCCACTCGAAGGGCCGGCAACGCTATACCGAGCGGCGCACCGTGAGGGATTGGGAAGGCCTCCTGCCGCGGGAGGAATTCCTGCGCATCCACCGGGGGGCGATCGTGCGGGCGGCGGCGATCCAGCGGCTCGACCGGAGCGGCGGGAAATGGCGGCTGACCCTTGCGCCGGATGGGCCGGAGCTCCCAGTCGGCCGGGCCTATCACGCGTCGGTCCGGCTGCGGCTCGGATTCTGACGCAGGCCTGAGGCCGATGAGCGAGCGTGGACTTGACCCGCCTGCGGCATACCGGGCTTATGTTACGGATGGCAAAACGCATTTCCTGCCTCACCGGAGCGATGCTCATCTCGGCGCTCCCGGCGCTTTCCCAAGATGATGCGACGGAAGCACTCCGGAAGGAAATCCAAGCGATGCGGCAGGAGTACGAGGCCCGCATTCAGAAGCTGGAATCGCGGATCGAGGAGCTGGAGGAAAAACCCGCACCGGCTGCCGCATCTCCCGCCCCACGCCGAGCTGCTGCCGAGCAACCCCCAACGCCGCAGGAACAGGAAGCCCCCGCCGTGGCCAACGAAGCCCGTGAATGGCGGCGGCAGGCTGACAAGCAATTCGAGGGAGACACCGAAACCCGCGACATCGCCCGCCGCCCGGATGCTGAGACGGCGCTCGACGCCCGGATCGAGCAGGTGCTGGAAGGCTATCTCGACATCACCGGCTACTTCCGCGCCGGCTATGGCCGTTCGGACGCGGGCGGCCCGCAGCGCGCCTTCGGCATTCCCGGCGTGGCGAAGTACCGGCTGGGCAACGAGGCCGAAAACTACGGGGAGCTCGCCTTTGCCAAGACCTTCTTCCCCGCCGGCCTGCTCGGGCCGAATAGCGACACCACCCACGATCCGGTGGCCCGCCTGAACCTGCGGCTCGCCTTCTACAATCCCTACGACAACTACGGCTCGTCCGCCGATACCGACTTCTCCGTGCCCGAGTTGTGGAGCTCGATCGCCAACGTCATCCCCGGCATGCCGGAGGCGAAGTTCTGGGCGGGCAGCCGCTTCTACCGGCGCCACGACATCCATATCAATGACTTCTACTTCTGGGACATGAGCGGCGGCGGCGCGGGCATCGAGGACGTGCCGCTCGGCTCCGGCAAGTTCGCCTTCGCTTGGATCGGCGATGGCGCGGAAAGCGCGATCTACAGCGACATCGCCACGTCCGATCCGCTTAATGTCGCCGGCTTCAGCAAGAGCAACTTCGACTTCCGCTGGTACGACTGGCCGTTCTTCGGGGGAAAGGGCGAGCTCGGCTTCGTCTATTCGATGGCGGATTCCGGCGTGGATTCGACCGGCGTCCAGGCAGACGACTCCGATGGTTTTTCGGTGAGCCTGGTCCGCACCCGCGAGGACTTCCTGGACATGGAAAGCCTGCACAAGACCTCGCTGCAGGTCGGCACGGGACCGGCCAAGACCTTCAGCACCGGCTTCGAGAATTTCACCGGTCCCGCCGGAACCTTCATCCGCCCGGATCCCGAGGAATCGTGGCGCGCGCGCGCGACCGACCAGTGGGTGATCAAGCCCTTCGAGTGCTTCTCGATCGGCAGCGCGCTGGTGTATCAATACACCGAATTCGGCGACAATGCCCCCTACCAGCACTGGGCCTCCGCCGGGGTGCGGCCGATCTGGCACTTCAACGAGCACTTCAGCCTCGCCCTCGAACCCGGCGTCGACTGGGTCTCCGGCACCGCCGGTGGCCACAGCGGCACGCTGGGCAAGATCACCCTGGCGCCGCAGGTTTCGCTCGGGGACGAGTTCTTCAGCCGCCCGGTGCTGCGCGCCTTCGTCACTTACGCGATGTGGGCGAATGGCCTGGAAGGGGGGGTCGGCGGTGCCGACTATGCCCGCGATACCGAGGGCTGGAGCTGGGGCGTGCAGATGGAATCCTGGTGGTGAGATGGGAAAACGGACGAACCGCGGATGACGCGGATATCGCGGATGAAGGCCCAGATCGCCGGAGATCCGCCCATTTCGCCTTCTTCATGAATCCGTGTTCATCCGAGTCATCCGCGGTTGATTCCCCTCATTTCCAACCGGCATCGACAGGCCCCGCCCCGGCGTTTACCGTCCGCCCGGATGACGCTCGCCGAGCTCGGATGGGATGAAAAATTCGACGCCGCCTTCGCCCCCTACCGGGCGAAGGGGTGGGTACCCGCGCGCTTGATTCGCGAGACGACCATCAACTACTCCGCCTTCGTCGCCGAGGATGCGGAAGACGTGGAGGAGATCGATTGCGTGCTCTCCGGCAAGGTCTGGCATGACGCCGTCTCCGATGCCGACCTGCCCGCGGTGGGCGATTGGGTCGCCGTCGAGCTGGGTGGGGAGAACGAGGACCACGTGATCCGCGCCCACCTGCCGCGCCGCTCGTGCTTCTCCCGCAAGATGCCCGGGAAGACCGTCGAGGAACAGGTCATCGGCGCGAATGTCGATGTCGTCGCCGTGGTCACCGACTCCGGTGCCGACCACAATCCGCGGCGGATGGAGCGCTACTTCGCGCTGATCGGCCGCAGCGGTGCGAAGGCGGTAGTGCTGGTGAACAAGTCCGACCTTTTCCCCGCCGAACACAACGAAGCCTGCGCCGCCGAGCTGCGAGCGCTGTGCCCGGAGGCCGACGTGCACGTCACCAGCGCGCTGAATGGCGAGGGGCTCGAAGTCCTCCAGTCCTATCTCAAGGACGGAATTACGATGTGCGTCGTAGGTTCGTCCGGCGTCGGTAAATCGACGATGGTCAACCAGCTCTATGGCGAGGAGTGGCAGTGGACCAGCGAGGTCAACGAAGTGACCGGCAAGGGCCGCCACACCACCACCTCGCGCGAACTCGTCCCGCTGCCCGACGGCGGCATGCTGATCGACAATCCCGGCATGCGGGAGATCCAGATGTGGACGGATGAGAAGACGCTCCGCGACAGCTTCGCCGACGTCGAGGCAATGGCGCAGGAGTGCCGCTTCGCCGACTGCAAGCACGGCAACGACAAGGGCTGCGCGATCCGCGCCGCGGTCGAAGCCGGCACGGTCGATCTCCAACGCCTCGAAAGCTTTCTCCGCCTCGACGATGAGATCGAAAAGCTGCGCCACCAGATCAAGAAACGCCAGATGACCGTGGAGCGCTGGGCCAAACGCAGCCACCGCGTGAAGGCCCGCAATCTGGAAGACCGCATCCAGCTCGAGAATGACGAGCGCGGCGAGTGGCGGGGGTGATTTCTGTGAAACCGTGACGTGGCGATGAGCAAAGAACCGGCCGCCGCAACGATCGATGCGTATCTTGCGGGGCGATCGCCCGAGATTCGTGAGATTCTCGAAACGGTCCGCGGGATCGTTAAAGAAGAGGTCCCCGAAGCGACCGAAACCATCGGCTACCAGATGCCCGCCTTCAAGGTGGAGCGTATCTTCTTCTATTTCGCGGCCTTCAAGAAGCACCTCGGCATCTACCCGCCGGTGAATGGCGATGAGGCCCTGCAACGGGAACTCGCGCCCTACCTCGGGCCGAAAAACAACCTGAAGTTTCCCTTCGACCAGCCGATTCCCTACGAGCTTATCCGGCGGGTGGCCAAGACCCTAGCGGAGCAATACGCCAGGCGGTGACCGGAGAACGCCGCGCGCAATGGAGGCACCGCTTGCCAAGTCGCGGCTCTTTCCCTGACTCTCCGCGCTCACCTGAATACGCCGCCCGACATCCACCCGTTCTTCGACGACACACTCTGGCACGAGCGCTTCGATGACGATTGCCTGCAAGCCGGCCAGCGCCTGCGGGCGAAGGTCCGCGAACTCCACGGCGAGTGGCCGGATGAGGACAATTTCACCCTCCGCGCCGAGGTCGGCGGCGAGCGCTGTGAGGTGGTGCTGTGGCCGTCGGGTGGCGAGTGGGACTTCGAGAGCACCTGCTCCTGCGAGATCCGCAGCTTTTGCCCGCATGCCGCGGCGATGCTGGAGGAAGCGGGCAAGCCGAAGAACCTGTCGCGCCTGCTCGATGGCCGGCCGGTCCGCAGCAGCCAGGTCACGCTTCCCGGCGCGATCGGAAATCCCGTCGATCCGGCCGATCTTCCTCATCTGGAAGTCACCCCGACCTTCCACCTCGACGTGGTCCGTGAAGCGACCGAAACGAAGGTCATCCGGCTGCTGCTCCAGGCCCTCAAGTTTCCCGACACCGGTGACTGGGTGGTGGCCCGGCCGGTCGCCATATACGGCGAACATCGTATTTCACTCGGTGGCATCCCTGGCCCGCGCGAGCACCGGCTCGATACACCCCAAGGGCCGCTCGTTCTCCGTCGCGACATCGCCGCGGAGATGAATGCGATCCTGTCTCTCCAGCAGGCCGGCCTTGCCAGTCTCGCCGGGCATTCCCAGTTCCGCTTCCTCCTCGGCCTCGCGGGAAAGGGCAAGTCGTCTTCCGCAGCGGAAGCCGGCTTGTGGTTTCCGAATCCCAGCCACGGCGCGCTCGCTGAATTTTGGCCGTGGCTGCGCGCCACCGGCGGACCCATCCTCGAAGGCAGCGGCTGGACGGTGTCTTTCTCCGATGAGGTCGGCCATGAGATCATCGACCTGGATCCGGAGAACTTCGTCTATCAGCTTGAGGACGATGGCACCGGTTGGTTCCACCTTTCCGTCGGCTTCGACGTCGCGGGCAAGCAGCTCGACCTCCTGCCGATCCTCGCGCAGTTGTTAGAGCGCGGTGCGATGGAGACCACGCTGGAGTTTCCGGCCGATGGCCACTTTCTCCATCACTTGGAAGATGGCCGCGCGCTGCGTCTGCCCGCAGCGCGGATCCGCCGCATCCTCAAGCAATTCGCCGCATTGATCGACCCGCGGCGCTTCAAGGGCTCGAAGCTCAAGCTTCACCCGCTCGACGCCGCAGCCATCGCGACGTCGGATGAACTCGGCATCCAGGCTCCCGAACGTCTCGCCGAGCTCGCCACCAAGCTCACCAGCTTTTCCGGCATCGAGAAGATGCCCCAGCCCGGCGGCATCAAGGCCGAGCTGCGCGAGTACCAGATGGCGGGCTTCCACTGGATGCAGTTCCTCGCCCGCCACGAGCTGCACGGCATTCTGGCCGATGACATGGGCCTTGGCAAAACGCTGCAAACGATCACCCACATCCTCGCCGAGAAGGAGAGCGGCCGCTCGCAGGGCAAGCCCACGCTCGTCGTCGCGCCGACCAGCGTGGTGCCGAACTGGCGTGCCGAGGCGAACAAATTTGCGCCCTCGCTGCGCATCCTGATGCTCGATGGCCCACAGCGGAAAAAGTACTTCCGCTCCATCCCCTACGCCGACCTCGTCCTCACCTCCTATGCGCTCGTCCAACGCGACATCGACGCTCTGAAGAGCCACACCTTCCACCTCGCCGTGCTCGATGAGGCGCAGTATGTGAAGAACCCGACGTCCAAGGTCGCGCAAGCCGCCTGCCAGCTCGATGCCCGCCACCGGCTCTGCCTTTCCGGCACGCCGGTCGAGAACCACCTCGGCGAGCTGTGGAGCCTGATGAAGTTCCTCATGCCCGGCTTCCTCGGCGGCCAGGAGGAGTTCAACCGGCGCTTCCGCAACCCGATCGAGAAGGACGGCGACGAAGACCGCCGCCTCGCCCTCAAGACCCGTGTCGCGCCCCTCATCCTGCGCCGCAACAAGACCGAGGTCGCCAAGGAGCTCCCGCCGAAGACCATCCTCATCCACCCGGTCGAGCTGAATACCGCGCAGAAGGACCTCTACGAAACCGTCCGCGCCACCATGGACAAGCGCGTCCGGCAATCGATCGCCATCAAGGGTCTCGAAGGCTCGCGCATGGTCTTCCTCGAGGCCCTCCTCAAGCTCCGCCAGATCTGCTGCGAGCCGAAGCTGCTGAAGTTCGAAGGCGAATCGAAACTCGAGGCCGACTCCGCGGGCTCCGCCAAGCTCGACTACCTCGCGGAGTTGCTCGACACCCTCATCGAGGAAGGCCGCCGCATTCTCATCTTCTCGCAGTTCACCTCGATGCTCGAACTGATCGAGCAGCTCCTCCAACTACGAAAGACGCCGTACTTGAAGCTCACCGGCGAATCGAAGAACCGCGGCGAACTCGTCGAGCGCTTCCAGGGCGGCAGCTTCCCCGTCTTCCTGATCTCGCTCAAGGCCGGAGGCACCGGCCTCAACCTCACCGCCGCCGACACCGTGATCCACTACGACCCCTGGTGGAACCCCGCCGCCGAAGCCCAGGCCACCGACCGCGCCTACCGCATCGGCCAGACCCAACCGGTCTTCGTCCACAAGCTCATCTGCCAAGGCACCGTCGAGGAACGCATCCACCAGCTCCAGGCCAAGAAAAGCCAGCTCGCCGACAGCCTCCTCTCCGACGCCGCCCGCGCCGCCGCGCCGGACGAGGGAACGCTGTCGGCGCTGCTCGCGCCGCTGGGTTAACAGTCCATGACGCAGCTTCAACTTTCCCAGTCCCCGGGATCGAAGGCCGAGGCTGCGGGGTCGTAGCCAGGGGCGAACGTGACGGTTCCCCTACCGCTGCCCACCCAGTCCTCCAGCGTGGGCGCGGACGGTGCGGCAGACGGCGGCAGGACCATGGCGACGGTTTTCCCGTGCCGGGTGAGTTCCAGAACGAGGTCGCCCTTCTCCACCTCGCGGATCTCCTCAGTGCAGTGCGCCTTGAACTCGCTGATGCTGATCTGGCGGACGTTCATGGGACCACATTACTCTGGTCAGAAAAGTGGTCAAAATCATTCCGGGAACCCTTCCGGAAAGGGCCTTTGATCCGTGGAAAAACCGTCGTTCCCAGAAGACGTCGGCTGGACGGTGACCGCTGGCTGAGCATAAGCCTTTGCCCGTGTCCTCTTCCCTGTCCATCGCCGTACTCGGCTGCGGTTCGCGCGGCCGGACCTATGCAAAGATTGCCGCGTCATTCGGTGAGCGCTACCGCCTCACGGCCGCTGCTGATCCGGTGGCGGTGCGGCGCGAGGCCGTGGCGGCGCTGGCACCGGAAGGGGCGGTGAAGACGTTCGGCTCGGCGGAAGCACTTTTCACCGGCGGCAAGCAGGCGGACGTGCTGATCATCGCCACCCAGGATTCGCAGCACTTCGGCCACGCGATGGCGGCGCTGGAGGCGGGCTACGATGTGTTGTTAGAGAAACCTGCGGCGGAGTCGCTGGAACGCTGCGAGGCGATCGATCGCCGCGCCCGCGAGTTGGGGCGGCGGGTGGCATTGTGCTTCGTGCTGCGCTACACGCCCTTTTACTCCACGGTGAAGCGGGAGATCGAGAGTGGTCGTCTTGGCCGGGTGATCTCGGTGCGCACCCATGAGGGCGTGGAGCCGTTCCATCAGGCGCATTCGTTCGTCCGAGGCCATTGGCGCAGCTCGCGGGGCTCGACGCCGATGATCGTGGCGAAGTGCTCCCATGATGCGGACCTCCTCTGCTGGCTCGGCGATTCGCCCGCGGCATCGCTTTCCTCCTATGGGGATCGTACTTGGTTCCGCGAGGAGAATGCGCCGGCCGGAGCACCGGCACGCTGCACCGACGGCTGCCCGGTGGCGAAAGACTGCCTCTACGACAGCCACCGCTACCTCACCGACAAGCGCCGCTGGCTCGGCATGGTCATGGATGGCGCGGATGGGGCCGATGATGAGACGATCCTCGACTTCCTGCGCACCTCGCCCTGGGGCCGCTGCGCCTACCGCTGCGACAACGACGTCGTGGACCACCAGGTGCTCGCCTGCGTGATGGAGAATGGCATCACCATGACCCACACGATGACCGCCTTCGACTTCGGTCGCGCGATCGAGATCTACGGCACGAAGGCGTCGCTGAAAGGCGGCCTCCCGTACCACGAAGCGGGATCGCCAGAGCTGTGGCTGCGGCATCACGACGATGGGCGGATCGAGCCTGTGGAAATCGTGAAGAACGCCGACGAAGGCTATGCCGGCCATGGCGGCGGCGACTACGGCATCGTCGATTCGCTCGACCGCCTGTTCCAAGGTCCGCAGGCACTGCCGCCTGGGCTGGATGGCTTGGCGGGCCACCGGCTCGCCTTTCTCGCGGAGGCTTCCCGCGTGCAGCGGGGCGCGCCGATGCCGGCGAGGTGATTACTCGGCGATCTCCACCACTTGGAAGAATCGCCGTGGATCCGTCGAGCGATTGATGGGAGAAGTCAAACCCACCGATGCGCCGGTGCCAGGCTTCCCGACCGGGAGCACGCTCCAGTGACTGAGATCGGTCGAGGTGGCGAGCCGGTAGTGGCGGCCGATGACCGTGTTGAAGGTCAGCGAAGCCTGGTTGGCTGTGAAGGTGTAGCCCGTGACCGGCACCGTTTGCTGGAGCAGGGGGGAGTCGATGGCCAGTGGATAGCCGAGCGCGCGGAGGAAATTGAGATCGGTATCGACGTAGGTGCTCCAGGTCGGGTGATCGTTCACGTACGAGATGCCCTTGATGTGGCTGAAGTCGATGTAGTTGCTCCCGCTGATGGGAGCCATCGGCACCATCCTGCCTTGCCGGTCGCGGGCTTGAAAATAGAGACCGGTGAGGTAGGGAGCCAACTGCCAGTCCCCTGCCAGGGTGAAGGATTTGACGAGGTAGGCACCGCTCACGACGTTGTACGTTCCAAGCAAGGTATTGCCGTCCTGATCGCGGACGAGCGTATCCATCAGACTCGCATTGATCAGTTTGCCGCGCGGGTCGTACACCCCGCTTTCGAGATAGAGAGTGGTAGAAGCGCCGAAGGCATGGTGCATCTCATGCCGTCCGAGGCCGCGGATATTGGCGATCAAGTCGGCCGAATTGCCGGCATAGAGGGCGGCAACATTGAGGTTCCAGTTCAGCGTGACATCGGAGGTCATTGCCGGCTTGTGGACTCCTTTCACCATGATCATCCAGGGGGCCGGTGCGAAGATTTCACCCCCGGTCGTCTCGTGGGGGATCCGTTCGTGCCACGTGCTGAAGGCGGAGGCATAGGCGACGTCCTCGTCATCGGTGATGCGCACCCGCACCGTGGCCTCGGAGTCGAATAGCGGGCCGACGTCCTCGAGAAACGCCTCCATCTCCGTGCGGGCCGCGGCTGACCATGGCTCGGTGAACCATTGGCTGCCTGCTTCGAAATCGGCGACGAAGTCCACCTCCGCGAAGGCGGGGAGAGGAACGAGCAGCAAGAGGATCAGGCAAGAGCGAAGCATGAAGGCGACGGATCAGGTTAAAGTCGATAAGGTCATAACTGCGAATATTTTACAATCGCGAAGCACTTCCCGCGCCGAGGCCGCCCGCTGCGGGCCGGCCCAAGACGCCTAGCTCTCGGCTCCTGCGAATCGCATCGCCATCTCGAGGAGTTCGCGGCTGGGACGCATGGGCGACATGGGAGAATCTCATCCATCGATCGCCTCCTGCCCCTTGCGGGACGGGCATCGGGGCTTAGCGTGGGTGCCATGATCGCAACGCCCGCCTGCGTCCGCCTGACCTATCCCGCGAAGGATTACCCGGTGCTGGAGATCGATCATCCATCCTGTCGGGCGCGGGTGGCCCTGCACGGGGCGCACGTGATGGAGTGGCAGCCCGCCGGCCACGAGCCGGTGCTGTATTGCAGCCCGGAGACGGTCTTGCGGGAGGGCAAGGCGATCCGCGGGGGCATCCCGATCTGCTGGCCGTGGTTCAATGCCCACCCGACCGATCCCTCGAAGCCCGCGCACGGCATCGCGCGCAACCGCTTCTGGCAGCTGACCGATAGCCAGGATGGCGGCGAATCGGTCGAACTCCGCTTTGAGCTGAAATCCGCCGATGCCACCCGGGCGATCTGGGATCAGGAATTCCATGCCATCGTCGAGGTCCGGCTCGGTGCGGAACTCCACGTTTCGCTCTCATCGCACAATCCCGGCAGCACGCCGTTTTGCATGACGGGAGCGCTGCACACCTACCTCGCAGTCGATGACATCGCGAACGTGGAAATCGCCGGCTTGGACGGTGCCTCATTTGTCGAAACCGCCGGTGGCCGACGAGAGCCCGGCGTGCAGGCAGGCCACATCAAAGTCGAAGGTGAGATCGACCGGATCTACGCCTCGACATCCACGGCCACCATCCGCGATGGCAGGCGGACCCTCCAGATCCACAAGCACGGCAGCGCTTCCACCATCGTCTGGAACCCCGGTCCGGAAAAAGCCGCGAACCTCGGCGACCTGCCGGCGGAGGATTTCCGGCGCTTCATCTGCGTCGAAACCGCGAACGCACCCGGTGCAGAGGTCACGATCGAGCCTGGTGCTCACCACGTGCTGCGGACGCGCATCGCAGTGAGCTGAGGTTCATCGTTTCTCTATCACAAGCGTTTCGCGGACCTGCTTGGCAGCGTCCGCGATGACGGTCTCGCGTTGCTCGGGAGTGGCTTCGGCGGCATCGTAGAAGACGACGATGAGGAACGGCTTGCGGCCCTCCGGCCAAACGACCGCGATGTCATTGGCGGCGCCGTTTTCACCGGTGCCCGTCTTGTCGCCGGTCCGCCAGGCGGGATCCATCGCCGCGCGGATGCGCTTGTCGCCGGTATGGTTGGCGACCAACCAGCCGATGAGCTTTTCCTTGGACGCGTCCGTGAGAGGCGTTCCGAACAAGAGCTTCTCCATGGTCGCGATCATCGCATCGGGCGTGCTGGTATCGCGCTCGTCGCCGCGGACATTCGCGTTGAGGTCGGGTTCGATGCGATCGAGCCGTGTGGTCGCGTCCCCGATCGACCGGAGATAGCGAGTGAGACCTTCCGGGCCACCGATGGTGGCGAGGAGAAGATTGGCAGCGGTGTTGTCGCTCCACGTCATGGAGGCCTCGCACAAGGCGTCGACGGTCATGAAGCCAGCCTTCAGGTTCTCTTCCTTGCCGGTCACCGGCGTCCACGGGATGAGGTCCTTCTTCCCGTAGGCGATCTTGCGGTCCCACTGCTCGTCACCGGCATCGACTCGTGCCGCCACCGCGGCGGCGAGGAGGAACTTGAAGGTGCTGCACATCGCGAAGCGCTCGCGGCCGCGGTGGGAAAGGCTTGCCCGCTTGTCCAATTCCAACACGGTCACGCCAAGCCGTCCGCCGTGCCGCGACTCGAGCTTGGCCATGCCTTCCGCGAATGCCTTCTCCCGGCCTGGACGCTCGTCCGCCGATGCGGATGGGATTCCACCAAGCAAGGCCAGCGCAATGGCGGCGAGGGTCTGGAATGCAGCGTTCATCTCCTCCCCGTAAGCCGGATTCCGCGGACCAACAAGGGGAAGGTCCGCGGCGGCTGCTTGCCAAGGCACCCGACATCGGACAGGCATTTCCGGTGCTCCGCACCCTCCACGTCCGCGGCTACCGCTCGCTCCGGGATTTCCGGATCCGCTTCGGGCGCATCACCGTGATCACCGGCGAAAATGGTGTGGGGAAATCCAACCTCTATCGCTCCCTCGCGCTGCTGCAGCGGATGGCGGCAGGAAGCTTCGCCGAAGCGGTGGAGGCCGAGGGCGGCATGCCGGGCCTGATGTGGGCCGGCATGCAGAGAAAAAAGGACGAGCCGCGGCGCGTCGGTTGGGAGATCGAGGACGATCACTTCGCCTTCTCCCACGAGTGCGGATTGATCCCCACGACACCGGGTGACCCCACGATGTTCCGCACCGATCCCGACATCAAGACGGAGATCATCCGCCTCGGGGGCAAAAAGGGCCGGCCGATGGCGAAGCGCATGGCCACCGCGATCAGCGTGCGCGGGGACGATGGGAAGATGGAGACCATCCCCCTGCCCTATCACCTGCCGGAATCGATGCTCAGCGAGGTGCGCGATGGACTGCGCTACCCGGCGCTCACGGCGGTGCGCGAGACACTGTTAGCCTGGCGCTTCTACCATCACTTCCGCGTCGATCCGGAGTCCGCCTTGCGGCGGTCGCGGGTCGGCTTCTGGTCGCCAGTGCTGGCAAGCGACGGCGCGAACCTCGCGGCGAACCTGCAAAGCATCGCCGAGTCCGGGCGGAGGGAAATGCTGGATGAGGTGGTGGCGAAGGCCTTTCCCGGCAGCAGTTGGCGGCCGGTGGATGACCAGCACCGGTTCCAACTCCAGCTCTCGCGCGACGAACTCGGCCGCTGGCTGGACGCCAGCGAACTTTCCGATGGCACGCTGCGATTCTTCTGCCTGTGCGCCGCGTTGCTGACGCCGAAGCCGCCGCCGCTGCTGGTCTTCAACGAACCGGAGAGCAGCTTGCACGCGTCACTATTGGAACCGCTGGCCGACCTGATGGCGAGAGTGCCGCCGGAGACCCAGCTCATCGTGGTGACCCACGCCCGCGAGCTGGCCGAGCGAATCCGGGAGCGCTGCGAGGCGAAGTGGGTCAAGCTGGTCTCGTTTCAGGGCGAAACCCGGCTGGAGGGGGATGAGGGAACGGGCAGGACGTGGACCTTCGACGAAGAATAAGCCCATAAGCAATCGTAACGGAGCGGGGCTGGCGCCCGAGCGATTCCCTGTCTATGTTGCGTTTGCTGTGAATCACCCTCTCCATCTTTCGCTGCTGGCGCTATCAGTTCTGGTGCCAGTGCAAGGTCTTGAACTCCGCACCTACAATGCCGGGCTGCACGATCGCTTCTCCTCGGGCTTCCCAAACAACCCGGTGATGAACCCGGGGTTCCTGCACAACGCCTCAAAGTTCACGGGCGTGGGGTGGTGGTGGATTAACGGCAACCCGGCGGCAAGCGCCACGCAGTTCACGCTGGTCTCACCGCGGCATGTATTGTCGGTCCGGCATCTTGAGGGCGCCTTCACCAACGGGAATTGGTCGGCCCGCTTCGTCGCCTCGGATGGCCAGGTCCATACCCGGATCATAAGCCCGTTCAATAGCATCCTCGACGGAGCTACTATGGTGGACCTCGCGGTCGCACAGCTCTCTTCGCCGCTGCCAGTCACCGTCAGGCCGGTACGCTATCGGAACAATTTGACGGAGGGACAGCTTAAGAGCGACACGATCATGGTCTTGGGAAAGAACCCTGTAGTGACTGGAAACTCCGTCACAGGTGGCCTCTCGAGCATCGATGACTTCGCCAATGCCCCCTATGCGCCCAACTACATCACGCGGATGTTCGAATTCGAATACGCGATAGCGAGCGGAATTCCTGATGACTGCCACTATGGACCGGGTCCCGGAGATTCCAGCAGCCCGGTATTTGTCGAGTACAACAACGAGCCGGCGCTGGTCGGCCTCGCCGCCCAAGCGGACGACGATGGGTCGAAGTACTACGGCTACTGTACTTTTGTACCCCACTACATCACTCAGATCGACTCGATCCTGAACCCCATGGGCTACCGCATGCGGCCGGCCGAATACACGCCCACCACGCTGTCCCTGGCATCTGCCGCGGTGCCCGGCACCTTGCGGCAGGCTCATGCCGGCGATCTCACGTTCACACTGGGAAACACCGGCGGCCAAACGACCGGGAACGTGGCACTCACGCTCTCCTTCGATCCGGCCGAGGCCCCGGACTCGGTGACCGCGCCCGGCTGGATCGTCGAGTCGATGGGCGGCGGCGTCTGGTCCATCCGCAAGGCAGTCATGTCCTCCGGCGACAGCATCGTGGCCACGGCGACCTGGGCGTCGCTACCGGCGGTGGCTTCGCTGGATACAAACGTGGCCGTCGAGTCCGACACCACCGCCACGGCCAACCCGCAACCATCATTCACGTTGCTACCATCCTACGCCGCGTGGTCAGCGGGATTGACCGAGGCGGATGAAGGCGATGATCCGGATTCCGACGGGCTGGAGAACCTTCTCGAGTATGCCCTCGGCGGCGATCCGGAAAGCGGCACCATGCTCTTGCCCGGCGGCAACCCATTGCTGCCCATGCTTTCGGAGTCGGGCGGGACGATCACCCTGACCTACCCGGAGCGCAGCGATGCCGTAGTACGAGGTCTCTCGTACATCGTGGAAACTTCCAGCGACCTCACTGATCTCGCCGGCAGCACGACATTGCCGGTCGGTGCCTCATCTTCGACTGCGGCCTACTCGCCCGACGAACCCGGCTTCGTGAAGCGAACCATCACATGGCCCTCGGACGGACCGCAGCGCTTCGCGCGGGTGAAGGTCGCCCTTTCCGAGTGACTACGGCTGGATTTCCACCCGGTCGCCGAGTTCGGTCAGGGCGAAGAGCTTCTGGGCATTGCCCGCCGGCACGCGGATGCAGCCGTGGGATGCCGGGTAGCCGGGAACGTTGCCCTGATGGAAGCCGAAATCACCGCAGCTAAAGCGCTGGAAGCAGGGCATGCTCGCGTCGTAGAGCGTGGAGGTCCAGGTGCGGTACTTGTTGGTGATGGCAAAGGTGCCGGTGGGCGTGGCGTAGCCCTTGCGGCCGGTGGAAATGGAGGTCTTGAAAAGCTCCAGGCCGGACGAGTCGTAGATCACCGCGCATTGGTCGGAGAGATCGACGATGATGCGGCGTTGCTCGACCACGGGATCCTTGCCGAGCAGCACACGCATCATCTTCACGTCGCTCTTCCGCGCCGCGATATTGAGCGGCCACATGCGGTTGCGCTTGGTCCACACGCTGGAGCGCGCGCCGGCGGCGAGCAAGGCGCGGGCGGTGTCAGTACAGCCGCTGTCGGCGGCGAGCATGATGGGTGTCACGTTGGTGTCGTTCTTCAGCAGCCAGCGGAGGGTGCCTCCGCGGACGACCTGGAGAAACGAATCCGAGACCTTGGAGGACAGCGGCGTGTTCGGGTCGATTCCACGCTTCAGCAGTTCCTTCACGATGCGAGCCCGTTGCAGGACGATGGCGAGGTGCAATGGCGACTGTCCCTCGGCGACCGGTTGGTCCGGCCGCGCGCCGCGGTCGAGCAGACGCGCCGCGGTGCGGGAATCGCCCTCGCGGATGGCGAGGCCGAGCGGCGTATCGAGAAACGGTGCGGGCAAGGTGCGCGGCTGGCCGCCATGCGCCGCAATCAACGCGGCATGGTAGTCGCGCTTTCTACGACAAGCCTCGTAGTAAAGCGGCCGACCATCCGCGCCATAGCAGAGGAAGAGATGGAGGAAGTCCACGCGGTCATCGGCGAGCGCTGCCTCGAGGGGCCGGCGGCCACGGGTGTTCCGGGATTCCGGCGAGACGCCGAGCGAAAGCAGCAGCCGGCATGCATCGAGCTCGCGGCGATCGTAGGCTTTCCAGAGCGCATCCCCCCACGAGCCGCCGAGCGGACGAGCACCCACGGCGGCGAGCGTTTTCGCAAGGCCGAGATCGCGGGAATCGATGGCCGTCTCCAGCGGCGTGCGGCCGGAGCGGTCGGGCAGGTTCGGATCGGAGCCAGCCTTCACCAGCGGTCCGGCGAGGTCCCGCCAGTCTTTCCGCAGGGCGGCGACCAGAGATGACTCGTGCACGGCATTCACTGCAGCGGCATCCGCGCCGAGCGCAAGCAGCTCCGCCATGAGGTCGCGGCGGCCGGCCTCGATCGCCACGTGGAGCAGCGGATTGCCCGCGGCGTCCTTCTGATGCGGATCCGCACCGCCTTCCATGAGGCGGCGGACGAAGGCGAGCCGGCCGTTGCGGATCGCCCACGGCAGCACCTTGTCGCCATCCGGGGTGAGGCCCTCTGGCGGAGCGCCGGCATCGAGCAGGCGATCGGTCATGGCTGTCTCGCCCTTGGCCACGGAAAGGGAAACGGGGGTGACTCCCGAGGGAGTGGTCGCGGCGAGATCGGCACCATTCTCAATCAGTTCCCAAGCGATGGCGGAGAAGCCGCGGTCGATGGCGAGGTGGAGCGGCGAATGGCCCGTGGCATCACGCTGGCCTGAATAAACCTGCGCCTGGAGGAGCAGGCGGGCGACATCCGTATTGCCATCCTGCACTGCCGCAAGGAGCGACGCGCCCGAAACCTCCACCCCACGCTTCTCCAGCTCCCGCATGGCCTCGCGCTGGGGATTCCGGCACGCAGTCGCGGACACCGCGAGCAATACGGTGGCAGCGATCCGGATGGCGGAACGAGAGGACATGGGCGACCGGAACCACTTATCACGCGACGGTCGCGCGGACAAGATCCTACCCGCGATAATCCACGCGGCGGCTTTGGAAAGCGGTACCTTGCCGTAGAGCGGACCGGTGATGCATGCTGCAATCATGGATAGCGGGGAAAGAGAGGCCTGGCCGTGGTTGCTTATGTCGGCGGCGGTGTGCGGGCTGGCGACGCTGGCCGGGGTGATGGCCGAGCGAGCCGGTGCCCCACATAACGTCGCGACCGGCCTTTATGCGGTGGCCTACCTCGCTGGCGGGTGGGAGGCGGCGATCGAGACCTATGGGAAGCTCCGCCGGCTGAGTCTCGACATCCATTTCCTGATGCTCGCCGTGGCAGTCGGCGCGGCATTGATCGGCGCGTGGTGGGAGGGCGCCGCACTGCTGTTCCTCTTTTCACTGAGCGGTGCGCTGGAGGCGATGGCGATGGCGCGCACCGAGCGCGAGATCCGCAGCCTGTTCCGCGAAGCACCGAAGCAGGCCTTGCTGGTCGAGGACGGTGGCACCCGCGAGATCCCGGTTGGCACCCTGAAGGCCGGCCTCACTGTCCGCGTGCTGCCCGGCGAGCAATTCCCCGCCGATGGCAGGGTGACGAAGGGCGAGAGCGCCGTCGACGAATCGACCATCACCGGCGAATCGGTGCCGGTGGACAAGACCCCCGGCGATACCGTCTTCGGCGGCACGCTCAACACTTGGGGCGTGCTGGAGGCCGAGATCACCCGCGCCCCTGGCGACAGCGCGAACGACCGCATCATCCGCCTGATCCGCGAGGCGCAGGCGAGCAAGGCTCCGTCGCAACGCTTCACCGACCGGTTTGGTACGACGTACACCGTAGGAATCCTCAGCTTCTCGCTGGTGATGTTCCTGTGGTGGCACTTCGTCGCGGGAGTGCCGGCATTCATGGAGCATGATGGCAAGTCGGCCTTCTATCGTGCGATGACGCTGCTGGTGGTCTGCTCACCGTGCGCACTGGTGATTTCCATCCCGAGCGCGGTGCTCGCCGGAATCGCCGCCGGAGCGCGGCGCGGCATCCTTTTCCGCGGCGGCGTGGCGGTGGAAAACCTGGCCACCATCCAGCGGCTCGCCGTGGACAAGACCGGCACGCTGACCAAGGGCGAGTTGGAGTTGTTAGACTGCAAGTCCGAAACACCGGGAAAAGAGGACGAACTGCTGGCGGTCGCGGCGGCGCTGTCGGAGAACTCCACCCATCCGCTGTCGCGGGCCATCGTGAAGGAAAGCCTGCGCCGGGGCATCGAGCGGAAGCAGGCGACGGAATTCGAATCGCTGGCGGGCCAAGGCCTGCGGGCAATGGTGGGGGGTGTGTCCGCGAGCCAGGGCCGGCGTTCCATGTTTGCGGACGATTCATGGCTTTCCGCGCTGCCCGATCCCGCGCCGGGACTGACCGAGGTGCTGGTGAAGGCGGGCGATCTGAAAGGCCGGCTGCTCCTGCGCGACGCGCCCCGCAGCGAGGCCGCACCGCTCATCAAGCAGCTCGCCGATGAAGGCATTCGCGTGACCATGCTGACGGGCGACCGTGAGGAATCGGCGCGGCTGGTGGCGGACGAACTCGGTTTGTCAGACTATCGCTCCGGCCTTCATCCCGAGGACAAGGTGGCCGCGATCCAGGCGTGGCGGGCGCAGGGCGAGATCGTCGCGATGGCAGGCGACGGCGTGAACGACGCACCGAGCCTCGCCGCCGCCGACATCTCGATCGGCATGGGCCTGCGCGGCAGCGATGCCGTGCTAGAGCAAGCTGACGTGGTGCTCACGCAGGACCGGCTGGAGCGGATCCTCGATGCCCTGCAGCTCAGCCGCCGCTGCCGCAAGATCATCCGGCAGAACCTGGCCATCTCGCTCGGCGTGGTGGTGCTGCTCGCCCTCGCCGCCCTCGGCTCATGGATTCCCCTTCCCATCGGCGTGCTCGGTCACGAGGGCTCGACGGTCCTAGTGGTGCTGAACAGCCTGAGGCTGCTGTTCCGTTAGAAATTCGACCGCATGAAGGACTCTTCCGGCGGCGCGGCGGCCTCGGCAGCGTGATCGACTTCCAGCACCGGGATATTGCCCTCGCCTTCATCCGGGTAGCGCATGGTGCCGGACAGCTTCATCCACGCGTTTTCCTCCACCTGCGGGGCCTCGCCCTTGAAGCGGACGATGATTGGGATGGCGCGGCTGTCGGCGGCGCAGCAGGTAATGAAGAGACGGTAGAGACGGCGCTGGGTCGGCAAGGCGGCATCGGGGTCCTTGACCACGCGGCCTTCGGTTTCGACCTGCATGCCCTCCACGAGATCGCGCATCTCGGGGTCGCCGGCGCTGAAGAACAGCTCCATGAGGCCGAAGGTGTGGTAGCCGTCCGCGTTCTTCGGGTGCTGCTTTTCGATCAGCTCCTTGGTCAGCTTCGGCATCGACGAGCCGAGAAACAGCGAGCTGGCATCCGCCGGGCTATCCATGAGGCCCTTGCGAGTGAGCGAGCCGAGCGAGAAGGCGTCCTTCGTCCACGCCACGCCGACGCAAAGCGGCAGCAGCAGGATCAGGAAGGCCGCCACCGGATGGACGTCGAGGCTCTCGTGGTCGTGCGTGTCGTCCGGTCCGTGATCGTGACCGCACGAGGCGTCCTGCGTGGCGGTCAGCAGATTGAACAGCCCGACGACCGCGAGGCCGAGGCCGCCAACGATCACCAGCGGACGGAAGTCCGGCGCGAGGTACTTCACGATCCGGCCGCTGGCGTAGAAGTAGATCAGCACTCCCGCCCAGGTGAGCAGGGCGAGCGAGAAGAGCACGCGCTGGAATTTCGGATTCACTATTTGGCGAGCGTGAAGATGGCGGCTTGCCAGGCGATGGACGCCGCTCCGATGGCAACGAACAGGCCAAGCGCCAGCCACAGGATGAAGCGCTTTTTCAGCACCGTCTGGTAAAGGAAGAGCAGCTTCACGTCCAGCATCGGCCCGAAGACCAGGAAGGCAAGCTTCGCGCCGTAGGTGAACTTGTCCAAGGTGGCGGCGATGAACGCGTCCGAGGTGCTGCACAGGCTGAGCACGAAGGCCAGGGCCATCAGCGCGGCCGGAGCGACGAGATCATTCTTCGCCAGGGTGTCGAGCCACTCCGCACCGGGAGCAATGCCGGTATTGAAGAGCGCGGTGATCGCGACGCCGATGACGAAATAGACACCGACATCCACGAAATCCCGCATCGCCGAGCGGAACGCCGCCACCAGCCGGTTGTCGTTTTTTTCGTCGTGGTGGTGGTGATGGTGGTCGTGACCGCAGCCCTCGTGATGCTCGTGGTGGTGACCATGGTCGTGGCCGTGATCGTGGCCACAGTTCTTGTGATCATGGCCATGATCGTGCGCGTGGGCAGGAACCGGCGTGTTGTCCTTGGCCAGGCTGTCCACCAGCCGTTGCCGGAGGATCTTCACCATGGGAATCCGCGAGACGATCAGGCCGACCGCGACCGCCACCAGGAACCCGAGGCCGAGCCGCGAGGCGGTCATCACCAGGCTGGCGGAATAGGTCACCCCCTCGCCAAACGGGATCTCCGGGCCCTTGAAGGCCTTCCATGTGCTCAGGGCTGTGATCGGATTCACGATCGGCGCGGCGAGCATGTAGGTCAGCGCACAGGACACCGGCAGGCCCTTTTTTACCAACCGGCGGATCACCGGAACCACCGCGCATTCGCAGACCGGCAGGATGAAGCCTAACAATCCCGCCACCAAGATGGCCGGGAATTTCCGCCGCGGCAGCAGGCGGTCCATGGTGCCGGCCGGCAGATAGATGTCGATGAACCCGCTGATCAGCGTGCCCAACAAAATGAACGGCGCGCCTTCGAACAGAATGCTCAGGAAGGCGAAGGCGAAGTCCTGTCGGGAGTCCGGCGACACGTCCGGAGGAAAGGGGCTGCCGCCGGTGCTGTCAAACCCGACCGACCGAGCATGCAATCCGCAGGCAATCGGTTGTCACGCCAGCGATCCCGGTTATCGTCGCGCCGCCGATGAGCGTCCCGATTTCCACCGGTGTCGTGTTTCAAGCGCGACAACTGCGCAAGGTCTATCACACCGGCGAGCTCGATGTGGTCGCGCTGCACGGGGTGGATCTGGAAATGAGCGCCAGCGAAATGGTCTGTCTGCTGGGCGCTTCCGGCAGCGGGAAATCGACGCTTTTGAACATCCTCGGCGGCCTCGATGTGCCGACCTCCGGCCAGTTGCGCTACAAGGGCTGGCCGCTCGATGGCTCGGACGAGGGCACGCTCACCTCCTTCCGCCGCAACTGCGTCGGCTTCGTCTTCCAGTTCTACAATCTCATTCCCAGCCTCACCGCGCGGGAGAATGTGGCGCTGATCACCGACATCTCCGCCGACCCGATGACGCCGGAAGACGCGCTGGATATGGTCGGCCTCGGCAAGCGCATGGATCATTTCCCCTCGCAGCTTTCCGGCGGCGAGCAGCAACGCGTCGCGATCGCCCGCGCCATCGCCAAGCGGCCGGAGGTGCTGCTCTGCGACGAACCGACCGGCGCGCTCGACGTCACGACCGGCATCACCGTCCTGGAGGCGGTCGAGCGCATCAACCGCGAGCTCGGCACGCTGACCGTGGTGATCACTCACAACGCCGCGATGGCGGAAATGGCGGACCGGGTGCTGCACCTTTCCGACGGCAAGATCGTCAACGAGCAACGCAACGCGGTGCGGCTTCCGGCACGCGAGCTGAAGTGGTGACGCAGATGTTGAGAGTTGATGGTTGATGGTTGAGAGCGAATCCCAAACAGCCGCCACTCAATTCACCCCCGCTCACTCTCAACTCTCGACCATCCACTCTCAACTTTTCCCATGATCCACCCGCTCGATCGCAAGCTGCTGCGCGATCTTGGCCGCATGAAGGGCCAGGTCGTGGCGGTCAGTCTGGTGATGGCCTGCGGGCTGGCGATGATGATCATGACGCGCAGCCTGATCCTCACCTTGGAGTCAACGCGCGATGCCTATTACCAGCAATTCGCGCTGGCTGATGTCTTCGCCACGCTGAAGCGCGCGCCGCTCTCCATGGCGGACCGCGTTGCGGCGCTGCCCGGCGTTTCCACCGTCGAGGCGCGGGTGGCGGTGGATGTGACGCTGGACCTTCCTGGCCTCGCCGAGCCCGCGACAGGGCACATCATTTCGCTGCCGGAGGATGGCAGCGAACCGAAGCTCAACCGCATCTTCCTCCGCAGCGGTCGCATGCCGCAGACGGATACGCGGCGCGAGGTGGTGGTCGGAGAGTCCTTCGCAAACGAAAATGGCCTGCGCCCCGGCGACTCACTGGTGGCGGTGATCAATGGCCACCGAGAAACGCTGCAGATCTGTGGTATCGGCCTGTCGCCGGAGTTTGTCTTCGAGGCGCGGGCCGGTGAGACTCTCCCCGATCATCGCCGCTTCAGCGTGATCTGGATGCCCTATCGCGCGCTCGCCGTTGCCTACAATCTGGATGGTGCCTTCAATGACATCGCTCTCGACATGGCTCCCGGTGCGGCGGCCGAGCCGGTGATTGCGCAGATGGATCGATTGCTCGCTCCTTACGGTGCCAGCGGAGCCTACATGAGAAAGGACCAGGCGTCCGCGCAGCGGCTGGATGACGAGTTGCGCGTGCTCAAGGCCCTGTCCGTGGCCTACCCGCTGGTCTTCCTCAGCGTGGCCGCGTTCATGGTGAATGCGGTGCTCGCACGGATTGTTAGACTCCAGCGCGAACAGATCGCGCAGATGAAGGCGCTCGGCTATTCATCGCGGCAGGTCGGGGTACACTACCTGAAATTCGTCTTCGTCATCGGCGCGCTGGGCACGCTGATCGGTGGCATCGCCGGACGCTTCATGGGCGGCGGGCTGGTGAATCTTTACACGATCTTCTTCCGCTTTCCCTCGCTTGAGTTTCGCATGGACTACGGCGCGCTCGGGCTGGCGCTCTGCATCAGCGCCGGTGCCTCGGTGATCGGCGTGCTGTCGGTGGTATGGCAGGCGGTGAAACTTCCACCGGCCGAGGCGATGCGTCCGGAGCCGCCGGCGGACTTCAAGCCCTCGTTGTTCGAGCGCATCGGCCTCACCCGCTTCTTCAGCCCGGCCTTCCGGATGGCGCTGCGAAACATCGAGCGCAAGCCGTGGCAGGCGGTTTTCACCACGGCGGGCCTCGCCCTGGCCACCGGCCTGATGGTGCTGCCCGGCGCGATGTCCGACAGCATCGACTACCTGCTCACCTTCCAGTGGAACCGCCAGCAGCGGCAGGATGCGGCGGTATTCCTCGTCGAGCCTTCGTCGGAAAAGGGCTTCCACGATCTCGAGCACCTGCCCGGCGTGATCCGCGCAGAACCGATCCGCAGCGTGCCGACGCGGCTGCGGTTCGCCCATCATCACCGCAAGCTCTCGATCACCGGCATCGCACCGGGCACGGATCTCAATCGCCTGTTAGACGAAAACGGCGAACCGATCGTGATGCCGGAGGAAGGCCTGCTGATGTCGAAAAAGCTCGCCGAAGTCATCGGCGCACGGATTGGCGATGAGGTGCAGGTGGAGGTCATGGAAGGTCGCCGCCCGGTGCTCGGCGTCCCGATCCGCGGGCTGGTCACGGACTTCGCCGGCGTGGCCGCCTACATGGACATCCGCGCGCTGCGGCGGCTGTTGAAGGAGGGCGACACGATCAACGGTGCCTACCTCACCATCGACCACGCGCGCTGGGATGAATTCATGCGCGAGGTAAAGGACACGCCGCGCGCCGCGCTGGTGATGGTGAAGCGCGACCAGCTCGAATCTTTCCGCAAGACCACCGCCCAGAGCATCGGCTTGATCCGCAAGCTCTACTTTGTGCTCGCCGTGATCGTGGCCTTCGGCGTGGTGTACAACAGCGCGCGCATCGCCCTATCCGAGCGCAGCCGCGAGCTCGCCACGCTGCGCGTGGTCGGCTTCCGCTTGTCGGAAGTGCGCAGTGTCCTGTTAGGCGAGCTCGGCATCCTGGTGCTGTGCGCGCTGCCCTTCGGGCTGATGTTCGGCAAGGGGCTCGCCATGTTCATCATGGCATCCTTCAGCACGGAAACGGTGCGCATGCCGATCGTCATCGATTCCTCGACCTACTCGGTCGCCATCGGCGTGGTGCTGACCGCTGCGGCGCTGTCATTCGCGCTGGTCAGCCGCATGCTCTCTAAACTCGACCTCGTCGGCGTCTTGAAGGCGCGCGATTGATCTTTCACTCTCACGTTCACCCACAAGCAACATGTCCAACGGCAATGGCGAAACTCCACCCTGGGAAGGCAAACGCAGTGGCTCCGCGAAAAGCCTGCTGCGCCGGCTGGTGCCATGGCTCATCGGCGGTGCACTGGTGGCCGTCGTGGCAATGGGCCTGAAACCAAAGCCGGTCGAAGTCGAGACCGGCACCGTGGCCCGGGCACCACTGACCGTCCGCATCTCGGAAGAAGGCAAGACGCGCATCCGCAACCGTTACGTGGTGGCCGCGCCGCTTGCCGGCCGCATGCGCCGCGTGCACTTCAAGGCGGGCGACGAGGTGAAGGCCGGCGAGACGCTTCTCACCGCCATCGAACCCGTGGCTGCTCCCCTGCTCGATCCGCGGGCAAAGGCACTGGCCGAAGCGATCGTCGCGACCCGCGAGGCAGCGCGCAGCCGCGCGACCGAGACGCTCAAGGCGGCGCAAAGCGCTCAGCTCATGGCGGATGCCAACCTCGCCCGCATCCATTCGTTGCGAGGCGGCGCCGTTTCCCAAGCCGACCGCGATCGGGCGGAGATGGAAGGCTCGATGCGCTCGGCCGATGTCCGCGCCGCGGAGTTCGCGCTCAAGGTCGCCGAGCACGAAATCGCACAAGCTCATGCCGCGCTCGACCGCCCGGCCGTCACGATCGAAGGAAACGCCATCGAGGTGAAGGCACCTGTCTCCGGCCGCTTGCTCAATGTGATGCAGGAGAGCGAGACGGTGGTCACCGCCGGCACGCCCATCGCCGAGATCGGTGATCCGGCGGACATCGAGATCGAGGCGGAGATCCTGTCGCGTGACGCCGTGGCGATGAAACCGGGCGACGCCGTCAGCATCGAGCAATGGGGAGGGCCCCAGCCACTCGCAGCCCGGGTCCGCCGCATCGAACCCGCGGCCTTCACCAAGATCTCCGCGCTCGGCGTGGAAGAGCAGCGCGTTTTCGTCCTGTGCGATCTGGTGAATCCGCCGGAGGAGGCCAAGGCACTGGGTGACCGCTACCGCGTCGAAGTCCGAGTCGCCGTATGGCACAGCGACGACGCGCTGGTCGTTCCCGCCGGGGCCTTGTTCCGCGAAGGAAATGCCTGGAAGACCTTCGTCTTCCGCGATGGCAAGGCGCAGGCCGTTTCCCTCGAAGCCGGGAAGTCCGACGGCCACTTCACCGATGTGATTTCCGGGCTCTCCGAAGGTGATGAGGTGCTGCTTCACCCGCCCGATACCGTGAAGGACGGCACGGCGGTGACGAAGCGGAAGTAGGCAGCGCCTCGGGAACTAGGAGAGCGGGATTCATTCCACCCGGAGCCATGAGAACTGCCGACTTTACCGTGGACTCGTGCGGAATGAATTCCGCGCTCCCTGTCGAGATGCGCCGCCCAATCACTTCCCCTGCTGCGACGGTGGATCATCGCTCATCAGCTTGATCGACCACTGCTTGAACCGGTCCTCGTATTCCACGAATACGATCTCGCGCCGCCGGTCGCTGGACTTCCAACTCGACGAGTAGACCTTCGCCCACGCGTCGCCATCGCCCTGGGCCTCCACGATCGCAGGATAGATGCCGAATTCATCGACCTCCTTTGGCTGCGGATACACCACATTGCCGCCGGGCGGGATCGATGACAGTTCCTTTCCGGCCATGTTGAAGCGAATCGTCTTGGGCGAGAGGTTGATTGCCCGGACCGAGCCGAGCTTGAAGTCAGCGACATCGTCATCGAAGGCGTGGATCTCGTAGCTGCCCTCACCTTGCTCGTTTTTCACCGGCCGGAAGAACAGCACCTGTCGCTTCGACTTCGTCAGCTTGCCTTTGGCGACGGGAGTGGCGGTGTCGCCCGCCTTCGCGAAGAAGACGGCCTCGTCGCCCTTGAACTCACCCTCCACCACCGGTGACATCGACAGGGCATGGACGGGTACCGTCACCGCCTTGCCCTTGGGCGTGGCGGCCAGCAGATGGACTTCATTCAGCCCGGGCAAAACCTCCAGGCCCAGCGTGCGGAAGGCGACCTTCCGCACGTCCTGGGCGTGAGCGGCAGCGAGGGAGAGCAGGAAGGCGGCAGCCACACGGGCGGTTTTCATGATCGTGGAAGTTCGGGTTGGAGTCCGGGCGTTTGTCGGGTTCCCCCTTCGATAGCACTCGCCAGAAGCGGTGGAAAGGATGCTGTTTGGAGGTCCGCCCGCCGGAAAAACAAGAAAGCCGGGAACCGCCCGTGCGATTCCCGGCACCCGTTGGCCCATGGAGAGTTAGCTCGCTCAGGGGTTGAGCGTGATCTTGTAGAAGGCCCTGCCCGGCGGCGGCTCGGGATCGGTGAAGCTGGCCGAACCCGCGGTGCCCGGCCACGCCGGTTGCAGCGTGGACCACGACCCCGCACCCAGCGTGGTGCTGCGTTCGATCTTGAAGGTCACGCCTTCCACGCTCGGCCACTGGATCGCTCCGCCGCTGCCACGGATGGCGGCAAAGCGGGAGGAGCCGTTGTTCGGGATCAGGCCGAGCCGGAACTCGGTCAGGTTGTCCGTGCCATCGTGCTCGAAGTCGTCCGCCGCGCCCTGACCGAGGCCGGAGAAGTAGGTATTCTCCCACGTGTCCGGCAGGCCGTCATTGTCGCTGTCCGATCCGCCCAAGCCCGGCTTGGTGGCACCGGTGGGGATCGCGAGATTCGTCGCGGTGGGATCGACGAAGATATTGTCGATATACACCGGATTGCCCGCGGCAGCATTGTCCACGATGAGGAAGCTGTTCAGTGGGTTCCCCGCCACTCCGTTGCGGAAGTCGAAGGGGTTGAAGGGGCTGGCCGGATTGACGATCTCGGTCTGCGAGCCGCCCGGCAGTTGATAGTAGACCCGCACGGTATCGGTGGTGTTGTCCGCCACCATCCAGATGTTCATCCACGTAGCCGGCTGATACGGAAGAAGACTGTCATAGAAGTTCGGCGCGGTGTTTCCGTCGCGTACCCTTAGCGTGCCAGCGGTAGCGATGAGCTGGGCCTCGAAGTCCCCGAATCCTGCGGCCGCTGACCCCACGTCACTGAGACCGAAGCTGTGGTCGAGGACCGCACTGGCGCAACGGAGTTGGAAGAACAGCGTGCCCGTCTGACCCTGGCGGATCTGGATGCCAGAGTCCGCGAGCGATTTGCGCAGCGGCGAGCCGACCGCGCCCGGCTTGACCAGATAGCCGACCTGATCGGCACCGCCCGCGATGGGTTCCGCAGCGACGGTGGCCCACTCATTGATCGTGGCGAACCAACCGTTCACGCCATTGAAGGTCTGTCCGACAGTCATCCCGGCACCTTGGAAATCCTCCACCAGCGAGAAGCCCGTGGGCTGGGTTGGGAAGCTGTTCGCGTCGTTCGGATAGGTGCCGTGGTCGAGCTCGTACTTGTCGCTGAAGCTGTCGCCATCGGTGTCCGCCAGGATCGGGCTGAGGGTGTTTCGCGGCTCTTCCTCGTCCACTCCTTCTTCTCCGTCCAGCAGGCCATCCCCATCGGAATCCTGTACCAGCGGGTTGGCCCCGGCAGTGATCTCGTCACCGTCCTCAAGTCCGTCGCCATCGGTATCCCTGAGGTTCGGATTGGTGTTGTGGGTGAACTCCGCCCCGTTGATCAGCCCGTCACCTACCGGATCGCCGGGCTCCAGATCGTCCAGGCCCGTTTGGCTGGAGATGCCGTGGAAGGCCTTCCATGAGTCCGGCACCGAGTCCTCGGTGGAGCTGTAGAAGTCCCCGCGGTTGTTCGGGTTATTGTCGTGTTCTTCCTCCACCGCGTTGGTGTCGTGGTCGCCATCCGGGTCGTCGCCGGGATCGCCGTTCGGGTTCGAAAGACTCTGGAAGAAGGCAAGTTCCCAGGAGTCCGCGAGTCCATCCGCGTCGATGTCGCCGGGAATGGAATTGGGATTGGTGGGATTCGAGCCAGCCGCCTGTTCCTCGAGGTTGGTGAAGCCGTCGTTGTCCGGTGCCTGGTCGTCCGAATCGTAAAGCGCGATTTCCTCGGTCGTCGGGATACCGTCGTCGTTGCCGAAGTACTGGTCTTCCCAATCGTCGGTAAGGCCATCGTGATCCGCATCGGCTGCCGGGATGGTCAGTATCACCTTGTCAACGTACGGCCATCCACTCGTCGATTTCAGGCCGAAGCCGACCTTCTTGCCAATCGCGGGACTCCCCGCGGGAACCACGTAGATATTGCCGCGACCGTTCAGGTAGGACGTGCTGGTCACCTCTGTCAGGGCCTGCTGGTCGAGAGGAAAGCGACTGATGGCCGGTGCCAGATCCGTGCCGGAATTATAGACAAGTCCACCGCGCACCGTGCTGCCCGAACCAGTATGATCGTAGCTGAAAGCAATGACGTCCCCTGCGGCCACGATGTAGTCGGTGAGGTTGTAGGCGGCGTTGCCATTTTCCATGTAAGCGTGCTTGATGCCGTGAGTATTCGTCCCGCCGGTCTCTGCCCCGCTGTTCGCGCTGGCGGTGGATTCGCCGGTCCACAAGTTCCAATAGGGGACATCGCCATCGGGATCGGTGTCCCAATTCTCCGCCTTCGCCGCATTTGGCACGCCCGGTGCCGGGCCCATCAGTTCGAAGCTGCCGTTCCGCACGTCCGTGCTGATCAAGCTGAGCAGCATCGGCGTACTATCGGCGTTGTTCGGGTTGGTGCCGTAGAAGACGATCTCGGCCCGGTCGGTGTGGCCGTCGTCATCGGTGTCCACGTCATTCGGATTGGTCGCCTGACTCCCGAAGGCCGTATTGAGCGATCCATTTTCCTGGAAATCCGTCAGCCCGTCACCGTCGGAGTCCACGACGAGCGGATTGGTGCGCTCATAGGCCACGCCGCTCCACAGATTGGAGATGCCGTCCACTTCGTCGCCGTCTTTCAGCAGGTCGTTGTCCGTATCGCTGTCGTTGGGATCGGTCTTCTCGATGTATTCCTCCAGATCGGTCAGTCCGTCGGCACCGCCATTCGTATCCGCATCGGCCGTGCCGTCACGGCTGAGATTGCCGAAATGGAAGTCCTCCCACGCGTCATTCAGGGTGTCTCCGTCGGTGTCTGGATTGGCAACGGCGGTTGGGTCGCCGAGATTCTCGCCGGAATTGTCGATGTAAATGTCGTCATAATAAATTGATCCCGTTGCATTGGCGCAGAACAGTTGGACGGCAATCAAAGACAACGCGGTGCCATTCCGGAAATTCCAAGGACCGTTGGCGGTAGGCGGCACCAACTCGATCTTCGACGAATCGTTTGGGCCTTGAATGAAATACTTCCAAGTGTCGTCACCGTTGGCCGTGGCGTTGTTCGCGACAAGCCATACCTTGTACCACGTGGCCGGTTGCACGACCATTTGGGTAGCCGGATTAAGCTGGTTCGTTCCTCCGTCGCGGCCGCGAAAAAATCCGGTTCCACCGATTTGAGCCATCACTTCGAAGTTGCCAGCAGTGCCCGGGCTGGCCGCGCCGGTGCGGTTCAATCCGAAGGAATTGTCGAGGGTCGTATTCCCCTTGCGAACGCGCAGGAAAAGGGTGCCGATGGAATTGTTCGGGATCGTTTTTCCTGCCGCGAGGGCGATGGCGACTCCTGTGTTGGAGGCGGTTGCCGGATGGTGCAGCACCTTGTTGTAGTTCAGATCGGGATCGATCACGACCTGGGCCGTGTTGGTGTTTGTCGCCACCCAGCCTCCCTGGCCGTTGATGTTGCTTCCGATGGCATAGGTGGCGAAGTTATCCACTTTCGTCCATTCTAGGGCGTGGACGGTGGCGAGGAGGCCAAGCGCCAATGACGCTTGGAACACGAGTGTCCGGCAGGGACGCGGCGAGACGGTGGAGGGTTTCATGGGTTGTTGTCGGTGGTTGGTCAGGTCTCCCGCCGGTGGCGGACTTTGGATTGCCTGAAATTGCATCATCGGACTGGGTGCCGTGGCGGCGGGCTTTCTGGCCTTCCTCCACCGACCTCCAGTCCATTGGAAGTCGTCATACAAATCTTGGGTAATGCACTCCCTACCCGAATGCCCCGGTCGGGCGCAAGCTCTTTGTGCATAAAATTGCACCCAAAAAAATCGGGAGTGAGAAACCTTGGAACCGCTTTCGCAAATCCGAAAGGGCTTGGCTCCCCGGTGTCCCACGACCTCCGGGGTGAACGAGGCGCTGCGCCGGAAGCGACGCCCCCTCATTCGGAGTGGTCGCTCGGAATCGTCTCGACCGCGGGGCCCTTCGCTGGAAGCCATTGCCGGAGACCCGGAAACGAGTCCAGATTCCGGGTAACCCGTTTGTCCGCATGGGAAGAAAATCCGTCCGCCTGCTGCTCATGCTGTCCGCCATCCTGACCGGGTGGTCGCCAGTACGAGGCGCATCGTACTTGAACCGCATCTGGCAAACCGGCGACGGCCTGCCGAGCAATTCGGTCAATGGCGTTGTGCGGGACCGCGAAGGCTTCCTCTGGCTCGCCACCGGCAACGGCGTGGCGCGTTTCGACGGCCTGCGCTTCGAGCTGCACTCGATCGTCGACGGCCTTCCGGACACGATGATCCACTCGCTGCACCTCGACCGCAGCGGCCGGATCTGGGTGGGCACGCGGCGCGGTGCCGCCTATCGCGAAAACGGCAAATGGCTCATTCCCCAAGGAATTCCCAACGAGCAAATCTACTCGCTGGGCGAGGCTCAGGACGGCTCGATCTGGCTCGGCACCTATACCGAGTGCTGGCGCTGGTCGCAGGGCAAGGCCACCCGCGTCGATCTCGGTGACATCCCCGCGGACACCCGGTCGTTCCTCGACGATGGCTACGGCGGGCTGTGGATCCTGACCCGCGGTCATCTCTGCCGATGGTCACCGGACCAGCCGGGAGTTGCCCGCGTGGTGCCCGGCCCGTGGAGCGGCTACGACCTGCGCGACCTGTGCCGCGATGCCCAGGGCCGCATGATCGTCTGCGGCACCGGCCTGCTGCTGCGCGAAAGCGAGGACGGCTGGGAAAACCTCGGCGACTCCATGCCCGGCGGCCCCGGGGCAAATCTCGTCTGCACCACCGGACCGGATGGCGTGCTATGGATCGCCACCCGTGACCGCGGCGTGATGCTGCTCGACCATGGCAAGTGGTCGACCATCGATTCGACCACGCAGCTCTCGCTGGATGATGTGCGCTCGCTGCTGATCGATGACGAGGGACTAGTCTGGCTGGGCACCAATGGCGGTGGCCTGGATCTCTTGCGCCGCCGGATGTTTGAGAGCTACGCGGCCAAGGAAGGGCTGGGACGCACGGTCACCTCGGCGCTGGTGATCGATCGCGCCGGAACGGTGTGGGTGGGCACGGACGGGGGCGGGATCTTCCGCCACCGCGACGACCGCTTCGTGCCGGCATTTCCTTCACTCGCGCTCCCGGGCAAGGGCCTGATCTGGTCCCTCTGCGCCACCGGCGATGGCACACTTTGGGCCGGCACCTATCGCGAAGGCTTGCTGAAGATCCGCGGCGACACCTTGGAATCCATCGCATTGCCTGCTGCGGCGGCGGACAAGGAAGTCTCCGCGCTCCATGAGATGCACGACGGCACGCTGCTGGCGGGCGTCCAGGGGACAGGCGTGTTGCGCTGGGCTGACGGGAAGTTTGACCCTGCCTTTGAGGGACCCTCCGCTCACGAGCTTCCCTTCCACGATGTGCTCGAAGACCGCAAGGGTCAGGTCTGGGCAGCGTGCGGTTCCCACGGGCTGTGGCGGCGGGTGGGCAACGTGTGGAACCGCGCCGGGGAAGGGGACGGCAAGGACGTGCTCAATGCGGTCGCTCTGTTAGAGGGACGCGCTGGCGAGCTCTGGATCGGCACGCTGGGCCAGGGCCTGGTCCGCTATCAGGACGGTCAACAGGTCCGCTGGGGCATGGAAAAGGGCCTCCTCAGCGACTCCATCGTCCAGATCCAGGAAGACGAACGAAGGAATCTCTGGCTCGGCAGCGCGGCCGGCCTGCAGCGCGTTTCGCGCGATGAACTGGAATCCGGCACGCGCCTCACCGGCATCCGGCTCGGACGCGAGGACGGCCTGCCCACGCCGCAATTCAGCGGCGAACACGGCAACCTGTGCGCGAAAGCGAGCGATGGCACCCTGTGGTTCTCGCTCGCTTCCGGGGCCATCCACCTGGATCCGAAGAACTTCACGACCTCACCGCGCGCGCCCTCGGTGCGGATCGAGTCCGCGGCCACCGACCATGGGACCGTGTGGGACCGGAGTGTTTCATCGGCGGGCGATGGCATCGTGGTCGCTCCGGGTTCGGGGACCCTGCGGATCCGTTTCACGTCCGCGGAGTTCGTCGCTCCGGAGCGAGTCCGCTTCCGCTGCCGGATGGACGGCGTGGAGGAGGGATGGCAGGAGATCGAGGGTGCCCGCACCGTCAGCTACGCGTCGCTGCCGCCGGGCAACTACCGCTTCGACCTCATGGTCGCCGGGCGCGATGGGTCGTGGGGTCCGAAAGCCGCCACCATCCAAGTACGACAGGAGCCGTACTTCTGGCAACGCCTCGGCTTCCAGCTCGCCGCCATGGTCGCCACCGTCACCTCGCTGGTCTTCGTCGTTTACAAGTGGTCGCGACGGCGGCTGCGACGGAAGGTCGAGGCGCTGCGCCAGGAACGTCGCGTGGAAATGGAACGCGCCCGCATCGCCCGCGACCTGCACGATGACCTCGGCGCCAGCCTCACCGAGATCAATTTCCTCGGCACGCTGGCCGGCGGCGCGATGCAGGAAGGCCCGCCGCGTGACAAGGTGCTCGGCATGGTGGAACGTGCCCGCCACATGGCGAAGTCGCTCGATGAAATCGTGTGGACCGTCAACCCGCACAACGACACGCTTTCCTCCACCGTCCACTACCTGTGCTCTCGGGTCCGGGAAAGTCTCACCGCCGCCGGCATCCGCTGCCGGCTGGAGGTCGACGAAGACCTGCCCGAGTGCACGCTCGACTCCCAACAGCGCCACCACCTGCTGATGACCGTGAACGAAGCCGTGAACAACGCGATGAAGCACTCGCGTGCCACCGAAGTCGGGTTGACGCTGCGATTCACGGACAACCGCCTGCTCGTGGACATCGCCGACAATGGCAAGGGCTTCGATCCCGACACCGCCGCCGCGGCGGAAAGGAACGGCTTGCTCAATATGCAACGCCGCATGGAATCTGCGGGCGGCACCGTTCAAATCACCCCCGCAGCTACCGGCACGGTCGTCGCCGTCGAACTTCCACTCTCTCTCACGCTCCCGAAATGAACCGCATCGCCATCGTCGAAGACAACACGACCGTCCGCGCCAGCCTCGCCGAATTGGTCGAGTCGATCCCGGGTTGCGAATGCGTGGGCAGCTTCGCCACGGGCGAGGAAGGCCTGCGGCGGATCCCGAAGCTGATGCCCGACCTGGTGATGATGGACATTCACTTGCCGAATCTTTCCGGCATCGAGTGCACCGCCAAGCTCAAGCAACAGCTCCCCGAACTGCGGGTGCTCATCCTCACGGTCTATGAAGACGGCGACAAGATCTTCGACGCTCTCAAGGCCGGCGCGAGCGGCTACATCCTCAAGCGCAGCAAGCCGCAGGACATCATCGAGGCGATCCGCGAGATCCTCGCCGGCGGTGCGCCGATGACGCCGGAGATCGCGCTCAAGGTGGTCGAGTCATTCCGCAAACCCGCCGCAGCAGCTTCCACCGAAACGACCAGCCTCTCCCGCCGGGAAACCGAGGTCCTCCAGGGACTCGCTAAAGGTTTGGCCAACAAGGAGATCGCAGACCAATTGTCGATGGGGGTCGAGACCGTCCGCTGGCACCTCAAGCAGATTTACGAGAAGCTCCACGTCCGCTGCCGCACCGAGGCGGCTCTGAAGTTCCTGGGGATGCAGGAAGGCGGCGGATCCTAAAAGACTGGCACTCCCGCAGGCTTGCCGAAACATCTCCGCGCTGACATCGGTAACGGGTCTCGCCATGAAACCGCTGCTCGCGCTCTGCTGCCTCGTGACCGCCCTCTCCGCCGCCGATGACTGGAAGCCCCTGTGGCCCGGCGAGGCTCCCGGTGCCAAGCGCCCGCCGGCGGGCTCGGAGACCGTCACCGACGGCTGGCGCTACGGCGACATTGAGGTGCCCCAGTACATCGTCCATCCCGCCCCCGCCGAGAAGCGCACGGGGCAGGCGGTGGTCATCTTTCCCGGCGGCGGCTACGGCATCCTCGCGATGAACCACGAGGGCCACGACTACGCGAAATGGCTCAACGAGCGCGGCATCACCGGCGTGGTGGTGAAGTACCGCGTCAGCGGCAAGCCCGAGCTCGGCTACCAGTTTCCGGTGCCGTTCCTGGATGCCCGCCGCGCCATCCGCACGGTCCGCGCGAATGCCAAGGAGTGGGGCGTCGACCCCGCGAAGGTGGGCGTGATGGGTTCCTCCGCCGGCGGCCATCTCGCGAGCCTCTGCACCACGCGCTTCGCCGACACCTTCCCGGAGGAGGGCAAGGACGAGATCGACAAGCTCAGCGCCCGGCCGGATTTCTCGATCCTGGTTTACCCGGTCATCAGCATGGGCCCGAATGCCCACGGCGGGTCCCGGACCAACCTGTTAGGCAAAGCACCGACGCCGGAGATGATGGAGAAATGCTCGACCGAAAAGCAGGTGAGCAAGGAAACGCCACCGGTCTTCCTGCTCACCACCGCGGATGATTTTGTCGACTGCCGCAACAGCTTCGACTTCGCCGCCGCCTGCAAGGCCAATGGCGTGCCGGTCAGCCTGCACTGCTTCGAAAAGGGCGGCCACGGCTACGGACTGAAGGGCAAGGGCGACCTCGCGACGTGGCCGGCCTTGCTCGACACCTGGCTGAAGCGCTGACCCCGGAAATGTAGGTAGGCGCGCTCGTAAGAGCGCGGGAGCAAGGGTGGAGCCCGCTTTGCTCGTGGCTTCCGCGGCGTCACCACCGCGCCTACGGAAGGTCGCTCGGGAGCCGTCCGGTTCAAAACGAGCCTCTCGGCAATTTTGAGACTTGGACTTCCGGCCCGGACGCGACCACCTTCCGCGGCGTGGACCCTGCCGCCACCGCCCTTGTCCCGCTCGACGGCCTGACGCCGGCGGAAGTGGCTGCCTCGCTCGCGCACCTGCCGGGGCTGGTGTTCTTCGACACAGCGGGAAACCTGCCCGCCAGCTACGGCGCGCCGGTCTCGATCATCGCCGCCCGGCCGCGGGAGGTGCTCAGCGGCTCGATCCACGAGGCGGCGGATCGCGAGAAGCTTCGGGCAGCGCTGGCGAAGGGCGCTTCCTCGCCCGCGCCGGACCGCGGCTTTCCGCTCGGCGGCCTGTGCGGATGGATCGGCTACGATGGCGAATTCGTGTTCGGAGATTTCCCGGAAATGCTGGTCCATGACCACCGGAGCGGCCGCTGGCACGAGACTGGCCGGCTTTCGGCGGAACGTCGCCCGGCTCCGATGCCGCGTCCCGAGATCGGGCCGTTCCGCGCCTTGATGGAGCGGGAAACTTTCCTCGATGCGGTGCGATGCATCCACGAGTGGATCGCGGCGGGCGACATCTATCAGGTGAATCTGTCCCAGGCGTTCGTGGCGGAGGTCCGCGGACCGCATCTCTATGGCCTCTACGAGACGCTGCGCGAATGCTCCCCTGCTCCGCTTGCGGCCTTCCTTTCGCTCGGCGGGAAGGAAATCCTGTCGTCGTCGCCGGAAACCTTCTTGCGGCTGTCCGGCCGGGGGATCGAGACGCGGCCGATCAAGGGCACACGCCCCCGTTTCGCCGATCCCGATGAGGACCGGCGGTCCGCCTACGAGCTCCAGACCAGCCCGAAGGAGATCGCCGAGCTGGTGATGATCACCGACCTGCTGCGCAACGACCTCGGCCAGGTCTGTGAATTCGGCAGCGTGCAGGTCGCTGAGATGCTCCAGCTCGAGACGCTCGGACAGGTCCACCACCTCGTCTCAACCGTGACCGGCAGGCTGCGCAGCGAGGTCGATCACGCCGCGGCACTGGCGGCCTGCTTTCCCGGTGGCAGCATCACGGGCGCGCCGAAGAAGCGCGCCATGGAGATCATCGCGGAGCTGGAAGAAGTCCCGCGCGGCGTCTATTGCGGCGCGCTCGGCTATCTCGGCTATCACGGCGAAAGCCAGTTCAACATCGTCATCCGCACGCTGGTCCGTGACGGCGACACGCTGAGCTACCACGTCGGCGCCGGCATCGTGGCCGACTCGGATCCGGAGAAGGAATACGACGAGACACTGCACAAGGCCGCCGGAATCCGGCTGGCGGTGGAGCGGTTCACGCGGCGCTGAAATGAACTGGAAGCGGCTTTTGCTCGCAGTTTTCGGGGATCCGCGCCGGCTCCCCGACCACGTAGCGGTCCTGGAGGGGAACGAGGCTTGGGTAGATGATGCGGCCAAGGTCAGCCAACTACGACAAGTTCCGTACTTCCCAGGATCCGCCACTCCCCTTCCTCAAGGTCATTAGGCAAGGCCAGTCCGCCGATCGACACTCGCTTGAGCGCCACGACATGATTCCCCGCGGCGGCGAACATCCGCCGCACTTGGTGATAACGTCCTTCCTCCAAGGTGATCCGCGCTTCCTTTTCTCCAAGCACCTCGAGCGCCGCAGGCAACAGCGGCTTGTCTTCGCCGCGCAGGATGAGTTCGCCGCCGGAGAAGAGCGCGGCCTCGTGCCCCTCCAAGGGCCGGTCGAGCGTGACCTGATAGGTTTTCGGTACGTGGTGCTTCGGGCTTATCAGCCGGTGAAGGAGCTGGCCATCATCGGTCATCAGCAGCAGGCCGGTGGTATCTTTGTCGAGCCGGCCGACCGGACTAAGCACCGGGTTCCGCAGGGCGTAGCGCACCGGCAGCAGGTCGTAGATCGTGTCGCCGGGATCCTCCGTGCTGCACGTATAGCCCGCGGGCTTGTGGAACATCAGCGTGAGCGGCGCGGGATGATCGAGTGGTTCGCCCTTGAAGAGGATCTCGGCGTGCGGCGGGAAATCCTTCGTGCCGAGGACCCGGCCGCGGATGTCGGTCACCACGCCCTTGCGGAGGTGGCTTTCGACCTGGCTGCGCGAGCCGTAGCCGAGGTTGGCGAGCAGTTTGACCAGCTTCATCTGCGGAAATCGTTGGTGGTTCCCATCCGCTTCTCCGCGAACAAGAGCTTGTAGGTGGCGTTCTCGAGCGGCTTGCGCCAGACCAATCCGAGCGCTTCGAGTTCCGGTTCGTAGGGGAGCTGGCGGTTCGCCACCAGAAACAATCGTCCGCCGGTGCGCAGCGCCGCGGCGGCGGTGCGGAGAAAGGCCTTCCCCAAGTAAAGGTCGGACGTTTGCCCGGTGTGGAAGGGCGGGTTGCTCACGATCGTCTCGTACTTCCCCGGCAGGCCGGCGGCCACGTCGTGCCAGTGAAACTCGAAGTTGCCTTCGCCGAGATTCTTGCGCGCACAGGCCAGCGCCCGTGCATCCGCCTCGAACAGGTGGATCGCCTTCACGCCGGAGCAGCCATCGGCCACCGCCTTGGAAAGATAGCCCCAGCCCGCGCCAAGATCGGCCACCGTACCGCGCAGGCTCTTCGGCAAGTTCGCCGCGAGCAAGGCCGAGCCGGGATCGATGTGATCCGCGCTGAAGACACCCGCTTCCACCACGAAGCCGTCCACCTCCCGCGGTTCACCGAGCGCGCGCCAACTCGCGAGCAAGCCCTCGTCCCAAGTGCCGTCCTTCACCGCATGAAAGACGCGGCACTTGTGTTTCGAGAGAGTGGCGATCTTGCCGGTCGCTTTCTCCAGCTCCTTCTCAAAGCGCTGCGCGCCCGCCGTGTTGGCCATCGCCACCACCAGCGTGCCGCCGTTTTCTAACAAATCATGCGCCTTCGCGAGGGCCGCGAGCGTCTCGTCCTTCGACTTGCCTGGCAGCAGCATCACCAGCGGCCACGTGCCGACGGGCTCGTCCACCCGGGCAAAGCCCGCCTTCTCCCAGGCGTCCGCCAGCGGCTTGAGCGGCTGCCAACCGGTGACCTGTGGCCAATCCTTCAAATCCGGATGCGGCTCCGCGCCAAGGAACAAGGCCCGCGACGGCACCGCGATCTCCCCTTGGGAAAATGGCAGCATCAGGGTTTCCAAGGCGGGGCTCACGCCGCGGACGATGCACGCTTGATATGGGTCCTGCGAAGCCTGAAATCTCCCCACAGATGAATGACAATGCCTGCCGCTGGATGGAGTCGCTCGCCGGGTCAGTGACCTTCCAGGGCGATGTCCACGGGAATCTCCGGCGGCTGGCCAAACCCGGGCATCCGGTCATTCAAGTCGGCGACCTCGGCGCGGGGTTCGTATCACCCACGGCCTTCCGCGAAAAGGTAACGAAGCGCGAGGACTTCCGGTTCATCCGCGGCAATCACGACGATCCGGCGATCTGTCGCCGTGATCCACGCTATCTCGGCGACTGGGGTACCGCTCGCGGCATCTTCTGGGTTTCGGGAGCCTTCAGCATCGATCGCGGATGGCGCATCGAAGGCCGCGACTGGTGGCCGGAGGAGGAACTGAGTGCCGCGCAAATGCAAGCTGCCTTCGACGCCTACGCCGAAGCGCGACCACGCCTGATGATTTCCCACGATGGTCCCGCGAGCCTGTTCGCCGGGGGCGGGCCGATGGCATTGCTGTTCTTTACGCCTTCCTCCACTGCCACGCTGTTGCAGGCGATGCTCGACCACCACAGGCCGGAGGCATGGATCTTCGGCCACCATCACGTCAGCCGCGATTTCTTCTTCAAGGGTACTCGCTTCCGCTGCCTCGCCGAGTTCGGCGCCCTGACACTTGAGTTCCGTAAAGACGGCTCGTTCTCATGGCCGAACGATTGATGACCGCTAGTGGCAGGTCCCGAAATGGATCACGTCTCACCGATATCCTCGTTCCACACCGTTGGATTCGCCTCGATGAAGCGGCGCATGAGGTCCACGCACTTCGGGCTTTGCACGACCTCGATCTGGACGCCGCGGCTCTTTAGCAGCTCCTCCTCGCCCATGAAGGTCTGGTTCTCGCCGATGATCACCCGCGGGATGCCGTAGAGCAGGATCGCACCGCTGCACATCGGGCAAGGCGAGAGCGTGGTGTAGAGCGTGCACTCGCGATAGATGTGGGCAGGCAGGCGGCCGGCATTCTGGAGGGCATCCATCTCGCCATGGAGGATGGGATTGCCCTGCTGCATCCGGCGGTTGTGCCCGCGGCCAAGGATGATACCCTGCCGCACGAGCACACTGCCGATGGGGATACCGCCTTCGGAGAGGCCGGCGGCGGCCTCCGAGATGGCGGCTTGAAGAAAGGGATCCATGGCGTTAGTCTGCTCTGTTGAAAGGCCGTCCGTCACCCTCCGGCACGGCGCCTGCTGAAATCACCCCCACCTTAGCGAATCCCATGCCTAAAGTAAGACTTTCTGGAACCGTGCTCGGCCACGATGACCCCGGCCGCGCGGTCCGTGCCCGCCTCCTCTATCTGCTTTTTGGAGCCGGTTGGGACATCTACAATTCCAACGGCGACCAGCGCATCACGCTTTCCAACATCGAGCGCAAGATCATCGAGGCCGACTCCTTCGTGTTCACGCCCGGCGCGACGCTGGAAGACATGTTCAAGGCGATCTCGATCTTCGTCGGCTACCAAACGCTCGACCGCAACCTGGCCGGCAAGCCGACGGTCATCCTCAATACCGACTTCTCTTGGGACCCGTTTTTCTCGGTGCTCGACCACCTGAACAAGATGGGGACCATCAAGCAGGACCACCGGGACTTCCTGCTCACGGCGGAAGACCCGGAAGGCGTGTTGAAAACACTGGAGCTGGGCCGCGAGAAGGGCATCCCGGATGCCGGCCGCCACAAGATCGGCGAGTGTAATGGCACTTCCTTCGAAAACGCTGTGCCCCCCGACTACGCCGGGAACGTCTGCGTCTTTTGCTCGGCGACCCTTGAAGACCCGTCCTACCTCGCCGATGGCCGCGAACTCGGTCGCCTGCTCGCCGTGAACCGCCTCGGCTGCGTCTCCGGCGCCGGCCGCTCCGGCATCATGGGCGCCGTGGTCGAAGGCTCGGTCGGTGCCGGCGGCTGGACCGCGGGCTCGAATGTACCGCACATCATCGAGCTCGAAGGCCTGCCTGACGGTCTGTCCAGCTTCTGGCTGCGGCCCGATATTTACACCCGCATGGAGGTGATGATGGAGAACTCGAACGCCTTCGTAATTTTCCCCGGTGGGGCCGGCACCGTCCAGGAGCTGCTCGCGCTGATGATCTTCAAACACCAGCAAAACCCGCTCATGACCGGCAAGCCAGTGGTGCTTTTCAACCGCTCCAATGCCGCCGGGGTGCGCTTCTGGGACCCGCTCATCAATCTCCTCAGCAACATGTGCAAACCAGGCGATTTCGTGGTGGCCAACGAGCTCGACGACATCCTGCCGGCGATCCGCCTCGGTCTGCCACAACGTGAAACTGTCGCTGTCTAACGGACCGGCCCTGCTGATATTGTGGAATGCATGATTGCCGTCCCCGGCCAGAAATGGCATTTTGCCCACGGATGAAGCGCATTTCCTGCAAATCCGGTGGCAGCCGGGCGCGCATGGCCGCACGGCTAGGCGGGCTGCTTCTCGCGCCCTTGTTGCTCACGCAGTGCGCCACGAACTACTCGCTGGTGGCGGAGCGGCCGGAGGAAGCCGTGCGCAACGAGACCTTCGGCTACCGCAAATGGATGCGCCCTGAGGCCACGCCGCAGACGGTGGTGATCGGCGTCCACGGCTTCTGCGGGGCGGCCATCGACTACGAGAATCTCGGCAAGCGCCTGCTCAAGGATCAGCCGAAGATCGCCGTCTATGCCTACGAGGTCCGCGGCCAGGGAAAGGATCCGCTGAAGGAACGCCGCGGGGATATCGACGACCCGAACCTGTGGTTCAGCGACCTCGCGAAATTCTCCGGCATGGTCCGCACCAAGCACCCGAACGCCCGCATCGTGTGGTTCGGGGAGAGCATGGGCGCGCTCATCGTTTCCCACGCCTACGAGAATGCCATCGCGGCCGGCCAGTCGCCGCCCTGCGACGCGATCGTCCTTTCCTCGCCGATCGTGAAGTTCCGCGAGGATTTCCCGAAGTGGAAGAAGGACCTCGTCCACGGTGCCGCCGAGGTCGCCCCGACCGCGCGCCTTTCGCTGGAAACGATCGCCGGTGGCCAGCAGGTGCAGATGACCCACGACACCCTGCACTCGGAGCAGGCCGAGACCAACGCCTGGCACATCGACAAGCACACCCTGCGGCTGCTGGTTGCGCTGAGCGACCTGATCGACGGCATGCCCGCGTGCGCCCAGACCTTCAAGGTGCCCACGCTGGTGCTCAATGGCGGCAAGGACTTCTTCAGCAGCGCCGCTGACGTGGAGTCCTTCTACGGCAACATTCCCAAGGAGTCACGGAGCCACAAATACTACCCGGACAGCTACCATCTGCTGATGTACGACGACAAGAAGGAGCAGGTCATCGGAGACGTGGAAAGATGGCTGGTGAAGCTCCCGAACGCCAAAAACTGAGCCTGCGGGCTGACCCGGCTTCGCCATTGCCAAGCCGCGGCGGCTGTTTCATCGTTCCCGTCCGATGACGAAACCCGTCTGCTGCCTGTTCCTTGCCCTCGGCTTCGCGGCGTGCGCGCCGAAGAAGGCCATCCTCGTGGAGAGCGACACGCCCGCTACCACGGGCACGCGCGGCAAGCCGGCCAACAAGCCCACCGGCAGCCAGGTGCCAAAAGAGGGAGACTCTGCGCCCTTGGTCATCCAAGAGGGTGGCATGCGCCTCCCCACGGACCGGCTTCTCAGGCTTCCCGACAAGAAGGACCTGACGCCCACCGCACCGGTCGGACCCGGCGGTGGCGGAGTCATCGCCACGCCGCCGACCGCCGACAAGCGGAACGGCGAGTAAAGCGGTCGAACGGGCAGCCGTGCGGCTCATGCCGCTGAATCGGTTTGTCATGGTGCGGAGATTGGAAAACGTCGTGCTCCCATGAGCACCCTCCCCGTGCCCGCCAGCGATCGCGAGGTCAGCAGGCTTCGCGATCTCTCGCCGCAGCAGGTGCGCTCCGGCGTCGCCGCGTGGCTCGGCTGGCTCTTCGACGGGCTGGACATGCACCTCTACACGCTGGTGGCCACCGCCTTCGTGGCGGGGCTGCTGGCGACCGGCGAGTCCGACCCGGAGGTGGGCAAGAAGGCCTCCATCATCCAGGCGGCGTTCCTCGTCGGCTGGGCGCTTGGCGGCGGGTTCTTCGGGCGGGTCGCAGATCTGTTAGGCCGCAGCCGGGCACTGGTGCTCACGATCCTGACCTACGCCTGCTTCACCGGCCTGTCGTTCTTCGCGACCGAGTGGTGGCATTTGTTGGTCTTCCGATTCCTCGCCGCGCTGGGCATCGGCGGCGAATGGGCGGTCGGCGCGTCGCTGCTTTCGGAGACGTGGCCGAAGTCCTGGCGGCCGTGGATTGCCGCGACCCTGCAGAGCGCGGTGAACTGCGGCATCCTGCTCGCCTGCGCCGCCGGGGCGCTGCTCGCTGGCAAGCCACCGCACTGGATCTTCCTCGTGGGCATCCTGCCCGCCTTCATCACGCTGTGGATTCGCAAGTCGGTGCCGGAGACCGAGGAATGGACCGAGGCGCGCAAGGGCCAGCCCGCCCCACGCATCCGCGAACTCTTCGGCCCCAGGGTTCGCAGAATCACGCTGCGGGTTATGCTGATCTGCGCCGTCTCGCTCACCGCGCACTGGACCTTCATGTTCTGGCAGCAGAGCTACATCCGCAGCCTGCCCGAGGTCGGCGTGGCGAAGGAGGCCAAGGACCACGCGACCGTGATGGCGCTGCTGTGGATCATGGTCGGCTCCATCATCGGGAATTTCTTCGCGGGCCTCCTGGCCAAGCACATCGGCTACGGGAAAGCGATCGCGCTGATGCTCGGCGGCTACTTCCTCGTGATGTGGTTGACCTTCTCGCGTGGCCACGACCTGCACACCGTCTATTTCCTCTTCGCCATCACCGGCCTCATGCAGGGCTGCTTCGGCCTCTTCACAATGTGCCTGCCGCCGCTGTTCCCGGTACTGCTGCGAAGCACCGGCGCAGGATTCTGTTACAACATCGGCCGCATCCTCTCCGCCGCGGGCGTGGTCTTCTTCGGGATCTTCAACAAGGTTCAGGGCGACTTCGCCGGCGTGCTGCTCATGGCATCATGGCTGTTCATCCCCGCCGCGCTGTTCGCACTGATGCTGCCGACGGAAGAGGAAGCGTGAAGAACGCCGCATCCCGTTTGCGGATGGCCATTAGATGGTCTCCCGGGAGCGCCGGTCTTCAGACCGGCTTGAAGGGACCATTCGGGCCGGTCTGAAGACCGGCGCTCCCGGGGAAACCCAAAAAAGGCGGCCACCCCGTTTCGGGATGGCCGCTTTGGATGATGAGGCTGCTAGATTCTATCAGGGTGCAGTGACCGTCGCGCGGAGGAAGCCCTTGCCGGGCGTCAGTCCATTCGAGCCGCCCAAGCTGAAGCTGCGATAGCTATAGCCGGTTCCCGCGGGTGGCAGGTCAGTCGTGATGGGAGTCGGCACGGCATTCACCGTGACCGGGAAGCTGGTCAACGTGGTGCTGCCTTGGATCGAGTAGGTGATGCCATCGGCCACCGAGGCGGCGGTCGAGGGCGCTCCATTGCCAAAGGCAGCGGCTCCGGTGCGGATGGCCGCCGTGAGGATCAGCTCCTTGTCCGTATCGCCGTCGAAGTCGCTGTCGACCGTGAAGACGTAGATCTTGCCGTTCTCGCTGCCGCTGTTCGGATTGCCCGCGAAGGCGAACTCGGTGACGTTATCCACGCCGTCCTTATCGGGATCAGCGGTTTGGCCGACGATCGCCGGATTGGTTTCACTTCCGAAGAAGGTGCTGATCCAGGTGCCATACGGAGTGGTGCCGGAGGTGGTGACATTGAGCAAGCCATCGCCACTGATCAGCGATGTCTCGAAGTTCGCGCCGAGCGCAGCGATCGATCCGGGACGACCCCACTTACCCACGGCCTGCGGAGCGCCGTTGATAAACAGTTGGTCAATGACATCGGTCCCCGCGGTGGTGAGGATCAGCGTGCCCCCGGTGTTGAGGCGGACATCCGCACCATCGGCAAAGGTCGAGGCGAGGTTCAGCGCCAGCGAGCCTTGGGTGACAGTGGTGTCGCCCTGGTGACCGATGGCTCCGCTGATCGTCTGGAAGCCGCTGCCGATCTTCGTCAGGTTGAGCGTGCCAGCGGTGGAGCCGGTATACGTCGCGGACGCATTGGTGTCGCCCACGCTCAAAGTGCCCCCGCCGGTCGAGGTGATCACACCCGCTCCGCTGAGGCCATTGATGGTCTCGCTGAACCCGCCGACGTTCAAGGTGCCGTTGTTGGCCACGCTGCCCTTGAGCGCGCCGTTCGGGATCTGGTCAGCCGCACCCAGAATGAGGAAGGCGCCCGTGCCGATGGTGGTGTCACCCACGTAGTCGTTGGGGTTCGCCGTCTGGTTGGCCAGGGTGATGGCGACCGTCGAGTTGTTGAGCTGGAGGCCATTCGGCCCGGTAACCTGTCCAGTCAAGCGGGCCGCCCCGGTATTGGTGAACAAGGCATTGCTCAGGTTCGCCGTGATCGTTCCGGAGAGCGTGTGTCCGGTGGTATCGAGCCGGAATCCCGGCTGGTCATTTCCCAAGGCGGTGTTGAAGACGATGGCATTTGCGATGGTGAAGCCGCTGAGGCTATCCAGCAGGATGCCCGCCCTATCGGCAGCGGTTTCACCGATCGTGATCGGGCCCGTTCCGAATGGACTGCTGACGATCGCACCGGCGGAGCCCACCGTCACCGGCGGAGCCGAGATGCGGAGGCGTGTCCCGCCGACCGCGTTGTGCCCCAGGACCAAACCGCCGGAGAAGGTGTTGGGACTGTCGATCGGGAACAAATTCGCCGTCGAGTTGTTGTTCCTTACGATCACCCTTACCGCCCGGGTAGGTCCATTGAGGATCCGGGTCGCGATGGTGGTGTTGCCTAGGGCGGGAATGGACAGCGTCGAGACCCCGGCTACCGCGCTGCTGTCGGTGATGGTGGCCGTGGTGGCACCACCGCCCGCATTGGTGAAGCTGGCATCGAAGCCATTCAGATCGAGCGTGCCGGTGCCGGACATGTTCAGCGCTGCGCTAAACAAGAAGGCTCCCGTACTACCCGCTTTCAAAGTCCCGTCCGAGATCGTGGTGTTGCCGGTGTAGGTGTTGGAGCCGGAAAGAAGCCAAGTGCTGGGGCCGGACTTGTTTACGGCAGTCGCCCCGGAGGTTGCCGGGTTGAGGATGGCTCCTGTCACCTGGTTACCGGCGGCCGTGCCACCAAGCGCCAGGGTGGTGGAGAGCGTCGCATTCGCCGTGTATCCACCGAGCACGTGATTTGCCGTGGTGGGGTTCAGCGTCAGGGTCGCACCCGCACCGACATTGTTGATCGTCCCCGTGGCGAGCGAGTAGCCATTGCCGCCGGTCACGTTGATGGTGGTGGTGCTCACGTTGAAACCCGCCGGGGCAATCGTCAGTGTATTGCCGCTGCCCGAGCCAAGGTTGTTCACGTCGAAGGTGGCGTTGCCGGTTCCCATGCCACCGAGGTCATTCCCGCCTGCGAAGGTGACGGACGTTTCCGAGCGAAGCTGCAGGATGCTGCCGACGCCGAGGAACAACGGCTGCAAGGCCGTGCGCTCGGCCGAGAGCGCCGTCGAAACACTGGAAACCGTATTTCCTGCATTCGCTTGGAGTTGCAGGACGCCGTTCCCATTGACCACGCTGCGGTTGGAAACGTTGACGGGACGACCGGAGTTATCGCCGGACAGGACGACCGTCGCACCATTGTTGACGGTGAGGGCTCCATCGAAAGTGTTGTCCCCCGTCAGGGTCAGCAGACCGGCACCGGCATTGATCGAGCCGGTGAAGAGATTGTCGCCGTTGAGGACGATGTTGTTGCCGCCGGTAGCCAGACTGATGACATCGGTACCGTTGTCAGCGATGATGGAGTTCACCGTCAGCGGATTTACTGCACTGTCGTTGGTGAGAGTGAGGGTGGCAGGCGAGGAATTCTCGAAGTCGCCGGCGGTCAGGACGCCTTGGTTCGGCGTGCTGCCGATGGTGAGGCTGCCCGCGGTCGGTGTCTGCCAGAGGTATCCGCCAAGGTCGTCGCCGACCGTGAGGACGTCGGTGTCATTGGCGGGAGCGATGGTGGCGGGTCCGGCGCTCGCTCCCATCTGCAGGAATCCGATCTGGGTCAGCGGCGAGGCGGCGAGGCTGATGTTTCCCGAGGTGCCGCCGTCCACAATACGGACGATGCTGCCCGCGCTATTCGGAATGGAACTCGGACCCAGGCGGGTGACATCGGAGTAGGCACCTGCATAGGCCGTGATCGGACCGTCGACGGCGTCGGTGGAATTGGTGGCGAGCACGGATTGGCCGCCGACCACCACCCGGGCCCACGGGAGAATCCCGTTGGTGTTGAAGGTGTCGGTCTCGGCAATGCCCGGAGCCCCGAGCACGAGCGATGAACCGGGCCCCGGCGTCACGGTTCGGAGCTGGATCTTCGCGCTGCCGCTGCTGCGAGTGATGGAGCTGGTCTTGCCCGCAGCCAGCGTGGTCGAGGCCACCACCTCGGTGTGGGTGCCACCGGCAAGGTCGAGCGTGCCGCCGTTGAGAATGAGGGCGCTGGAGTCGGAGAGCTTGGTGGAGTCGTTGGTGGTGTAGTCGAGGCGGAGCGTGCCTTCGGTGATCGTGGTGCTACCGGAGTAGGTGTTGATTCCTGCAAGGGTCCACGTGCCGCTGCCGGCATCTTTCAGAACGGTAACCGGGTTGCTGCCATTGGTGATGGGCCCGGTGACGATGCCGGTCGAAGCGCCGCGGAAGTGGAAGCCCCGGCTGGTGGCATTGTTCGCGAGGGTGCCGGTGAGCGTCAGGTTGCCCGCATTGGAAAGGAGGGCGGTACCGCCACCGCCGGACGTGGCGGTGATATTGCCAGCGATGGTGTTGTTGCCCGCGCTGTTGATGATCGCTGCTTCCCCCGGAATGGGGACGGAGAACGGAACGCTCAGCGCGTCGAAGCTGGTGGTGAACGCCATGTTGCCCGGGAGCGAGATATCGCCGCTGCTTCCATCGAGTACCAGCGAGCTGAGGCCGCCGGGATTGGGGGCGGTGACCAGGGTGATGGTCTTCGGCCCAACGCCGAGGGAGGAGGAATTCGTGATGACCAGGTCGCCGGTACTGACGTTGACGTTGCCCGTGAAGGTGTTGTTGCCGGAGAGCGTCCAAGCGCCCACGCCATTGTTCTTGGTAAGAGAAGTGATGTTGGTGGGGCTGTTGTTGACGATCTGGCCGGAAATTTCCCCGCTGCCGGTTGGGGAGACGGTCAGGACCAGGGATTTGCTCCCGGCCCCGCTGGTAGTGAAGTTGCCAGTGAATTTGAGCAAGCCGGTGCCGGCGTGATTGATACCGGCATTGCCGGTGGTCCCCGCGAGATCGATCGAGCGGTCGGTGGTTTCCCCGCTGCCGGTGTAAATGAGGGTGGACGCGGCGCCGCCGCTGCCGAGGGCGATGAGGCCATTCGTGCCAAGCGGCCCGGAGACGCCCGTGTTATGGATGGCGGGAACGCTGATGTTGCCCGAGAAGCTGCGCGTCGGGCCGGTGTAGGTGCTGTTGCCCGTGAGGATGAGGGTGCCACCGCCGGCCTTGGAGAGGGTGCGGGAACCGCCGGTTTCGGAAATATTGCCGCTGATCATCGCCGGGCCGGAATTGGTGCCGATGATCCCGTCTCCTGCTCCGGTCATGTCGCCGGCGAGAATGATCGGGCCTGCCCAATTGGTACCCACGAGGTCCACGCGGAGCTGGCCGAGCGACTCGCCGGTGTCACCGCCACCTAGCGTAACCGTGGCATTATGGGTGTTGCCTGAAACCAAGAGGCTGGCGTTGGCAGCGACATTGATGGAAGCGGCGGCATTATCCTTGCCGTTCATCTGGACCTTGCCGGCTCCTGCAGCGGCACCATTCCCGATGTTCCAAGTACCGGTGAAGCCGGAGTAGTCGCCGTTGAGGCCGACCGTGTTTCCCCCGGTGCCCAGCGCCGTGACATTGACCGTGCCCGCGCCACTCAAGGCGTTGGCGAGGCCGCTAAAGGTCACGTTGGCCTTGCTGACATTGAGAGTCGCGTTGTTAACCACGGGCCCGACACCGAGTGAGCCTTCGTGGTTGGCGATCAGAGTACCGGCGCTGATGGTGGTGGTGCCCGAATAAGTATTCGCCGCGGCAGCGTTGAGGGTCAGCGTGCCAAGGCCCGCCTTCGTCAGGGAACTCGGGGTGCTGGTGTTGTTACCGATCGTTTCCGCGATGGACGCGGTGTCGGTCAGGTTGGTGACGGTGATCGTGCTGGAGAGATCATTGGCGAGGACTAGCGATCCCGCGCCTGCGCCGATGCTGAAACCGGATGCCGCAAAAGTGATGTCGTTGACGATGATGCTGGTCGCGACGTTTGCTGCTTCAGGGCTGCCCGAACTCAGGTCAAAGATCGCGTCGGAATTCTGCGTCCAAACCACATTTCCGGGGGTCCAGTTTTCGTTGCCGGCGACGGTGCTCCAGTCGTTGGTGGGGCCGGCCGATCTCCACGTTAGCGGTGCCGCTTGCACGGACAAGGTCAGGGCTGTGGTCAGCAGGGAAAGACGCGCCGCCGATGCCAGCGCGTAAGGCGAGGATGGATTTTTCATGGCTTCTCTTGGGTAAGTACGGGTCGTATTCAGAAGCCTGAAACTCTTTCAGGCTGTATACTTCTTTTGCTCCGACCTTACTGGGAGACGCATCTGAATTTATGTCATCATACATTTTGGCAGGATTTGGGAATCCCTCCCCTTCACCCACTGGAGAATATCGTCCGAGCGAGGGCTCTATTCGTGCAACCCGCACCGCCTCATTCACCGATCCAACGCGACGAGTGACATCGTCGCCGCTTCGTCACTGACGATCTCCCGCGGGAATCAGGCCGGCCACCGGCGACTTCGAGCGCCATTCCTGGAACGACTCGGGATTCTCTGCCGCGGCCTCGGTGAGCCGCTGGATCTCAGCAGCATCGCGCACCGGCTCGGGCAACGATAGATACCAATCCAAGCCCTTGAGTGGATCGGCCTTCACGAAGTCCGCCACGAGTTCCCCGTTGATCCTGCGAGTGTCCATTCCGGCGACCGTTTGCTCGCCCACCCACGCGGCGGAGGCCCCGAGGTCGGCCTGCTTGAGACGCCAATAGACGTGATCGATCGCGGCCTGCTTGAAGTCATGGGTACTAAGTCCATCGTACCACGACTTCATGTCGTCCGTCGAGCCGCTCTCGCGCAAAGCGCGTTCGACAAGACGTTCGGCGGCCGAAGAAGCGGTGGTGCCTTCGGGAAAGCTGGTCTGCTCGGCGAAGCGGCTGGCGCTTTCGAGATCCATCCCACGCAGCAGGCCAAAGTAGGCGCGGTTGTACTGATCCGGATCGGTGAGTTGGGAGAGATGTTTGGATGCCGCGGCACTGTCGATCTCACTCCAGCTCGAAAAGATGAGCTCCAGCACCGAGGCCGCATACGATGCGCTGCGGCCGTTGCTTCCCTCCTCCTTCAGCGCCGCCATCGCAGCGAGTGGATCGACTTTCCCCCACTGGTGCCACAGCAGCCGCCACTCGCTGTCGTAGCGCAGGCCCTGCTTGTCGAATCCGAAGAACAGCTCGCGGAACTCACGGGCATTCTGCGGCGTCATCTCTTCTAACAACTCCGCGAACTTCAAGCTGCGGGTGATCGGGTTGCCGATCAGGAAGGTCTGGTGAAGCTCTTCAGCAAGCTTGGCTCCGTCGGAAACCGCTGCCGCCAGGGGGCGCGAATTGCGCGAGGCAGCGGAAGAATCACTTTCAGCGGCCGATGCCACCGACGAGGCCCCAGCCGGAATCTCCCCGCGGGATTCCTTTCCCGGCTCCCGGCCAGCGATCTGAATCCGGCCCAGCCAAAAGCCCGCGAGCAGCGCCACGATGCCGGTCATGATGTGGGAGGCCTTCATTCCATACCAGGAAATGGCTTTGCCGGCGAACGTTGTCAAAGTCTCATCATTTGCGCCGGGGAGCCGATGGCGCAAAGCCGCCGTTATCAAAAGTTAGCGCTTCGATAGCCAGGCACCTGCCGCGAACACAGCAGCACCCGCCCAAGCCGGCGCAAGATGCCAGAAGTCAAGGTAGCCGATCGGATAATGCACGCCGATTGCACACCCGAATCCGACGAGACCTGCCAAGACAAGCGCCTGCCAAACGTGCGTCGATGGCGCGGCCTTCCACAGGATGCAAAGGATCGTCAGTCCGGTCGTGAGCAAGCCGCCTCCGAAGCCCGCGCGATCATGGGCGATCATGGGAATCAAACGCGGGTTGATCGCATCGAGTTGCTCCCGCGTGTAGCCGATGAAATCCAGGTCGCTGGGGACGAAGACCAGTGTCATGCCGACGGTCAGGATTGTTGCTCCGGCCGCCACCAAACCGGTGCCCCACCCCATCCATAACATCCACCCAATGGCCTGTCGGCACCGCCATGTCGCGGGCCATGCGGCCGGGCGGAAGTCCAGCGGCTTCGAGCAAAGCCGCCGTGTCTTCCACAAGCCTGTCAGAGTGATGGGCAGCAGCAGCAAGGTTGCCCAAGCGTGCCAGCCATCGAGATAGCCGTAGCCGAGGTAGGCTAGGAAACTGCCAAAGCCGGTCGCATTTGTCAGGACCAGCGTCCACCACGCCCAGCTCTCCCCGTCGCGCAGCGGGAAATGCGCAAGCCATGCGTAGAGCACTGCCAGCGCGACCAACACGCCGCCAAAGGAAAGGCGGTCGTGGATCATGAAGTGGACGATCCGGCACTGGTTCAGCTCGCACAGCGCGATTGGCTGCATGCCGAGAAATTCGACATCGTGCGGCAGAAAATGCCCTGTCAAGGACAGGAAGATCGCCCCACCGCCGGAGAACAACAAGGCGATCGCGGTGAACAGAATCAAGGAGCGGCCATCCCCAACCAGCTCCGAGAAGAAACCGCGGGAATCATCGGAATTCATCGCCACAGCACCACCGGTTTGAGTCCTTGCTCCTCGAAAAACGGATCGAGCCGCTTGGCAAGCTCCGGCCAACGTTGGTGAGGCACCTGCGGATAAAGATGGTGCTCGAGGTGATAGAGGTGCTCCAAGCTCAGCCAAGAAACCACCTTCCCGCGGAACAAGCGAGTCTGCCGCAGCGGTTCGTGCGCCGTCGCATCGTGAGGCATGAAGCTGGTCATGAAGGGATAGACCCAGCTTCCCACCACAGTCACCGCCAGATAGATCATCCCGACTTGCGATCCGAGGCACCACGCTGCCCATGCGATGATCGCCAACCCTTCGATCACGATCCACCGCCGCTTTTTGCCTGTCGTTCGCAGGAGCGCCCATGCCCACAGACGTGGCTGGGCAATGACTCCATCGAGCAAGGCGCGCCACCACGACATGCCCGCCGCAGCCCCTTCCAAGTCGTCATCATGAGGGAACCTCCGGTGATGGTGCAGATGCGTTTCCCGGAATGCGTGACCTGATCGGAACGAGAGGGCTTCGATGAGAAAAAGCAGCAGTTCGTTCAGCAAAGCCGGCAGCCGCAGCGTGCGATGGACCAGATCGTGCGAGACTGAGGCGTAGGTGAAGAAGCTCTGCAGCACGGCACAGCCCATGGCGACCAACCACCAGCCGTGCTCACCGGCGGCGAAGAACCCTGCACAGGTGGCGAAGGGCAGTGCTGGGATGCGAACGCGCTCGCCGACCGTCGTCTCCAACAGATCGAGGCCGAGAGATTTCAGCGATGGCTTTTTCATGCCGTGATCCGGGTTTGTGGAGCAGCAAGCGGGGTCGCCCGTGACGCGATTCAAAGCTCCAGCATGTGCGCCACGTGGGCGGCGGTGAGCTCGCCCATCGTCTGGCAGTCGCGGAAGATATCGGTGTGGTGGTACTTCGCCAGATCCGCGGCAAGCGAGGCGACGTGCTCGTGCGGAGCGATGTCGTCACGGCGCATCACGCCTAACAGGGCCTTGAGGCGTGCGTTCTCCACCTTGGCCCGGCGGGTCATCTGCGCGTGCTCTTCGGCGACGTACTGGTCGATGGTCTTCCGGTTCAGGACGTCGAAGGCGAGCTTGGTGACCGTCTTGTTAGAGTCGAAACGGTAGGCGAGGTAGGTCTTGCCGCGGCGTTCGTAGCTCTGCTGGTCGAAGTCGATGGGGCGGACGCGGTACTGCACCTCCTCGAAGTCCGGGGTGATGTCCACGACGTAGTTCACGCTGCGCATGTCGCCGAGCAGGCGGATGAAGCAGCGCTCATTGAACTTGGTGAATTCCTTCGCGATGCGGACCTTGTTCAGCTCCGGCCGCGGCAGGTGATCCTTGAGAAACACGTCGCCCGGCACGCCGGCAATGTGCTCCTCGATCAGCGTGTTGCCATTCACCAGGTAGTTGATGCGGTTCGGCGACAGGATGTGTTCCAACTCCAAGCCATAGATGCGCGAGGCATCTGCCTGCTTCACGTAGAAGTAGTCGGAGTTGTCGTTGTAGAGGTTGGTGATGCGGATGCGGAACGGCCGCGAATTCCCAAACTCGCCGAAGTCGATGCGATCGACGGTGAGGTGCTCGTGAAGGTCTGACTCGCCGCCGATTTTCAGCTCGGCGTAGATCTTGGTGAGCTTCGGCCGCAGCTCCAACATCAGCTCCTGCGGGTAGAAGACCGTGAGCCACAGCGTCTCCTTCCCGCGCGGGTCCTCGTAGGGCATCGAGCCTGCGAACCGCGCGAGGTCGTCATAGACCAGCGGGATGTCGCGCAGGCGATCGAAGTGATAAAGATACTGCCGGAGCGGGGGGCAAACGGAATACTTGATCTTGCGGCGGGAGATCACGGGAGGAGGATGCACGATCCATGCGAGGATGCGATGGAAATGCCGGGCTTGCCTTGATATAGCGGAAGGACTGCGTCCTTCCGGCGGGGCGAAGCCGCTAGCCAGAGCGCCACGTGGACTCTCGGTGCGGGCCGAACCCAGCCGGAACGACGAAGTCGTTCCGCTACGTGACTAGAGTCAATCCGCCGTCTTCAGCACCAGCTCCTTGAACTGCACCACCATCGACGGACCGGCGTGGATCTGCAGCGCGAGGATGCCTTCCTTCGGCGCGTTCTTGGCGTCGTTGTCGGTGACATCGACGGTCTGCTTGCCGTTGATGAAGTGCTGCACGTGGTTGCCCTTGGCGACGATCTTGTAGTCGTTCCACTGCTCGTCCTTGATGGCCGCCTGGATCTCGTTGGAATCGCCGACCTGCCCGGTGACCTTGGGCTTGCCGTCATCGCCGACCTCGGTCTTCTCGCCGCGCTTGGCGAGGATGCCGCGGCCTTTTTCCTCATAGAGGATGCCACTGTAGGTCTTGCCGGCTTCAAAATCGGCCTGGTAGCCGCTTACCACCGAGCCGGAGGGTCCCGGCTCGAGCACCTTCGACCGGTACTGGACGCCGCTGTTTCCCTTCTCGATGCGGTATTTGAACGTCAGCTCGAAATCGCCGACGGTGCCGTCTTTCCAGACGAGGAAGGTATTGTGGGAAATCTTCGCGTCGCCGCTGTCGGAGGTCTTGCCGGTGATGGCGCCGTCCTCGACGGACCACAGCTTGGAATTTCCCTCCCAGCCGGTGAGGTCCTTGCCATTGAAGAGTTGCTTCTCGCCGGCATGGAGGGTGGCGGCGAACAGGAAGAGGAAAGCGATGGGTTTCATGTCGATGGGACTCAATCTCGCCGGGAATCGAGGTCGAGCCAAGCCCGGAGGTTGTCGTAGCTTGTCACCCGCGACCGGCGGATAAGGCTTCCGGCCGGCAGCGCTTTCCACTCCACTGCCGCAGTTGAGTCACGCGCACGATCCTGACAATGGCGGGAGTCCGGGCGGCTTTCCCCATGGAATGCCGTCGGGCCGGGTGCTTTCGATTCTCCAAGACGCCGGAAACCCCGACCGGCTGGTCGCCGAGGCCTACAGGTTCCTGGGCCTCAATCCGGAGGACCTCGACGCCCACTACTACCTGGTGATGGGGCTGTGCGATCTTCGTCAGCTCAAGGAGGCGGAACGACACGTCCACCACTTGCTGCGGCTGGATCCGGAGTCGGTGGACACGCACGTCGCGGCGATCCGGTTCTATCTCGTGAAGCAGCAATGGAAGCCCGCGCTCCGCTTCATCGGAGCCGGACTGCAGCTCGTCCCTCACAATCCCTACTTCCACTTTGCGGCCGCCATCGCGGAGAGCCAGCAATACCGGCCCGCCGAGGCCCGCAAACACATTGAACGCGCAAGAGAGCTGGCACCCGAGGACCCGGATATCGTGAATCTTTACATCCGGCTCCACGCCGCGATGGACAATTCCGGAAGGGAGTCCTGGAGACGCCTGCGGGAATTTGAAGCGGCACTCGCGCTCGACCCCGGGAACGCCTCCCTTCACAACAGCATCGGGGACGTTTACCTCGACGAACTGGAGAACCCGTCGAAGGCCGAGGAACACTACCGGATGGCGCTGCGGGCGGAACCGGGCAACCGCGAGTACCAGAAGGATCTCTTCAATGCCGTCGCGCGAGGCAGTCTGGTTTACTGCCTTTTCAGCCTGCCCTCCCGGGTTTTCGAATCGCTTCGCCGGGGCCTCGGCGTCCTCCGCGACCACCCGTGGATTGCGATCTTCCTGCTGGCCGCGTTCAAGATCCTGCTGGCATTCGTCGCGTGGCTGGTGGTGGCGACGGTCCTGCTGTGGCCGGGCTGCAAGGTGTACGAATGGTTCGTGGTCTCCGAACTGCGCGGCGGCTCCTCCACGTCCGTGCCAATGCTTTCGCTATGGCTGAAAATCCGGCGCTATCCGCTGTGGCTCCGGTTCGGCACCTTCCTTTTGCTAAGTTGCCTGCTCTGGGGATTGCTCTTCCTTCTAACCGGCATCCCGCTCGACAGGGGGTTTGGCTTCGTGGGCATCTTCGTGGGAGTCCACTTCGTGGTGCTGCTCTTCCTGCGTCTCCTCAGGAAATTTGAGGCATGGCAATCGGGCCGGTCGAGCCGTGGCGATTCGTCCGGCTGAAGCCCGCAAAGCCGCCTTGGTCAGCTCACCTGCGCGAGCCAAGTCCGGAGGTTATAGTAGTTCGTCACCCGCGTGATCTTGCCGAGGCGGGCGTCAAAGAAAGCGCCGACGCGGAGGCGATAAGCCTGGCCCTTCGCCTCGGGCAGGCCGGTATCGGTGGCGAGGTATTCGCCGCGGATGTAGAATTCGGCGGCCGCGCGGTTCTCCGGACCGGTGAAGATCTCCAGCTCCTCCACGGTCTCTCGGTAGCACCGGTCCATGCGCTCGAGAAAGGCGCGGAAGGCCTCCTTGCCGGTCTCGGCCAGGCCTTCGTTCACCTCGTGGACGACGTCTTCCGCCAGCAGTTCGAGCAGTGCTTCGCGGTCGCCGGAATTGAAGGCGGCGTAGTAATTTTCGATCAGCGATTTCATGGCGAGAAATGGTCCCAGCCGCCAGCGAGCGAGGCTCCCTGGCCGGGGGGGCAGAGTCTGCCGATGATTGAGAGCTGAGGGAAGTCCTTTGGCCACTGACCGGCGGCGGCTATCCAGCGGCGCGGCGAAACGGTGAAGAGGAGCTCGTAGTCCTCGCCATCGCCGAGTGCCTGCGCACGGGTGCAGCCGCGGGTGGCGGGCACCTCGCCGAACTCGAAGCCGCAGCCGCTGGCCTCAGCGAGACGTGGCAGGTCCTTCGCCAGCCCGTCGGAAAGATCCATCATCGCGGACGGCCGCAGGTTCCGGACCAGCCAGGCGGCTTCGTTGAGACGCGGGGTGAAGGTGAGGTGCTTGCCGCGGATCGAGCCACCGAGGCGGCCGGTGACGACCACGAGATCGCCGGGCTTTCCGCCGCTGCGGAGGATCAGATGCTTCCGCTCCACCCTTCCCTCGCCGGCCACGGAGATCATCGCGCCCGATGGCAGCCGCGACGTTTCCCCGCCGGCCAGCACGCCGCCGTGGGTCGCCAGGCACTTGCGAATGCCGCGGTAAAGGCCGTCCATCCACGCGACCGGCTTGGCGGGATCGACCGCCACCGTGACCAGCAGGTGCTCCGGCACGCCGCCCATCGCGGCGAAGTCGCTGAGGACGCGCGCGACGGCCTTCCAGCCGACCTTTGCCGCGGGCGTGTCCGGCAGGAAATGGACGCCTTCCACGATGGCGTCGGTCTTCAGCAAGCGCAGCAGACCCCGGCCGGGATCGACCACCGCGCAATCGTCACCGGGGCCAACGCGCAGGTTTTCGCCGCCGGGAAAACCGCGCAGCAGGCGGGCGATGAGGGCGTCCTCACCGAGATCGCGCAGGCGCTTCTTCATGAGTCGGCCGGCAGGTCGATAAGGCCGGAGCGGGCAAGAAGTTGCATGGTCACCGTGAATGCGTTGAAGAGGAAGTGCACCGACATGCAGGCCCAGATCGACCCGGTGAACTCGTAAAGCAGGCAAAGGATCACCGCCAAAACGAACAGCGGCAGCAGGGCGACGACATGCCCGTGGGCTGCGGCGAAGACGAGCGAGGAAAAAACAATGGCACCCGCAGGCCCGCAGAAGCGCTTGGCCGCGGGGTAGAGATAGCCGCGAAACACCACTTCCTCCGCCAGCGGGGCGACGATCGCCGCCGTCACCGCCATCAGGGCGATCACCAGCGGATCCTTCACCTCCTTGAAGACCTTCACGGCTTCCTGCATGGACTCCATGCCGAGGGTTTTCTCGAGCCACCCGTTCCAACCGGAAACGAACAGCACGCCCATGAAGCACAGCATGAAAAACACGGTGAGGGGCGCGATGGCAATGGTGAGCCACCACTTGCGCCAGCGCAGGCCGAGCCACTCGGTGATCTTCACCCGCCAGGCGACGAAGGCCAGCACCATGCCCATGAGCAGGAACTGAAAGATGATCGAGGCGATTAACACCCCGGGCGTGTACTTTTTGTCCAGCGGCACCTCCTCCGAGGAGCCGCCATTCGCCGCGGTAAGGCCGGCGAAGATCAGGAACACCAGCCCGATGAGCGGCAGGTCCACCAGGCGGTAAATCGCCGTGCTAACTTTCAGGAGGCCCACGGGAGCCGTCGTAGCCGCAGCCACTGGAAGCGGCGGCGGGACTGATCCGGGGGGGGCATAAGGCGAATCGGAGTCGAGTCGCGGTAGGGGCGGCGCTCCCTCGGCCGACGGAACGTAGAGCGCGGCCTCCTCCGGGGACATTCTCGGCGAGGCGACCATGTTCTCGAACGGCTCGACTTTCCCCCGCGCCCCCCGGATCCCCCAGCTCACGAGAAATACCACGGCCGCAGCCGCGAAGGTCCACATGATGATGGCATCCGGATCAACTGCGGGGAGCGTGGAGGCGAGGAAAGATACCATTTCGGCGGCGGCAATGTGGCGGCGCGACCAAAGCGGGGCCAGCGGGAAATCGGCAGGTAAATTTTAGTTAGAATATCATGATGATCCGAGAAGCTTGCGGTTTTTCCAAAAATTCGGGATGGTCGCCGCACCGCAACTCCTCGTGTCCAAGCAGGCCGCCAACCCCTACCGCTCGATCCTGCGCAGGCACATGCCGGAGCCCTTGCTGGCGCTGCTGATCTTCGTGATGGGCGTGTGGTTGTGGGACAACCACTTCGGCCCGAAGTACGGCTGGGAAGACGGAGTCGGCCGGATGGCCCTGCGGAAGACCGACCGCGACCTGCGACTGGCCGATAGCGCCGGGCAGCTCCCCGCGCTGCTGCGCAAGCTGCTCGCCATCCCGGACCGGGAGCAAGCGCTCAGGAATGGCGTGTTCTCCCTGGAGATGCTGGAAAAAGACCGCTCGCTCGATGAGGAGAGCGCTTTCGCGCTGGGGGTGCTGCGATCGGTGCGGGGCCGGGACGGCTCCTTCATCCCGCTGCCCCCGGATCCCGAGGCCGTGGTGCGCCGGGTTGCCCAGGGCAACGATTTCTGGTGGGACCGGGAGTATCTGACCCGGCTGGGGCAAACACGGAGCGACGGGGCCGTCATGCAGGCATCGGAACGATCGGCCGACCCGCGCAGCCGCGAGGTGGCCCTGCGGGCGGTGCTGTCGCGGGGGGGGGTGTGGCTGGTGGCGCTGTGTGGCCTGGCATTCCTGCCGGCGGTGGTACGCGGCTACTGGGAAGCGCTGCGCAGCAAGGGCCGCGGCTACGTCGGCCACTGGCCGACTGCGCTGGGGCTGGGGGTCTTCCTGCTCGCCTACCTCGCGTCGATCGGCTTCGGAAAGGTGCTGGATGGCCAGATTTCAATTTTGCAAAGGTGGGCGGGCGAAGGCGGCCAGCCGGTCTCGATCGCGCCCGGGCTTTTCGTCCTGATCGATGCCGCCACGCGGTTCCTGCCGGCCTTGCTGGCATTCGCGTTCCTGTTCCGCCGCGCGCGTCACGTGTGGACGCGGCTCGGGCTGAAGGGAGCCCCGGATGGCAAGCTGGTGCTTGGCAGCTTCGCCCTGCTGATGATTGGCGATCAAGTGCTGCGGCATTTCATGCTTGGCGATGATATGCCGGACGATCCCGCGGGCGGGCTTTCCGAGATGGAGGAAGGACCGTGGGGACTGGTGCTCGCCCTGACCTCGGCCTGCATCGCAGCCCCTGCCGCGGAGGAAATCCTCTACCGTGGCGTACTTTTCCGCTCCCTCGCAAATGGCTTGCGGGTACCGGCCGCAACCTTGATCTCCGCCGCGGTGTTCGCCGTCGTGCATTTCTACGATGCCTACGGATTAGTCTCCGTGGGCTTGCTTGGCGTCGCCTGCTCACTTTGCTTCGCGGCCTCCGGCCGGCTGGTGACCGCCATTTTTCTCCATGCACTCTATAATTTCGCCATCAAGGTTCCTGAATGGATCGTTTATCATGCACCGCTATGATTTCGTGACAGGGTTCCACTCGCCATTGTCATCCCAAACCTGTATTCGAGCCTCCCGAGATTCATGAGTTCAACTTCCTTCGAAGCGCCGTCGCTGGAAGTCCTAGCCGGACTGCTGCCCGCGTACGAGTTCGATTCCTTTATTGCCCAAGGGGGCATGGGAGCGGTTTACAAGGCCCGCCAGAAGGCGCTGGACCGCGATGTGGCGATCAAGGTGCTGCCGCGCGAACTCGGCGCGGATCCGGCTTTCCACCAATCCTTCGAGACCGAGGCGCGCGCGATGGCCCGCCTCAACCACCCGAACCTCATCGGCGTGTATGACTCCGGCGACATCGACGGCATGCTCTACATCGTGATGGAGTATGTGAACGGCAAGTCGCTTTACCACTCCGCCTACAACCTGGCCGTGGATCCCGAGCAGGCGGCCGCACTGGTGAAGGGCATCTGCGACGGCCTCGCCCACGCCCACGAAAACGGCGTCATCCACCGCGACATCAAGCCGGCCAACATTCTCCTCAACGAAAAGGTGGTGGCCAAGATCGGCGACTTCGGCCTGGCCCGGCCCGCCGATTCCGCCAGCCCCGGCCTGATCATGGGGACCCCCGGCTACACCGCGCCGGAAATCTACGACAATCCGGAGCACGCCGACGTCAAAACCGACATCTACGCGGTCGGCGTCATCCTCTACGAGCTGCTGACCGGCCACAAGCCGGAGGACGAGGGCATGCAGCCGCCGTCCAATGTCGTCAACTGCGACAAGAAGCTCGATGCCATCTGGCAAAAGTCGACCGACCCCGATCCCGCGCGCCGCTATAACAGCGCCGAGGAAATGGCCACGGACCTCGAAGGCTGGGCGAACCGGGTGCCCGAGACCTCCACCTTGCGCATCGTCCAGCGTCCGGCCGGGCCGAGGCCCCACGTGCCGCATGTGGGCCACCACGTCCCGCAGGTGCGCGCCGCTCACGCTGCGATGCCACGCCGCGCCCCGGCCGCAGTGATCCACCACAAGAAGAAAACGGACATGACCGTGCCGGTCATCATCATCGCCATCCTCGTGATCGGCGGGGGGCTGGTGGCCTTCCAAATGAACAAGGCGGCCGATAACCAGCGCGAGGTCGAGGCCAAGCGGGAGGCCGCACGGATCGAAGCCGAAAAGGTCGCCGCCCACAACGCCGCCCTGAAAAAGAAGCAGGAAGAAGAGGACAAGAAGCCCGATCCCAGCACCATCCGCTTCGCGCCTGAAGGCACGCCGCAAACACCGCCCCCGAGCCCGACGCCCGTCGTGCCTCCGGGTGCAGAACCACCTCCTCCGTGAGACTCCCGACTGTCCTCCCATGAATGCGGAATCCTTTGATCCCCCGTCGCTGGAGATCCTCGAGCGCCTGCTGCCGGCCTACGACTTGATCGCTTTCATTGCCCAAGGGGGGATGGGTGCGGTCTACAAGGCCCGCCAGCGCAGCCTCGACCGGGATGTCGCCATCAAGATCCTGCCGCGGGAACTCGGGGCCGACCCGGAATTCCGCCGCTCGTTTGAGACCGAGGCCAAGGCCATGGCCCGGCTCAATCACCCGAATCTGATCGGTGTCTATGACTTCGGCGATGCCGATGGTATGCCGTACATCGTGATGGAGTACGTGCCGGGCAAGTCGCTTTTCCACTCCGCGCACAACCTCCCCGTCGAGGCGCGCCAGGCCGTCACGATCGTCAAAGCCATCTGCGACGGCCTCGCCCACGCCCACGAAAACGGCGTCATTCACCGCGACATCAAGCCGGCGAATATCCTGCTCACCCCGAAGGCCGAGCCCAAGGTCGGCGACTTCGGCCTGGCCCGCCCGGCGGGTGCCGGTTCCACCGGCCTGCTGATGGGCACTCCCGGCTACTCCGCGCCGGAAATCATCCGCGAGCCGGATCACGCCGATCACCGCTCAGACATTTTCGCGCTCGGCGTGGTGCTCTACGAACTGCTCATCGGACGTTGTCCGCCCTACGATCTCCCACCACCGCCGCCGTCCACCATCGTCAGCTGCGATCCCGCGCTCGATATCATCTGCGCGATCGCGATGCATCCGGCGGCCAGCATGCGCTATGCGAATGCTGAGGCGATGTCCGCGGCTCTTGACCAATGGCTGCGTGGCGGAACCCGCGTCCCCCCGCCGCGCGCCACCGGCGGCATTGTTTCGCATGCGCCGGTCCGGCCACCGCGCCCCATCGCCGAGGCCGCCCCGGTCATGGTGAAAAGCCGCGGCAACTCCAATCTCGTGGCCCAAGCCGGCGTCCTGGCCGTCTTGATCGTCATCTCCGCCGTCGCGTGGAAGAAGCTGCAAGGCATGCAGAAGGACAAGGCGGCGCAAGAGGCCGCCTACAAGGACTCGAAAGCGAATCCGGCCTCGACCGCTGATCCCTCGGCGAAACCCAAATCCTCTTCCGGCAACTCGAAGCCCGCGCCGATTCCGCACGACGCCTCACCCGCAAAGCGGGATCCGGCCACGCCGGACGACTCCGGTGCCACCGCTGAGCCCGAAGTCGCCGACTCGGGCAACTCCCACTCCGGGCCGAATAACACCAGCGCCATCGTGACGGGAGAGGAGGAGACGCATCCGACCGAGTTCCCCGACGAAGCCGTCGAACTGCCACCCGCCATCGTCGAGCTGGAGACCAAGGCCAAGAGCCTGCTGGAAGCCCTCGAAAAGGACCGCGCCAAGGAGCTCGCCACCAACGCCAAGACTTTCGCTTCGGATCTCGACGGGTGGGTCCGGACCCTCGGCAAGGGTGATCAAATCACCTGGCGGCCCCACGCCGAACGCCTCAAGCGCCTCGCCGTAGACGACCGCGTCCCGACACGGGTCGACTCCGACAGCGGCATCAACCTGTCCGAGCGCATGGCCAAGGTCGCCGAATTCGCCTCCCGCAAGCAGAAGTCCATCGACGAGACTTTCGAGTCAAAGGCGACCAAGATCCGCGACGCCTATGTTTCCCGGATTGCCGAGGCAGCCGGGAAAGCCAAGCAGGCCGGAGACTCGAAGGTGGGCGCAGCCCTCGACGAAAAGGTCGCGCAGGCGGCGGATCTCGACACTTGGCTCTCATCCGTAGGCGTGGCGAAGGCCACTCCCACCCCCGCCGTTGAAAGCTTGATCGTTGGCGAATGGGCCTCGAAAACCTCCAACACGGTTGTCACTTTCGCCGGGGACGGCACCTGCAAGAATTCTCGCGGCGACAAAGGCCAGTGGATCAAGGAGTTGCTGAACGCCGAGAAGGTCCGCTACGTGATCTCCTGGGGCAGCGGATTCGTTGACGAGCTTTCCCCGCAAGAAGAAGGCACCATTCTGGCGGGGCAGAACAATCGCGGCGACGCCGTCCGCCTTGTCCGCAAGCCGGAGGAGCAAGCCGAATAGAACCGTCTTCAGCGGTTCTTCAAGAACTCCGCGACCTGCGCGAAGAACGGCGACATCACCGACCAGGCTTCACCGCTGATCCCGGACTCGTCCATCGCGGCCTCCATCAACTCCACCCACCGCGCGACTTCCTTGTCGCCGATCGCGAACGGGAAATGCCGCATGCGGAGGCGAGGGTGGCCTCGGTTTTCCACGTAGACCTCGTGCCCGAGGAAGCGGAACTGCAGGAACTCGCGCAGCCGCTTTTCGGCCCCCTCCAGGTCCTGCTCCGGATAAAGGGGTCCGAGCACGTCGTCCGTCCGCACCCGCCGGTAAAAGGCCGCAACCATCGCTGCCAAGCCATCTGCGCCGACCTCGCGGGCGACGATTTCCTCCATGGATTCCACGCCCGGGTCATGGCACCGGGACCCGCGTGGCGCAAGCCCTGCTGAAGGGCCAAGCGCCGGATAGGCGTTCATACGCACAATATCCACTAGCGCGCTCCGCGGTCCTGCCTACTGTCCCCGCCGTGCCCGCGAAGAAGTCCGCTCCCTCACGTCCGCAAGCCGCCATCCAGATCCGTGGTGCGCGCCAGCACAACCTGAAAGGCCTCAATATCGACATCCCGCTCGGCCAGCTCACGGTCGTCACCGGGCCGTCCGGTTCGGGGAAGTCCTCGCTCGCCTTTCACACCCTCTACGCCGAGGGCCAGCGGCGCTATGTGGAGACCTTTTCTCCCTACGTCCGGCAGTTCTTCGACCGCATGGACAAGCCGGATGTCGATCACATCGATGGCATCCCGCCGGCGATCGCGATCGAGCAGAAGAACAACATCCGCACCACCCGCTCGACCGTCGGCACGCTGACCGAGATCAATGACTACCTGAAGCTGCTCTTCGCCCGCACCGCCAAGGGCTACGACCCGGATACCGGCGAGGAGATCTCTCCCGACTCGCCGGAGGGTGCGACGGCCTGGTCCTTCGAGAACTTCGCCGGGCAGCAGGTCCTCGTCACCTTCCCCGTCGCCATTCCTTCCGATACGAAGAGTGAGGACCTCTTCCCTTTCCTCGGCCAGCAGGGCTACCTCCGCGTCCTGATCGGCGACGAGATTTTCCGCACCGACACGCCCGGGAGCGCGGGTCTGAAGACCGGCACGGTCAGCGTCATCCAGGATCGCCTCGGCCTCACTCCCGACAACCGCACCCGGCTCCTCGAGGCGCTCGAGCACGCCTTCACCTTGGGCAAGGGCCACGCAACCGTGGCGGTGGCATCATCGCCGCAGGCCTCCTTTCGGGCGTTCTCCGCGACGTGGACCAACCCCGCAACGGGTAACTCCCTGCGCGCGCCGTCGTCGGCGCTCTTCTCCTTCAACAACCCGCTGGGCGCCTGCCCCAAGTGCCGCGGCTTCGGCCGGGTCATCGGCCTCGATCTGGAGAAATCCGTCCCCGATCCCGCGCTTAGCATCCGGCAAGGTGTCATCAAGCCCTTCCAAGGCGAACGCGGCGAGGAATGCCAGCGCGACCTGCTGCGCTGCTGCAAGGAACGCCGCATCGACATCAACACCGCATGGGAAGACCTGGACGACGACACCCGCGAGTGGATCTACTATGGAGACCGTAGATCGACCACGCCCGAGGACCTTGAGGAACTCTGGCGCTCCGGCGGCTGGTATGGCGTGAAGGGCTTCTTCGACTGGCTGGAGACGAAGGCCTACAAGATGCACGTCCGCATCTTCCTCAGCCGCTACCGATCCTACACCACCTGCGCCACCTGCCGCGGCAAGCGCCTCCAACCGGAAGCCCTCTGCTTCAAGATCGACGGCAAGACCCTGCCCGACCTGTGGAGCCTGCCTCTTACCGATCTCTCGTCCTGGTTCTCCACACTGATCACCGACCACCGATCACTCGGCACCCAGGACTCTTCCCTCAAGCTCATCCTCACCGAGATTACTTCCCGGCTGAAGTATCTCGATGAGGTCGGTCTCGGCTATCTCACGCTTGACCGCCCCGCCCGCACCCTGAGCGGCGGGGAAATCGAACGCGTCAATCTCACCACCTGCCTTGGCGCTTCTCTAACAAATACCCTGTTCGTCCTCGACGAGCCCACCGTCGGCCTTCACCCGCGTGACATCCACCGCCTCGTCGGCGTGATGCATGGCCTGCGCGACAAGGGCAACACGCTCGTCGTGGTCGAGCACGAGGAGGCCGTGATGCGCGCCGCCGACCAGATCCTCGACATCGGCCCCGCCGCGGGCATCCACGGCGGCGAGCTGGTCTATCAAGGACCCGTGGCTCCGGCTTCCAGCCGCAAGCTCCCCAAATCCGCAATCGGCACATTGCCCTGGCTCAACGGCGGCAAATCGATCGCGATCCCCGCCAAGCGCCGCAAGCCGGGCAAGGCGAAGCTCGAACTCCGCGGCGCGTCCCGCCACAACTTGAAGAAGCTCGACCTGGAGCTTCCGCTCGGCCTCTTCGTCTGCCTCACCGGCGTCTCCGGCTCCGGCAAATCCACGCTCGCCCACGACGTCATCTACGCGAACCTCTGCCGCAAGCTGCGCAAGGAAGAGGCGGAGCTCGATCCCGCGCCGATCAAGGATCTACGAGGAACGCAGTACTTGAGCGATGTCCTGCTCGTGGACCAATCCCCGCTGGCCCGCACCCCGCGCTCGACGCCGGCCGTATTGCTCGGTGCCTTCGATCCCATCCGCCAGCTCTTCGCGCTGACGGACGATGCGAAGTCGCGTGGGCTGCAAACCGGCTTCTTCTCCTTCAACTCCGGCGAAGGCCGCTGCGACCGCTGCGCCGGTGCCGGCAGCGAGAAGGTGGAGATGCAGTTCCTCTCCGACTTGCACGTCACCTGCCCCGATTGCAACGGCCGCCGCTACAAGCCATCCACGCTCGACCTCCACTACCTCGGCAAGTCGATCGCCGACATCCTCGACCTGAGCATCGAGGAAGCACTTACCTTCTACGGCGAAACCGAAGGCCTCCCCACCGCCCACGCGAAGCGCCACGAGCAGGTCACCAAGCTCCTCAAGCCGCTCGCCGAAGTCGGCCTCGGTTACCTCAAGCTCGGCCAGCCGCTCAACACGCTCTCCGGCGGTGAATCGCAGCGGCTCAAACTGTGCCAGCTCCTCGCTGGAAGCTCCGGCCATCAAAAGGGCACCCCAGGGAAGCTCCTCATTCTCGACGAGCCTACCACCGGCCTGCACTTCTCGGACATCGAGCGCCTGCTCGGCGTCTTCCAACGGCTGGTGGATGCCGACCATAGCTTGCTGGTCATCGAGCACAACCTGGACGTGATCAAGTGCGCGGACTGGATCCTCGACCTCGGTCCTGAAGCAGGAACCAACGGCGGCAAGCTGGTCGCCGAAGGATCGCCCGAGCACATCGCCGCGCAAACCACCGAGACCGCCCGTTTCCTGAAGCCTCTGTTAGACCCGCGCTCCGCCCCTGAGCCCACGCGCGGCAAAACCGCGGCACTCATTCCGGCGCCCTCCAACACCATCTCGCTGCGCGGTGCCCGCGAGCACAACCTGAAGAACATCTCGATCGACATCCCGCGCGACCAGTTCGTCGTGGTCTCGGGCTTGAGCGGCTCCGGCAAGTCCACCCTCGCCTTCGACATCCTCTTCGCCGAAGGCCAGCGACGCTTCCTCGACTCGATGTCCGCCTACGCGCGGCAATTCGCCGAGCAGCTTGAGAAGCCCGAGCTCGATTCCCTTTCCGGCCTGCCGCCAACCGTGGCGATCGAGCAACGCGTCTCGCAGGGCGGCATGAAATCCACGGTGGCCACCGTCACCGAGCTGTGGAACTTCATCCGCCTGCTCTACGCCAAGCTCGGCACGCGCTACTGCCCGGACTGCAATGTGCCGGTCGAGAAACAATCGCTGGCGGCGATCGAGAAGAGCATCCGCACCCTGCTCAAGAAGGGCTCCGTTTCCATCCTCGCCCCGGTCATCCGCGGACGAAAGGGCTACCACACCGAAGTCGCCGAGTGGGCGCTCAAGCACGGATTTACGAGACTTCTAGTAGACAAGCAGTTCCGCGACTCCGAAGGCTTCACGAGACTGGAGCGCTTCAAGGAGCACGACATCGACGTCGTGGTGGCGGAAGTGCCAAGTGAGAAGGAGCAAGTGCCAAAGAAAGGCAAAGTCGATGCCGAGGCATCTGCCATCTCTCTCCTGCCTGCCACCATCTCGCGGGCCCTCGACATCGGCAAGGGAGTGCTGAAGCTCTACACGCCGGAAAAGAAGATCATCCTGCTCTCCACCGAGGCGAGCTGCCCGAGTTGCCACAAGTCCTTCGAGGAGCTGGATCCGCGGCTCTTCTCTTTCAATTCGCCGCATGGCTGGTGTCCGAAGTGCCGCGGCCATGGCTTGGTGCCCAAGCATCGCTTCCACCTCGATACCTCGCGCTATGAATCCGTGCTCGAGGCCGAGATGGATGCCGACCGCAAGATCGAGCGGATGGAGGACGAGGAACTCGTCGAATGCCCGAGCTGTCACGGTGCCCGCCTCAACGACGAGGGCCGGGCGGTGCGTTTCCTGGGCACCCCGCTCGCCGACCTCGCACGGCTTGCCGTCAATCACGCGGCCGGGCATTTCGAGAAGCTCACCATCACCGGGGATCGCGACCAGCTCATCGCTCGGGACATCCTGCCGGAGATCCGCCAGCGGCTCTCCTTCCTGCAGGAGGTCGGCCTCGGCTACCTCCAGCTCGATCGTTCGGCCAAGACCCTAAGCGGCGGCGAGAGCCAGCGCATCCGCCTCGCGGCGCAGCTCGGCTCGAACCTGCGCGGCGTGCTCTACGTGCTCGACGAGCCGACCATCGGACTCCACCCGCGGGACAATGCCGCGCTGTTAGAAACACTGGTCGCCCTGCGCGACCGCGGCAACAGCTTGATCGTGGTCGAGCACGATGAAGACACCATCGCCCGCGCCGATCATCTCATCGATCTGGGACCAGGTGCGGGAAGGCTTGGCGGTGAAGTGGTGTATCAAGGCCCTCCGCCCCGGGTGCCAGGCACAGCAACCAGCGGGAAAGGCACGAAGAAGAAATCACCGGCCACCGATCACTCGGCACTGATCACTTCTCCGACCTATCGCGCTCTCTCCAATCCCATCGTCCACCCCACCCGCGGCACGCGGCGGGCGGTAAAGAATGATCATCCCTTCGCCACGCTGAGCGGCTGCAAGGCAAACAATTTGAAGGAGATCGAAGCCGCGATCCCGCTTGGGCGGTTGACGGTTCTAACAGGCATTTCCGGTTCCGGAAAATCCACACTGATGCATTCCTGCCTCGCCGTGGCGGCAATTGCCAATCGTGACGGCAAGAAGGTCAGAAACGCGCCTTTCACCAAGGCCAGTGGCTTCGACAAGCTGCAGTCCGTATACGAAGTGGACCAGTCGCCGATCGGCAAGACCTCGCGCTCCTGTCCTGCGACCTACGTGAAGGTCTTCGACGATATCCGGAAACTCTTCGCCCAGCTTCCCGACTCGCGGGTCCGCGGCTACGAGGCATCGCGCTTCTCTTTCAATACCGGCGACGGTCGCTGCCCGGTCTGCGAGGGCAATGGCCGCGTGAAGCTGGAGATGGACTTCCTGCCCAGCACCTGGGTGCCATGCGAGGCCTGTGTGGAGATGCGCTACAACCCCGCCACGCTCGAGGTCCGCTTCCGCGAGAAGAACATCGGCCAGGTGCTGCGCATGACCATCGAGCAAGCGGCCGAGTTCTTCGAGTCGCAGCCGCGGATCGCCGCGCCATTGAAACTGCTGGCGGATACCGGCCTCGGCTACCTTCAGCTCGGCCAGCCATCTCCAACGCTCTCCGGCGGCGAGGCACAGCGGATCAAGCTCGTGACGGAACTTACCAAGGGCCGCGTTTCCGCGAAGAATCTCAAGACGCTCAACCGCACCAATCTCTACCTGATTGAGGAGCCAACCGTCGGCCTTCACCTGGAAGACGTGAAGCGCCTGATCGACGTCCTGCACCGCTTGGTCGATGAAGGCCACACGGTCGTGGTGATCGAGCACCACATGGCAGTCGCCGCGGAAGCCGACTGGATTCTCGACCTCGGCCCCGAAGCCGGCGACCACGGCGGCAAGATCATCGCCCAAGGCCCGCCGGAAACCGTGGCGAAGTCTAAGCAATCCCGCACCGCTCCATTCCTTGCTGCCGCACTGGCCGGCACCTTGGTAAGCCGGGCCAAGCATTGAAACCCACTCCGCGCGCATGGGCCCCGACCTCACCTCGAAACGCTGGATCGTCGCGAAGGGCATCCTCTTCGCCTTGCTCGCTGCGTTGTCCGGGGCGCTGATCGTATGGGTCGACTTTCCCACGCTTCATCGGGCGCTGCTGCTGGGCATCTGCGTGTGGGCGGCCTGCCGCTTCTACTACTTCCTGTTCCACGTGCTCCACGCCTATGTGGATCCCACCTTGCCGAGTGCTGGCGTGATGGATCTGGTGAAGCATTTGATCAAAAAGTGGCGTGGCTAGGTGCGGTATGGCACCGTCCCCTACTGGGAACGCGGAGTTTATTCCGCTTGGCAGGTTCGGCGAATCTACCGTCCCTCCTTCGCTGAAGCTACGGAGGGCATGCCGAGCGGGATAAATCCCAATGCCTTTGAGGATTGGACGCTCGGAGAGGGAACCGAGGATCAGGTTGGGATTGATTTACCGCGGATTGCGCGGATAGCACGGATGGAGAAAGTAGCACCGGGAGCAATAGCCGGGAGCTTGAAGGCATCTGGTTCGATATCTTCAATATCTCTTATTATCAGCGATATCCGCGTAATCCGCGGTGATGCTTTTTTCCAGTCCTTAAAGGCATTGGGATAAATCCCGCGTTCCCAGCGGGTCCTCGTCGACAAAAAAGCCGCGCAAGGGCGAACCCTTGCGCGGCGTGAACTCGGAGTTTAATCAGGCGCCTTCCTTGTCGCGGTCCTTCTTATCCTTGCCCTGCCGTTGCTGCGGCTGAGGGCGGACCTGTTGCTGACGGGGCTGGGCCTGGCGTTGCTGTGGTTGAGGGCGGGCCTGCTGCTTAGGCGGCTGGACCTGGCGTTGCTGGGGCTGCGGACGGGCCTGCTGCTGGCGCGGCTCAACTTGGCGTTGCTGTGGCTGCGGGCGAGCCTGTTGCTGGCGCGGTTGGACCTGGCGTTGCTGCGGTTGCGGGCGAGCCTGGACCTGTGGCTTCGGTTGGGCGATCCGCTGGACGCTCGACTCCGGGCGACGCTGCGGGACCTGACGAGCCTCTTCCTTGTCCTTGCCCTTCGGCTTCACTTGGGGCTTCACCTGAGGCTGGCGAGGTTGGACTTGCCGCTCGGGCTGGGCCTTGCGCTCTGGAACCTGACGCTGGGGTTGGACCTGACGCTCGGGCTTTGGTTGAACCTGCCGTTCGGGCTTCGGTTGAACCTCGCGTTGTGGCTTTGGCTGCACCTGACGCTCGGGCTTAGGTTGGACCTGACGCTCGGGGGTCGCCTTTTCGCGTTCGGGCTTTGGTTGTACCTGACGTTCGGGGGCCACTTTCTCGCGCTCTGGCTTTGGCTTCACCTGGCGTTCCGGCGTTGCCTTCTCGCGGTCCGGCTTTGGCTGCACTTCGCGTTCCGGCGTGGCCTTCTCGCGTTGTGGCTTGCCCTCGGTGTCCTGACCGGGAGCGCGACGCTCACGCTCGTTCGGGGTCACCTTCGGTTCGTTCGTGCCATCGGCCTTTCCTTGGCCTCGGCCGGGAACGCGTTCCGGGGTCACCTTTTCGCCTTCACCATCGCGCTTGGTCATGTCGCGGCCTTGGCCACGGCCGGGAGTAGCATCGGCGGCGTCAGAACCCTTCACGGCGTCGCCGCCCTTCAGAATGGCTTTGTTACCGCGGGCTTCCGGGCGCTTGGGCGGAGCTTCGTTCTGAGCGAACTGCTCGGCCTGGCGGCCGACCACCGGCGAGCGGCGGAGTTTTTCGCGGAACACACCCTTTTGCTTCTCACCGCCTTCGCCTCTGTCGGCCCGATCGCCCCGAGGGGTCCCATCGGTCGTGGCAACGGTCTTGGATTCCATATCGCGGCGCTGGCGGGTGAAGGTGCGCATCTCCTGGCGCTCGGCCACGATCTTCTCGCGGCGATCCTTGTCCACAGGGCGGAATTTCATGTCGCGCCCGGGGCTCTTCACGAAGCCATCGAAGGAGTTCGCAAACATCCGGCTGCGTCCACGGTCATCGTCGAACTTCTCGTTCCGCAGACCCCGCATGGCGGCCCAGGTGTGAGGCGGACGAGCGCGATCATTGTCGCGGAAGTAGTTGTAGTTGTCTTCATGACGACGCTCCCAGTTGCGGTCGTGGCGATGATCCCAACGCTGGTAAGCGTAGATCGGATCGTAGCCACGGTGATGATTGCGATGCCAGTTGAAGCTCGAGTAGTAGCCGCGGTCCGCATAACGCGGAGCGTAGTAGTCGCCGAAGTAGTAGTGGTGACCACGCGGGCGAATGAACAAGTGATCGGCGAAAACGCTCAGGCTGACCACCAGGCTAGGCGTGTAGCGATAGCCGGGTGTGGACCACGCATTGCCACGGAAATGGACCGGCGCGAAGAGCACGCCACGATTCATCACCGCGTAGTCCCAGTAGCCATCCACATAGGTGTAGCCGCGGGGCGAATAGCAATAGCGGGAAGGCACCCAAGTCCAATTCGGGCGCAGGGCCAGCCAATAGCCGGGGCGCCATACGTAGCGGGACGAACTCCACATCCAGTTACCGGGAACCCAATTGTGATCTTCCGATGGGGCGGCGATGTTCGGACCGGCATCGATGCTCTTCGGCGGGGCGGTCTCGACGTATTCGACCTCTTCCGTGGTGGTGTCAGCCCAGTAGCCGGAAATCCACTGGTAGCTGCTGCCACCGAGTTCATTCCAATAGCCTGGCACCCACTGGCGACCAGGCGGGATATTGCGCCAGACTCCGCTGATCCAGAGGAAGTTGCTCGCCTCGTCATCCCATCCCCAGTAACCGGGGATCCAGGTGACGTTCTCTCCGTCCGGTTGCTGGTCAGGAGGAAGTTCTTCGATCAACTCCGGTGGCGCGGAATTGATGGTTACGCCGGCCTCGGCCTCATAGCTGACAGCTTCGGCGAATGCTTCGTGGACTGGCCCGCGGGTCAGCACCTCGACATCCGGGTTCGCTTCGGCTTGTTCCTGCTCCGCTTGGCCGGACGCCGGCAAGGGCAGCAGCAAGGGGCCGGTCGCCGTGAAGGCGAGCAGGCTGCCGAGCATGGGAAAGTATCTTGATTTCATATTTTCTCCTCCTCTAGGTAAGGGTTACCGGGACAGACGGATGCTGCCAGGGATTCATTCAATCGCATTTACCCGGCCAATCATGAGAATGGGGCAAAAGGACTCGCTTTCAATGACTTGACTTCGCGGAAATTGTCACTCGGCGGGAATGATGCAAGATCAGGATTGCCGAATGCATCGCCTGCGGGCGAACTGGGCATCATGCGCGTGGAAAAAGTGAAGTACGTCCTCTGGGCCGCCGACTGGCAGCGTTGCCTGCGTTTCTACCGCGAGCTTTTCGAGGGGGTCGTCAGCTTCGAGTCCGAGGTGTGGAGCGAGATCGTGATCGCCGGGGCCACGATTGGTGTCCACGGCGGCGGCGAGGGCAAGCGGACGTGGACCGGCCTTTCCTTCCAGCTCGACGACCTGCGCGAGGGCATTGCCCGGCTGTTAGAATGCGGCGGCACGTTGGCTTCCGAGCCGAATGACACGCCCGAAGACACGCTGCACCTCGCGATGTGCGTCGATCCCGAGGGGAACGAATTCATGATGACGCAGCGACGCCACTAGCAGAAATCGCGGGCAGGGTGTAACCGGCAGCCTTGGAATCGTCAGGAAAGGATGTGACTGAGAAAACTTGCCCTACCTGCCATCGTCCGCTGCCGCCCGATGCCCCGCTGTGTCCGGTGTGCGTGCTGATGGGTGCGCGCGAAGAAGGCGCACCCGCCGGGGTGCCGCCGCTGGAGGAGATCCAAGCCGCCTTTCCCGAGCTCGAAGTGCTCGAATGCATCGGCCGCGGTGGCATGGGAATCGTTTACAAGGCCCGCCAGCCGCACCTCGACCGGCTAATCGCACTGAAGATTCTCGCGCCCGAACTCAGTGCCGATCCCGGCTTCGCCGAGCGATTCTCTAGGGAAGCCCTGACGCTCGCGAAGCTGAGCCATCCGCACATCGTCGGCATCCACGACTACGGTCAGCGCGGCGACTTCTGCTATCTGCTGATGGAGTACGTCGATGGCGTGAATCTCCGCCAGGCGATGCGAGCGGCGCGATTCACGCCGGAGCAGGCGCTCGCGCTCGTCCCCGACCTGTGTGCCGCGCTCCAATTCGCCCACGACCACGGCGTGCTGCACCGCGACATCAAGCCGGAGAACATCCTCATCGACACCCGCGGCCGGGTGAGAATCGTCGACTTCGGCATCGCGCAATTGCTCAGCGAAGGCCCCAGTCATCTCACGCTGACCGCCACCGGTTCCGCCCTCGGCTCCGCCGCCTACATGGCTCCCGAGCAGATCGAAGGCGGCAGCGAGATCGACCACCGGGCGGACATCTACAGCCTTGGCGTCGTCTTCTACGAGATGCTCACCGGCGGTCTGCCGCTCGGGCGCTTTCCGCTGCCCAGTGAGAAAAGCACCGCTTCGGTGGGCATCGATGATGTCGTCCTGCGCGCCCTCGAGAAAGAACGCGAGCGCCGCTACCAGAGCGCCGATGCCGTGCGGTCCGGGCTCAATGACGCATCGTCTCAAAAACCGAAGCCGCCTACACCCGCCAAGCTCGCCCCGGAGCACTCGCAGGAGCGCCTGACCCTATGGTCGCTCGGCCTGCTCGGCGGGGGATTGATCACCGCGGCGGTCGGCTTCGCGACCAGTCCCGTCATCCTCGGCCTCGGAACCGTGGCCGGGATCTTCGGCCTGCTCGGGTGCTGGTGGCTGCTGATTGGGATGAGGACCGGCCGCTATCAAACGACCCGCCGCAAGCTGCTGCTCGCCGTCGCCTTCTTTCCCGTGGTGATCGGGATGCTCTGGCTGCTTGTCATCGTTCCCCTGGTCCGGGGCTTCACCGATGTCATCTACTCGCAACAGCCGTGGCCGCTATTGTGGATCCTGATTCCATTCGCCCTCGCGGTGATCGTCGGAAAGCTCCTTTGGAAACCTGTCAACCTCCCCGCGCCCGGAAAGCCGTCCTATCTCCGTCATTTCAAGCGCTGGGCTCCCGTTGCCGGCACCGGCGCACTTCTCGTCAGCCTGGTCATCGGCAAACACTTCAAGGCGCAGCTCGACCCGCTTTCCAAATACTACAGTGCGTCCTTCCAGCTCCGCGAAGCCAAGGGCTACGGAATGCTCAGCGAGGAAGATGCCACATTGGCAAAGGAAGCAGCCATCCAAGCCGCTGGGGAATACGCCGGGTTTTACCAGGTCGAGTTTCCTCCATACCGCCCCGATTCCGTAAGCATTGGCTTCACCGGCCACGGCCGGTGGTGGGGCGAGCGAGCGATGAAACACATCGCCTCTTATGAACAACGGCTCCTCGCGCTCTTGCCCTCCCGCATCCGCATCGAACCCGCGGGCGACGGAGTCCACGCCAACGAGGTGAATCAAGTCCACCTGACCACCGAGAGGACCTTCTCGATCGCGCTGGTGGTCTTCCTCGGTATCGGCTCGTTCCTCATGATCTTTGCGGGGAGGCGGGCCTTCGTCATCAGTCTCGCGTTGGGGACCATCGCCACGGTGATTCTCCACAACTTCCCGAAATGGCCGACGCCATCGATCCTTCCGCCGTCACTGGAAGGCCGGCCGCCACTTCCGGAGCTGCCCCTTCATGAAGAGAATTTCGGATCACCGGAGGGAACCGTCGATACCCTGATCAGAGCCGCGGCGCTCCGGAACGCGCCGACTTTCCTGAAGGCGTTCCAAGCCGACGAACTGGGCGCAGAGCACCGCGCCCGACTTCTCGAGCTCATGCCGTTCTTCGCCATCTGCACCCGGAAGGCCCCGGAAACAGGAGATTCTCCCGACTCGGCCAAGGTCGATCTGACCTTCTGGAGCCACAGGTATCCGCCCAAGCCACGCATGCGGGAGGGCTTCTCGCTGCCTTTGAAGATAGAGCAGGGCGAATGGAAGATCCCCGATATCGCGCGTCAGCTCGACTACCTCAAGGGCCGTGCCGTCGGTCCCTACTTCAAGTCCGAGTATTAACCCGATGAGTTCCCCAGGATTTCACTCCACCCGCTGGACCCTCGTCCGCCGCGCCCAGGGTCGCGGGGACGAGGCGCGGGTGGCGCTGTCGGAACTGTGTGAGATCTACTATGAGCCCGTGGTGCAGTTCACCCGCCGCTGGTGCGCGGACGATCACCGCGCCGAGGACCTCGCCCATGGCTTCTTCGAGGATCTGTTAGGTCGCGAGACCTTGGGTGCCGCGGATCCCGGCAAGGGCCGCTTCCGCAGCTACCTGCTGGCTGCCGTGAAGCATTTCCTCTCCCACCAGCGACAGCGCGAAGCCGCCGCGAAACGAGGCGGCGGCGTGGAAATGGTGGCCGTCGATGACGCCGCGGACTGCGGGATTTCCGCCGAGTGGGAGCAGGAATTCGACCGGGCGTGGGCGCTGGCCCTGATCCGCCGCGCGCTGGAGGCCCTCGGCGATGAGATGGAAAAATCCGGCAAGCGCCTGCCTTTCGACACGCTGCGGCCGTGGCTCGACGGCGGCATGCAGGGTGACGCGGCTGAGGCCGGGCTGGCCTTGGGGCTGTCTCCGGCGGCCTTGAAGGTCGCCATCCACCGGCTGCGCCAGCGCTTCCGCCAACGGGTGCGCGACGAAATCGCCGCCACCGTGGAGCCGGCGGAGGTCGAGGGGGAATTCCGCCACCTTGTGGAGGTGTGGGTGCGGTAACCGTGGTTCTTCACCTTCCCCCTTGCCACCCCGCCCGCCATTCGCTGGCATAGTGCCCTGACCATGGTCTCATTTTCTGAATCGGAAGGAAGTTCCCCGGCGATCCGTCGCGTGCTGGTGCTTGGCGGCGGCAGTGCCGGTCTGCTCGCAGCGCTCACGCTGAAGCGCCTGATGCCGGCGCTGGAAGTCACGCTGGTGCGCAGCTCGGAGATCGGCGTGATCGGCGTGGGGGAAGGGACCACCGCGGTGTTTCCCTCGCACCTCTTCGACACGCTCGGGATTTCCAAGGAGGAGTTCTACCGCGAAGCGCAGCCGACGTGGAAACAAGGGATCCGCTTCCTGTGGGGACCGCGGGACGAATTCTTCTACGACTTCGAGTTCCAATACGACCAGCAGTTCCCCGGCACGCGCAAGGCGACCGGCTTCTACTCCGTGGGCGACTGCCGCGACCTATCGCAGGCCGGCGCGCTGATGCTGCAGGGCAAAGCCTTCACCACCGGCCCGCTCAATCGCCCCGTGATCAAGGGCCAGTATGCCTTCCACATCGAGAACCACCGGCTCGTCACCTGCCTCGAAGCGATCGCCGCGCGCAGCGGCGTGACGATCGAGGACGACACGCTGGACCGCGTGGAAATGGCTGGCGGCGAGGTCGCGGCGCTCCATTTCAAGAACAGCGGCAGCCGCACCGCCGATCTCTACGTCGATGCCTCGGGCTTCCGCGCCGAGCTGATCGGCAAGGCGCTCAACGAGCCCTTCAAGAGCTTCGCCGGCGGCCTGTTCTGCGACCGCGCGGTGATCGCCGGTTGGGACCGCACCGACGAGCCGATCCTGCCCTTCACCACCGCCGAGACGATGGACAACGGCTGGTGCTGGCAGATCGAGCACGAGACCTTCATCAACCGCGGCTACGTCTATGGCAGCGATTTCGTCTCCGACGACGACGCGAAGGCCGAGCTGCTCGCCAAGAATCCGAAGATCACTGCCGAGCCACGCGTGGTGAAATTCCGCAGCGGCCGCTACGAGCGGAACTGGGTCGGCAACGTCGTGGCCGTGGGCAATGCCTCCGGTTTCGTCGAGCCGCTGGAAGCCACCGCACTCGCCCAGATCATCTACGAGTGCCGCTGGCTGGTCGAGTCGCTGAATCTCACCGGCGGCCAGCCGGACGATGCGATGAAGACGAGCTACAACCGCATCGTCGGCATCGCGTGGGACGAGATCCGCGACTTCCTCGCCTTCCACTACAAGTTCAACACCCGCCTCTCGACGCCCTTCTGGAACCACTGCCGGAACGAAACCAGCCTCGGCAACTACGAGGAACTCTACCGCCTCTACCGCGAGGTTGGCCCGAGCCCGACGTTGCTCGTCCACGCCATTCCGAACCGCCCGAACATCTATGGCGTGGAAGGTTTCCTCGCCATGCTCGTCGGCATGCAGGTGCCCTATCAAAGGGTGCACCTCGCCATCCCCGAGGAGCGCGAGGCCTTCGACCGCCAGCGCCAGAAACTCGCCAACGTGGCCAAGGGCGGCGTCTCCGTCCGCGATGCGCTCGATGCGATCCGCAAGAACGGCTGGCAGTGGACCTGAAAAGAACCCGATTTTCCCATGAACCCTCTCCGTAATCTCGTGGTCGCCGGCTCCGGCACCGATGCGCTGCTTGCCGCTGTCTCGATCAAGCGCGCGCTGCCCAACTTGCCCGTCACCCTCGTGCGCGATCCGCAGGCCGCCGCGGGCGATCCCGCCGGGGAAAGTACGGTGCCTTCCGTACTTCAGCACCTCGTCCACGGCGTCGGCCTCCAGGGGCCGGAAGTCCATCTGCAAGGGCGGCCGGTGTGGACGCTCGGCTTCAAGTGCCTGTGGGGTGCGAGCGGCTCGTTCTTCCGCTCCTTTGACGCGCCCTTCGCCAATGGCCTGTCTGGATTCCAGACGGTGCCCGGATTCCTCGCCGCGGAGAAAGGCCTCGATGCCTCGTCGCCGGGCGCCGCGCTGATGGCCGCGGGAAAACTCTTCCCGCGCGATGGAACGAATGCCTTCAAGCCGCTCGAACACATCACCGGCCTCACCTTCAAGACCGAGTCCCTTAATGGCATGCTGCTGCGCGCCTGCCGCGTCGCCGGCGTGATGATTCGCGAGGGCAAGATCACCGGCTTCACCCGCGATCCGGACACGCTTCAACTTGAAGGCGGCGGATCTCTGACCGCCGACCTCTATCTCGATGCTACTGGCAGCGACGCGCTGCTCGCCACGCTCGCCGGCAATACCGCGTGGACCGGCTACGACCTGCCCTGCACCCGCGCCGCCACCGTGCTGCGCCGCCGCGGCAGCGAGCCGATCCGCCCCTTCACCACGCTCGAAACCCTCGAAAGCGGCTGGCGCTGGCGCGTCGAGCACGATGACTCGGTCGGTCTCGGCACCGCGTGGAATCCGGATTTCACCAGCGACGACCAGGCCTGCGCCGAACTCGTCGCCAAGGCCGGCGACCCGTCGCTGGTCCCGCAGGTGCAGACGTGGAATTGCGGGCGACGCACCGCCCCATGGACCGGCAATGTCGTGGCGGTGGGCGATGCGAATGGCTTCGCCGAACCGCTGTCGTCGCTCCGGCTTGTCCACCTGATCCGCCACGTCCAGTGGCTGGTCCGCATCCTCGTGGAGAACGATGGCATGCCCGGCGACCGCAGCCGCGAACTCTACAACCACGTGGCCGCCCAGGCATGGGATGAGACCCGCGACTTCCACGCCATCCACTACCGTTTCAACTCGGCGGGCACCTCGGATTTTTGGAAGGCGGCTCGCGAAACCGGGGCGGGAGATTTCGCCGAGTTCGTGGACCTTTTCCAGAGCATCGGCCCCTCGCCTCTCTTGGCGAATGCAATGCCCGCATGGCCCGGCGTCGTCGGGCTCGAGGCATGGCTGGCAGCGCTGTTAGGCCTCGGCGTGTCCTTCCGCAGCCATCCGGAAATCCCGGCCATGGAGCAAAAGGTGTGGGATTCCCACTGCGAGCAACGTCGCCAGATGGCCCGCCAGGCCGTGCATGCGGAACTCTGCCTCGGCGCAGCGCGGAATGCCGTGAAGCCGGCTCCGCGGGTGCCGCTGCCGTGAACGAACCCCAGCCGATGCCACCCGGCCGCGCCGCGCCCTACACCCGCGGCGAGGTCATCATGATGTGGCTCTGCTGGGTCACGCCGGGCATCGCGACCGGGCTATTCCTCACCGCCTACCTCCAATGGTTCTGGAGCCTCTTCAGGCCCCCGGAACCCGTCTGGTATTCGATCATCCTTTGGGGGCTGATTGCCACGGTGCTTCTCGGCTGCGCCGGATTCGCAGCCGTCATCCATGCCGGCAAATCGGGCCAGGAACGGTTTGCACGGCGGGTGGTGAAGCTCGCGCTGCTCTTCATCCTCGCGCAGATATTCGTGGCTCCAATGATGGGCTGGTTCGTGGTCTATTTGATCTTCGGTCGGTGATCGCGCCGCGGTTGTCGGAGCGACCCGCATGGCTTCCTATCGCTGCCGGATCTCCGGCTTGTCCTTGGCACGGGGTTGCCGCCGTTCGGCGAACAACTGCTCCTTCACCTCCGCCTCCAAGCCGTCATAGACCACCCCCGTGAGATCCCGAAGACGCGCCGCCATCCGGGATTTTGGATCCCAACTATAGACCAGCGTGCGCCCCTGATGCTTGCAGACCAGCGCTCCGGCACGCTCGAAGCGATCGAGTTGCCGCTGGACGCCATCCAGTGACACCCCAAAATCCCGTGCTACTGCCCGTCCGTAGGCGTCCCCATGATGGAAAATCGAAAGAAGCACCGCCTCTGCCGCCTTTCCACCAAACAAGTCCTGCAACGCGGTGGAGATCATGACCGTTAAAGTCGGTCATATGACCGTAGGATCAAGTCCCCGGTTTGGGGTGAAATTTTTCCGAATTGCTCGGATGGGGAGGGAGATCATGGACTGGTGTCAGAGACGCTGAATGTTTCCGCAGCTACTCTTGCCCAGCTCGTCCGCCCTCGCTTTCCGGCGACCTTTGACTTCCACCTATCTCATGTCGCCATCGCTTGAACCGGATCAACCCGCGCATCCGCCATCAGGATCCGAACGTTCCGAATCCTTCCTGATCGGCTTGTGCGTGGTGGTTCCTGGTTTCACGGCGGGAGCAGCAATGGATGCTTTCGAGTACGGCTTGACGTTTGGCGGTCTCGCAGTTCCCCGATTTGCGGTGTGGTCTGCATTCGGAATTTTCGTGATCGCCTGCTGCTGCTACGGCGGCTGGCTCCTGGCTGCAAAGCATGAGGCGGAAAACCGCATGCGAAGGTTTCTGCTGGCTACCGTAACCATTCTGATCTGCCAGTTCATCCTGGTGCCCTTCATTGGATTTTTCGCCGTGATCTCGATTGAATCGATGTTCTGAAGGCGAGTCTTGCCCATACCAAAAGCCCCCGCTTTCCTCGCCCGCGTGAACCCGCTGCCTTCGCCGCCTCGATCCTGGGCGGAGATCGATCTTTCCGCCCTGCGCCACAACCTCCGCACCGCCCGCGAGGTCGCCGGCTGTGCCGTGATGGCCGTGGTGAAGGCCGGGGCCTACGGTCACGGGCTGGAAGACGTGGCGCGCAGCCTTGCCGCGGAGGACATCGAGTTTTTCGGCGTCGCCAATGTCGGTGAGGCCCGCCGCATCGCCGATGCGGGCGTGACCACGCGGATCTATTTGCTCGGCGCCACCTGGTCGCAAGAGCGTGCGGAGATTGTCGGCCGCGGCTGGACGCCCTGTCTTTCCTCGCTGGATGAAGCGCGCGAGTTCGACGCCTTGGCGCGAGCCCATGGCAGTCGCTTGAAGGTCCATCTGGCCGTGGACAGCGGGATGGGTCGTGGCGGTTTCGTCGCGGAGGGTTTGCCGGAGATCCTGATGGAGCTTGAGAAGCTGCCGAACTTGGAAATCGAAGGCATCGGCTCGCACCTGCCATCCGCCGATGAGGACGAGGAATTCACGCGCTCCCAGATCGCCCGCTACGTCGGCATCATCGATTCGCTCGGCGGGCCGGAGCGGTTCCGCTGGCGGCATCTTTCCAATAGCGCGGGCCTGCTCGGCTACGACCGCGAATGCTGCAATCTCGCCCGCCCGGGGCTGATGCTCTATGGCATCTCGCCGCTGCCGGGCCATGAGGAGAAACTGCGGAACGTGATGAGCCTGAAATCGCGCGTCACCCTGGTCCGCACGCTGCCGGCCGGTCACGGCGTGTCGTATGGTCGCGCCTTCGTGACCACCAAGCCCACCCGCGTCGCCACCGTCGGCATCGGCTACGGCGATGGCTACCCGCGCGCCGTTTCAGGAAACGGGGCGGAAGCTTTCATCCGAGGAGAACGCTTCCCGATGCTGGGCCGCGTGACCATGGACCAGCTCATGATCGACGTGACCGGCAGCGACGTGGCCGAGGGCGATGAGGTGGAAATGTTCGGCCCGAACATCCGCGTGGACGAGGTGGCGGCGAAGGCCGGGACCATCTGCTGGGAGATCCTCACCGGCATCACCCCGCGGGTGGTGCGGGTTTATCGTTGAGCCATCGCCTCCGCCGACGGATGCTGGCGGCACCATGAGATCGCTCCTCGTTTCACTTGTCGTTGTTGCCACCGCCGCCGCGGCGGATCTGGCTGCCATCCCGTTCAAGACCATCGATGGCAAGGACAAGTCCCTCGCCGACTACAAGGGCAAGGTGGTGCTGGTCGTGAACACCGCCTCGAAGTGCGGCCTCACGAAGCAGTACACGGCGCTCGAGGCGATCTACGACAAGTATCGTAGCAAGGACTTCGTGGTGCTCGGTTTTCCCTGCAATGACTTCGGCAACCAGGAACCCGGCACGGAGAAGGAGATCGAGAAATTCTGCAAGGCGGAGTACGAGGTCAGCTTCCCGCTGATGGAGAAGGTCCACGTGAAGGGCGCGGAGCAGCACCCGCTCTACACCGCGCTGACCGGCAAGGAAGGCGCCTTCCCCGGCGACGTGACGTGGAACTTCGGCAAGTTTCTCATCGGCAAGGACGGCAAACCACTCGCCCGCTTCGAGCCGAAAACCACGCCTGACAGCCCCGAGGTGACCGGCGCCATCGAGAAGGCGCTGGAGTGACAGAAAGCGCTCTCACATCTCCAGCGTCGCCCGGATGGGAAAGTGATCGGAGGGATATACTCCGTTCTTCGAGCTGCGGATGATCCCCGACTCCGATCCTTTCAATTCCGGCGTCGCGTAGATGTAGTCGATCCGGGAGCCGTTCTTCACGCCGGTGAATTGATTGAAGGTTCCCGATTCCTCCGGCGGCGTGTTGGCGTTCAGCGAACGCCACACGTCGCCAAAGCCGGCCTCCTTGATGGCGGCATGGAGCGGGTCATTTTCCGGCGCGTTGAAGTCGCCTGTTAGAATGACCGGCCCGGTCGCCTTGCGTGCGGCGATGCGTGAGAGGATGAGTTCCGTTCCCTTCTGCCGCGCATCCGGCGAGGCGTGGTCGAGGTGGGTGTTGAAGAAGTGGAAGGTCTTCTTGGTCTCGCGGTCGTAGAGCTTCGCCCAGGTGCAGATGCGCGTGACGGTATTGCCCCAGGTGCAGGAGTTGCAGATCTCCGGCGTGTCGGAGAGCCAGAAGGTGCCGCTCTCCTGGACGCGGAAACGATCCGCCTTCACCAGGATGGCGGCATACTCGCCCTGGTCGATGCCGTCCTCACGGCCAACGCCGATCACCGCGTAGCCCGAGAGCCGGTCGGCGAGGTCGTTCATCATTTGCGGCAGGCCTTCCTGGATGCCCACGATATCGGCCGCGTCGTGCTTGATCAGTTCGGCGGCTTGATCGCGACGGGCCGTCCACGCGCGGTCGCCCTTGTCGCCGGAAGTGATGTAGCGGAGGTTGTAGGTGAGCACCCGCAACGGCTTGGCTTCCGCCACACCGAGCGCCAGAAGTCCGACCGCCACGCTCGCAAAGGCTTTCAAGGTCATGACCGAGTGTGGCAATTCCAGCGGACGGCGCAACCGCGGGAATGTGGTCCGCACTCTCCGGGTGCGGCTGAAGCAGTTCTGTCGGTGCCGGAGACCTCGTGGCCACCCGTATCGACCCGCTCACTCCACGCAATTCTTCACCGCTGCCAAGATCACTTCGGCCGCACACGGAGAGTGCGTACCACATTGGGATTGCCGCCACATCCAGCCTTTCGCCAGATGTCGTCATGCGTTTCCTGCTCTGTCTCCCTCTCCTCGCCGCCGCGGAGCCGCTCACCTACGAATGCCGGTTTGCTGAAACGGCGCCGAAGATCGACGGCGACCTTTCGGACGCCGCTTGGGAGAAGATCGCCTGGACCAGCGACTTCACCGACATCCGTGGCAAGGATCAGCCGGCACCGCGCTTCCGCACCCGAGCCAAGATGCTGTGGACCGCGGACGGCCTGCACGTCGCCGCGGAGATGGAAGAGCCGCACGTCTGGGGCACGCTGACGGAGAAGAACGCAATCATCTTCCACGACAACGACTTCGAGATCTTCCTCGATCCCGATGGCGACACGCTCAACTACTACGAGTTCGAGATCAACGCGCTCGGCACCATCTGGGAGCTCACGCTCGACAAGCCCTACTCCAAGGGCGGCAACGCGGTCCACGGCACCAACCTCCCCGGCCTCAAGAGTGCCGTGAAGATCGATGGCACGCTCAACAATGCTTCCGACACCGACACCGGCTGGTCCGTGGAGATCTTCCTGCCGTGGAAAGACCTCGCGAGACATACCGGCAAGCTCCCTTCTCCGCCGAAATCCGGCGACACGTGGCGGATCAATTTCTCCCGCGTGCAGTGGAAGCACCTCGTGAAGGACGGCAAGTATGTCCGCGTGCCGGCGCACGGCGCGAAGATCCCTGACGGCGATCACCCCGAGGACAACTGGGTCTGGAGCCCGCAGGGCGTGATCAACATGCACGTGCCCGAGCAATGGGGCCGGCTGGTTTTCGTGAAGTGATGGGAGCGGAAGCCATGAATGAACTCCATCGCGAAGCCTTCGATTTCCTCTGCGGGACCACGGCGGACTCTGCTCCCCGCTGGAGATTCTGGCAACGGGACACGCACCAAGAATCCGCGATCCGCGCGGCCTGTGCCTGCCTGATGGAAGTGATGCCGGAGGAAGCACTCGCTCAGCTCTGCGTCAGACTCTGGAACGCCGAAGGCGAGCTCCGGGAATCCCTCGCTCCGCTGGTCCTTCATCTGGCCACCCGGCTCGCGCCGCATGCTTGGCCCAGGATCGACGAGTCGATCCGCCTTCACTGGAAGTATCCTGTCCCCATGCTGGTCCCGGATAAGCTGTCCGCGGACCCTGCGATGGTGATCGTCGCCCTTTGCCATCCCCGGGGGAACGTGAGGGAGCATGCCTTGAAGCTCTCACCGGTACTTCCTGCTGCAGCCAAAGTCAGCCTGTTGTTAGTGAGGGTGAACGACTGGGCGGGACCGGTTCACAATCGTGCGGCGGAGCGCTTGTCCGCGGCATTGGACCGCCTTGATCCGAACGAAAGGATCACTCTCGCCCCCTTGACCGCGCGTTTGAGGAAATGCGGGCGTGGGTGCAGCCGGAAACAGATCGAGGGATGGTTTGAGCGGTTGGCGATGAACTTTGATGAAGCGGCGTGGCTCCGGGCGTGGCGGCATTCACGCGGGGAGGATAGGAAGATCTATCTCGAGCTTCTCAAGAAAGTGGACCGGACACCCGGGCCGGAAGTCCGGCGAGCGCTGTTCGGAAGCAACGATCGCGCCGCAATGATGTGGTATTTGAAAGGAGTGCTTCCTCGCCTCAACGACGCGGAACGCAACGAAGCCATTCAAGCCATCGCGCGTTCACGTGCGGTGCCCGTTCGCAGGCACTGGCTGGACCACCGGATCGAGTGTGAACCCGAGGCTGCGGTCGCGGAACTGACGGCCACGCTGACCAGCCCCAGCCGTAGCCTCCGGCATTTCGCCCGCTTCCATCTCGCGCGCCTTTCACCGATGGACTTTGCGGCCTACTACGAGCAGGCCCTCAACGATGCCTCCCTCGAGCCATGGGCGTTGCGCGGTCTCGCCGAGGTCTCGCCAAAGATAGGCCATCAGGAGGCACTCGCCAGACTGACGTCCGAGGTGGGTGCTGTGAGAAAGGCAGCCATCGAATGCCTCGATGCCGAAACACTGGGCAGCCACCTCGATTTTCTCCTTCAAGATTTGGCCTCAAACCAACCGGGTCCCGCCAAGGCGGCTCGGCAACGTCTGAGGAGTATCCTTCCCCTGCTCGGCTTGCATCTGGTGACGAACCCAAGCTCTATCTCCAAACTTGGCGCCGATCAGCAGGCCTACTTCGTCCGGCTCGCGCCGCTGTTCAGCAAATGGCAGGGGCTGGAATTTCTCCTCACCCGGGCGACCGACCCGGGTCTGCGAGATGATGTGTTGGAAGCCCTTGAGAACTGGCGTCGCCGCGAAATCCGCTCCTACATTAAACTCTCCCCGGTTAAGAAAAACGAACTCTTCGGAACCTTGAGAGAAGCCGCTGTTCCCGGAAAGTTGGGAGAGCAGCTTCGCTACACGCTAGAGCGCGCGGAGTAATTTTCGGGACTTTACGTCGCGATTTCCAATAATTCGTGACTTTTTCGCGAGCGTGCGGGTTTCGGTATTTACAAAGACAATGCTGTATTGACATTGTGATGTCGTCATACAGATCTTTGTCGAAGATGAAACCCAAGCTGTTCCCCCTCCTCTTTCCGTTGATTGCCTCGCCGCTTCTGGCAGGTCTTCCCGGCCCCGAACTGGTGAAAGATATCCGCCCCGGAAACTCCGGGTCCATGGAACTCGGTGGGACACCTTCCTTCGGTGGCACGAGCGAGACCCTTTTCATCGGGGCGAACAATGGAAGCCAAGGGAAGGAGTTGTGGAAAAGTGATGGGACCACCGGCGGCACCGTCATGATCAAGGACCTCTGCAGCGGGGCTCACGGGGGCAATCCCCGCTATTTCATGACCGCCGGAAATTTCACCTTCTTCACCGGCCACGACCTGACGCATGGGAACGAAATCTGGCGAACCGACGGCACCCCCGCCGGCACCCTCATGCTCAAGGATATCGTGACCGGAACCGACAGCTCCTCCTATCCCCAGCTCATGGGAACGGTCGGCAACACCCTTTACTTCACGGCGGATGCGGAGCGCCAGCTGAACGGAGATCTCTGGAAGAGCGATGGCACTCCCGGCGGTACGGTGAAAGTGACGGCGATCAATCCTGGCGGAAGGGCCAGTCTCTACTCGGGTGTCGCCCTCGGCGGTACTTTCTATTTCTACGCCTTCCGCGATACCACGGAACTCTGGCGCACCGACGGCACGATGGCCGGAACCCGGCTGGTATCGAAGGCCGATTCTGCGCCCGTCGTGGCGGGGAACCGCCTCTTCTTTTGTTTCAAGGACGCGACCCACGGAAGGGAACTCTGGACCAGCGACGGAACCCCTGAGGGGACCTCCATAGTTGAGGACATCAATGCAGACATCACGAATCGAGGTCCGTCTGGGATGATTGCGAGCGAGAATCTCGTCTACTTCTCGGCTCAAGCCAGCGACGATCCATCTTCATGGGCACTCTGGCGCAGCGATGGAAGTGCGGAGGGCACCTTCCCCTTGCTCCCGCTCGCTGACGGCTTCTACGGCAGCTTCCATACGAAGGGGGACCACCTCTACTTCGCCCCAAAACTCCGGGACGGCACGACCGGGATTTGGAAGTCGGATGGCACGGTGGCAGGGACCCAGCTCCTGAAACCCGGCATCACCGGAACATCGGTGAAGTTCTTATCCAGCGGTGACAAGGACTTCTACTTGTGCTCCTCCCTGGTGGGCCAACTTTGGCAGAGTGACGGCACGGCCGGGGGAACCCGCATGGTCGCCGATCTTTTCATGGGATCGTCAGGCTTCGGCAGCGAGGCCTATCCGCGTACGGTCAACGGGAAGCTCATGTTTGGTATCCACAACCCGGCTACCGGCAAGGAACTCTATTGCTTCAACACTATGGCGCCGTCGATCGCGCCTGCCGTGGTGAGCAAGGTCTCCACCACCGGTGTAAGGGTGGCGGTGGGAGTGAACCCGAATGGCCTCGGGTCCTCCGCCAAATTCGAATATGGACCCACGGAATCCTACGGCTCCACCAAGCCTGTAGTGCTGGCGGGCGGAGAGTTCATTGCACGCTTCCAGGATGTTCCTTTGGAGCTATCGGGACTCAACGCCGGCACTCTTTATCACTATCGCATCACCGCAACCAACAAGGAAGGCACCCGCGTCTCCACCGGCACCTTCCGGACTGCATTCACCCGGAGAACCTGGCAAGATGTCTCGTTCGGAGCCCAAGCCAGCACGGCGATCTCGGCGGATGACCAGGACCCCGATGGCGACGGCCTCAGCAACTTGATCGAATATGCCTTCGCCCTCGATCCGAATCGCGGCGATGTCGCCGGCCTTCCGAAGCCGGGAACGAGCGCCGAAGGGATGGTCTTCGAGTTCACCCACCCAGAGGGCCAGGAGGACCTGATTTATGGGGTCGAGTGGAGCCCTTCCATGGCGCCGGGCAGTTGGACGGCCGTTCCGGATTCAGGCAGTGGAAACTACCACCGGTTTGTCGTGGCGACTGACCAGAAGACCCGCGTCTTCGCGCGCTGGACGGTGACTTCACGTTGATCTCCAGCCTTAGTGCCCCACCACGAATGGTCGCAGCGGCCGGCGGAAGAAGAGCGCACGCGGAATCGCCATGAGGCGGGCCAGCCAGCCGAGCCAAGCCTTGCGCTTGCCTGATGGAGTCGCGGACCTTTCAAGAAGCGCCACCATTTCCGGATGACCGAACATCGCGGCGAACATCACCGGGGTCTTGCCTCCACCTTGATCGGCGAGCGGGTCGGCACCGGCTTTCAGCAAGACGCGGGCAACATCGAGATGACCCTTGAAGGCCACTCCGGCGAGCGGCGTCTGGTCGCGGTCGTTGCGAACGTCGGGCTCGGCACCTTTCTCTAACAGGAGCGCGACGGTTCCGGCATTGCCGTGGTAGGCAGCGAGCATGAGCAGGGTGTTGCCCTTGCCGTCCTTGAGTTCCACCGGCATGCCGGCCTCAAGCATCGGGCGCAGCATTTCCGCGTCGCCCTGGCGGGCGGCATCGAGCGCCATCTGCTGGAGCTCGGCATAGCGCTGTTGTTCGGATTCGGTGACCATGGTGACGTGCTTTAAAGATTGGCGATGGAGCCCGGCTACAGATCCCTCCCCGGTGCTGCGGCCCGACTCCATCGCGAGCGATTTTTTCTCAGACGCCGGCCGGCTCGGCCTGCGGTTCTTCCTGGACGGAGATGTTGTTGGTGACCCCGCCGGCATGCGCCTTCAGCGCCGCGCGGACACCGGCCCCGTAAGCGGGATCCGCCTTGTCAAAATGGACGAGCTGGCGATCGATGATTTCCTGCGGCACGCCTTGCATCGCTTCGGAGATGTTGTTGAAGAGCGCCTGCTGCTGCGATGGACTCATCAGGCGGAAGAGGTTTCCCGGCTGCGTGTAGTCGTCATTGCCATCCCGGTGGTTCCAGCGGTCGGCATCGCCCGAGATCTTCAGCGGCGGCTCGGCGAAGCGATCGTCTTCCGCGGGGCCGTTGAAACTATTAGGTTCATAGTAGGCGCTCGATGACGTGCTGTAGCCGGCATTCATCGAACCATCGAGGTGGTAGTGGTTCACCGCGCTCTTCGGGCGGTTGACCGGCAGCGCCTCATACCAGGTGCCGACGCGATAACGGTGGGCATCCGCGTAGGAGAAGATGCGGGCTTGCAACATCTTGTCCGGCGAGAAGCTGATGCCGGGGACGATGTTCGACGGCGAGAAGGCCGACTGCTCGATCTCCTGGAAGTAGTTCTCCGGATTTCGATTCAGCTCAAGCACGCCCACCGGGATCACCGGGTAGTCGGCATGCGGCCAGACCTTGGTTAGATCGAAGGGATTGAACGGGCACTTCTCCGCGTCTTCCTCCGCCATGATCTGGATCTGCATGTCCCACTGCGGGAAGTCGCCGCGCTCGATCGCTTCGTAGAGATCCTTCTGCGAGGACTCGCGGTCCTTCGCGATGACCTGCTCGCCTTCGCGGTTGGTCATCGTCTTGATGCCCTGGCGGGTCTTGAAGTGGAACTTCACCCAGAAGCGTTCGCCGGCGGCATTGATGAGCGAGTAGGTGTGCGAGCCGTAGCCATTCGTATGGCGATAGCTCAGCGGCAGGCCGCGGTCGGACATCAGGATGGTGACCTGGTGCAGCGACTCCGGCGACAGCGACCAGAAGTCCCACATCGCGGTGGCGCTGCGCATGTTGGTGCGCGGGTGGCGCTTCTGGGTATGGATGAAGTCGGGAAACTTGAGCGGGTCGCGGACGAAGAAGACCGGGGTGTTGTTGCCGACCAGATCCCAGTTGCCTTCCTCGGTGTAAAACTTCAGCGCCCAGCCGCGCACGTCGCGCTCGGCATCCGCGGCTCCGCGTTCACCGGCGACCGTGGAAAAGCGGAGCAGCATGTCGGTCTTCTTACCCGGCGAGAAGACGGCTGCCTTGGTGTATTTCGTGATGTCATGGGTGATCGTCAGCGTGCCGAAGGCACCGGAGCCCTTCGCATGCACCACGCGCTCCGGGATGCGCTCGCGATTCTGGTGGGCGAGCTTTTCGATGAGCTGGTAGTCCTGGAGCAGCAGCGGGCCGCGCGGGCCGGCGGACAGGGAGTTCTGGTTGTCGGCAATCGGGTTGCCACCGGTGGTGGTCATCTGGGGTTTCGCCATGGTCGTGAAATCGGGTTGCGGAACTGATGCTGCCGAATTACGAGCAATTTGTGAAATCGCCGGTTGAAAACGGACCTATTCGAAATTCTTATAGCTCGATGGAACTTCGCCAGCTCGAGCTTCTCGTCAGCGTCATCGAATCCGGCTCGCTGACCGCTGCCGCCGCGAAGCGCCATCTTTCCCAGCCAGCGATCAGCCAGCAGATCCAGGCGCTGGAAGAAGAGATCGGTGAAGCGCTCCTGATCCGACGCGCCCGCGGCGTCGAGCCCACCCTCGCCGGTCGCACGGTCCTGGAGCACGCCCAGCGGCTGCTGGCCGAGCGGGACAAGCTGCGCGACGCCTTCGCCGACCGGCGTGAGCTGCGCCATGGCAGGGTCTCGTTCGGGATCATCCCGACGATCGCGCCCTACCTCCTGCCGCAATGGCTGGGACCTTTCCGGGAACGCTTCCCGGGCATCACCATCGCCATTTCCGAATCGCGTACCGAGGAGCTGATCGCGCAGCTCGTGGAAGGTCGCATCGAATTCGCCGTGCTGAGTGACGTGCCCGAGCACGACCGGCAGAAGTGGTCGCTACAAGTGCGCGAGCTCTTTCGTGAACCGCTGCTACTTGCAGCTCCTAACAATCATCCACTCGCAGAGAGAAGAGCCGCTCCCACTCCATCCGACCTAAAGGCAAACGAGCTGATCCACCTGAAAGGCGGCCACTGTCTCTCCGACCGCACGCTGCGCCTGTGCAAGATCCGCGAGCCCGACCCCGGCCTCCAGTGCGACCAACTCGGCACCGCGCTCTCAATGGTCGCCGCCGGCCTCGGCGTCACCGTGATCCCCAAGCTCGCGACCCGGAACCGCGCGCTGGACGGCATCGTGCTACGTCCCTTTGCCGGCAAGGGCCTGCACCGCGTGATCGCACTCATGAAACGACGAGGCAGCAAGGACACCCCGGCAGCGGCCGAGTTGCTGAAGCTGTTATCGCCGTGATGATCACTCATGACGGGTAGATCCCCAAGAACCTCTCCATGTCCTCGTCCGGCCGGCAGAGGATCACGTCAAAGGGCTGGAGTTCACCATTGGTGAGGTAGCAGTTTCTGCGCTCGGCATCGATTGCCATGATTCCCAAGGCGTAGTTGAAATAGACAACGTGGCCCGAGGGGTCTTTCAGACGAGTCCAGCCGTTGTTGAGAAAGAAGGCGTCAATATCGCGGGGTTCCGCAGGCGCGCCGTGATATTGGGGCTGGGTGAGACAGAAGGAGATTCCGCCATCGGGCCACTCGATGACGGATGCGAGCCGGACGTCGTCACCGAAAACCTCGTTGGCTGCTTGCCAGCGTTCGAGGTATTCGATCGGCGTTGCTGGAAAGAATTCGACGGCGGTCCGTGAGCTTTGTTTCTCCGACCGAAGGTCGACGACTGGAAGATATGTCAGGAGGGGCATCAAGCCAAAGCCTGGAGGGATGGTCAATTTGACCGCCCGCTTGCTGATCGAGTCCAGCTCGACCAAATGCTCGGAACCTCGAAAGACATCCAGCCTCTCCCACGGATCGTCCGAGCGCTTCAGGATCCCAAGTTCGCGAGCAAGAGCATGCGCACATCTGGCTTGGTTTTTGATCTCACCAAGCCGGGTGTCTCCATCACATGTGCCGTGATCCACACAAAGCTCGCGTAGTCGCTCGAGGAAGGCCTCAAGCGAATCGGCTGCACCGGCTTGGAAACCGGCGTCGCTGCTTTTTTTTCCGGACTCACAACACCCGCAGGATAGCTTGTTTGGAGTCAGCGTCAATGGACGACTCCCGCCGCGGTTCTCCGCCAGACCCGTATGCCTAACAGGACCGCAGTCATCGTGAGCCCCGCGGTGATGCCCCACCACATGCCGGTGACCCCGAATTTGAGCGGATGCGCGAGCACCCAGCCGAGTGGGATCGAGACCACCCAATAGGCCCAGAAGGCGATCCATGCGGGCGTGTGGACATCGTCCAAGCCGCGCAACGCTCCTGCCGAGATGATCTGCATAGCATCGCAAAATTGGAAGGCGGCTGCCACGATGAGCAGCGCGGCCGCCGCTTCGAGAACCTCGCCGGATGGGTCGCCCTTGATGAAAGCGCCGGCGAGCTCGCGGTTGAAGAGCACGAAGCTTGTCGCGCTGAGCACGGTGAAGGCCACGCCCATCGCCCAGCCGCTGGTCACGATGGTGCGCATCACGCCGTAGTTCTTCGCGCCGAAGGCCTCGCCGATGCGTACCGTCAGAGCCATCGAGATCCCGAGCGGCACCATGAAAATGGTCGCCGCGCAAGTGATCGCCACCTGGTGCGAGGCCAGCGCTGCCTGGCCCATATTGCCGATGATGAAGGTGGCCATCACGAAGGCGCTGACTTCCGCGAGCAATTGCATGCTGGCGGGGAAGCCGGTGCGGAGCAGGCTTTTCACTGCAACCCAGTCCGGAGCGCGGAACCACCGCTGTGGCACCCATTCCCGGATGCCCGGGTCGCGCAGGCACCACCAGATCATGCCAGCCAGCGAGGCGGTGCGCGAGATGATCGTGGAAATCGCGGCACCCTCCAGGCCCAAGGCGGGCATCCCGAGCTTGCCGAAGATCATCACCCAGTTCAGGAAGATATCGAGGAACACCGCGCCCAGCGAGATCCAGAAGACCGGCCAGGGACGGTTCATCGCATCGGCGTGATTCTTCACCGCCATCGAGACCATCGCCGGGATCATCGAAACCGCGATCAGCACGAAGAAGGTCGGCGCGATGGCCACCACCCGCGGGTCCTGCTTGAAGAGATGCAGGAAGGGCAGCAGCGCGAAGGCCAGCGCGACCGTGAACAGGCCGAGGCCAAAGGTGATATAGATGCCGTGACGCAAGGCCGCGCGGGCGGCGGCGGGTTCATTCGCGCCACGGGCCTGCGAGACGCGGATCGACACGGCCATCGACATGCCGATGCCGAGCATCATCGGCAGGTAAATGATCGTGTTCGCGAAGGACGAGGCGGCGAGCTGGGTGACGCCGAGCCACCCGAGCATCAGCGTATCGGAAAGGCCGATGAGCATCTGGCCGAGGTGGCCGATGATGAGCGGGATCGCCAGCCGGATGGTGGTGCGGCTTTCGGCAAGGAGCAGAGACGGGGTCATGGAGAATCGGAAAAGGCTTGAGCGTGGAGAAACAAAAAGCCCGCTGGCGGGAGCCAAGCGGGCGGGGACAGGCGGCGATCGCGTTATTTCCGATCCATCACGACATGTCCCCGCAGACGACAGCAATGTCGTCAATGGCGGCAGGCATGCGAAACTTCTCCATAGGTTCGGGCACAGGGGTAGCGGTAGGCTGGCGGGCTGTCAAACTTGCCGATCGATTCGATTCCGTCACTCCACCTTTCGTTCCATTCAATCTGGAGGTCATCGCGGCCATGAAGAATGCCACCGCTCTCTTAACGAAAAAGGCGGGCCTCCGCGAGGAGGTCCGCCTTGGGAAAAAATCCGGGTGTTGCCGGGGCTGGGTATTACCAGCGACGGCCACCGCCGCCGCCGCCACCACCGTAGCCGCCCTTGCCACCACCGCCACCACCGCCGCCGCCGTAGCCGCCCTTGCCGCCACCGCCGCCGCCACCACCACGGCGTTCGCCGTAGCCACCACCGCCGCCGCCACCGCGACGTTCGCCACCGCCGCCGCCGTAGCCACCACCGCCACCAGAGCGCTCTTCGCGCGGGCGGGCTTCATTCACGGTCAGATTGCGGCCGCCGAGGTCTTGGCCATCCAGGCCCTTGATCGCGGCATCCATTGCTTCCTTGCTGCCCATCGTAATGAAGGCAAAGCCGCGCGGGCGGCCGGTTTCACGGTCCATCATCAAGGCGACATCAGTCACTTCACCGAATTGGCCGAAGGCTTCGCGCAGGTCATCTTCGCTGGCGGAAAAGGGGAGGTTCCCCACATACATCTTACTCATTGCTAGTCAATTGGCCCGAAATCCTACTTCTCTTCGACTGTCCCCGACGAACCGGGTTTCAGATCACCACCGAATGCAACCACCCGTCTGATGACCCTCCATGCCTTGAATCTGCCAGGTGGCGAGCGCGGGGTTATGCTGACCACTTAAGGGCAAATCACAAGCTTAGAATTTCAAAAAGAATCCTTTGAGATTCCAAGCAATCGGGCAAAAGTACCTGTTGCGACATTGACCGGGCCTGAAAAGTGGGCTATCGGTCCTCGCCCCTACGGGCATAGAACTTCATGAAATTGAGCATTCCCTCCGGGCGTGTTGATTGGATCAACACCGGGTTCCTCGGCACTATCACCCTGCTTGCGATTGTCGCGGCGCCCATCTTCCTGTGGCACTACGATGGCGGGCCTCTCCTGTGGAGCCTCTTTGCCTTCTACTGCATCGCGACTGGCATGAGCATCACGCTCGGCTACCACCGCTTGTTCTCGCACCTCTCGTTCAAGGCCAAGTGGCCGGTGAAACTCTTCACCCTGGTCTTCGGTGCCTGTGCCTTTGAAAACTCGGCGCTGAACTGGTGCTCCGACCACCGCCGCCACCACAAGCACACCGACCACGACGACGATCCATACGACATCTCTAAGGGCTTCTTCTGGGCCCACGTCGGCTGGATCCTCTTCAAGACCCTGCCCGAGCCGCCGCTCGATAACGTCAATGACCTCCGCAAGGACAAGCTGGTCATGTGGCAGCACCGCTGGGACAAGCTGATCGCCCTGGTCGTCGGTCTCCTGCTTCCCGCCGTGATCGGTTACTTCTTTGCCGGTGGAGCCATCGGAGCCCTCGCCGGCTTCCTGATCGTCGGCGTGCTGCGCGTCTTCTGCGTCCAGCAGTGCACCTTCTTCATCAATTCGCTCTGCCACACCATCGGCCGCCAGCCTTATTCCACCCGCTGCAGCGCCCGTGACAGCTTCGTGATGTCGCTCGTCACCTTCGGCGAGGGCTACCACAATTATCACCACGAGTTCCAACACGACTACCGCAATGGCGTGAAGCCGTGGAACTTCGACCCCACCAAGTGGGCGATCTGGGGACTCTCGAAAATCGGCCTGACCAGCGAGCTTCGCCGCGTGCCCGCCACAAAGGTGCTGCTCGCCGAGATGGCCGAAGCCCGCCGCCGCGCGAACCAGGAGCTGGAGCGCCTGCAAGCCGAGGGCGACCACCCGCTTCGCGACAAGGCCCTCGAGGCCATGAACGCCCTGATCGAGCGTCTGAGCGCCAACTACCACGAGCTTGAAAAGGCGATGGCCGACCGCGTGGACCTCTCCCGCAATGCGCTGCGCCGCTGGAGCAAGGAGACCCGCGAGATGCTCCAGCACCTCTCCGAGATCCGCCGCGGCCGCATGGTCAGCGCCGGAGCTTGAGCCGATCTTTTCCAAAAAGGCCGTCCGGGATTCCGGGCGGCCTTTTTCGTTTCATGGCGGCCGCGTGCCCTCGGGCATGGTTGGGGCTTGGAAGTTCCAGACCGCTCCCTAGGGTTTGCCCCCGATGGAGCCGCTGAGTGTTGATGGCAAATTCTTCCGGTCCGGGGGAAGGCGCTTCGACGTCCGGGCGGTGACCTACGGTCCGTTCCCCGGCGGCTGGCCGGACGACTTCGCGGCCGATTTCGAAAGGATCGTCGCGGCCGGATTCAATGCCCTGCGGCTCTACGAAATGCCGGACCGGCGCTTGCTGGATGCCGCCCTGGCGCACGGCCTTCGCGTCTTCGGCGGCCTGCGCTGGCCGCAGGCAGTCGATTTCCTCAAGGACGATCGCGTCCTTTCCGCCGCCCAGGTCTCGCTGGCGGAAAGCCTGCGCGCCTTGGAAGGCCATCGCGCGCTGGCCGGGGTATTCGTCGCCAATGAGGTGCCCGCCGACCTCGTCCGCTGGATGGGGCCGGTGCAAGTCCGCCAGGCGCTCGAAGGACTGATCGCGCTCGGGAAGGAGCTCCGGCCGGACCTGCTATGGTGCTACGGCAACTACCCGAGCACCGAGTACCTCGAACCGGAGAATGCCGACTTCACCGCCTTCAACGTCTATCTCGAGAGCGAGACCGCCTTCCGCAGCTACCTGCGGCGGCTGCACCACATCGCCGGCGACCGACCGGTGCTGATCTCGGAGTTCGGGCTCGATTCGCAGCGCAATGGCACAGCGAAGCAGGCCGAGATTCTCGCCTGGGCCATCCGCATCGCCCGCGAGGAAGGCATGGCCGGCATGACGGTCTATGCCTGGAGCGACCGCTGGTGGAATGCGGGCATCGAGGTGCTCGATTGGGACTTCGGCCTGATCGACCGCGAGAGCCGCGAGAAGCCGGCGCTCGCCGCGGTGCGGGGAGCGTGGAGAGATCATGGATGGCAGATGGTAGATGGCAGATTCTCGGTCATTGTCTGTACCCGCAATGGCGCCTCGCGGATCGCTGCTTGCGTGGCGGCCTTGGAGAAGCAGACCTTGCCGGCGCACGAGATCATCGTCGTGGATGACGGGTCGACCGATGGCACAACGGAGCTCGTCGCCGCCCGTTTCCCCAAGGTGCGCTTGCTGACGCTGGAGCCCGGCGGCCTGAGCGCCGCTCGCAATGCAGGTGCCGAGGCCGCCACGGGAGAAATCCTCGCCTACACCGATGACGACTGCGAGGCGGACGAAGGCTGGCTGGCCGGCCTGGCCGGCGCCTTTGCCAAGGGCTGGGATGCTGCCGGCGGCCCGAATCTCCCGCCACGCCCGCAGACGGACGCCGAAGCGATCGTCACCGCCGCGTCCGGTGCCCCGAGCCACGTGATGCTCGACGATGCCGAGGCCGAGCACCTGCCCGGGTGCAATATTTCAGTACTACGGACGGCGTACTTCGACATCGGCGGCTTCGATCCGCAATTCACCACCGCCGGTGACGACGTGGACTTCTGCTGGCGACTGCGCGACAAGGGCTACCGTCTCGGATTCGCGCCGACCGCCTTCGTCTGGCACCACCGCAGGCCTTCACTGCGCGGCTTCCTCCGCCAGCAGATCGGCTACGGCAAGGCGGAAGCCCTGCTCATCGCGAAGCACCCGCAGCGCTTCACCGCGGCCGGCGATGCGAAGTGGGACGGCTTTGTTTACTCCGGCGGACCCGTGCGCGCCGTCGAAGGCTCGATCATCTACTTCGGTCGCATGGGACAGGCCGGCTACCAGGGCGTGACCGATCGCATGCAACCGCTGCGCCCGCTCGATGCCCGCTTCGACGATTTCATCAGTCACCAGCGGCTCAACCTGCTGGAGTGGCTGCAACCGCGGCTGCGCTCGTGGTACCGCTGCCAGCACTGGACGGGCCGCTCCACGAATCATCACCGCCCCGCTCCCCGGCCGGACACGGAATTCCCGATCTGGTCGCCGGATGGAGAAACGCGCGACGACTTCCTCCAGCAGCTGCTCACCGCGGGCTGGAAAGCGGGCGGAGAAAGCGATGCCTGGGACGTGGAGAAAGACGGCACGCGCCTGCTACTTGCCACCGAGCGCGGCGACGGCATTGGCAAGCGGACGCTGGTGCGGGTGTGGGGCGATGCGAGGCTACTCCCCTTTGGGCGGCACTGACTTTGGCAACGGCGTGATCTCGCCCTTCGCCGGATCGACTTCGAACCACCGTGCCGCGTCGCGGATGTAAATCAACGCGCGGCCACCATCCGGCGACAACGCCACATGGCATCGCGACGAGGATTCCTCAAGTTCGTCCCACTTGAGCGGCGAACCGGCTTCGAATGCATCCGCATTGGGAACCCGCACGATTTGTCCCCAGCCGCTGCCTCCCAAGCGGCTGCGCTCGACGACCAAGTGATCCTTCAGGGGCAAGATGCCATTCGCTCCCGTGCCCGAGCTGTTTCCGGGCCCTGTCTCGAGTTCGGCCAAAGGCCAGATCCGGGTACCCGTCAGGACAAAGGGAACCTCCTCCGAGTCGCCTACTTCGACTCCGCCTTTCCAGACATCCCCATGGAGCGTGAAGTAGAGGTTTCCCGCGGCATCGAAGACCGGGTTCTCCGCTCCGTTGGCACGGCGGTTGTATACCTTCCCCGGTTTCCCTTCCCTACTCGCCATGGCCCACCACGATGCGGTACCTTCCTCGGTCGAGGTAACAAAAACCGCCATCCCGGACTTCGGATCCACGGCGACGTCCTCCAGCGATTCTCCCTCAGGCGGCGTCCATACCTTCCGCCATGCCTGCTCCGTCGGCGCACCCGGCTTCCACGCCATCGCGCCCTCTTCTCCGGCCACGATGATTTCCTCCCCGGCTCTCGCCACCGAGGCATTCGTCGGGGCAAAGCCTTCGGGATAGGTCAGCAACGTCGCGGGTGCCTCGGATCCCGGCGTCACGATTTGAAGAACTGCGTCCTCCGCATACAAAATCCGGCCATCCGGCAAAAAGGCCGCGCTGCCGGCCGATAGCGGACTGATGCCAGTACAGGCGACAACGGCGATCCATGGAAGCATCCTCATGTTTTCAATCTAGGGAACGGCCATGACCGGTCAATCTCCGCAACTCTTGCCGACGGCCGTCGTCACCGCTACAGCCGGGGCATGGGTTTGCGGACGAGCGACTTCCACTACGACCTGCCGCCGGAGCTGATCGCCTCGCGGCCGCTGGAGGAACGCGCAGCGTCCCGGATGATGGTGGTGCACCGTGACTCGGGGAAGATCGAGCACCGGATGTTCCGCGACTTTCCGGAATACCTGCGGCCGGACGACTTGCTGGTGCTGAACGACACCAAGGTGATCCCGGCGCGGGTGTTCTCGGACGATGGCAAGATCGAGCTGCTTTGCCTGGACCGCCTCTCGCCGCTGGAGTGGCGGTGCCTGGTGCGGCCGGGGAAGAAGATGCGCATCGGCAAGCCGGTGATCGTCGGCGGAACTACTGGAACCGTAGTAGAAGTATTCGACAATGGCGACCGGCTGATCCGCTGGGAAGTACCGGTGGACCTCGACCGCCATGGTCATCTCGCGCTGCCGCATTACATGGGTCGCGATGACGAGATGGTGGATCGCGAGCGCTATCAGACGGTCTTCGCCCGCGAGGAAGGCGCCATCGCCGCGCCGACCGCGGGGCTGCACTTCACGCCGGAGATGTTAGAGAAGCTGCCGCATGCCTTCCTCACACTGCACGTCGGCGTCGGCACGTTCCGCCCGGTGCAAGTGGACACGCCGGAAGAGCACGAGATGCACTCGGAGCGCTACTTGCTTTCACAGGAAACCGCCCGGCGGGTGAACGAGGCCGAACGGGTAGTCGCCGTCGGCACCACGGCAACACGGGTGCTGGAGCATCTCGGAAAGTCGGGCACGACGACACGCCTGGTTGACGAAGAGCAGCGGGGCGCGACCGACATCTTCATCTATCCGCCCTACGAGTTCCGCGTGATCGGCGGGCTGCTGACGAATTTCCACCTGCCGGAGAGCACGCTGATCATGCTGGTGAGCGCCTTCGCCGGCCGCGAGCTGGTGATAGAGGCCTACCGCGAAGCGGTGCGGGAGCGCTACCGCTTCTACAGCTACGGCGATTGCATGCTTCTGGTGTGAATCACTTCAAAGTCTTCTTGGTCCCAATAGTCCACCAGAGGATCGGACCGAGAATAGGAAGGGCCAGCAGAACGATTACCCAAACGATCTTCTCGCTTCCTTGCGGGAAATTGGCCGACAGACACTGGATCAAGGCCACCAGTGAGAGAATCAGAGGAAACAAGAGGAAACAGATTACAGCCAGTTCCTGGCCCCCCAGACCGCTGACAAAGCAAAGTTGATCCATCTTTAAAACGCTATGCGGTATCGAGTGGCTCGGGCAAGGAGTGATTACTCACGACGAGCAGCTGCCATCCCCCGCAACACGAGCCCGACGAGCTTCAAGTCGGCGCTGAAAATCGTCTCCATCGTCCAGCCACCCGCGAATCTCGGAGAGCTTGCGAGGCGTTCCGGCCGGAGCCGCAAAAGGCACAAGCCGCGCCACGGGGAGGTTGCCGCGGCAGATCAGAACTTCCTCCCCTGCCTCGGCCATCCCGACAAATTCGGACAGCCGGGACTTCAGGCCGGTGATGTTCACCCTCCTCCTCATGGTCAGATTGATGGTCATGTCGCGCGTCCGTGTCAAACCGCTTGCCACAGGCGGGCCGGCGCTGTTTCCTCCGCCTGCTGTCAGGGGCCGTGGAGGTTCGGCAGGCGAATCCCGCCAGGCCTTGATCGGAGCAACGGTAGTTTGTCCGGGTTTGCCGCGGTTCCCTGGCAGCACTCTTTTTCTTTCCCCTCGCCGCCCCTTACTTGAGCGCGGCCGCCAAGGGCGAAGGCGAAAGCTCGTCCGGGGCACTCCCCGCGAGTTCCGCGATGGTCTTCGCGGGGTCGAGGCGATTGAGCGGAAGCATGCTGTAGCCTGACCCAACGTCGATGCCATCGCCGCGCCGCATCTCGAAATGCAGGTGCGCCGGATAGTAGCCGTTCGCGGTGCCGACGGTGCCGATTTTCGCGCCACGGGCGACCAACGCACCGGCGACCACGTCGATGCGATCGAGGTGGGCATACATCGACTCAAGCAAGCGGCCCTCGCGGTCGCGGTGCGCCACGATGATCGTCTTTCCCGAACCCGGCGACGGCTCGCCGACGAATGAAACCAGCCCATCGGCCGTCGCAAAAACGGGATCGCCCAGGTCGCTGTTCCCTCCGCCGATGCCATTCAAATCATCGCCGGTGTGATGACCGCCGCGCTCGGCATTCAGCTCCCAGAACTTCTGGTCGTTGCAAGTCAGGGCTCCATGCTCGGAACCCAGCGGGCTTTCAAAGCGGGTGGCAGCCGGGATCTCCACGAGCTGCCAAGCGGAGAACTGATGCAGCCGGAAGCGCGGTTGACCATCGGAAGGAAGTAGCAGCGGCGCATCGGCATCCTGAAAGCCAGTGAGTGCCTCGATCGGTGGCACCACCGGCGGGCGATCCTGCCACATCGCGATGCCGAGCATGCCGGCCGCAGTGCACAGGAAGACCAGATGCGAGCGCGCGACCATCAGTCGAAGTCGAGATAGATCTCGGCGCGGCGGTTGACGCGGCGGCCATCGGGATTGTCCTCGCCGCTCTCGGTGAAGTTCGGCCGGCGCGGCTGCGACTGGCCCTTGGCCAAGGTGATGACCTGGTTTTCCGCGACGCCGGTCTTCACCAGATACTCCTTCACGAAATTCGCGCGACGGAGGGAGAGCTTTTCATTGTAAGGCTCCGTGCCGAGCGCGTCGGTGTGACCGGAAAGGGTGAGCTGCTTGTCGGGATCCGTCTTGAGAATCTGCGCCACGATATCGAGCTGTCGCTGCGTGCGCGGCGCGAGCGTGTCTTCATCGAAGTCGAAATAGAGTACTAGCGTGTCGCCGCCCTTCGGGTTCTTTACCAGCGGCGTGTAGTAGACATCGCCACCCGCCACTCGCTTGGCGTAATCGGCCAGCAGTTGGTCCAGGTTGATGTCGGTGACGCGCCAGTGGCCGTCTTTCTCCGGCTGGCGCAGGACCATGGAAAACTCCGCCGCATCGGTGCCATCCGCGGCCACCACGCGGGCGATGTAGCCGCAGGTATCCGGCCGCTGGAACATCGCGCGCAGCGGCTTGTCCGGCCGCAGCTTGTAGTTGCCGTCTTCGAAGAGAATGCAAAGCCCCGCGATCTTCGCGTCCGAGACGGTGGTGGAATCGACGAACTCTTTCGCCAGCTCGAACTGCTGGTGCAGCGTCGCCTGCAGGAAGGCATCGACAATGCCGAGAGCGTCGACCAGCACCGCCTTTGGCACCGGCTCGCCGGGACCGGGCGGCAGCACCAGCGATTGGACCGACCACTTGCCGGCCTCCTGCTGGAGGTCGAAGAAAATCCGGTCGCGGCCGGCTTCCACGCCATCCAGCCACAGCGCCCAGCGGGCGCGGCGGTTGAGCTCGAGTTCGCCGACTTCCTGCACCGCATTCGGCTTGCGCAGCTTCGGTGCCTGGGTCGCGAGCTGGGCCAGCCGCTTGCGCGTGCCATCGTCCAGTGCCTGCTTGCCGATCAACTGCCCCAGCTTCTCAAAGTCGCCGGATTCCAGCGCGGTGCCGATCTGACCAAGCAACTCCGCCGGGTTCACCACGGCCAGTCCCACCCCCGCATTCGCCAGCGCGGCTTCCGGATCCACCGGGCCATCGACCACCGACTCCTTTTGATTCGCCGGGATGGTCTCCGGCGTGGGGGCCGGCTTCTTTTCTTCCACCACCACCGGCGCTTGCGGCGGCGGTGCGGGTACGGATTTTCCGCGGTAGACGTAGAGGGCACCCACGGCGGCGGCCAGGGCGATGGCCCCGGCGAGGAAGGCGAGCGGAAAGCGGGATTCTTGCATGGCGGAGCGCCGGAGTGGCGCAAGGAAAGGGATGCCCCTTCAACGTCCGGTCGACAACCGCTTTATCCCCGGATCAACGCTCGGGGTCATCCGGCGTCTCTTCTTTCTCTTCCTTGCGCGGGAGCACCGGCAAGTTCGCCGTCATGTGCTGCCCGCTCCGGAAAAGGTGCACGGTGGTCGCCTGCACGGCGACGGAGGCTGCAAGGAACTGGTAGAACTCCATCGAGTTCGAAATGCGGCTCTCATTCACCCCGAAGATCAGATCGCCGGAGCGGATGCGGTTTCCTGCCAAGCCCTCCGGGCGGATGCGGGCGGCCACCACGCCACTGAACCCGCGCAAGCGCTCCTGCGGCGTCAGGTCGCGGACATCGAGGCCGATCGCCGCGAGAATTTCCCCGGGGTCGCGGATCTTGCCCTGGGTGATCGACGGCATCTCCACCGTCTCGGTCTGGCTCTCGGTAATGGTCGCCTCCAGCGTCAGCTCGCTGCCGGAGCGCCAGATCCGCAGCGGCACCTTTTGCCCCACGCGGGTGCGCTGGACCAGATTGATGAGCTGCGTGGTATCGCGGATCTGTTTGCCGTCGAAGGCAAGGATCACGTCGTTCTCCTTCAGCCCCGCCTTCTCGGCCGGCGACTCGGGCCCGACCGCCACCACCACGCCGCCCTCCAGCATCCGTACGCCGAGATAGCCGCGCACCGGCCGGCCGCGCTCCAGGATCGAGTGCAGCGTGTCCTTCACGTCATTCGACGGGATGGAAAAGCCCACCCCTTGGAAACCCGGCTTGTCGCGGTCCGGCGTGAAGATCGCCGAATTGATGCCGATGATCTCGCCCTGCAAGTTCACTAGCGGCCCGCCGGAGTTGCCCGGGTTGATCGCCGCGTCCGTCTGGAAGAGATCGCGCTGCGTGTCGGACAGGGAGCGCTCCACGGCGGAAATGATTCCCCGCGTGATCGTCTCGCCGAGGCCGAAGGGATTCCCGATCGCGAAGACATTCTGCCCCGGCCGCACCTGGCTGGAGTCGCCGAATTTCAGTGGCTGGAATTTCGAGCCGTCGCCCTCGATCTTGAGCACCGCGATGTCGAGAAGCCGGTCCTCACCAATCAAGGTGGCAGGGAACGACTTGCCCGGCTTTCCGCCCTCCATCGGCAGGGTCACCTGGATTCTCTCCTGATCGGCGATGACGTGGTAGTTCGTCACCACGTGACCCTCATGGCTGACGATCACGCCGGAGCCTTGCCCCTGGGTCGGCACGGACTGGAAGCGCATCCGGCCATAGCCATCGAACAACCGCCGCTCCCGCGTGCCAGTGGTATCGATGCTCACCACCGAGGATACGACGGCCTGGGTCAGCTTGGTATACTCCGCGTCGAGGCGCGCGAGTAGTTCCACGTCCCCCAATTCCAGCGGGGCGCGGTCGGAAAGGGTGTAGCGCTCCGGGCGGAATTCCGGGTTGTCGTCCGCCTTGCCTCCGGTCCACAGCCGGGTGAAGCCCTGGGGGCCGTTGCGAATGAGATACACGGCGCCAAATGCGACCGCGAACACGGCCGCTAATGCCACCAGGCGACGAATGCCTTGCTGCATGGGATGTAAGGGGGTGAGGGTGTGGGTGATACAGGACGCGGAAGGACCGCCAAAGCAAGGAAATCCCGCCGCCACCGCCCCCCGGTTAGAGGGTCGCCGGGATCAATTGTCGTCCCCACCGGCCTTCGGCAGCGGGTAGTCCGCCTCATCGCCCGCGGCGGTGGTGAGATCGCGGATGGCCTTCTGATAGCCGTCGCGCGCGGTCTTGACGGCCTGCATTTTCTTGGGAGTGACGTTCCCGAAGTTGTCCTCCTCCTTGGAAATCAAACGCGACAACGTGCGCAGACTATCGGTGACCTCCAGCGCCGCCTTGTGGAGGTCGCGGTCGCGAATGTCGATGTAGCCCGACAGCGCATCCAGCATCGTGCGGCTCGTCTCATGGGCCTTGTCGAGACCGTGGTCCGCTTCGTCGTCACCGTTTTTTATCTGGAGATTCGCCAACATGGCGGCTGGCTCCAGCGCGGTGCGGATCTCTCGCGCGAGCACTTGGCGCGGCAGGAAGCGCGCCCGGGCGCCGGATCCCTGCAAGGCCAGCATCCGCGCCGAAGCGTGCTTCGGCATCACATCGGTCAGCTCCTTCAGCCGCTGCTGGGTGGCCGGGTGCGCCGCGAAGGTGCCGAGCGCCTTCCCCTCACCCACCTTGCGGATTTCGCTGAATCTCTTCATCGCATCCCCCGCCGCCCCTTCCGGAGTGGCGGCGGCCAAGTCGCACAGCTCATCCACCGTGCTGGCCAGCAGGATCTCCCGCTTCATGAAAAACGCCGCCTGGTCCATGGTCAGCAGCGACGGCAGGAATTCCGCCGCTTGTTCCGGCAGGATCACCCGCCCGCCGCCCGGCATCGCCGCCAAGGCCTTCAATGACTTCCAGAATTTCGGCGGCAGCTCCAGCTTCCCGCCCTCTCCCACCTGCGCCAGCGTGATCGCCGTCGGCACCTTGCCCGTCAGCGCGCCCTCCAGCAGCAGCGCCGTGGTGCCGGTCAGTGCATTGCCATTGCGCGGCAGCGAGTAGGTGGCCTTGCCAAATCCCAGCGACACCGTCAGCCCGCTGGGCAAGCTCCCGTGGCGTGCCGTCATGGCTGTCTCCAGCGCGCGAAAGGGTTTCGCAAGGCGCTCCGACACGCCTTCCCCCGCCACCATGAACTCCGTCTTCCCCTTGCCGGAGAGTTCGCCGTGAAAGGTCACTTTCACCGCCTGCAGCGATTCCTCGCCGGTCTCGACATTCTGGACCCACAGCGGCATCGCCAGCTCGAGGTCGGCTAGGGCCAGTGTCTCCGCCGGCTTCACGGGCTTCTCGCCGCCGTCTCCCGATTCCGGGTCCGGTTCCACCGGTTTCACCGCTTCCTTGGTCTGAAAGGCCTCCTTTGCCGCCACCCAGTCTTTCCAAGCCCCTTTCTCGCCGGAGTGCTCCTTCGCCTTGGGGTGCCGTGGATCCGCCACCGCCAGCACGTCACCGAGACAAGCCGCGAGCGCGTTCGCGTCCGTGCCGGCTTCCGGCATTTCCAGCCAGGAAAGCGTCTGCCACGCGCGATTGCGCGCCCGCTCAAGTTCCTTTTCATCCGACGTCCCCGGCTTCTCGCCTTTGGCCGCCGCCGCGATCAGGTCCCGCGCCTGCCGGTTCGCCGGGTCGAGCGCCAGGGCCAGCGCCGCCATCTGCGCCACGGCCCGGCGTTCCCCAGCCCCTTCGCCGTCCTCCGCGGCAGCCAGAACGATCACCTGCCGCGACAGCGCGGTCATCGTGTCCACGTCCACCGGCAGCTTATCCCGGCGAAACGGCACCGGCCCCTCCGCAGGCGGCACGAAAGCCGCCATCGCCGGCAGCAACAAGGCACCCCCCATCAAAAATCCCCGCGAGAAGCATCGCATGGCACTCATACTAACCGCCCGATACGTGTCGCCGCGAGGGAGAATTGCGGCGAGAAGGGCCCAATCGGCAATCACCAATCTTCCAATCACCAATCGAAGTGTTTGGAAGAATGACGGCCTCGCGGCAAATGCGGCGCGCCTATGCGGAACGGATCGCTCGCCCTCATCACCCGCTCCATCTTTGGCGATAGCCTCCTCTCTTCAGGCACTCTGATTGGTGATTGGAGGATTGATGATTGGTGATTGCTGATTCTTCCTCCCCCCATGCCCTTGCCCGCCGACCTCCGCCACAGCACCCGCGAGGAAGTCATGTTCTTCGATACCGACATCGGCGGCGTGGTCCACAATCTCGCCTACCTGCGCATGATCGAGACCTGCCGCACCAAGCTCGCAGGGCTCATGGGCATGGACCTCCGCGGCATGGCGGACACCAAGCTCTACCCCGTCGTCGTCCGCACCGAGATCGACTACCGCCGCCCCGCCACCCTCGGCGATGCCCTGCTCATCCACGGCCGCCTCGATGAAGTCCAACGCGCCCGCTTCTGGTGCGCCTTCGAAGTCCGCCGCGAAAGCGATGACGCCCTGCTCATCACCTGCCGCCAATGCCTGGCGCTCGTCCAGATGCCCGAGGGCAAGCCGGTGAGGTTGCCCTGGTAGCCGCGGCCCGCTGGGATCGCGGAGCCGCTGGCCCGCAGAATGGTCCTTGGACATCGCTGCCTCTCAAAGTCCTCGCTGCCGAATCCGCCGTTCGCTTGCAGGCGGACATCGATAGGAGGAGGTCAGTGGAGATTTGAGGTGATCCGCGCGGATTCCGAATGAAGAGGAATGCCGTCAGGGACCGTTCGGCGGGCCAGCGGCCCGCTCTCCCAGCGGCACCGACGATCTCACTCTCTAGCGATCTTCCCCTCCCGCCGGAAGACCTTCATCAAGCCCCGCATTCACAACATTCAGCTCCCGTCTCGCACGCCTCCGGGACCACGCCTCCGCTCCCGCAAACAGCCCGAGCCACACGACCCCGTAAGCCGCCGTCACCGAAAGGTAGCTGAACCGAAAACGTTGCTTCCCCTTCTCCCGCGCCGGGACCGCGGTCGCCGGTGGTTTCCCCGCCACCCACCTTTGCCGGAAGCTTTGGATACCCGTGCTCTCGCGATACGGCCGCCCCACCCACCCGGCGACTTGCCCCGCCGCCGACTCGGCACCGGCACCGATGAAGCGCCCGCCCGGCGTGGTCCAACCCCATCCCACGTAAGAGCGGTGCCCCGTGGAGTCGACCCACGCCACCATGAGAAGCACTGCTCCCGGAATGCCTCCCCACAAAAACGGCGAGCGAAACCACGGCCGCACCGACCCGGGAAACCGTGGCGGCCGCGGCCGCCGCCGGCCATGGCGAGCCCACCACCACGGCAGCCACACCGCCAGATAGACCGCCACGAACCACCAATGCCGGACGTGTATCGAGAACGGCTGGAACTTCATTCCCAAGGGAAAATACCACCGGCCGGACTGCTGGTTCGAGATCCCCCAGAACGACTGCCGGAATCCGGGTCGCGTGTGGATCCGAAGGCGAGGACTGGTCGTCCACTCCGTCACCCCGAGAGTCAACACGCCGGCCCCGTGGGACGCATAAAAGGTCCGCCCGCTGGACTGGGTCCAGCTCCACGTCCGGCCCCGGCCACTAGCAAAAGAATGCCACCAGCCGGCGAGCAGCAGCAGCAGCCCCACCACCCCGCACCAAAACCCGCGCGAGCGATAAAAGGGCGTCGACGCCGGAGATTCAGCCATTCCCATCCCCCGTTACCATGGGCTTGATGGCGGCGCTTTGGCAACGCTGCGGCGGTCCGCGGGTGCCCGCGGATCATGGCGGAGGGGTCGCTGAAGGCTCCACCAGGTGCGCCTTCCGTCGCTGCCACCCGCCCAGCCCCACGAGCCAGATGCCCGTGTAGCCTGCGATCAACAGCCAGTAAGGAAGAGAGAGAAACCAGTAGCTGGAGCCGTTATCAAGCCGCTCTGCCTGCCAGCGCGGTGGAGGAAACCACGGGGGCGCGGGGGAAGGATGCGACGAAACCGAAGTGTGGAAACGTGGCACGGCGAACGAAGGGAAGGATGAGTTATAGTACTCGAGCTCGTCGGACACCTCTGAGGCCTCTCCTTCCCGGAGGTCCAGTGCGACCAGCTCGTCTCCGGTCGTTTCCACGGCAAACCACAGGAATTTCCCGTAGCCTGAAGCCGCCCAACCACAGCCCGGTCCCAGATAAGTCACGACCTTCGTCGTGTTCGCCTTCCCCCACGCCCACAGGAAAAAGAAGAAGCCGGGAACCCCGAGCCAGAACAGCCGGGATCGATACCAAGGGCGGATCATGGAGGAAGAATGGCGCGGCGGTTTCGCGCCTTTGGTGAAATTGTCAATATTGTTGGCCTAATTACCAGCGATTAGCGCCCATGGCCGAAGCTCGATTCATGACGGCGGCGCGGAAGAAGTGACTGGAAGTTTCACAGTCCGGACTTTGCGGCGGTGCCATCGCCAGCATGTCCCTGCCAGCCAGAGCATGGGAAAGATCTGAACCAAGGGGATCGTGGGAAACCTCAGCTCCCACCAGTACGGGAACGCCTGGCCGCCGCCGATCACCTTGGGCCAGCGTCGGGAAGTCCATCCGGCGGTCGAGCTCCGTTCTCCAGACCACTCCTCGCGGACCATCCCCCACTGGAAGTCCACGCCCCCGGGCGCATAGACCTCGTGAAAGAGCGTCGCCGTGAGCAGGCCCCGCGTGTGGGACCAGCCAAGGTGGAACTTCCCACCGCCCAGCCATCCCCGTGTCCGGCGATCCACCGAATCAGCGACTACGGAGATCAGACCCGCCCACAGGAGCAGCGGAATCCAAGCGCGATCCCAGCGCAGGAAGGCGGGTCGGCGGGCGGGAAGTTCCAAGAGGCGGGCCTGGCGGCGTTGCCATCCCGCGTAGAGAACGGTCCACGCGGACAGGTAAAGCAGCAGCAGGAACCAGTAGGCAATTCTCAGCTCCGGGATCGATCGCGTACCGAGATGATAGTAATACTCTTGGACCCTGTACGGAAAGAGCTGCTGCTCGGGTTGCGACAGGATCCAAGTCCCGCCGGCGATGAATCGGTGAAAATGCACCCTAGGAGCCATCAGGCGACCCTGCCCATAGATTTCCCAATCAATCTCTGCCGACCGCCCATCGTCGGACAAAGTCAGGCAATACTCCCCAAGCGTTATCCGCAGCGATCCATAGAGCAACGGGTTCGCGAACCATCCCCACAGCAGGAATAGGGCTCCCGGCAACCCGAGCCAGAACCCCAGCGAGCGGTACCAAGGGCGGATCATGGCAGTGGTGTGGTGGCTAGTTTCAGCGCGCGTGCCTGCCGAAACTGCCACCAGACCATCAGGCCCGACCACGCCGCCACGGAGATCCCAACGACCACCCACCACGCCACATGGAGCCGGCGGCTCTGGAACTTCAGCGTGCCGCTCAAGCCGAGGCTGCTCTTCTCCCGCTCATGGCGGAAGGCCGCCGGTAGCTTCCAGACCAGCCTCCCTCGCTCGGTGACAGTGGGCCGCCTCTCCAGCTCCAAGCCATCCGAGCATCCGAGGAAATCTCCCACGTGGAACTCCGTGGAGCGGAGGTTGCCGACGACAATGCTCCCTTCATCCTGGCCCACCCACATCGCCGTGTCGGCCTGGCCCCAGGAGAAGACCGACCGGTAGGCCCCGGCATCGCCCCACGCCCAGACGAGGAAGAGCTGCCAGAAGAGCCCGAACCAGAACAGCCGCGAGCGATACCACGGGCGGATCATGGCGGCGGAGCTTCAGGGGTTCTCAGAAGGCGTGCGTTCCGGCGCTGCCACCCCCAAACCCAGCTCAGCCAGCACGCCACGTAGAGCGGGACGATAAACCAAAAGGGAATGGTAAGACGGGAGAGTCGAAGCCGCGGATCGTGGGGGGCTTCCGTGCTCCAAGCCAGGCTCCACGCGAAATATTCACGATCCTTGGGCTCTATGCTCCGGATCCCTTGCTGGAAACCCACGTTGCTGTGGGTGACTCCATAATCGGGATTCATCGTCGACCGGATGATACCCACTACCCCGGGCTCATAGACGAAGTCGGTTGACGAGAGGCGGCCGATCCATATCAGCCTCCATTCGACTCTTGGAACGAACCAAGCCCAAACGAGAAAGGCTAGCCCGGGCACGCCAGCCCAGAAGAGCCGGGACCGGTAGAAGGGTTTAGGCGCGGGGAGGACATCCATCCACCCCCATTCATGACTCCGCCTCGGTGGCCTTGGCAACATCCCGCCGACCGCCCTTTTCCAACCACACCGCGAGGATCGCGACGTCGGCCGGGGTGATGCCGGAGATGCGGCCGGCTTGGCCGAGGGTGGCGGGGCGGATGCGGCCGAAATTGACCTGCGCCTCCTTCTTCAGCCCGCGGATTGCCGTGTAGTCGAGGTCGGCGGGGATGCGCTTGTCCTCGTGGCGGGCCATGCGATCCACCTGCACCTGCTGGCGCTGGAGGTGGCCTTCGTACTTCAGCTCGGTCTCGATGATCGGCCAAAGTTCCACGTGGAACTCTCCGCGAAGGTCGTCGGGTAGCATTTCGGCGGTATTCTCGACCCGGCGGAACCAGTGGTCGATCTTCACGCCCTCGTGGACGGCCTGCCGGGCCCAGCGGAGCGCGCGCTCCAGCTCGGCCTGCTTCTCGCGGATCCGGCTCACGCGTTCCCCGTGGGCGAGGCCGATGTCGGCGGCGAGCGGGGTCAGGCGGAGGTCGCCATTGTCCTGGCGGAGGAGCAGGCGGTATTCGGCCCGCGAGGTGAACATGCGGTAGGGCTCGGTACAGCCCTTGGTCACGAGGTCATCGATCATCACGCCGAGGTAGGCCTGATCGCGGCGGAGGATCAGGTCCGGCTTCCCGGCCACCTTGAGAGCGGCATTGGCCCCGGCGAGCAGGCCTTGACCGGCAGCCTCCTCGTAGCCGGAGGTGCCATTGATCTGACCAGCGAAGTAGAGGCCCGCGACGAGCTTCGTCTCCAGCGTCGGGTGGAGCTGGGTCGGCGGGCAGTAGTCGTATTCCACCGCGTAACCGGGGCGAAGGATCTCACACTTCTCCAGGCCGGGAATGGTGCGGAGGAAGTTGAGCTGCACCTCGTAGGGCAGCGAGGTGGACACGCCATTAACGTAGTACTCGTGCGTGTGGCGGCCCTCTGGTTCCAGGAAGACCTGGTGGCGGTCCTTCTCGGCAAAGCGCACGACCTTGTCCTCGATGGAAGGGCAATAGCGCGGCCCCACCCCCTCAATCACCCCACAATACATGGGGGACTGATCGAGATTGCTACGGATGATGTCGTGGGTGGCAGCGTTGGTGTAGGTCACCCAGCACGGCATTTGTTCCACGTGGAACGCCGACTCCGCCCAAGGATTCAGGGTGAAAACGTCATCGCGCTCCCGGTAAATCGTGTCGGCGAGGTAGGAGAACAGCGGCGGCGGGGTGTCCCCATACTGGGGCTCGCACTTCGTGAAATCGAGCGACCGGGCATTCAACCGGCAGGGGGTGCCTGTCTTAAAACGTTCCACGTGGAACCCTAGCCGCTTAAGAGAATCCGAAACGGTGGAAGTGGCATCACCCATCCGGCCGCCCTTCTCGTTCCGCAGCCCGACGTGCATCAGCCCGCGCATGAAGGTGCCCGCGGAGAGGACGACCGACGAAGCCTGAATCTCCATGCCGAGGGACGTGGTGATGCCGGTGACGCGGTCGCCCTCGACAAGGATATCGGCAACATTCCCCTGATGGAGCTCGATCCCCGCGGTGGACTCGAGCACCCACTTCATCCGGAATTGGTAGGCCTTCTTGTCGCACTGGGCGCGCGGCGCACGGACCGAGGGACCCTTCGAGGCATTGAGCATCCGGAACTGGATGCCGGTGGCATCGGTGTTCATCCCCATGGCCCCGCCGAGCGCGTCGATCTCCCGAACCATATGGCCCTTCGCCAAGCCGCCGATGGCCGGGTTGCAGGACATCTGGCCGATGGTGTCGAGGTTCTGCGTGAGCACAGCGACCTGCGCCCCTAGCCGGGCGGCGGCGAGGGCGGCTTCCACACCGGCGTGGCCGGCACCGATGACGAGGACGTCGTAGCGCTTGGGATAGCGGAACATGCGAGGGCGGTGAGACTACGCGGGGCAGCGGCCAGCGGCAAGGCCGAGGGAAATGTTCCACGTGGAACCGAAAATGGGTCCCATAAGACCCATGGGACCTATCGATCCAAAATCCCCGCCGACGCCCTCGGCAACAGCTCGGACAAGCGAAACACCAGCCGCTCCGTCCGGCTGGCCAAGCAGATCAGCGGATCCCCGAACTCCGCCAGCACCTGCCGGCACGCCCCGCAAGGTGAGATCGGCACCGCCGTATCCGCCACCACGACCACCGCTTCGATCTCCCGCAACCCGGCGGCGACCGCAGCACCCACCGCCACCCGCTCGGCACAGTTGGTCAGCCCATAAGATAGGTTCTCGACGTTGCAGCCCGGGATGATCTTCCCCTCCGCCAACAGGGCGGCTCCCACGTGGAACTTCGAGTAAGGGGCATAGGCGCGCTCGCGAACCTGCCACGCGGCTTCGATGAGGGGCTCCCAATCCATACGCCAAGCAGACAATAGCGGTCCCGCCGGTGGCAAGCTTGCGCATTTTCGACTCGCCCGAGTCGCCCGGATCAGGCAGGGAAAAGGCATGCAACGTCCTTGGATTCCGGCCCTCGTGCTGCTGGCACTCTTGATCGCCTTCCGCTGCCTCGGGGCCGCCTTTTCGCATGAAATGCCGAACTTCCAGCCGCTGCCCGCGCTGTTCCTGTGCAGCATCATTTTCCTCCGCGGGACCAAGGCCTGGGCCCTGCCGATCGCCGCGTGGCTGATCAGCAATCCGCTCGCGAGCATGCTCCAGGGCTACGCGCCCTTCGCCCACGGCGGAGTGACGGTCGCCTTCCTTGCACTGCTGCTCACCGGGGTGATGGCCCTGCCGCTGCGCAAGTCCCCCTCCCCGGCCCTAGTGCTCGGCGGCGGAGTCGTCGCGGCACTGCTCTTCCACCTCGTGACGAATACCGCCGTCTGGCTCGCCGACCCGACCTATGCGAAGTCCGGCGAGGGTCTCTGGCAGGCACTCTGGACCGGTCGTCCGGGTGAAATGCCGACCTGGATTTTCCTCCGCAATCTGGTCGCAGCAAACGGCGTGTTCACGGCGCTATTCCTGCTTGCCCGTCGCTCGTGGTTGCCGGTCCGCGAGGCCGCCGCTCCGGCCGCCTTGCATACCCGATAAGTGCTTGCCCCAAACCTGTTTCCGCCCCTATCTCCGCCCCGTCCATGTCCTCTGTCACCGCCGACACGCCCCGTCTCGATTTCGCCGGCTCACCGGTCAACAAGGCCCTGACCGCCGAGCAAAAGATCGAGCTCTTCCGGAAGATGGTCCGCATTCGCCGCTTCGAGCAGGAAGCGCTGAAGTACTACCAGGGAGGCAAGATTGGTGGCTTCCTCCACCTCTACATCGGCCAGGAGTCTGTCGCGGCCGGCACCCTCTCCCTCTGCGGCGAGCACGACCACAATATCACCGCCTACCGCTGCCACGGCCACGCCATCATGTCGGGCATGGAAATGAATCCCCTGATGGCGGAACTCTTCGGCAAGGCCACCGGCTGCTCGAAGGGCAAGGGCGGCTCGATGCACTTCTTCGCCCCTGACAAGAACTTCTGGGGTGGCCACGGCATCGTCGGCGGCCAGACCCCGCTGGGCCTCGGCCTCGCCTACGGCCTCAAGTATCTCGGCCGCGAAGGCGCCGCCCTCTGCTACCTCGGCGATGGTGCGGTGAACCAGGGCGCCTTCCACGAGTCCCTCAACATCGCCGCCCTGTTCGAGCTCCCCGTCGTCTACGTCATCGAGAACAACGGCTACTCGATGGGCACCTCCCAGAAGCGCTCGTCCTCTTACCGCGGCTGCCTTGCCCAACGCGCCGAAGGCTACGACATGGAGTGGGATGTGATCGACGGTTCCGATCTCTACGAGGTCCGCGCCAAGACCCACATCGCCATGGAGCGCGCCCGCAAGCAGCACAAGCCCTCCATCCTCGAGATCACCACCTACCGCTACTACGGCCACAGCATCGCGGACGCGAACCACAAGAAGTATCGCTCCCCCGAGGAAATCGAGGACTACAAGACCAACTTCGATCCCATCCGCCAGTGGCGGAAGCGCCTCGTCGCGGAAGGCGTCATCACCGAGGACCAGCTCGACGCCATCGACAAGGAAGCCAAGGCGGAAGCCATCGCCGCCGTGAAGTTCGCCGACTCCTCCCCCGCCCCGACCATCGAGTCCATCATGGAGGACGTCTACTGGGAGACCGACAACAACACGCCCGCCTCCAAGATCGGCCGCCACTTCTTCACCGACTGAGGCCGGGCTGAACTGAACTACGGTAACTCTAGTACTTCCACGGATCCCGATCCCCGACACGCATCATTTCCATGTCCCGCACGCTCACTTACCGCGAAGCCCTCCGTGAAGGCCTCGACGAGGAACTCGCCCGCGACCCGAACGTCGTCGTCATGGGCGAGGAAGTCGCCCAGTACAACGGCGCCTACAAGGTCACCGAAGGCCTCTGGGCCAAATGGGGTGACAAGCGCATCGTCGACACCCCCATCTCCGAAGCCGGCTTCATCGGCATGGGCATCGGTGCCTCCATGCTCGGCGTCCGCCCGGTGATGGAGCTGATGTTCTGGTCCTTCCACTCCGTCGCCTTCGACCAGCTCGTCAACAACGCCGCCTGCGTCCGCTATATGTCCGGCGGCCTTATCAATTGCCCGATCGTGATGCGCGGCCCGGCCAACGGCGGCACCAGCGTCGGTGCCACCCACTCCCACATCCCCGAAGGCCTCTTCGCCGCTTTCCCAGGCCTCAAGGTCGTCGCCCCGGCCACCCCGGCCGATGCCAAGGGCCTGATCAAGGCCGCCATCCGCGACAATGACCCGGTCTACGTGATGGAGAACACCAAGCTCTACGGCAATACCGGCGAAGTGCCGGATCCGGCCGATGGCGACTTCGTGATTCCGCTCGGCGTCGCCGACCTGAAGCGCGAGGGCAAGGATGTCTCGATCATCTCCCACGGTCGCTCGGTCCTCCACGCGCTTGCCGCCGCGGAAACCCTGAAGGAAGAACACGGCATCGAAGCCGACGTCCTCGACCTCCGCTCGATCCGCCCGCTCGACGTGGACGCGATCCTCAAGACGGTCATGAAGACCAACCGCGTGGTGCTCGTCGACGAGTCGAAGGGCTTCGGCGGTGTCTCCGCCATGGTCTCCCACCTGATCCAGAGCGAGGCCTTCGACTACCTCGACGCGCCGATCAAGCGTGTCACCACAATGGATGCACCGGCGATATACTCCCAACATATCGAGGACGAACAGCTCCCGAATCCGCGCCGGATTGTTGAAAAAGTCCTGTCTTTGCGCTGATCGCGACGGTGTTTTTCATTGCCACCAAAGGTTCCCGTCCTAGCATTTTGACACCATGATCAAAGCCCTTGCTGCTGTCGGCCTCGTGGCCCTCTGCCTCGCCTCCAGCTCTTGCTGCTGCCTCTTCTAACCACTCGACTCCATGAAAAACCTGCTCCTCATTCTGCCTCTCATCGCCCTGTCGCTGGGTCTTTCCTCCTGCTGCTCGATGTTCGGACTCAAGTCCGGCAGCGCTGGCTACACCGAGGAAACCTATCAGCGCAAACTCTGCGGCTACGACATCGTCCGCGAGGAAGTCGTCGTGGATGCCAAGAGTGGCATGACCGAAGTGAAGGAAACCAAGGTGCCGCGCTACAAGACCGTGACCAAGAAGGTCCGCATCAAGTGCCCGGATTGCGTCCGCTTCTATTGCCCGGATGACGGCTGCTGCGGCTCCGGCAACGGCGCCATCAAGGAAGCCTCCATGCAAGGCGGCAGCGGCAGCCCGCACCTGGGCCTGATCCCGACGATGAAGGATCTCGCCGAGTAATCCCTCATTCGCCGAAAAGCTGATTTTGAAACGGAGGCCCGCAACGGCCTCCGTTTTGCTTTTCCCCTTGCCCCAACAGCCCGGCGGCTAGATTCGTGGTGGGTGAACACCATTCTCGCCAGTCTCGCGATCATCCTTTCGCTCGCCGCCTGCAAACCCGAGTCGAAGCCCGAGTTTAAGCCGGACTCCCCTGTCCCGCCGCCACCCGCCGCAGGATCGACCGACCCGGCCAAGCCGGAGAGCTACGTGGGCATGGACGAAAAGGCTGCAGGCGCCATGGCAGACAAAGCCGGCGTGAAATGGCGGGTGATCTCCGTGGATGGCGAATCGCGCCCGGTGACCATGGACCACCGCCCCGACCGGCTGAATTTCACGATCGAGGCTGGCAAGGTCATCCGTGTCACGCAGGGCTGACTTCCGGGAAAAGACTGGAAATGCCCTTGTGAATTCGCAATCTCCGTCCGCCTCACTCCCTTTTCACCAGATCCATGGCCATCAATATCGAAATGCCCAAGCTCTCGGACACCATGACCGAGGGCACTCTCATCAAGTGGCACAAAAAAGTCGGCGATAACATCGAGATCGGCGACGTCCTCGCCGAGGTCGAAACCGACAAGGCCACCATGGAAATGGAAGCCTTCGACGAAGGTACCCTGACCGAGATTCTCATCCAGGAAGGTGAAAAGGCCGCCATCGGAGCCACCCTCGCCGTGCTGGATGGAGACGACGCTGGATCGGCGCCGACTCCTGAAGCCGCCAGTGCTCCTACTGCTGCTGAAACTCCGGCAGCCAGCGCAGCGCCCGCCCCGGCTGCTGCTGCGACCGCCGCCGCTCCCGCACCAGCCACCACCGGCGATGGCTCCCGCATCAAGGCTTCCCCACTGGCCCGCAAGGTCGCTGGCGAACTTGGCGTCGATCTCGCCTCGCTCAGTGGCACCGGCCCGGCTGGCCGCATCGTCCGCGCCGACGTGGTGGCGGGTGGTGGTTCTCCCGCCAAGCCCACCGCGAAGTCGACCCAAGCCAGCGCTGCCGCCGGCCTCGCCGCCGCCGCCAAGTCTCGTACCGCACCGGCACCCGCCGCTGCTGCCCCTGCATCGGCCGCATCGATCTCCACCGCCATCCTTCCCACCGCCAAGGAAGGCGACCAGCGCATCGAGCTGTCTTCCATGCGCAAGGTCATCGCCTCGCGCCTGCTCACCTCGAAGCAGACCATCCCGCATTTCTACCTCCACGTCGAAGCCGATGCCGGCCCGCTGATGGCCCTGCGCAAGCAGATCAACGCGCAGGCCGAGCAAACCCACGGCAACAAGTATTCGGTGAACGACTTCGTCCTGAAGGCCGTCATCAATGCAACCGTCGCGGTGCCTGCGGTCAATGCCTCCTTCGCCGGCGACCACATCGTCAGCTTCAAGCACGTCGGCCTCTCGGTCGCGATCGCCGTGGAAGACGGCCTCGTCACCCCCGTCATCCAACAGGCGGAGACCAAGTCGGTGATGCAGATCTCGAAGGAAGTGAAGGACCTCGCCGCCCGCGCGAAGGACAAGAAGCTCAAGCCGAGCGAATTCGACGGCGGCACCATCACCGTTTCTAATCTCGGTGCCTGGGGCATTGAGAGCTTCGACGCCATCGTCAATCCACCGCAGGCCCTCATCGTTTCGGTCGGTGCAGCCATCGAGAAGCCGGTCGTCAAGAACGGCCAGATCGTCCCCGGCCTGCGCATCAATCTCGGCGTGAGCTGCGACCACCGCGTCGTGGATGGTGCCGTGGCAGCCAGCTTCCTGGCGGAAGTGAAGAAGCTCATCGAGCAACCGGCCCTGATGCTGGTCTGAGCGAAGCCGAGCCCCTTTCCCAAGGCGTCCGCCCTCACGGGTCGCACGCCTTTCTCGTGCCCTCTCCGTGCCCAACAGAGCCCTTCCCGTTCTTCCATGTCCTCCTGACCCCTTCGATGAATCGTTGGAGAGGCTCTCTAACCCCTGCGAGGCAGGAAGTTCTTCACACGCTCTAAGAAGGGATCTTTTTGTACCAAACGAAACTCTTCATCTTAAGGATGTGAACAAGCGGGTGAAACTCCTGTTCCACCGCTCTGCCATGGGGATTCCACGGCCATCGGAGCTTGGGTAAAACCACCGGGCAACTGCGGGTAAGGTTCAAGGCCGGCGTGCATTGCGCGGATTTGCCCCGGCTCGTTCCCGAGCTGTTCACATCCCGCTAACAGAGCGGAGCGTCCGGAATCATCGCTGCCCTCCATCGCGGAACTTCGGTGCGCGAGGATCGCGAATGCCGGGGAGATGGATTCCTGAAAATTCACTGCCGCTTCATTGGGCTTTCCTACTATTGGGAGAGAAACGTCATCATGCCGTTCACGATCAGCCATACGGTTGCGGTGATTCCCTTCTTCCGGTGGCGGCGTCTGGATCCGCTGGCGCTGGTGATTGGCAGCATGGCACCGGACTTCGGTTACTTCGTCCACCGCTTTGCCTTTGCCGGGGGAGCGCATTCGTTCACGGGCTCGTTCACTCGGGCGCTGCCGGTAGCGGCTCTGGTGTGGCTGGTTTGCCGGCTTGCGGGGATTTTCCTGATCCGGCCCTTGCCACCGCGCTTGCGTGCCATGGTGGCCGTGGTGATCGAGCGATCACGTTGGCAGGCGTCGTCCCTGCTGTGGGTGCCGCTGTCGCTGCTGTTAGGAATCTGGTCGCACAACGCATGGGATTCTTTCACGCACCAACGTGGCTGGGTGGTCTCGCGAGTTCCTTTGTTAGAGTGGCCGGTCTATCACTGGCTCCAGCATGCGAGCTCGATCGTCGGGATGGTGATTCTGGCGATCGTGTACCGGAAGCTTGGAGGGCAGGTCCGGCTCGATGTGAAGGATGGCAATGCCCGGTTGCTCGCGATGCTGGCGGTTGTTGCGGTACTGGCTGCCTTGTTTCCGGCGTGGAACTTTGCGAGCCAATATGAAGGAGCCCGGCAATGGCGCGTTTTCGTTTTTCGCGAAGTGGTGTATTCGATGTCGGTCTGGGCCTGCGGGTATCTCGCTTACGCGTTGCTGCTGCAGGCGCGGGTGTGGAAATGGAAATTTTCCAGGTAAGCCGCGGAGGCTAACAGGGCAGAGGATCCCAATCTCGGGCAAGTGCTTGCGACGCTTCCAGTGGAGCTTGCTTACCGCAGCCTGCTATTGCGGCTTCAGCTTTTCCCGGCACCACGACAGCGCCATCAGCGAGTAGCCGGTGCCGTAGGGCTGGTGGTAGTCGTAGAGCGGATAGTCCCACCATGAGCCGTCCTTTTCCTGACGGTGCAGGATGACCTTCGCGAGCTTCGCCGCATGCGCCGGCTGCTGGGCCGGGGGCAGGAATTCAACCGACTCGGTGAAGTAGAAGATGCCGTAGTAGTAAAAGTAGCCGGAGATTTGGAAGTGCGTCTCGTGTGGAACCGGACGCTTGCGACCGATGCTGAGAAAACCCTCGCGCTCGATGAAGCGGTTCGCCCATTCGTCCACGATGGCATCGGTCACCTTCACCTCGCCAAAGGCACGCAGCGTGGCATTGCACGCCTGGCTGCGGGCAAGCGAACCGGCAGGCCGGTTGATCGGCACGCGTGGACGGTAGATGTGGCTGTGCGAATAGACGTACGAGAAGTCCGGCGTTCGCTGGCGCTCGATGCTGGCGAGCGATGCCTTCACGATCTTCTCGTCGAGCTTGATCCCCATCACGTCGCGCGCCTCGCGCATGGCCAGAAGTACGGTGGCCGTAGTAAAACACGTGGTGATGCCCGTCGGCTTCTGCGTGGCGAGACCGTCGTAGATATCGAGGTATCCCCAGCCGCCATTGAGATCCATGTAGCGGTTGGCCAGGTCGGACTGCTCCTGGGCGAGTCGCTTCCACTTCTCCTTCGCGGCATCGTCCTTCGCGGTCTGATAGAGCCGGGTCAATGCCCGCATGCCGTAGGCATGGCCCCACGCGTTGTAGGTTGTGGTCTGGTCGGCACGGCGGAGCTTCGGCAGCTCGGCCTCCATCCAGGCTCCGCCCTTGGCAATCGCAGCCAGGGTCTCGGGCCGCGTGTCCCCGCTGTCGATGAGTCCGGAAAGCGCGAGCCCGCTGGCCCCGGCACGAAAGGCATGATGCGCACCGGGCAGCGGCGCGTAAATATTCAGTCCCTTGGTCCTCGTCGCGCCACCCCAGGAGCCGTTTTCATTTTGGTCCTCGATGAGGAAGTCGACACCGCGCCGGATCGAGGCGGCGATGGTTGACGGATTCACCTCCGCCTCCGGCTTCTCCTGGGCGACGATCGCCGAGGCGGTGGCAACGAGAGCTAAGAGGATGTGCTTCACGGCTGTTAGTCGGGCACGACGATCACTTGTCCGTTTTCCAAGCCGCTGGTGATCTCTACCTTGTCGCCGGAAACCCGGCCACGGGTGACCACGCGTGACTCACCCTTGCCATCGGCCATCTTGACTTGGACCGTCCAGGTTCCGCCGGCCGCGGGTTGCAGGGCTTTTGCGGGCAGTGTGATCGTTTGGTCGTTCTGGTGAACGATGAAGCGGCAGTCGAAATTCATGCCGGCGGCGACCTCGAGGTCGGCGGGAAACTCGAGCTTCTCGTCCTCCGGCCACTCGGGCGTCAGGTCGATGCGATACTTCCCATCGGCGGCGGGAAGCGTGGCGACTTCTTCCAAAGTGGCGGTAAGCGCGACGTCCTCACGACCGGCAGCGGTCAGGCTGCCTTTCAGCGGCTTGCGCAACGTGCGTGCGGTCGCTTCATCGACGTGGGCGACCAGACGCAGGTCTGGTTCCACCGGGACGACGGATGCGAAGGGACGGATGAAGGGAACCTTGCCACCCTTCACCAGCAACTTGGCGAGCTCGCCGAGCGACCAGCGGCCTTCATCCAGCGAACCATGATAGAAGATCCCATCGGCCGGAGCCTTGAGCTCGAGCAAGGCACCATCCTTCTCCATTTCGGCGAGATCCTGCTTGCTGCGGGCGGCACCGATGCGACCGGCATCAAGGTCAAGGCGTGCACTCTCAAGTGCTCGCGGAAGATTCTTCTCGGCCTTCTCCAACTCGATGGAGGTGCTCTTGGCGTCGGAGTCAAGACCCTCGGCCTTGCGCGGCAACAGCACGTCGAGCGTGCGCTTCGTGTAAAGTTCGGCGTGCTTCAGATCGAGTTCAGAGGACTTCACCGCGAACTCCTGACGCTTCAGAATGATCTCCTCGGTTTGCTCGGTGAGATCGTCCGCATCGTACATCATGCGGAGTTGCTTGAGTTCTTCTTGCGCGGCTTCCAGACGGCGCTTGGCGGATTCAAGATTGTCCGCCGCTTCTTCCTCCTGCGTCTTGCGGCCGGTGGCGGTGTAGTAGGCGAGTTCCTCGGCGGCCACGCGTTGGGCCCGCTTCGCGCTCGCCAGTTTCAGGGTTGTCTCCTCTTCCAGTTTCAGGAATGCGAGTTCCTGGCTGGCGAGGCTCAAGGCCTGTGCCTGCACCGCGCGGCGGGTGTCCTCGAGCTTCCGGTCATAGGACTCGCGATCGAACTTCACGAGCACGTCGCCTTTCTTCACGGCGCTGCCGTGAGGAAGGATGGTCTCGATGGTGAAGTCCCCCCAGCCCTCGGGGTCGATTGCGATGAGGTGTGGCTTGGCCGGAAGAAGCGTCGCGGCGAAACTTCTTTCGATGCGGAACGGCTTGGTTTCGACAGTGATCTCGGCGGCGGGGGCCGCGGCGAGCGAGGCTGCGAGGAGGGACAGGTATTTCATCGGGCGCGGGAATTAGCGGACTCAATCGTCGGATTTGCCTTTTCGCGCAAGCCAAAGGAAATGGCGGCGCGGACGGCGGGCATTCGGCGAGGCGTCGATCTCATGACGTACGGTCTCAAAACCGGCGCGGCTTAGTTTGCGTTCGATGTCTGGCACCGGCCGCGACGAGGCGATGCCTAACAAACCGCCAGCCTGCAGCGCGCCATGAGCGGCGGCGAGCCAGCGGGGGTCCTCATGAAGCCCGCGTTGCCGGTTGTTGAGCGGCGAGGTATCGGCGTGGATGAGCACGGCGTGCAGGTCACCATTGAAGCCGTGCAAGCCCGCCGGGCCGGGATCCGTGTGGATCTCGACGCGGGAGTCCTTCAGCGAGGGGCCATCAGGGAAAAATTCGCGGTGCCACTGGACGATCACTGGCCAGCCTTCCGCGATGTGAAACGTGCCGCGCTTCTGCGGCAGGCTTTCCATCGCACCGGCGAGCACTTCACCGAGCCCGAGGCCGACGATCCACACCTTCGGCTGGCGGGCGGGCTTGAACGGGGCGCTGGCGATCCGGCCGAGTTCGCGTTCGCTGACGCGGGTCGCGGGGCCTGCGAGTTGGACGGTGCCGTGCTGGATGTAGTGGCGGCCGTCGTGCTCGTGGAGGCCGAGCACGGTACCGTCCGGCAAGGTGGTTTCGGCGAGGGTGATGCGCGGTTTCATGATCCGTGCTGAAAGTGATTCTTGAAAAAACAACAACCCCGGCGGATCGGCCGGGGTCGTTATTTTTGGATTTTGGGTGGAATGGCGCCGGTTCCTCGCGGAAGCGGCGCTCGCAACGAAGTCAATCAGAGGCCGGCCTTCAGCGTCGAGGAAGCCTTGAAGCCCACCGACTTGGACGCTGCGATCTTCATCGCTTCGCCGGTCTTCGGATTACGGCCCTGGCGGGCGGCGCGCTTCTTCACTTCAAAGGTTCCGAAGCCGATGATCTGGACCTTCTTGTCCTTCTTGACACCCTTCTCGATGGAACCGAGGACGGCGGCAAGAGCGTCTTCGGCGGCGCGCTTGGTGGCGTCTTTGCCGAGGGCTTTCTGGATGGATTCAACAAGTTCAGCTTTGTTCATGGCGACGACGGTATTGCGTGCGGCCCCGTCCTTTGGCAAGCTAAAATACAACAGCGAAATTCCTTCCCGCGCCTAGAGCCACGGGGGCTGGCGGCTGTCCAGCACCCCTGCGGCTGGCGGCTCTTTACGATGGACATCGTACATGGAATGATGCGCACCAGATGAATGAAGACTGTCAACGCAGTTGCGACACCCTCGTTCGCGAGGGGGCACGCACCGTTGCCGGTGCCGCACCGGCCGCACGCGCGGGGATCGAGTTGCCATTCCTCACCGCGGCCGTGGCGCGGGGCTACTTCACCCCGGACGAGGACGAGGTAATCCGAGTACGATACGCGCAGTACTTGGGCGTGCGCGGTGCGCTGCTCTCCACGCTGGCGGAGCTGGAGAACGCCTGCTCGCCGGCGAAGGGCGGCTGGGAGAAGCAACTGCCGGCCTTTGCCGTGGCTTTCGCCGCGGCTTGCTTGCTGTTGCGGCAAGCGCGCGGCCTTGCGGGCCTGGCCGGTGTGAATCCGCTGCTGGCCAAGAAACTCGACGAACCCTCGATACTTCACGGGATTCCGCGGAAGACCTTCACGTTCCTGTTCCGCGCCACCACCGATCCGCTCCGCCTGCTGCAGTTCCGCGAGGCTGCCGCTTTCTACGAGAAACATCGTAGTACCATCGTGGAGCTGGTGTCTGATCCGGAGCTCGCGGAAGCGATCGCGCTGTTAGAAGAGGAGAAGGAGAGGATCGAGTGCCGCAAGCGGGACATCATGCGCCGCCGCCTGGCGTACGGCTGGCATTCGTTCCTGCGTCGTCACCGTTCAGCGTGGAAGCAATCGATCTTCGGCGTCTTCGAATGGTCCGGCCGCGCGATCTCCGAATTGCGGCAGCCGGGAGTGAAGCCGGCCGGTGCGCCGAAGCGGGTGACGCCCGAACTCCGCGAGAAAATCCTGCGGCTGGCCCGACCCGGCGATGTGTTCGTCACCCGTCACGATGACGCGATGAGCAATCTCTTCCTCCCGGGTCACTGGCCGCATGCCGCGTTCTACATCGGCGACGCATCCCAGCGGACCGCCCTCGGCCTGGAAATTTCCGAGGGGGCCGGCGACCCGGTGGTCTTCCTGGAGGCGAAAAAGGACGGGGTCCGCTTCCGGCCCGCCACCGACACCCTCCAGGTCGACGCCTTCGTCGTGCTCCGCCCGCCACTCCCCTCGAGCGACATCGCGACATCGCTGGCACGGGGGATGCGACATGAGGGCAAGCCGTACGATTTCGTTTTCGATTTCCGAAATTCCGACCGGCTGGTCTGCACCGAAGTCATCTACCGTGCCTATCATGGCGCGGGTGGACTCGCCTTTTCCCTGGTGGAGAGCGGCGGCCGTCTCTGCTTGCCCGCAGAGGAGCTGATCTCCCAGGCTCTGGCTCAAGGATTTCGCGTGGTAGCGGCCTGCGGCGTGGGGAAGGACGAAATCGTTTCGGGAACCCGTGCGGAGCTCGTTTTGCATGCCAGCAGGAGCGCCCTTTGAAGCAATCGTAACCCCCACGAAACCAAAGTTTCACAGAGCTTGTGAAATTTTTCACAAATAGCTCTTGCGCCGTTACAAAACCCTTTGTTACAGCCCGCGCGCGTTTCCGCCAAAACGCGCCTCTGGCATGTTCCGACGCCCGCTCATCCCAACCCTGTTCGCGCTCCTCTGTGGAGCGGTGCCGGCTCTCGCCGCTGAAGGTGGTGGTCATCATGCCCTGCCGCTCAACGCCCCACGTCTGAGCGACTCGCTGCCCATCAACAATTCGATGGTGATGGTCTGGCTCGCCGTGGGCGTGATCGTCCTCTTTGCTCGCATCGCGACCAAGAAGATGACGTTGGTCCCACAAGGCCTGCAGAACTTCGCCGAGTGGGCGGTCCAGTCGCTCTACGAATTCCTTTCCAGCCTGATGGGCGCGCACCTTGCCACCCGGACCTTCTGGTTCTTCGGCTCGGTCTTCTTCTTCATCCTGGTGAATAACTACATGGGCCTCATCCCCGGCGTCGGCACCGTGGGATGGAAAGACTCTCATGGTCACATGGTTGCCCCGCTTCTGCGTGGTGCCAATGCTGACATCAACATGACTGCCGCGATGTCCTTCACCTTCGCGATCCTCTGGTTCTACTGGGCGATCACGGAGAATGGCATCAAAGGTTTCGCCGCCCACATCTTCGCACCGAAGGGCACCTTCAAGGGCATCATGCTCGCGATGATGGTCCCCATCTTCCTCTTCGTCGGCGTGCTGGAAGTGATCTCCATCGCGATCCGCCCGGTCGCCCTCACCTTCCGTCTTCTGGGTAACATCTACGGCGGCGAGCAGACGCTCGAAGCGCTGATGGCCTTGGTTCCCAAGAGCCTCGCCTTCCTGCCAGCGCTTCCGTTCTACTTCATGGAGCTGCTCGTCGGCTTCGTCCAGGCACTCGTCTTCACCCTGCTCTGCGCGATTTTCCTCAAGCTCATCTGCGACCACGGCGACGATCACGCCGAAGAAGGGCACCACTAAAGATTTCGACGGTTTGACCATGGCAAAGACCGTGGGAGCCGCCGGAAACCCCAACTAAACGCAACAAGACAATGGTATTCAGCAAAGCATTCGCAGTCGCCTTCGCCGCTATCGGCGGTGGCATCGGCATCGGCATTCTCGGCTCCAAGGCCGCGGAAGCGACCGGTCGCAACCCGGGTGCAGCCACCCCGATCCTGGTTCTCTCGATCATTCTGGCCGCGCTTATCGAAGGTATCTTCATCCTTACCGCCTTCGCTGTCAGCGGTATGTGATCCTGTTTCTGCCGCGCGCATCTGAAAGGGTGCGCGCGGCACTTCCTCTTCAATCTCCGATCTCCAACCTGCCATGATGACCATCCTCGCGGAAACCGCTGCCGGGCAAGCGGGCCCTCTTGAAACCATCCAGACGACTTTCGGCCTTAGCGCGCCGTTCTTCATCGCGCAGGTGATCAACTTCTTCCTGGTGATCTTCGTCCTCAAGAAGTTCGCCTTCGGCCCGATCCAGACGATGCTGGAAGAGCGCCGCAACCGCATCGCCACCGGCGAAGCGAAGCTCAAGCAGATCGAGCAGCAGCTTGCTGACTCCGAGCGCACCACCGCCGCTGCCATCGCCAAGGCCAACGAAGACGCCGCCCGCCTCATCAATGAGGCCAAGACCAGCGCCGCCGCCCTTTCCGAGCAGAAGGCGCAGGAAGCCATCGCTTCCGCCCAACAGATCCTCGCCAAGGCCGAAGCCGCCGCCCAAGCCGAGCGCGCCGCGATCAAGGCAGAGCTCAAGCAGGAGTTCGGCCGCCTCGTCACCGCCACCACCGCGCAGGTTACCGGCAAGGTCCTCACCTCCGACGACAAGACCCGCATCAACCAGGAAGCGCTCGCTTCGGTCGAAGCCTGATCCTGATCCTGATTCGATTCATTTCTTCCGCCGTCTCGTCATGAAAATCACCAAGGTCGCCAACGCCGAAGCCCGCCGCATTTTCCGGCTCTGCCAGACCGGCGGCCGTCTTGACGAGGCCAAGTTCTCCACCGCGATCAAGATGATCGTGGCCCAGAAGCCGCGCGGCTATCATGGCATTCTCGGTGCGCTGAAGCGCCTCGTCCGCCTCGAACTGGCACGCCGCCACGTGATTGTGGAAAGCGCCGCGCCGCTCGATGGTGCGGAGCAGCAGCGCGTCGTTTCCGGCCTCGTCGAGAAGTACGGCAGCGACCTGACTTTTGAATACCGCGTCACTCCCGAGGTTCTCGGGGGACTCAAGGTCCGCATCGGCAACGATGTCTTCGACGGCACCGTGAAAGGCCGTCTCGACCGCCTCGCCCAAGCATTCTGATAGACACCGGCATCTCCGCCACTTGCCGAACACTGAAACTCTGAAAACTAGCAAACTCGTCCCATGAGCAGCATCCTCCAGGAACTCGAAAAGGAGATCGCCAACGTCACGGCCTCCGTCCAGAAGTCGAATGTCGGTGTCGTCCGCGAAGTCGGTGACGGCGTGGCCAAGGTGGAAGGCCTCTCCGACGTCATGCTCAACGAGATGATCTCGTTCCCGGGCGGTGTTACCGGCCTGGCGATGAACCTCGAAGAAGGCGAAGTCGGCGTGGTGCTTCTCGGCAGCTACGACAAGATCGTCGCCGGCATGGAATGCTCGACCACCGGCAAGCTGCTCTCCGTGCCAGTCGGCCGCAATGTCTTCGGCCGCGTGGTGGACGCACTCGGCAATGCCATCGACGGCAAGGGCCCGCTTGAAGCTGCGGCCTATTACCCGATGGAGAAAATCGCTCCCGGCATCATCAAGCGCAAGTCGGTCTCGGTCCCGGTGCAGACCGGCATCATGTCGATCGACGCGATGATCCCCGTCGGCCGCGGCCAGCGCGAGCTCATCATCGGTGATCGCTCCACCGGCAAGACCACCATCGCGGTGGACACCATCATTTCCCAGGCCAAGCAGAACAAGCTGGCTGAGCAGGGCAAGCTGCAGAACCACAAGCCGCTGTATTGCATCTACGTCGCCATCGGCCAGAAGCTCTCGAACGTCGCCCGTATCCAGAAGATCCTGGAAGACGCCGGCGCGATGGAATACACCACCATCGTTTCCGCCACCGCTTCGGATGCCGCCGCCATGCAGTATCTGTCGCCCTACGCCGGCTGCGCCATCGCCGAGTACATGATGGATCAGGGTCAGGACTGCCTGATCGTGTTCGATGACCTTTCCAAGCACGCCGTCGCTTACCGCCAGGTCGCGCTGATCCTGAAGCGCCCGTCCGGCCGCGAAGCGTATCCGGGTGACGTCTTCTACCTCCACTCCCGGTTGCTCGAGCGCTCCGCCCGTCTGACCGAGGCCGCCGGTGGTGGCTCGCTCACCGCGCTGCCGATCATCGAAACCCAGGCCGGTGACGTGTCCGCTTACATCCCGACGAACGTGATCTCGATCACCGACGGCCAGATCTACCTGGAAACCGACCTCTTCTACCAAGGCATCCGCCCTGCCATCTCGGTGGGTCTCTCGGTGTCGCGCGTAGGTTCCGCCGCCCAGACCAAGACCATCAAGTCCGTCGCCGGCACGACCAAGCTCGACCTCGCGCAGTTCCGCGAGTTGCAGGCCTTCGCCCAGTTCGGCTCCGACCTCGACGCCTCCACCAAGAAGAAGCTCGAGCGTGGTGCCCGCATCGTGGAACTCTTCAAGCAGAACCAGTACTCTCCGCTCTCCATGGAGATGGAGTCGATCTTCCTCTTCGCGATGCAGAACGGCTTCTTCGATGACGTGAAGGTCGCCGACGTGAAGCGCTGCCAGACCGCGATGGGTGAGTTCTTCGAGACCCGCAAGACCGAGCTGCTCGACAAGATCCGCAACGAAAAGCCGGACCTCAAGAAGGACGCCGCCGCCGTCGATGCCGTGAAGACGGCGCTCAACGACTTCAAGGCTTCTTGGAAGTAAGAAATTCGGATAATTCGGAGATTGGGAAATTAGGTCTCAGATTGCGTCCCGCTCCCCGACTCCAGCCACCCAATTATCCCAATTCTCTCAATCTCCTAATCATCTAAAAAATGGCCAACCTCCGCGACATCCGCCGGCGCATCAAGTCGGTCAAGAACACCGCCCAGATCACCCGGGCGATGCAGCTTGTCGCCGCCGCCAAGATGAAGAAGGCGCAGGACCAGGCGCTGGCCGGTCGCGACTACGCGGACCTGCTGAACCAGGTGCTGGTCAATCTGAAGGAGAACGTGGGCGAGGAAGCTCACCCGCTTCTCCAGGCGAAGGAAGGTGGCAAGGAGCTGATCCTGATCATCTCCACCGACAAGGGCCTTTGCGGCGCGCTCAATACCAACCTCGGCAAAAAGATCCGCGCCGAGATTTCGAAGGATGCCGACATCGTCACGGTGGGCCGCAAGCTGCGCAATCAGTTCGCCAAGGCCGGTCGCAACATGATCGCGGATTTCGAAGTGCGCGACCCGGTGCCCTTCGCCGAGGCCCGCCCGATCGCGAAGTTCCTGACCAAGGCCTTCCTCGAAGGCGGCTACAGCAAGGTCAGCGTCGCCTTCTCGAACTACGTCAACGTGATGCGCCAGGAGCCGGTGATCGTGCAGCTTCTGCCGATCTCGACGGCCGATCTCGGCGAGAAGCAAGACTACGAGGGCATGGGCAAGGACGTGAACGTCAAGGAGACCGACCACGCCGCCGCGCTTTCCAAGGACTACCTCTTCGAGCCCAGCGGCAAGGCCGTGCTCGATACCCTGCTGCCGCTCTACATCAACTTCCAGGTCTATCAGATGCTGGTCGAGAGCCGCGCCTCCGAGCACTCCGCACGGATGGTCGCCATGAAGGGCGCCACCGACAACGCGAAGAAGTTCATCAAGGAACTCACGCTCGAATACAACAAGCTGCGCCAGGCGGCCATCACCGCCGAGCTGCTCGAAATCACCACCGCCATGCGGGCGATGGAGTGATTGCCTCCTCCGCTCATTTCCAGCCGATCCATGTCTGACTTTTCCAAAATTGCCATCGCGAGCGCCACTGCGGCGAGCCTCTTGCTTTCAAGCTGCGCTTCGATCGTCAGCCGCCCCAGCCGGGACGTCTCGATCCAGTCGAATCCTTCCGGTCTCAGCTTCGCGGTGATCAATGCGAGCGGGGAGACCATCCACACTGGCACGACTCCGCAGGTGGTGAATCTTTCCGCCCGCGGCGGCTACTTCAAGCCGGCGAAATACACGGTGCAGGTGAAGCGCTCCGGCAAGGTCGTGGGCAACCACCAGGTGACCGCAGGGCTGAACGGTTGGTATTTCGGGAACATTCTCATCGGTGGCTTGATCGGCATGCTCATCGTGGACCCGCTCACGGGCGCCATGTACCGGATGCCTGCCGAGATCCTGGTGGATGCCAATGCGGTGGCCTCGACCTCCGGCCACTCGCTCACCATTGCCAGCATCGAAACCCTGACGCCCGAACAGCGCGCCAGCATCGTCCGCCTCTAAGACCTGTCCCTCTCAAACCGAACACCAGCCCACTCTTGCGATGAGCAACCAAGGAACCATCGTCCAGGTCATCGGCGCCGTCGTTGACGCCGACTTCTCGAAAGCCACTGCGCTGCCGGGGATCTACAGCGCCCTCGAAGTTTACTACAACCTGAACGGCGTCGATACGAAGCTCGTGCTGGAAGTGCAGCAGCACCTCGGTGACGGCTGGATCCGCGCGGTTGCCATGTCCGCATCGGATGGTCTCAAGCGCGGCATGATCCTGACCGACACCGGCAAGGCGATCTCCGTGCCGGTCGGCAAGCAGGTCCTCGGTCGTATCTTCAACGTCACCGGCGACCTCGTGGACGAAAACGTCCCGCTCGCCGATGCGAACTTCCGCTCGCCGATCCACCGCGCCGCTCCTTCGCTCACCGAGCAGTCCGCCACCACGGAGATTCTTCCCACCGGGATCAAGGTCATCGACCTGATCTGCCCGCTGCTCAAGGGCGGCAAGGGCGGGATGTTCGGTGGTGCAGGCGTCGGCAAGACCGTCGTCATCATGGAGCTCATCAACAACATCGCCAAGGCGCACGGTGGTTACTCCGTCTTCGCCGGCGTGGGTGAGCGCACCCGCGAGGGCAATGACCTCTACTGGGAAATGATCGAGGGCAACGTCATTGCCACCGAGAAGGACGAGAAGGGCCACGTGAAGCTCGACGACAAGGGCAACCCCGTCCTTACCGAAGGCTCCAAGGTCGCCCTTTGCTACGGCCAGATGAATGAGCCTCCGGGTGCCCGTCTCCGCGTCGCGCTCTCCGCCCTGACCATGGCCGAGCACTTCCGCGATGAGGCGAATCAGGACGTGCTTCTCTTCGTCGATAACATCTTCCGTTTCTCCCAAGCCGGTTCCGAGGTGTCCGCCCTTCTGGGCCGCACCCCGTCCGCGGTGGGTTACCAGCCGACCCTCTCCGAGGAAATGGCCGGTCTCCAGGAGCGCATTACTTCCACCAACAAGGGCTCGATCACCTCGATCCAAGCGGTGTACGTGCCGGCGGACGACCTTACCGACCCCGCTCCCGCGAATACCTTCGCTCACCTTGACGCGACCGTGGTGCTTGAGCGCTCGCTTGCTGAGCAGGCGCTCTTCCCGGCGGTCGATCCACTCGCCTCCACTTCCAAGGCGCTCGCCCCGGAAGTCGTCGGCGAGGAACACTACCGCGTCGCCCGTGGCGTCCAGCAGGTGCTCCAGCGCTACAAGGACCTTCAGGACATCATCGCGATTCTCGGCATGGACGAGCTTTCCGATGAGGACAAGCTGACCGTGTTCCGCGCCCGCAAGATCCAGCGCTTCCTCACCCAGCCCTTCCACGTCGCCGAAATCTTCACGAACGTTCCCGGTGCGCTCTGCTCCATCGAGGAGACCGTGAAGGGCTTCGCCGAAATCCTCGACGGCAAGTGGGACGACGTCTCCGAAGGTAACTTCTACATGAAGGCCGGCATCGACAGCGTCTCCCGCGACTAAGTGTTCCGCTGGATCAGTGCTTTTCCACTGATCACCGATCACTGATCACCGATCACTTCCATGGCTCTTCACCTCGAAATCGTCACCCCGGAGAAGAAGATCTTCTCCGACACGGTCGGCAACGTCTACCTGCCCGGGGCCGACGGCGAGCTGGGTATCCTCGACGGTCACGCCGCGCTGGTCACGGCGCTGCAGCCCGGCGAACTCCGCTACGACAAGGACGGCAAGACCCAGATCCTCGCGATCGGCACCGGCTTTGCGGAAGTCACCGAGCACAAGGTCAATGTCCTCACCGACATGGCCATGGGCGAGGAGCAGATCGACGAGGCGAAGGCCGAGGCCGCCATCAAGCGTGCCGAAGACCAGCTCAAGGGCATCGGCCACGACCATGACGCCGAAGAGGTGGCTCACCTCCAGGCCGTCATCGCCAAGTCGATGGCCCAGCTCCGCCTCAAGCGCCGGCCGAAGCTCTGATCCTCCGCGGATCCGGAAAAAATTCAAAGCCCGCTCCGGTCATCCGGTGCGGGCTTTTTCGTTCGCATATCTTGTTCTGACTGACAGCGTTTCTCCATGCGACTGCCGCCTTGGATGTGGAAGGTGATCCGGAGCCGGAAGACGAAGATCGCCTTGGCCTCGGCGCCGTTTGTCATTTGCCTCTTGGTGCTGCTCGTCTATTTCGGCGCAAGCTGGTGGGGTAAGTCGCGGGCCGAGCGTCTCTTGAGGGACATGGAGTCCGCGGGATACGCCGTCGATCCGGAGAAGTATTGGGTTCCTGCCAAGGATCCGCACGCCGATCTGTTCAAGGATGCCACCTTCCAGCAGGAGTTGGAGGATCCGCTCTTGATTCCCCTCGCATACGGGGAGACCAAGATGGCCAACCGGGCCAAGCGGTTGCCGAGGGCTGAGCCGAACCTGGCACGGCTGACCGATCTCACGCGCTGGTTAGATCCTCCGATGCCGGACGAACGTGCCGCAGCCGGGTTCCTTTTGAAGGAGCGGCATGACGCGGTGATGCGGTTGGAGGCGCTCCAGCCGGTCCTTTCCCGGAGCAAGGAAGCAGTCTGGCCGGTGACGAGGGTGCGCAACGGTTTCACCGGAGGACCCGAGCTAGCCAACGTGACGGGATCGATGATGAAGCTACGCTACCTCTCCGAGACTGCGGCTGAGCTTGCCATCGCCCACTTCGTCGTCGGCGAGGGGAACAAGGCCGCGGCAGCCGTGCTGGCGATGTTGGACGTCGCCCGGCTTGAGATGGATCCGAAGCCAGCGCTCACATCGATCATCCTTGCCGATGTGATGTTGAGAAGGATCCAGGCGGTGATTTGGGAGGGTGGGATGCGTGGTGGCTGGAACGAAGACCAGTTGAAGCCCTTCGACCAAGCATTGGCCACGCTTCGGCCGCAGCAGGCGGCGGTGAAAGCCTATCTCGGGGAGATCGCCCACCTGCGGTCGCAGACTCGTTGGTATTTGTCCCACTATGCTAGGGCCCTGCCGGAGATCGATGACGACTGGCACCGGGATTGGACCTGGGATTGGCAGGAGAGTTGGGACAAGACCAAGAAGATTGCATCGGAGTTCCGCCCTCCCGGACTTATACTTGCCGGAGGAGTGAAATCCCAACGCGAGAGCTTCGAGCTCGCGGCCCGTTTTGATGAGGGACTAGGGGAACGGTTTACGCCGGCGGATCTGATAGGGTTCCGCAGGATGAGAGACGGTTCACCCGACTCGAACTCGCTTGTGTTCGGGAGCCCTGGCTCCGCCATGGTCTTTGCCGCGGAGTGTGCGCTGCGGATGGAAGCCACGATCGCACTGACTCGCACGGGAATCGCCTTGGAGCGGCATCGCCTCCGCGTGGGCGATGGCAAATACCCGGCCTCGCTCGAGGCATTGGTGCCGGAATTCCTTCCCGAAATCCCGTTGGACCCGCTCACGGGCGAAGCGCTTCGTTTCCAGCTCCGGGCCGATGGCTCGCCCTATGTCTGGTCGGTGGGAGGAAATCTCACAGATGACGGCGGCAAGCCACACCGTGAGTTCGGGCGGGGCGATCTCATCTGGATCACCCAGCCGATTCCAGGACTTACCGAAAAGGACCTCTTCCGCTGACCGGGCGATCCATCCTACTTCCGCTTGCGACGCGCGAGCAGCGGCAGGGCCACGAGTGCCAGCAGCGAGGACGAAGGTTCCGGGATCACTTCCGCGGCTTCGACCTGGAGCAGGCTCTGGAATAGCGAGACGCGGTGGACGTTGTCGCGGTCGGAGAAGGAGTAGATGCTGAACGACTGGATCGGCGTGTTGCCGAAGTTGATGTAGGCGCGGTAAGCGGGCGCGTTGTTGGGATTTCCCGCCGGGCCGGAGAGCACGTAGTTCAGCGTCTGGCCGCTGCCGGCGGAGATGATGCCGAGGCTCAGGCTGGAACCGAGGTCCTCGCTGAAGTCGGCATCCGTGCCGCTGCCGATCGGACCGAAGGACTGGCCTTGGAAGGCCTCGGCCGCGATCGCGTCACGGAAGCCGTCGCCGACCGAAAGGTCCGTCTTGTCGGAGTCGATGTCGTCCATCCCCAGATTGCGGAGAATCACCGCTTGGGAGAATGAAAAGTCCCAGCGCTGGTAGTGGAGCAGCGTGCCTTCGAGATCGTTTGCGTCATCCTCCGTGGCAATATTGAAGCCGGTGGGATTGCCAGAAGTCACCAAGGTCAGGTTTCTCGAACCTGCGACCGCGGTTCCCGAGAGGGAACTTTGAAAGGTCATCGTGATGCCATCCTTGGATACCGAGCCCGAGGTGGCCTCGGTCTGATAGCCCGTCTGGGTGTTTGCACCATTGGTCCAAACATCAGTGACGAACGAGAATGTGGTGGTGATTGCGGCGTCAGTACGTGCCGAGACGAGGGCAAGCGCGACCGCAAAGGGTGCAACAAATCGCAGTTTCATGGGGTGGGGGAGAACAGTGAACACGCTTTGTGTGACAGAAATCTACCAGTTTGGCAATCTTAATAAATTTTCGTCAGCAATTCCAAAAAACCTTCGTTTACTGAAATTCCAGCTTTTGTCAGATTCTGAGCAACCGCAGGCGTTTCGGCGCATTACAAAGAAATGCACGACCGACTCTATTGACATACGAAATTTAAATATCTATTGATCGACCGACCTCCCCGTCACCCCTCATGCACTTTGATCCCGAGCAACTGCGTGTGTTCTCCGCTCTGATGACAGAAGGCTCGACTTCGCGAGCCTCATTGGAGCTTCGGACAAGTCGTTCGAATGTCCGCCGTATCTGGCAGAATCTGGAGGAGCAACTAGGGGAGCCCCTGTTTGTGACTCGTGATAGCGGTGAAACCGAGCCCACCACGGCTGCCCGGCGCTTGGATCGGGAGATGACCTCGCTGTTGGAAGAAGTCCGCCGCTTCGAGGCCACGGTGCGGAAGATCCATCAGAACGGCCGCGTGCTGCGGCTGGGAGCGGATCGGAATCTTTTCAACACGGGCCATTTCGGCCGTGTGTTCAATACGCTCCGCCATGATCCGCGGTTCCGCATTTCGTTCCTGGAAGTGGGCGCGGATGATGGCAAGACCGCTTTGGAATGTGGTGCCTGCGATCTCTTGTTCACCATCGAGGGCGTGCCCGGCCGCCGCTTGGAGTCCCGCGAGTTGCCACCGATGGCGCTGGATGTGGCGTGCTCCCGGGATCGGCTCGACCCTTCCCCGGTACCGCCGGAGGAGCTGGCGCATCTGAGCTGGTCACTGGCCACGATCACGGGCAAGCCGCGTGCCTTGGACACGCTGCAGCGCATCCAGAAGTCAGGCGGGGGAGAAGGACAGTTGTGCACGCAACATCATTTCATGCGCTGGGCGGAAGACACGAAGTCGGCGGAAACGGAAGCCGTGGTTTGTGTCCGTCCGGTGTCTTTCCATCGTCTGTCACAAGTGGTATTCCTTCCCTTGGGCCTGGAAGCGAGTTATCCACTCAACGTATCCTACCTCAAGCAGCACCCCTACGAATTTTTGGAAACCATGGTCGGTCACGTGGACCGGGCATTGCAATCTCCCGCCAATGGACTTCGATCTAGCGAGTCTTGAAACCTTTGTCCGGCTGGCGGACTGCGGCAGTTTTTCGGAAGTCGCGCGCACCCAGCAGATCTCCCAGCCGGCGGTGACCTTCAGGGTGGCGAAGCTAGAGTCGGTGATCGGGCTCCGGCTGTTCCAACGCCATCAAGACGGGCTTCGACTGACTCGCGACGGCGTGACCTTGTTAGAGCAGGCGCGGCGAATCCTGCGGGAGCATCAGGCGCTCGGCGTTCGCATGGCGCATTTCCTCCGCGAGGAGCGCGGCACCGTGAAGATCATGGTGGATCGCTCCGAGGCAGGCGATTATCTGGTGGCATCCTTCAGAAGCTGTGAGCATTCATCTCCAGCACTTGAAGTGACCCGTCCGGAACCCGGGCAAGCTTGGGATGCGGCGCTCCGTGACCATCTCGTCGATATCGTGGTATCCGGCAGCTTCCTTCATGTAGGGGACCAGGCGTCGATCCAACGCTACGATCTGCTGCGACAGCAGGGATCGACGCTGGCGTGGAACCGCGACTACTTCGACTTCGTCCCCGACCGCTTCCGGTTTCCGGAGGTGCTGCGGTCCACGATCCTGGTCCCCAGCGAGTCGCTGATTCCGGGATATCGCCCCTTTCTGGAGAAGTGGTGCTTGGAATCCTACGGCTTGCTACCCCCGGACATGCTTTCCTTCGATGACGAGGCGTCCGCTCGCGACGCCTGCATTGCCGGTCTTGGGGTGATGGTGTTCCCGGGCGATGCCGATCAGCGGATGAGCCTGGCGAAGACCGGGCTGGGGATCTTGAAGACCTTCGAATTCCTGCTCCCGGATGCCTACAGCTTCTCCATTTTCATCCGCGCCGGAGAGCGTCTTCCGCTAGTGCTCCAGACCGCGATGAAGGTGGGTGAGCTTCACGCGAAGCAGCGGCAAGCCGCTTGAATGTATGCTCCGGCGGAACATACAGGGAAACTTATTACCTGATAAAGTAATAGTCCCGGCGGTGCGTTGAGCGCGATGGCGAAAGGCCTCATGCTCACCGGTGCATGAACTGCTGCCTCCCCCTGCTTGTTCTCGCCTTGGCAGGCTCCCCCGGAATTGCCGGCGGCCAAGTGCTCGTGAACAGCGCCACCAACTACTCCGATCTCTTCAGCCCTGACGGAAGCGAGGTGACCGTGGATCCGCTCGACGCGCTTATCGGCCTCCGGTTTGGTGGCTCCAATTCCGGTCCACTCAACAGCTACTTGGAAGCCGAGGCTGAAGGTGGCGTGAGTTTGAAGATTCTCGTCGGGGTTGCTGAGACCGGAGCCCAAGTGGCTCTGAACGACGGCAAGCTCCAGTTCAACATCAGCAACAACGAGTCCAGCATCCTCGGTGCCCTCGGCACTGGCCTCAGCCTAGACCTGGACTGGTCCGCCACCGCGACCTTCAACAAGACCGGCAGCCAGTTGTTGCTGGCCCCGAACACGACCTATCAACTCACCTTCGATGTCAACGGCAGCAATGGCCTGCTGAACTCGACCCTGGGAATCTTCCCGAAGTTCGGGATCGAGTTTCTCGATGGTGCCGGCAATGCGATCGACCCGGTGGCAGGCTACGACCACGACGCCAAGGTGGTGAACGTCATCGGCCTCGAGCTGTTGGACATCATCGGCTCGCCTCCGGAATCGGGCCGGGCCGTGGTCCAGTTCCAGACCGGGAACACCGTGGCTTCCGGTCCGGCAGGTGTCCGCTTCACCGGATCTGCCGTGGCACCCGCGACCGTGCTGAGCCTTGGCACGGAGTTCGCCTCGATCACCAATCTTCAAATCGCCGCCATCCCCGAGCCTTCGGTGCTCGGCTTGGTCGGCCTCGGTGCGTTCGCGGCATTCCGCCGGCGTCGTGCCGCCTGATCGCTTTCTCCATAAGGTGACAGCACAACGGCGGCATCGGGAGATCCCGATGCCGCCGGTTCTTTGATTCCTTGAGCCGGTCAGGTCGCCAGTGGCGGCGGAACGTCGTAGGCGGCCGGGGCCGGTTCGGCGGCTTTTTCGCCGGCATTGCGTCCCGCACGGGCACCGCGGCGCAGCGTTTCGCGCAGGCCCGAGGGCAGCAGTTCCTTCGCGAAGCAGGCCGCGAAGCATGCGCCGAAGGCGGCCCCGTAAGCAAGGTCATGAGCCGCTCCGGAGAGCGCCTCCTTCAGCTTGGGGGCCGCCTCCCGCGCCATGGAACTGGCATCGTCGCGGGCAGTATCAAACGCCTCGGAAAAACTCGTGTAGCGCGGCGCCTTGGAATCGGCGTCGGCGGATGGGTCCGGTGATTGGTCAAATGCATTCATAGTCGTTCGAGTGGAGGATTCATGAAGCGCGCCTTGGGCGCGATGGGAATTCCGAGGTCAATTTCGACCCGCTGGAGAATTTGCCAAATCGTCATTGAATAGTTGTCGAGGCGTCGCGTCGAAGTGGCTGAATCGAAATTCATCATCATCATGAAAAAGCCGATCATCCTCTTGGCCGTCGCCCTTGTTTCCTTGTTTGCTGCTCCGGCAGCTGAAGCCCGCGGGCACCACTCGCGCAGCTACGTCAGCTACCACCGCTCGTGTGGTGGTCCGGCGTACATCGAGACCTACGTCGCTTACTACGATCGCTGTGGTCATCCGGTGCTCCGCACCCGCGTGGTGCCGGTGCGTCACCACCACCATCGCCCGGTGAGCCGGCCTGCCTATTATGGTCACAGCCGCGGTGGCTGCCGCTGATCCAGCGACACGATGGCCCGGCCATGGCTCGCGCCGTGACCGGGCTTTTTCGTGACGCACACCATCCATGCATCGCGAATGATCGTCGCTTGCATGAATGCTTGATGAGGCTTCCGTGAAATCACGCGCGCGCCACCGTGGCGCGCAGCATCACATCCGGTCCGAATCTCCGGAACACCGGGTCTTTCAAAACGAGTCCCTCTGCAAAGCCGTTGCCTGCCACCGATGGCAAGGGACCACCGCCGACGATCGGCGCGAGAAAGGCCACCCACTCATCGACCAGGCCAGCCTCTAACAGACTTGCCGCGAGCCGGCCGCCGCACTCGACCAGCGCTGCGGAAACACCGTGCTCCTGCGCCAGTCTCCGCAACGCCTCTTCGGGATGCGTGCGATCGTCAATCAAGGTGCGATCCCGATGCGCGTCGGTGAAGAGCGGCGCATCCATCGGCAGGCTCGCGGGATCCGCGGTCAATACCAGTCGCCAAGGTTGCAGCCTTCCTTCCAACAAATCCGGATCGCGCAAGTCCAGACGCGGGCGGTCCTTGCGAACGGTTTCGCCCGAGGTCACCACGGCATCGACCTCGGCACGCAGTCGCTGGACTTCCGCGCGCGCTTCTTCACGCGTGAGCCACATGCCCTCGCCGGGTGGGCGGGTGACGCGACCGTCCAGGCTCATCGCGGTTTTGAGGATCACCCACGGCAGGCCATGTCGCTGGACCTTGGCGAAGGCACGGATCAGTTGGAAAGCTTCGGCCGCCAGCACGCCGCGGCTCACCGCGATGCCGCGCTGCTCCAGAAGCGAGTCGGCGCGACCTGCGTGCGCGGGATTCGGATCTTCCGCCGCATACACCACGCGCGCCACGCCGGCCTCGATCAAGCCATCGGTGCACGGCGGCGTGCGCCCGTGGGTCGAGCATGGCTCCAGGGTCACATAGACGGTGGAGCCTTCGAGTGCCGCCGCGCCAAGGGTGGCCCGGACCGCCGCCATCGCCTCGCGCTCGGCATGTGGCAGGCCTGCGCCGCGATGCCAGCCCGCGCCGAGTTCCACGCCGTTTTTGACCACCACCGCGCCGACCGGCGGATTCGGCGAAGTGCGGCCGATGCCATTCTTTCCCTCCTCGATCGCCCGCCGCATCCACCGCGCGTCTTCACCTTGCATGCACATGGAGAGGCCATTTTCCGGAAATCTGCGCAAGCCCTTGGAATCCCTGTTGATGATGGCGCAACTTCCCGCCAATTTCCGGACGAGTGGTAATCGTTCAATTGCCACCTGTTCCCAACCCGCAACCTGCAACCTGCGCTATGAAAAAACTCATCCTCGCGCTCATCGCGCTCACCGCCATTCCCGCCCATGCCGACAAGGCGGCGGACATGTACCAAGCCGGCATGACCGCCGTCAAAGAAGGCGACATCCAGGCTGCCGAAGCCGCCTTTCGTGGAGCCCTGAAACTGCGCCCCACCTATGCGGATGCCCGCTATCAACTTACCCAGCTCAATGGCCAACGCGACGCGATCATGGCACGGGGACGGGCGAGGAAGCTCTCGCAATACACGATCGATCAGGTCGACTTCAACAAGGCGGAGCTTTCCGAAGCGCTGGCGGCGTTAGGGGTGATGGTGGAGGAGAAGTCCGAGAAGAAGTTCGCGCCGAATTTCATCGTCCAGGATCCTACCAACAAACTCGGGGCGACCATCGTCACCGTCCAGGTGAAGGGCGTGCCTGCCAGCGGCATCCTGGACATGCTGGTGAAGCAAGCCGGTGGGGTGGCGAAGTTTGAAGAGCACGCCATCATCATCAAGCCTGCCGGCGGCGCGGCCCCTGAAGCCAAGGCCTCGGAGGTCAAGGACCCGGCCGCCAAGTAACGGCGACTCTTGCTCATGATGGGAAGTCCGCCCACGCTGCACGGCGTGGGCGGACTTGTCGTGATCACTGGCGGTGAAGGCGGACTTGGCCGGACCCTGCACGCTGCCTTTGAGGAGGCGGGCCATGCCGTGCTGGCACCCGGGCGTCGCGAGCTCGACGTCACCCAGCCGGATGCGGTTCGCGATTTCTTCCGCCGCCATGAGCCGGAGCTGCTGGTCTGCAATGCCGGCATCACCCGCGATGCTCCCCTCGCCCGCCTCGAGGAGGCGGCATGGGACGAGGTCCTCGCCGTCAATCTCCGCGGTGCCGCCCACTGTGCCGCCGCCGCCTCTCGCTCGATGCTGCGCGCCCGCTGCGGGCACATCGTTTTCATCTCCAGTTTTTCCGCCCTCCACCCGCCTGCCGGGCAAGCTGCCTACGCTGCGGCTAAGTCCGGCCTCCTCGGTCTCTCGAAAAGCCTCGCCCGCGAACTCGGCCCGGCCGGCATTCGCGTGAATACCATCCTTCCCGGTTTCCTCGAGACTCCCATGACCGCGGGCCTTTCCGAGGTGCGCCGCGAGCAAGTCCGGCGCGATCACGCGCTGGGCCGGTTCAATACCCCGGACGCGGTCGCCATGTTCCTCATCCATCTCCACCGCCACCTGCCCCACACCTCCGGCCAGACTTTCCAGCTCGACAGCCGGATTGGTTAAAAAAATGCTGGATTGACCGATGGATCGGGACCTCTAACCTACGCGCCCATGAAAACCCGTCTAGCCGCTGCCGCCGCCGTCGCCCTGCTCGCGTCGTGTGGTAACAACGCCTACAACAGTGCAAGCGCCACCGCAGGCCGTACCATTCGGACGGCGAACCGCACTTACAATCAGGTCGGGCCGACTGCTTCCCGCAGCTATGAGGCGGTGAATCGCAGCACCTACACGGTGAACCGCACTGCCAACGCCGCGCAGCGCACTTATAATAATGCGCCGGCCACCGTGCAGCGCACCCAGGGCACCGTCAGCCGGGCTCTTTCCGCGATCAACCGCTCGATGCAGTGATCAGCCGCTGACGCGCCGTCCGCCTTCGGGAATCACCTCGAAGCGCAGCCAGCGCGTCTCCGGTGGAAGCAGCTCCGGGAAGAGATCCGCCCATTCGGCGATCACGATTCCGGGTTCGTCGAAGAACTCGTCCCAGCCGATCGCTAGCAGTTCGCCGGCGTCCTTCAGCCGGTAGAGGTCGAAGTGGAAGAGCGGCAGCCGCCCACCGCGGTATTCGTGCACCAGCGCGTAAGTCGGGCTGGTCACCTCGCCTGGATAGCCCGCGCCTTTCGCCAGACCTTTCACGAAACGGGTCTTTCCCGCCCCCAGACCGCCGACCAGCGCCAGCACGCTGCCGGGCTCCAGTCCGGCCGCGATCTCCGCGCCCAGCGCCTCCATTTCTGCCTCGTCCCGCACCACCCGCTCCATGCCCCGCAGAATCCCGATCTACTTCCTCGCGTCGATTTCAAAAAATTCCCTTGCCCGATTCGCGGACCCGTGGTGATCTCCCCGCCCGCCCGGCTCCCGGGTGGAAACCATCCCTTTTCTGTCATGGCCTACGCAGTCATCAAAACCGGCGGTAAACAATACCGCGTCCAACAGGGCGACAAAATCGACGTCGAGAAGCTCGACGCCGAAGTCGATGCGACCCTGACCTTCGACGTCCTCATGGTCGGCGAAGGCGGCAGCATCAAGTTGGGTGCTCCTCTCGTCGATGGCGCTAGCGTCACCGCCAAGGTGGTCCAGCAACATCGCGGACCAAAGGGCGTTGCCTTCAAGTTCAAGCGCCGCAAGGGCTTCCACAAGACCAAGGGCTTCCGCCGCCACCTCACCCAGCTGGAGATCGTCTCCATCGCGGGCTAAGTAATCCTCTAATCACTCTTTCGTCATGGCTCACAAGAAAGGTCAAGGATCCGTCAAGAACGGTCGCGACTCGCGCTCCAAGCGTCTCGGCGTCAAGAAGTTCGGCGGCCAAGCTGTCATCGCCGGCAACATCATCATCCGCCAGCGCGGCACCAAGTGGCATCCCGGTGCCGGTGTCCAGATCGGTCGCGATCACACGATCTTCGCCGTCATCGAAGGCCGCGTGTTCTTCGACAAGGATGGCCGCCGCGTGAACGTCGGTGCCAACGCATCCGCGAACTAAGCGAAGCGAAACGAAGTTTTCCAAAAGCCGCCTGCCCGCAAGGGTCGGCGGCTTTTTCGTGTCCACCGGGAGCGCGGAATTCATTCCGCCCGATGAATCGCCGGGCGCTCATCCCCTGCGCCGCCACCAAAAGAGCCGCTTTTCTTCCAGAACACCGTCCCGCCTCGATCACCCCAATCCCCCCGCCTTCCGCTTTCTCATCGCGATCAGCCAGCTTGCCCCCGCGAAGAAGAAGCCGACGCAGCAAATCAGCAGGATGCCCTGCCCGACCAAGATCCCGGTTTGGACCTGCCGCAGAACCCCATGGGCGGATTCAACCGCTGCAGGGCTGCTCCGGTCGAGGGACTTGAAATTGTCGGTCGCCCAAAAGTTCATCCCGGTCATCGCAATGAAGTCCATGGCGGCCACGGCAGAGAAGCCGAGCATGATATTGAACCAGCGCTTCTCCTTGGGGCTACGTGCGTCGGGCGTCATCGCTGTAGAAGCTGACCGGGATCGGCTCCCGGCGTCGAACTGAATCGCCGCCGCCGCCACATCGCTGCGACCCAGCGGACGAAGCGGAGCAGCACTGGAATAGCGAGCAGCAAGGACGAAGCGCCGCCGATGCCTTGCAACACTATGCCGAAGAACCTGGCACCGCCCGAGCGATCTGGTCTCGCATGGTCGAAAAACCAACCGCCCGCGAGCAAGACCCCCAGCGGCATGAGCAGCAGCAGGCCGAAGTAGATCCCTGCTCCCCACGTGAGTCGCTTCCACGCCCTCGTCTCGTCCATCACCAATTGTCTGAGACGGGTTTCCCACTTCCATCGCTGATGCTCTTCTGCGGTCATTTCGGCCGGGACCTGCCCGCCCTCCCCGAGTGGCGGGAGGCTGGTCTCGGGGTGAGCACGCGGGTGATCCACGGTCGGAATGGTCATTTCCCCTTCCCCACGCGTTCAAGTCCTGAATCTCGCGTCTCTACCGCGGGCGGCGCAGAACCCACGGCGTGAACCGCCCGGCGGTGCCGGATCGCCCACAGCCACCACATCAGGCTGCTCAGGAACACGATCGACATCGCGTTGACGGTGGTTCGTGAAGCGTGGAGCCACGGCTCCATGCGGAGGAAGTAGCGGTTGGCTTCGAGCGAGGCGCCGATCGACAGCAGCTCGGTGAGCCGCTTGGTGATGATGTGGCCGAAGAACATGTGGCCGGACCACACCAGCGACAGGACCGCCAGTCCGCCGAAGGTCCACTGGAGGGCGCGCCTCTCCTTCTTCCAAGCGGCGACCAGTTCCGGGGATTCCTCTCCTTCCATGTCGCATGAAATAAGCTGCCCGGAGGGTTTCGTCCACGCTCCCGTCCGGCCGCGCTTTCAAGTCTTGCGTCTTCAAGTCTTCTGTCTCTGCCTTTCCCCATGTCCGACCCCGCCGCCGACCTCAAAGCCCTGCTCCTGAAAAAGTCCGTCCGCACCGGCACCTTCACCCTCGCGTCCGGCAAGCAGAGCGACCTCTACATCGATTGCCGCGTCACCGCGCTCGATCCCTTCGGCGCGAATCTCATCGGCAAGCTCGGCTGGGCGGCAGTTCGCAAAAAGATTAGTGAAGAAAACCTGAAGATCGACTCCATCGGAGGGATGACCCTCGGTGCCGATCCGATTTCCCTCTCCGTCGGCATGGCCAGCGCGATCGAACATCCGCAGGAGGCCTTGCAGGTCTTCACCGTCCGCAAGGAGCCGAAGGGCCATGGCCGCGGCAAGCAGATCGAGGGCAATTTCGCCGATGGCCAGACCGTGATCGTGGTCGACGATGTGATCACCACCGGCGGCTCCACCATCAAGGCAATCGACGTGATCGAACGCGAAGGTGGCAAGGTCGCCTTCGCCCTCGTGCTGGTGGACCGCGAGGAAGGCGGCCGCCAGGCGATCGAGGAGCGCGGCGTGCCGGTCATCTCGCTCTATTCTCGCAGCACGCTGCTGGGTTGAGGAGTGTCGACATTCTGTCGACACGACGTGGACGGAACGTCCACCGCCGTTGTTTCGTAGCGGAGCGGCTGCGCCGTTCCGTTAGGGGCGGCCCCGAAGCTGCAAAGCGGGTGGCGTCATCATTCCAACCCCGCCCCGCCGGAACGACGAAGTCGTCCCGCTACGGGACCGGCGAAGCCCTGCTTTTTCAGGCCATTGAGCAGCTCCTGCAGCAGCACCACTCTCTCCTCACATTGACCAATCCGCATCCAGCAGCTCCAGATTCCTGGAAAACCTCGCGAAAGGTAATGCACCCGAATCAGATTCAGGCTCAGCATCGAATAGAATCTCGATCTCTCCCCGGTGGCAAAACTCCACCCGTCTGGGCGAAAGCTTGATCTTCGCGCCGGTCCCCTCGGCTGGTCCCTCGGACTCCAGCTTCATCCCGGCCGCTGTCAGCAGCTCATCCATCCGCTGCGCAATGTGGTCCAGCCAGAGCGCCACATCATCGTCGCTCGGCGCGAGCCCGCTCCCAGAAAGCGTGACTCTTGGCTCGGCCCCGGGTGTCAGGGGCACCGTGGCCAACCAATGGGGATGATGAGGCCAATACTTGTAAGCTCCCAGCCGCGGGTGCTCGCCCGGGATGGTGAATGCAGCTTCCCTGCGCCGCTGACGCTCGCTAATCTCGATTGGAGCGCAGGCCGTGGAGATACAGGCACCACCCAAAAGGCCAGCCGCTAGGACCAAAGCGAGAGAAGGAAATTCTGGCACAATGCCAAGGACCGCCAATCCCACGCCGGCGATCAGAAAGAGGAGGCCCGTGATCGTCGACATGATCACGAAAATCACTACCCAGATCCGCAACGGCGAACTGTCTTGGTGGATCAGGCGCATCTTCATCTTCTCTTTCCTTCCAGTCTATCTGGACGGGGTTGAGGCTGGCAAGGGTCCGTGAATGTTTGGTGCTGCCGAAGCGGCGTTCGTAACGTGTGGGGATAAGAAAGGCGGAAATTCCTGTCCGCCGTTCCCGTTCATCAGGTGGACATGAGTGTCCACCCTGGTCTGTTAGGCCAGCGTCGCCTTCGCTGCGGCTTCCAGTTCGGCGAGCTTTTCGCGTTCGGGAGCGGCACCGCGGGCCTGGTCGGGCTTGCCGCCGCCCTTGCCGCCGGCGATGGCAGCCAGATCGCGCAGTAAGTCACCGGCCTTGAGGCCGCTCGCCTGTGCCGCATCGCCACAGTAGGCACCGAGGTGAAGCTTCTCACCGTCATCCACGATGACGAAGCCCGCACCGGTGAAACCCTGCTTCTTCATGCCATTGAGCAGCTCCTGCAGCAGTGACGCATCGGCCTCGAAGGTGGCCACAATGGGCCCCCCCGCGGCGATGAGTTCCGCGAGCGCGGCATCGGCCTGCTTGGCAGCGGCACCGGCTTGCAGCTTCTTGAAGCGCTTCTCGGCCTCGATCGCGGCCTCCTTGGTTTCTTCCAGGGTGCGCTGGCCGTGAGCGAAGGTCGCATTGAGTTCCGAAATGTCGGCACGCTCGACGAGCATCGCGCCCATGATGTGCGGGAAATCATTCACGGGCACCGGTGCCTCGCCGAGCGTGGCGAGTTTGTCATTCGCGGCCTTGAGCTTCTCGCGGGCAGCCTTGAGATCGGCGTCCCACTTCTCGACCGCTTCGTTCAGGTAGGCCCAAGCAGCCTCGCCGCAGACGGCCTCGATACGGCGGACGCCGGAAGCAATCGCGCCCTCGCTCTTGATCTTGAAGAGGCCGATCTCGCCGGTGTTGCGGACGTGCGTGCCGCCGCAGAGTTCCATCGAGTAGCCGGTGAGGTCCCCACGGCCACCGCCGATCTGCACCACGCGCACGAACTCGCCGTACTTGTCGCCGAAGAACTGCATGATGTCCGGGCGGCCCTTGATCGAGGCGTGCGCGACTTCCTTCCAGGAAACCGCGTCGTTCTCGATGATGCAGGCGTTCACCTTTTCCTCCATCTCCGCGATCTGCTCGGGCGTGACGGCACCGCTGTTGAAGTCAAAGCGCAGGCGGTTCTCATCCACGGACGAACCCTGCTGGGCGGCGTCCTTCGAGACCACCTCATGAAGCGCCCAGTGAAGGAGGTGCGTCGCGGTGTGGTGCGCCTCGATCGGCCGGCGGCGGGTGGTGTCGAGCTTGAGGCCGACGGTTTGTCCCACAAGGCTGTGCATGCCTTTGGGAAACTCGTCGCACTCTTGCATGAAGGTGTAAGTGCTTTTCTGAAGAAGGAAGCCACGTGCTTTGCCAATATTGACGATTCCTTGGATGAATGGGCTCTCTCCGTAGAAATCCATAGAGCCGGAATCTCCGACTTGGCCGCCCATCTCGGCGTAGAAAGGAGTCCTGTCCGTGATGACCAACCATGCGTCTTCCTGTTCGTGAACTTCCAAAACAGTGGCTTCAACGGAGTCGTTGTCGAAGCCAACGAACTCGGTCACCACGTCGGTGGAAATGTCGAGCGCGCGGACGAGAGTGCTCTTCTGGGCGGAACGCGCGCGTTCTTGCTGGAGCTTCATTTCTCGCTCGAACCCTTCTTGCTTGGAGAACCATCCGCGCTCAGCAAGGACCAGATCGGTTAGATCTTTGGGGAAGCCGTAGGTATCATACAGTTCGAAAACGTACTCGCCCGGCAGTTCATTCGCTTTGAAGTCCGATGCAAAAACATGTCCCAGCGAATGCGCTGCATGCCAATTGCCATTGTGCTCCTCGAGCATGGCAGCCAGTCGCTTCAATCCTCGATCCAGCGTCTGGTTAAAGCTCGCCTCTTCCTGCTCCAGCGTCGCGCGGACGGTGTCCTGGCGGTTCTTGAGTTCGGGGAAGACACTTCCCATCTCGCCGACGAGCGTTTCCACCAGCGCGCCGAAGAATGGCTTGTCGCCGGAGAAGCCGAGTTGACGACCGTATCTAACAGCACGGCGCAGGATCCGGCGCAGCACATAGTTGCGCCCGTTGTTGCCGGGCATGATGCCATCGGCGATCGAGAAGCTCAGCGTGCGCAAGTGGTCGGCGATCACGCGGAAGGCGATCGCGTCCTTCATCTCTTCCGTGAAGGCGGAGCGGTCGGCACCGAGCGCGGGGTAGATGTTCGAGTAAGTCTTTCCGCTGAGCTCTTCCAGTTTGCGGAAAATCGGCATGAAGACATCGGTCGCGTAGTTCGACGGCTTGTTAGAGAAGTCGGTGAAGCCCTTCGTTCCCTGAATGATCGAGCAGGCGCGCTCGAAGCCCATGCCGGTGTCGATGTGCTTGGCGGGCAGTTCGCGGAAGCTCCCATCGACCTCGGCGTTGTATTGGATGAAGACAAGGTTCCAGATCTCGATGCAGAGGTCGGAGTCGTTGTTGACGAGTAAGCGGCCCTCCATCGGGTCACCCGCGGGCGTTAGGTTGACGTGGAGTTCCGAGCAAGGACCGCAGGGACCGGTCTCGCCCATCATCCAGAAGTTGTCCTTCACGTTGCCATTCACGATCTGGGCGTTCGGATCGCAGCCCTTGGAACGATAAAGCTCCGCCCAGATGTCCCAAGCTTCCTGGTCGAACTCGCCGGGGTCGCCTGGCTGCGGCGCGTAGACGGATGCGTGCAAGCGATGCGCGGGCAGGCCCCAGCGCTCGACGACGAGTTCCCACGCCCACTGGATCGCTTCCTTCTTGAAGTAGTTGCCGAAGGACCAGTTCCCCAGCATCTCAAAGAAGGTGTGGTGGTAGGTGTCGTAGCCGACATCCTCCAGGTCGTTGTGCTTGCCGCCGGCGCGGATGCATTTCTGCGTGTCCGCGGCGCGTGGCGGATCGTAGGGAGCTTTCTCGACGCCGAGGAAGTAGGGGACGAAGGGGTTCATCCCGGCATTCGTGAACAGCAGGCCGGGCGACTGTGGCAGCAGCGAGGCGGATGGCACGATGGTGTGCTGCTTCTCCTTGAAGAAATCGAGGAAGGACTGGCGGATCTCAGCTGCGGTCATGGGTCGGAAAGTCGTTGACGCGGAAAGGGCGGGGACGGTGTGCGAAAGCCCGCGGCGAGTAAAGCCTTGGAGTGAAGGCCCGCTGCGCTAACGGATTTGGAAATCCGCACCGCGAATGGACGCGAATGGACGCCAGTTTCGGATGAAGCAAGGTGCCCCCAGTGACGAAGCGGATCGATTCGAGGCCAAGCGGCAGAAATATCAGATCACATTCATTGCCGGTGGGCTGCCAGGATCGCCTGTTCCTCGGCGGTCAAATCGAGCTGGGCCGCCAGCGCGGCAGTCACCTCGGGCAATCGATGCGCCTGCTGCCGCTCCACCAAGGCGCCGAACAGGCCGAGCAGCCAGCGGCGCCGGCTCTGGCCTTCCTCCATCCAGCCGGTGAGCAGGGTGAGGTCGTTCAGGCGCGACTCGGGCAGGTCAGCACTGGCCACCAGGTCGTAGGAAAGCTCGGCGGCTACGGCAGCGCGAAACCGGGGAGGCTTCGCCTCCAGCCAGTTCATGGCTCGTTCCGGTTGCGTCAGGTAGAAGCGCGAGCTGAGGGCACCGGCGGCGATGCCTTGTTCCACGCTATCGGGAGGATCCGAGGGCGCGAACCACGCGAGAGCCTTGTCCTGATCCAGGGAAAACCATGCGGTGGCGGCCGACCGCCGGACTTGCTGTTCTCCCTCCCACGACTCCCAAGTCCCGCCAAGATGCTGGAAGCCGGGCCGCTCTGAATCCTCGAACAGATCCTTAATGCGCCCCGCAAAATGCTGGGCGAGCGAGGGATCCAGGCCCTTGAAAAAGTCATCGCCAAGGGAGGAGCGCTGCCATTTCGCCAAAAGCCGCCACACCTCATCGGGGTCGCGTTCGGCGGCCTTTACGACGATGTCCGGGGCGATGCCGTCGTCGCCCCACGTCGAGTTCTCGCGCAGGCGGATGCGGTATTCGAGCGACTTGTTGTCATCGAAGAACGCGCCGAGCAGCCCGACCGGGTCGCTATCGGACCATCCATCGAGCGCGGGTTGGAAGAGCGACTCGAAGACGCCCTCGGTGGTCGCGGCCTCGGCCACCAGCCACTTCAAGCCGCGCTCCGCTTCCAGATCGCCGATCCGGCGCGCCATGGTGGCGAGCAGGTCCGGGATGCCGTCCGGGTCGGGCGCGAACTCGACGAGGAGTTCCTTCAGGGCCGAGGCGGGCAACGACTGGATGAGTTCTTGGGCGAGTTCGAGCTGCTGCGGGTCGGCCTTCCCGCCGGCAGCCGAGCGCCACAGCAGGCGGAGGCGCTCCACGCGCTGGGCCACCGTGCCGGAAACCGCGCCGCGCTGGCGGACCTTTGCCCCGGCACTCGCGGGTGGAGACCCCGGCGCCGGGTCCGTATTTTCCGGCAGAAAGGCAAGCCCGACCGCGAGAAGCAGCAACGCCACGCCGAGACCTGCGGTTTGCCGGTAATCCACGACCTAGCATTTCGCGGGATCGAGCCGGCAGGTCGAGGCGGAAATGGATGGCAGGGGTGACGAGTCACCGCAGGCCAAGGAAGGCGTCCGCGTAACGCCGGCCGAACTCGATGACAGCGGCGCGGCTGAAATGCACGGCATCGACGCCTGCCAGGCCGTCGCTTTTGACAAAGGCGGCATGGGAGGTCTCCGCGGCCACACGTCGCAGGCCGGAGCGAACCAGGTTGCGGCTGGCGACCGCTGCCGGATCGCGCTTCTCATCGCCGAAAGTTCCCAGATCGCCGATCACGAACGGCAGCTCACGCGACGCGAGGTCGGATCGCAGGCGGGCAATCAAGGCGGCCAGCTTTCCGGCATGGGCACCGGCGAGAACGTCGTCCAAGGCATCTGTCTCCCCCTGATGCCACAGCACTCCGGCCAGTGTGCCGCGGAGGGCTGCCTTCCTGCCGCGGGTGACGGCGTTGTCGTAGAGCGGCGCGCCCGGTCCGAACTGATCGATTCCAGCACCGCCCCAGGCGCAGGGGATAAGCCCGACCGTGAGGGCGGGCTGCTTCTCCACAAGCCGTATCGCAAACGGCAGCCCGAGTCCGAATCCGGCGCTTTCCTGGTTCAGGTGCAGCGGATGGGCCGCTGGCCGCCAGCGGGTCCAGCCGCACGGGCGGCGCGACTTGATGGTGCACTGCCCGCCGAGCGCCAGCACCCCTGGCACCGGGGAGAAATCGCCGGGCTGCCATGAATCGGAAGGATGCATCCCGCCGAAGCCCGCCATATTCGACTGGCCCATCAGCAGGAACACGGGAAAAGCCGCCGGATCCGCCGGCAGCTCCCAAGGTCCCGAAAGCCGCGGAAATCCCCAGCGGCGGAAGAATCGCGACGGGCCGCTCATGCGATCGCGGCCGGAAAATTCTCAGTTCTCGGCGCTTTCGACGGCGTCGTGCTTCGCACCGGTGAAGCGGTAGTGACCGTAGATCTGATAGTCCGTCAGCACGTTTTCCCATTTCGGGCCGCTGCCGAGATCATGCACCACCCATGCCTCGCCACGGCGCTCGCCGGGGCCGGGGACCACGAGGCCGCAGTGGAGATCGCCGCTGGCGAGCATCCAGACCACCACGTCGCCCGGCTTGTAGTCGCCGGTTTCGCGGGTGACTTTCAGCTCCGCGCCCTGATGCTTGAAGTAGCGCTGGAGGTTCTGGACCATCCGGTGATCGATGTTCCGATCGGGCTCGCGGCGCTTCCAGAGTTGCGGATAGACGGAGAAGTTCTTGGCCATGTCCTCGTGGACCAGCTCCTGCAGGTCGATGCCGAGGTTGCGGTAGCTTCGGATGATCAGGTCCTCCGCCTTGCCCCGCCACTTGCCTTCCGGGGTCAGGGGAAGGTCGCCGCCGGGGTAGGAAATCGCATAGTAGTCCGCGTCGTAGGCGCTCGGCATCTTCGTCCGCTGGAGGCCCGCGGAGGCGAGGCGCTCGCCGAACTCCAGAGACGGTGCCAGCTCGCCGATCAGAATATCCGCCGCCTCGAGCGAGGCGACCGATTGCTGGGCGCGGAGCAGGGGAACCAAGGGCTTGCCAAAGTGCCAGGCGGCAAAGCCGGCAATCAGGAGCACCACCCAACCACCGAGAAAATTGGCCGGCTTCCGCTGCGGCTTCTTAGCCTGCGGACGGGGACCGATATACTCAATGGTTCCAAATTGATTGTTGGGTCGGCGACGAGCCATAATCTTTTAACAAAAGTAAACCAAAAGCGGTATGGGAATGCCACCTATTTCCCCGGATCGCAGTAAATTTTTTCGGGAAATCCCGCACTGGACCGCGGGATAGGTGGCCCGTAGGCGTAACGGCATGACAGTCATACGCTGTGCGCAACCGCTGGTATGGGGAGAACTTGATGTGCCTCTATTTGGCATTTCGAAGGATTGGTATGGGGCTGAGGTCGCACCGCAAGCCGCGTTTTGCGTTGCCGTAGATCCCCGCAGTTTGTGGTTCGTGGCGAGCCACCCGAAACCCGCGAAGCTCCATCCGGCGGCGCGTCCTGCACGATTCGTGCCCGAGCTGTGGAAGTACGACGTCGCAGAACTTTTTCTAACGGATCCGACCAGCGGCCGGTACTTTGAGTTCAATCTTTCCCCCAATGCCGCGTGGTGGAGCTGCGAATTCACCGCGCCCCGGCAGCGGGCGGAGGAGACGGACATCGCCTTCCCCGACGTGGCCACCTTCGCCGAGCTCGCGCCCGACGGCGGCTGGGTCGCGGCCATGGCGATCTCGCGCGAGGTGCTGGAGGCGCGCCTGAATTTCGGCGAGACCACGAAGCTCAATGTCACCTTCATCCTCGGTTCGCCGGAGCAGCGTTTCCTGAGCGCCGTGAATCTCGGGGAAGGGGAGGCGGATTTCCACCGGCCCGAGCGGTTTTCGACGGTGAAATTCGTCGATGCGTGACGAATTCGTTCCCCGACACGCTATCGCGTAATGTCGGAAGGGGGAAAATCGGACATGATGACCCCCGTAAGCGACGCCGTTCCCCCCACCGGCCAACTTGCACACCCACCGTCTCCCCCCGGACGGTAAACGTAGACCCCCCGCTGTCCCCCAGGACGACCCGCTGCCCTCGTTTCCCCCCAAAACGGAGTCAGCGGGTTCTTCGTTTCTGGCCGTTGCTTGCGGTGAAGCGGCGGAAGGCGTAATGCGTCCGGCGTGCCCGATGCCGAGGAGGACAAGCCCGAGCCCGATCTGGACGAGCTGCTGGAGCTGTTCCGCGAGCCGGAGGAAGAGCGCCGCCCACGGGCGAGCATCTCCGGCGTCGTCTGGCTGGCGCTGGCACTGATCCTGTCATTGATCGGCGTGTGGCTGGCGGCACGGGTTTCTTCCATGCCCGCGTCCAAGGACACCAAGGCCGGGCCGATGAAGCCCGGGAAGGTCAGCGATCGCCCGGCGCGGGAGGACGACGCGGGGACCGTGGACGTGATGGAAGCCTATATTGCCCGCTGCCGGAAGGGCATGACCGCACGGGAGGTGCGGTGGATCGTGGAGGATTTCCAGAAGGCGGGGCTGGACAGGAGCGCGATGAACAAGCTCTGGGATATCGTCGGGAGTTCTCGCGATGACGCAGGGATGGACGCTGCGGTGTCCGAGGCTGCCAACAAGGAAGCCCTACGGATCAGCAAGCAGCAGAGCCATTGGTATCTGGGCCTGCTGGCGGACGCACTGAATCTGGACAAGCAACAGCGGGTGCAATCCACCGAGCGATACAGGACGTGGTTCGGCCCTGCCGAAGCCAACTTTCTCGAACGCCAAAAGGAAGTGGTCGAGGGACGACAAGCTCCGGGCTATTACCCCATCGCAGAATTGCCGCCGTACGCCGGATTGCTTGAGGCCAGCGAATGGCTGGAGGACGAAGCGCTTGCACCATGGGCTCTCTGTGATCTGGCCGATGACCAACTCGCCATCACCCATCACGAGGAAGTAATCCAAGAGCGAAGCGGCCCTGAGTCATCCCAAGAGGAGGACTCGTATGCTTATCGCTCTTGGCTGGACCGCCGACCTTTAGTGGGCATAGGCGCTGTCAAGCGCAAGAGTATCGACGATATTCTATGGAGACCAAGTTACGAAGAGGCAGGATGGATCTTTCCCTTTCATTCCGAGCAGCAATTCAGCGGAACGGAAGGCGATCTGCTGGAGATAGTGAAGAGGCTTCATCCGGCGCAGTTGAAAACCCTTCTCTTGCTGGACCCGCAGGCTGCAGATGATCTTTCAAAGCTGTTGGATTCAACCAACGAATGACCCCGGCTTGCCCGCCCGGCAGAATCCCTTCTAACTCTCCGCGTGCCTGACGCTCCGCTTCTCTCATCTGGTGACTCCGTGCTTGTCGCGGCGCCGGTGGAGTGGCGTGAGGCCTGTCTGTCGGTACCTGCGTTGCGGTCGATCCGGCGAATGGGCGTGGCGGTTGAGGTGCTGTGTCCGGAGCGACAGAGCGGCTTCTGGAAGGCGACCGGTTTCGACGCCGTGACGGCCTATGGCGACAGGGCCTCGGCGCGCGAAATTGCGGGTCGCCTGAAGGATCGCAAGACCGCCTTGTTGTGGGAAGCCGGTGTGGCTGCGGATGCCTGTGCGAAGGCTGGCATCCCGCGGCGGATCGGTCCGCAGGCGAAGGATCTCGCCAAGCGGCTTAGCGAGCCGGTCTCGCTCGTGGAGGCTCCGGGACCAGTTCAGCATCGCGTGCGCTTCTATCTCGACCTCGCTGCCAAGCTCGGCGCGGAGCCGATGGTCGCGGAGAATTTTGCCCCACTGCCGGTCGATGTTCCGCGCGCGGTCGAGCGCGTGCTGCTGGTGCCGGACTCGGATTTCGGAGCGCATTTCGAATGGCCGCTGGATCGGTGGGAGGCGGTGGCGAAGGTGCTGTTAGAGAAAGGGCGGCAGCTCCGGATCGCCGGCGGGACGAAAGGTTCTGTCCTTGCGAAGGCGTTCCCTGAGGCCGAGGTGGTAACGCTTGCGTGGCCGGCGCTGGAGGATCTCGCATCCTGTTCGCTTTGCGTGGCGGCCGATGGCAGCCTGCCTCATCTGGCGGCGCATGTTGGTACGACGTGTATCGTACTTTTCGGACCGGGCGAGCCGGAGTGGATGCGGCCGCTTGGCAAGCAGCACGTCATCGTGAGGCGCAAGGTCGAGTGCTCGCCCTGCCACGCACCGAAGTGCCGGATGGACTTGCGCTGCCAGACCGAGCTGGAGGTGGAGGAGGTGTTGCGAGCGCTGCCATAAGGAGTGTGGACATTCTGTCCACACTGCGTCGACAGAATGTCGACGCTCCTTAATGCTATCGCATCACGTGATCTAACAGAACGCTCTGGACGTGCAGGTAAAACTGCGATCGGAACCACGCGGAGCGCTTGCCGGGGGTCATGGTGGCGGGATCCTCTTCCGAGAAGCCGTAGCGTTCTTCCAAGGCGAGGCGTGCCTGGTTCAGCCCGCCATACCACAGCTCGGCCTCTTCCTTCTGGATGAAGACTTGGCCGGGTTCGTCATCATCACCGCTGCCGGCCAGTGTCTTCTCGATGATCTCGAGCTGCGAGTTGAAGCTGTCCTGAAGATCCGGCACCACGAACTCGCGCCAGTCATCGATGCCCACATCCTTCGCCATCGGCGCGGACACCCGGTCGGCGAGGTCGATGCCGCCGCCGCGGGCGTCGTAGGGAATGCAGCGCAGCACCATCCAGTCGAGCGGGTTCTCGACATCGATGCGCAGGCCGCCTTGGAGCGTGGGTCCGACTTTCATTCCGCCTTTTCCAAGGATGTCTTCAATTGGTGCGCTTGCAACTGCTGGGCGTAAAACTCCGCCTTTTCGCGCTCGCCGCTCCACACCACCGAACGGCCGCGCTTGTGGACTTCCAGCATCATCGCGGCGGCCCGGCTCTCGGGGTAGCCGAAGATCTTCATCAGCACCCAAGTGACGTAGCCCATCAGGTTCACGGGATCGTCGTGGACCACCACGTTCCATGGCACGTCGAGGGATACGTCTTCCTTGAGCTGGGTCAGCGTGTCGGACATGGCGGTCAGATCAGACCTCGACGGGTTCGCCGGTTGGCGCGTCGATCCATTTCCCGTGCTCGCGGATCAGGTCGATCAGGCGCTCGACGGCTTCGTTCTCGGGGATGTTGAACTTCACCGGCTGCTTGCCCACGTAGAGGTTGATCTTGCCCGGCGCGCCGCCGACGTAGCCGAAGTCGGCATCGGCCATCTCGCCCGGGCCATTGACGATGCAGCCCATCACCGCGATGCGCACGCCCTTGAGGTGACCGGTGGAGGCGCGGATCTTCTGGGTGGTGCTTTGCAGGTTGAAGAGCGTCCGTCCGCAGCTCGGGCAGGCGACATAGTCGGTCTTGAAGATGCGGGTGCCGGCGGCCTGCAGGATATTGTACGAGAGTCGTAGTGATTGGCCGGGTGAGGGTTCACCTTGGACGATGACCGCGTCACCGATGCCGTCGCAGAGCAACGAGCCGAGACGGCGCGCGGCGACGAGCAGGGTTTCGACAAAGTCACCGCTTTCCGTTGCAGGAGTCAGCGTGTCCTTGAGAAGGATCGGGTGGCGAGCATCGATGCGGAAGGCGAGCATGCGGAAGGCCGGGATGATGCCGAGGTCGAGACCGTCCTTCACGGTCACAAGCTTAGCGGTGGGCGAATGACTGAGCTCCGCGAGGGCCTTTTCATCGCGCGGGTCGATCGCAACGACATCGCTCTTCTCGAGAATGATCTCCGGCTTGAAGTCGCCCATCTTGGCGATCTTGTGAGCCACCGCGTTCCACTTTTCCTGTGACGTGAAAACGCGCACGGTGTTCTCGCCCCCGAGCTTGTGGCCCATGATTTCCAGCGCGTCGGTCTTACGACGCACATAGGAGAAGGGATCGTAGGAAGGAACGAGCGCCGGGGCAGGGGGCTGGTCCGCCATTTCCTGGAACGGCGCTGCCAAAGCCTTCGCGACGGGCACCTCAAACACGGCATCTTCCGTAAGCGACACGCGAATCGTATCACCGATGCCATCGGCGAGCAGCGAGCCGATGCCGATGGCGCTCTTGATGCGGCCGTCCTCGCCATCGCCGGCCTCGGTCACGCCGAGGTGAATCGGGTAGTTCCAATCCGCCCCTTCCTGATCGAGACGGGCGACGAGCAGGCGGTAGGCCTCGATCATCACCTTCGGGTTCGACGCCTTCATCGAGAAGACGAAGTTGTGGTAGTCCATTTCCCGCGCGATGCGGGCGAATTCCAGCGCGCTTTCCACCATGCCGAGCGGCGAGTCGCCGTAGCGGTTCATGATGCGGTCGGAGAGCGAGCCGTGGTTGGTGCCGATCCGCATGGCGCGGCCGAGCGACTTGCAGAGGTCCACCAGCGGCGCGAATTCCTCGCGGATTCGCTCCAGCTCCTCGGCATACTGCTCGTCGCTGTACTCGCGGATTTCGAACTTCTTCTTGTCGGCGTAGTTGCCGGGATTCACGCGGACCTTCTCGACCCACTTGGCGGCTTCGAGTGCGGCGTCGGGCTTGAAATGGATGTCCGCCACCAGCGGGACCTCGCAGCCGGCGGCGCGGACCTCGCGGGCGATGTTTTCCAGGTTCGCGGCGTAGATCTTCGTCTGGGCGGTGATGCGGACGATCTCGCAACCGGCCCCGGCGAGTTGGAGCACCTCGGCCACGCAGGCGGGGGTATCGCGGGTGTCGGAGGTGATCATCGACTGCACGCGGATCGGGTTGCCTCCGCCGATGCCGACCTTGCCGACCAGGACTTCTCGGGTCTTCCGCCGGTTGTAGGCCAGCAGGTCGGGGCAGTATCGCAGCAGCGCGTGGTCGCTCATCGCGCGGGAGATACACGATCAATGCGTGCTCCGCAACGGCGGCGGCGAGTCGGGTGCCAGTCGGCTTGATAATGAGGGAAAACAGGATATCAAACAGTGGCGTGAGAGCTTCCTCCCTCCTGATCGGCCTGACTGCCTTGCCCGTCGCCGCTTTCGCGAGCCTGAATCCGGGCACAGCGGGCGCCTGTCTCTACCTGCTCAGCGACACCAATCAGCTGGCCACCTTGAGCGATTCCTCCCCGGCACAGACCTCTCCGCCGCTGGCGATCACCGGCGTGACCGTGGGGGAAAGCCTGGTCGCCATCGACGTCCGGCCCATCAACCAGCAGCTTTACGGCCTGGGGGTGAATACGACCAATGACACCATCCAGCTCTACTGCATCTCCAGCGTCACCGGCACGGCCACCCCGGTGGGCAGCGCGAATGGCATGACGAACACTTCCGCCGTCAAGATCCAGCTCGACGCCACCCGCTACGGCATTGACTTCAATCCCGCCGCAGACCGGCTGCGGGTGGTGACCAGCTCCGGGGTGAGCTTCCGGGTCAATCCGACGACCGGAGCCTGCGTCGATACCGATGGCAACGCAGGCAACGGCATCAATCCTGATGGGGCGATCAACGGTGCGACCACCACCGTGGGCGAGGCGGCCTACACCAACAATGTCCCGGATAACGGCAACGTCACGACCCTCTATACGATCGATTCCGCCACGGACTCGATTTACATCCAGAACCCGCCCAATAACGGAACCCAGACCTCGGCGATCGGCATCAAGGTGGGCGGTATCCCGCTGAATTTCACCACCGCCTGCGGCTTCGACATCCCGGTGGGAGTGAATGCGGCCGGCTCCAATGCGGCCGCGACCGGTTTCGCCTACGCCGTTTTGGAAAGCGGAAGCCGCCGCCTCTACCGTCTCAATCTCAGCACCGGGGACGCGACGCAGCTTTCGATTCCCTCGGGCATCGCCATTCGCAGCTTGGCCGTGAGCACGCAGGTGCCGGTGGCGATCTGCTTGAATGCCACCGCGAATAATCTCGTCCGTGTCCGCCGGAACACTCCCACTACGACCACCACCCAGGCGCTGAATCTTGGCGCCTTGGCGGCGAATGAGACATTGGTTGGAATCGACTACCGGCCGGCCACGGGCCAGCTCTACGGCCTGGCGATCAACTCGACGGATAACAACGGAAGCCTGTATCTGATCGAGCCGATGTCGGGCGCTGTCAGCCTGGCCGTTGGAGGCACCCAGGGCGCCATCCAGTTTGTCAATGCGGTCGGAGCGGTGATTCCCATGCCGCCGGCCTCCGATGGGTACGGAATGGATTTCAATCCGACGGTGGACCGGCTGCGCGTCACCAGTGGCAATGCCGGTGGCGCAGGGATCAATTTCCGGGTGAACCCGGTCACCGGCTTCCCGGTGGATGGAAACCTCAACAGCGGCACGCCGGCCGGCGTTAATCCCGATGGCCCGCTCAATGGTCCCGCCACGGGCGCGACCTCCTGTGCCTACACGAATTCCTTCGGCCAGCCGCTCACCGGTGGAACTACCACTCTCTACTCCCTCGATCCAGCCACGGACTCGCTCTACATCATGAACCCGGCCAGCAGCGGCACCCTTACATCGGGCAAACTCGTGAAGCTGAATGGAGTGACCCTGAACTTCACCGCGGCCTCCGGCTTCGACATCACGCAGGAAGGGGCAACAAACTCGGTCTCCAACGTCCCATCCCCGGGCGATGGCTGGGCCGCCCTCACCGTCGGCGGGGTGACCGGGCTTTACCGGATCAACCTGCGCACCGCAGAGGCTACCGCGGCAGGCAACATTGGCACGGGTACCGGCGTGATGGTCGGACTTGCAGCGGCGGGCGAGGCGGGTCCGGGTTACGGGTTGCTTACTTGGAATTCCACGATTGGCGCAATCTGCCGGATCGAGACCAGCACGGATCTTGCGAACTGGCAGCCCTTCGGTGGCCCGGTGACGGCCACCGCCACGACGACCACGGTCCCGGTGCCATTTTACAACGGCGATCCCCGCCGCTTCTGGCGGGCGATCCTGCCGTGAAAGGCTGGACGAATTCCGCTATCACCGGCGCTCATTGCGCGTAGTCTTTCGTGCCGATGAAAAAGCGTCTGTTTCTCCTCGCCACCTGCCTGTTCACGGGGCTCCGCGCCGAACCCGCTGCCGTCGAGGTGGCGGCGGAAGCGCCGGAATTCATCCGGGTGGATGACAGCGAAACCGCCACCCAGCTCCAGACCGCCGTGGTCCGCTACACCAAGGGCGAGGCCGCCGTGGAACTCGTTGGTGCCGTTCACATTGCGGACAAAAAGTACTACGAGGACCTCAATACCCGTTTTACCGGCTACGATGCCGTGCTTTTCGAGGGCATCGGCTCGCCGCCGCCACCCCCCGCCGCGAATGCCGATCCGGTGGCACCCGCCCTGCCCGCCGAGGAACCCGCTCCGCCCGCGGAAAAGAAGAAGCCGGGCAAGCTCGACGGCCTCCACGGTGCCTACGAGTCGGGCGCCCAGTGGCTGGGGCTGAGCTACCAGATGAAGGAGATCGACTACCAGAAGGCGAACTTCGTGCACGCGGACCTGAGCGTGGATGAATTCACCGCGCTGCAGGCGGAGCGGAAGGAAACCCTCATCGGATTTGTCCTCAAGGCCGGTTTCCAAGAGCAGGGGAGGCCCGCGAAGGAACCCAGCACGCTCAAGCTGCTCACCTCGCTGGTCCGCCGTGACAAGAACGGCCTGAAGCGCGAACTCGTCCACACCCTCGGGGCCGGCGACGACCAGATCGCCGCGATCGCTGGCGAAAGCGTCATCATCACCGACCGCAATGCCAAGTGCCTGCAAGTCCTCGACCGCGAGGTGCAGGCCGGGAAGAAGAAGCTCGGGATCTTCTACGGCGCCGCCCATTTCCCGGACATGGAGAAAAAGCTGCTGGAGGCAGGCTGGCAAAAGACCGGCGAGGAGTGGATGACCGCCTGGGACATCCCGAAGCAAAAATGAGCCTACCGCCGCGACCAAGCTGCTCAGCCCGGCCGCGGAGGTCGTAGGAGCCTCGCGGCTCAAGGAGCGAGGATCGCTTGGAGGCGGACGAACTTCGGGCCGGCGGGGAGGGGGGTGTTGAGGCGGATTTTCACTTCCGTCAGGTTCCCGCCAAGGGGGGTGGTGGAGAGGGGGGTGAACTGACTCTGATCGCTGTTCCAAGTGCCAAGATCGGACGAGGTCTGCGGCGTGAAGGTCACCCCGTCGGTGAGCGGGCGGCGGATGTAGGTGAAGGTGAGGAAGCGGTCCGGGCCGATGCTCATGAGTGCACCGTCGGGCAGGCCTTCGGGATCGGAGGTCTTGGGCAAGAGGCCGAGGGCGAATTCGAGCAGGTTGGCGGTCCCGTCGTGATCGGGATCTGCGTTGTCGCCACTGATGAGCAGGTTCGCGAGCTCGGGCGCGGTGAATTCTGCGGCGCGCCATGCTTCATAGATGGCGGCATCCGGATTGGTCTGGAAGGTGTAGCTCACGCCCGCGGTTGGCAGCATCGTGCCCGGGGTCGTCGGCCGGTCATCCTGCAGCATCAGGCGGATCGTCCCATTGGCGAAGACCGGGACCGCACCGGCATAGGCGGCGGTGCGTGAGACACGGAATTCCCACTCGGTGCCGGAGCCCGCGATCAGCCAGCCGAGGTCGCTTGCTGTGCCTTCGTTGAAGCCTCCGCCGCGCTGGTCGTAGCCGGTGCCGCCCTGGATCATCAGCGAGGAGCCGAAGCCACTGCTGCCCGGCACGAAGCCGGTGGCGGGATTGTTGTCCGTATCGAGGAAGAGATTGGTCTGGGACTCGGAGAACGGCGGAGCGGCCGGTGCCGCATGCAGCGTGAAGCGGCCGTAAAGATACTGGCCATCATTCGCGAGCTGGAGGGTCGCCCAATCCATGTCCGCTCCCGAGGAAGCGCGGCTGGCGCGGACCGGGATGCCCGCCCAATCGGTGAAGGTGCCATCCACCGTGATCGGGGCGAAATTTCCTGCCACGGGCGCGGCGGCGAAGGTGTAGTTCACTGCCCCGGCGAATTCCGCGCTGACGCCATGGTCGCTCCACAGCGCGAGCTTGATTGAGTTGTTGGGGAAGACGGGCTGCTGCGGTCCACCGCCGATCGAGTAGGTCGCATTGCGGGCGATGCGGTATTCCTGGAAGGTGGTGTTCGCGAAGTAGGGGGAGATCCCGGCCGCGCCGTTGGTGAAGACGGCACCGCGATTGTAGGTCGCGGCGTCCTGCGCGAAGGGGAAATCATTCTGCCAGCTCACCTCGGCACCGACCTGGCCGAGACCGTAGATGTTGAATCCGGTGCCCGCGTTCGCGTCATTGTCGAGCGAGAGGAAGGTGCTGGGCGAGCCATTGAGCGTGTTGGTATCGACGGCACCGTTGTATTGCACGAGCACGTACAGGTAGTCCGCGTCGTTGGCCACTTTCACCGACGCGATGTCGGGGATGCTGTCGCCGGTCGGATCGGTGCCCGTGACCGGAATGCCTGCCCAGTCGGCGGAGTTTCCATCGACGTTGATCGCGGCGTAGTTCGAAGGCGGCGGTGGCGAGGCGGCGAAGTCGAGCAGGATGCCGGCGGTCGTGTCGCCGCGGTTGTCCTGCAGCGCCAGGCGGATCGTGTTTCCCCCGAAGACCGGCGCACCACCATTCACGAACGTCGCAGACCTCGAGAAGCGCAGTTCGAAGGCGGTGGCCGGCCCGGCGGGGGAAATCGACCAAGCGACGCCATTGACGCCGCCCTCATTGAAGCCGCCACCGCGTTGGTCGTAGGCGGTGCCGGTTTCGACCATGACTTCCGAGCCGATGCCTGCGCCCGAGACCGGCAGGCCGGTGGCGGGGTTGTTGTCGGTATCGAGGAAGAGGTGGGTATTAAAGTCGCTGAAGGGCGAGGCTCCGGCATGAAGGGTGAAGCGGACGTAGAGGTAGTTCGCATCGTTGGCGACTTGCACGTTGGCGAAATCGACCGGCGTGGCCTCGGCGGGATCGGCATCCAGCACCGGCGCTCCATCCCAATCGGTGAAGGCGCCGTCGATGGTCACCTCGCGGTATCCGGAAGGATTGGGCTGCGGCGTCGCGGCGATGACCACGTCGTTCGTGTCCTCGTGGCCGAGCGCGTCTTCGGCGCGGACGGCGAAACGGTAGGCCGTGCCATTCGTCAGGCCGGTCAGCGTGAATTCATACGGAAAGCGTCCCGCGCCGGCACCGCTCTGATAGGACTCGGGCACAGCGGGGGCGACGTTCGCGAGCTTGGTCGCGGTGGCGAAGTTCAGGACCGCTTCGGTCGTATAGTAGATGTGGTACTTCACCGGGCCGGTCTGGTCGCGGGCCACATCCCAGCGGACCGTGGCGGTGCCATCGCTGGTCGCGACCTGCTGCACGCCGATGCGCGGTGCAGGGGGTTGGTTGCCAAATTCTTCGGGAAAGGAGTCGGCACCGGGAGCGGCCGTGCTGTCCCACACCGGCGGCGCGGTATCCGGGTTGGCGGCATTCCACGTCGCGGCCTGGGTATTGAAGGGCAGGGCGTTGAGCGCGGGATTCGTGCGGTAGAGCAGCCAACCCTGCTGCTGCTGGGACTCGATGAAGTCCTGCGCGATCAATGAAGGCGGCTCGCCTGAAGAGGTGTAGCCCAGGCTGACCACGGTGAAGCCATCGGGGCGGTTGGCCTCGGCATTGATCTTCGGCGCGAAGTTGAACTTGTTGTCGTCGAAGAACGCGGTCTCCATCCCGGAGCCACTACTATCGGTATAGTAGCTCTCGAACATCAGCATGTTGATGTAGGGCCGCAGCGTGTAGGCGTAGCTCTTGAGGTTGGGATTGTAGAAGAAGACCCCGCGGTTGGCCATCAGCAGCTTGGCCGGGTGGTCATCGCTGATCTGCTTCACCAGATCGCGATAGGCTTCGGTGGTCCACTCGAAGGACGTCCCGCCGAAGCTGTCCGGCGCCGGGGTGTCGAGCGTGTCCAAAAAGAGGCCGTCGCAGTTGTAGCCGTTGCCGGTGGTGGTCGTGAGCAGTTCGAGGATGCCGGCGCGTTGGCTGCCGACCTTGGTCTTGTTCTTGAGGATCTGGTACCACGCCGGGTCGCCGGGGTTCACGTAGTAGCCGCCGAAGACGGCATTCTGGTCGGGCTGTCCATCCTGATCGACGTCGTCCAGATAGTAAGAGGCGTAACCGGTGCCGCCGGGCGAGGCTTGGCCGAGCGGATCGGTGATGCTTTCCAGTGGCGTGGCGTTGGAGGGCCGGGGGTCGACGCGCGGACCATTGCCTTCGCCGGGGAAAGGCGCACCCGGCCGGTCGTCCTCGCCGACGGAAATGTAGGCGATCACCTTCACATCATCGCTGGTTCCCACGGTGCTGTCCGGCCCGGAGCGAATGGTGGCGATATTGGCCGCGGTGATGTTGCTGGCGCTTGGGTGGAGGATCACCAGCTTGTAGTTGGTGCGCGCCTGGGTGATCAGGGTCGAGTCCCAGTTGCCGTAGTGAATCAAGTACGGCGTGGCGCTACTGAACCCCGGCACCGGTCCGCGTTGGGCGAAGCAGGGGGCCGACAAGGCAACGGCGAGCGAGCAACAAGCGGATCGGTGGAATAAGTTCATGATTTGACGAGGAAAACATCGTCACGTGACATCCACGAAAGGGTGAAAGGAAGCTCATTTCGGAAGCTTGCACTTTTTCAGTCAGATCCGGGCGGATCCCGGTATTGAATCATAGACGAGAAACCTGCGGCACCGCCGCGCCACTTTTTTCATGGAGCCTGAAGAACTCAACAACCTGGCAGACCACGGCGATTCCGCCTCGGAAATCGCGGAGGAAATCCGCGGCTTCCAAGCGGGATTGAAGGAGTACGTCGCTGGCTTGCTGGGCGGGGCGGATGGCGTGGACGATCTGGTGCAGGAGACGAATCTCTTTCTCTGGGAGCGCCGCGAGGAATTCCTGCCCGGCTCGAATTTCCGCGCCTGGGCGATGCGCGTGGCGTGGTTCAAGGTGATGGCGGAGCGCCGCGACCGCTTGCGCGAAGGGCGCGTCGTCTTCAGCGAGCCGATGCTGGAGCAACTCGCCGCTCGCGCCGCGGAACGACTCGGCGAATCGGACCAGCGGCTCGATGCGCTGCGCCGATGCCTCGATCGCTCGCGTCCGCAGGACCGGCGGATCCTGGAGTGGAAGTACTCGCGGCGCGCCTCGCTGACGGAACTCGCCGAGGCGAACGGCTGCGCGCCGAATGCGATGCACAAGATGATCTCCCGGCTGCGCCTCGCGCTGCGGCACTGCGTGGAGAAACAACTCGGGAACGAACATTCATGATGATGAAGTGGCAAGCGGATGCGGAATTGCGCCGGCTCGTGGACGGCATGCTCGGCGGCACCCTGTCGCGCGCCGAGGTGGCGCGACTGGAAGAGCGGATGGAGGCGGATCCGCGGGCGATGGAGTTTTATCTCTCGCTCGCGGGCCAGGAGGCGCTGCTGGCGGAGGTTTGCAGCGAGAAGGCGGATACCTTGGTGGAATTGCCACGGAGGAAGCCGGTGAGATGGCCGCTGTGGTTGTCCGCCGCTGCGGTGCTGGTCGCCGCCGCAGGGCTGGCCGTGCATTCCATGAACAAGGCGGCTGACCCCGCGAAGACCTTGGCGGCCGGTGGTGCGGAGGCGCGGCTGACCAATGAGGTCGGCGTCGTGTGGAAGGACAAGACCTACACCGCCGGGGAGAAGCTCGGCAGCGGCAGCGTGGTCGCCTTTTCCTCGGGACTCGCCGAGCTGACCCATCGCTCGGGCACCCGCTTGCTGATCGAAGGACCCGCGATGTACGAGGTCACCGGGCCGAATGCCGGGCGCCTCAAGCACGGCAAGCTGGTCGCCGAAGTGCCGCCGGGAGCGGAGGGCTATGTGGTCGAATACGCGGATGGGAAGGTCGTCGACCTCGGCACCGAGTTCGCGCTCGACGCGCCGGAGGATGACGGGCCGGCGGAAGTCGGCGTCTTCCGCGGGGAGGTGCGGATCGAGCAAGGCGGCGATACTTCCGGGCAAGCGGCCCCGCTTTACACCGGCCACGCGGTGCGCACGGCCTCGGCCTCAACCACCGGGCTGCGTTCGATTCCCTTCGATCAGGAGCGCTTCATCCGCCGGATTCCCACGCGTGAGCTGCCGTGGTTCTACCGCGGCGGCGAAAGTGCCATCGAGTGGGACATCAGCCACCTCGTTTGGTCGGCGGGCGAGTACCTGGGCGTGGTGAAGTGGATGAACGGTCCCGAGGCGCTGAACCTGCGGAAGATGGAGCTTCTCCTGGACGGCCAGGTCGTCGGCTCGGACGAGCACCCGTGCAGCGTCGGACACCTGACCAGCACGGTGGGAAATGTTTACCGGCTGAAGGTCGCCGAGGGTGCTTGGAAGCGCGGCCACTGGACGCTGCGCGCTTGGCCGGTGCAGGCCACCGAGGGCGGGCACAGCGAGGGCATCCTGATGTTCGAGAATGGTGTGGCGCTCGATGCCGGGCCGGATGACTTCACCGGTCCATGGGACTACGTGCACGATGGCCACCGCTACCGCCGCCTGTTTCATGCGGACGGGAGCTGCTCGCTGTGGGTGGATGACACGCCGTCCGACTATTTCCAAGATGCCTCGTGGGAAGTCCGCGGCGGCATCCTGCGGGTGAATTTCCCCGCCTCCTCCGTGCCGGAAGAGCACTTGCTGCGGGATCGCGAAAGCCTGCTCTTCATCAACCAGCCCTACCGCAACGCGAGGAGGGGGAAATGAAGCGCCGCGAGTGGCTGGCCGCCGCGACGGGCCTGGCGTTCGCGGGTTGCCGGAAGGTGATCGCCGTCCGTGATTTCAAGGAGCTGCCGGGCGACGTCCTCAATCCCGAGCGCGGCTTTTACTTCCAGCGCGCGGCGGAAAATCCCGGCGATCTAACAACGGTCCGCAAGGACGGCATCAGCCTGCTGCTGCTCACGCTGGACCTTCGCAACCACCGTAACCGGCCTCTGGACGATGCGAAGCTGGAGCGCCTCGACTTCGCATTGAAGGCGGTGCGCGCGGCCGGTTTGAAGGTGATTTTCCGTGCGGCCTACGGTTTCACCGATGCCGACTACCGCGTCGATCCGCTCGATCTCGGACTGGTGCGGAAGCACATCGAGCGGATGGCTTCCATGATGACCCGTCACGCGCCGGTGGTGTGGTCGGTGCAGGCCGGGATGCTCGGTCCCTGGGGCGAGTGGCACGGTTCGAACCACGGCGATCCGCCCTCGCTCGAAGCACGCCGCACGGTGGCCGAGGCTTGGCTGGAGGGCTTGCCGGCGGAGATCCCCGTCTTGGTGCGGCGGGCGATGTTCGTCCGCGATCTCTCGCCCACGGCGGTGGATCGCCTCGGCTGGCACAATGACGCCTTGCTCGCGAACCCCGACGACATGGGCACCTATTCCGAACCCGGCTGGGACCGTGCTCGGGAGCTGGAGTGGAGCCATGGGCAGAACCTGAAGACTCCCTTCGGCGGGGAAACCGTGCCCGACAGTGAGGCCACCGGCGCAGAACAGGTGATGCGCGAGCTGGAACTCCTACGGATCGCGTATTTGAACCGCGGCTATCACGGTGGAACGCTCCAGCGCTGGCAGCGGGACGGCATTTTCGGCGAGATCGAAAAGCGCCTCGGCCATCGCTGGGTGCTGCGCCAAGTGGGGTCCGCGGGAGTGACCCTTGAGAACACCGGTTTTGCCCCGCTTTACACGGCGCGGAAAGTGGAGGTCGCGTGGTTTGATCCTGCGGCCATGAAGCCGATCGGCGCGGTCGTGACGACCGAGGTCGATCTGAAAGGGAAATCCGGCCGCCTCGAAGTTCCCTTCAAGCTCCCCACAGCGCCTTCCGGATCGGTGCTGGCCGTGCGTTTGCCCGATCCTGCCGCCAGTCTCCGTGATGACGGCCGCTACGCCCTCCATCTGGCGAGCGAGGGTGTCCGCTTTGACGAGGCGAGCGGGTGGAATGTGCTGGCCTGAGACGTCCATGCCCCGGAGGGGCTACAGCGAGTAGCCGGGGGTTGAGCGCAGCGATACCCCCGGACAGCGAAGGACGCGAAACGAATCCCGGATGGGATTCCAGCCGGGTTTGAAGAACGGACGCGGGGCAACCAACCCGTTCCGGCCGATCGATGGGTTTCATGCGCGGGATGCTACCCGCCTGGCTGAAACCCCATCCGGGGTTTGGATCCGGTGCGGCTTTCCCGGGGGTGGCGCTGCGCTCACCCCCGGCTACTGGCTGGAATCCCTCCGGAGATTGGAAGGCACGTATCGCCAAGGCCGGATCATGCCTTTCACGCGTCCATAAATGCCCCGGGCCTTCCCCTTTGACAATCCGGGAACCCCCGCCCACCCTCCGCGCGAATTCCTAACGCACTCCCAATCATGGCCTACGATCTTATCGTCATCGGTGGCGGCCCGGCCGGCTACGTCGCCGCCATCCGCGCCGCCCAACTCGGCAAAAAAGTCGCCTGCGTCGAGGCTGACCGCGCCGGCGGCACCTGCTTGAACTGGGGTTGCATCCCGACCAAGGCCCTGCTCAAGAACGCCGAGCTGTTCCACACCCTTTCCCACCGCGCCAAGGAGTTCGGCTTTTCCTTCGACAATCTTCAGTACGACTGGTCCTCCGTGATCGGCCGCTCGCGGAAGGTCGCCGACCGCCTCGCCGGCGGCATCGAGTTCCTCTTCAAAAAGAACAAGATCGACTATGTCCGCGGCATGGGCTCGATCGTCGCTCCCGGCAAGGTGGAAGTCACCGCCGCCGATGGCTCGAAGCAGACCGCCGAGGCCAAACACATCATTATCTCCACCGGAGCGAAGCCCCGCCCGCTGCCGCCGCTGCCCTTCAATGGCACCACGGTCATCAGCTCGAAGGAAGCCATGGTCCTCGAAAAGCAGCCGAAGAGCATGATCATCATTGGTGCCGGCGCGATCGGCGTGGAATTCGCCTACATCTACAATTCCTTCGGCACCAAGGTCACCATCGTCGAAATGCTGCCGCGCCTGGTGCCGGTGGAGGACGATGAAATTGGCGACGCCCTCGAGAAATCCTTCACCAAGCAGGGCATCCGCTGCCTCGTGAATCACAAGATCACCAAGACCGAGGACAAGGGCACCCATGTCGAGGTCACGGTCGAGGGCGCGAAGGAAACCGGAACGCTTTCCGCGGACGTCGTGCTCGTCGCCATCGGCGTCTCACCGGTCATGCCCGGTGGCCAGCAGCCGGAACTCACCGACCGTGGCTTCATCAAGGTCGGTGACCGCTACGAGACGTCCATCCCCGGCGTTTACGCCATCGGCGATGTCAGCGGCCCGCCGTTGCTCGCGCACACCGCTTCCTTCGAGGCGATCCAGTGCGTCGAAGGCCTCTACGTCGAGGGATACACGCCGCGCAAGGTCACCGTTTTCCCCGGCTGCACCTACTGCCACCCGCAGGTCGCCTCGGTCGGCAAGACCGAGCGTGCGCTGAAGGAAGAAGGCATCGAGTACAATGTCGGCAAGATCCCATTCGTCGCGATCGGCAAGGCGATCGCCTCCGGAGAACCGGACGGTTTTGCCAAGCTGCTCTACGGCAAGAAGCACGGCGAGCTGCTGGGCGCGCACATCATCGGTGAGAATGCCACCGAACTCATCGCCGAGATGGGCCTGGCGCTCGACCAGGAACTCACCGCCGAGGAGATCCACGCGACCATCCACGCTCACCCGACCATGAGCGAGGTCATCCACGAGGCGACCCTCGCCGCGGAAGGCCACGCGATTCACTTCTGAGACCCGTCCGCACACTCCGTGTGCGGCAGGGAGGTTTCTCTGACTCGACTTCACCAAAAGCCGCCCCGGGAAACCGGGGCGGCTTCTTCATGGAGGGAAACCGGAATCCAAACGAGGGTTTCCAGCGAATCTCATTACGAGATGCCATGAATCCCCGGCCGATGTCCGCCCTTTCCCGCAATGCGGCTGCCACGCCGCCGGGGAGCGCGTGGCTGGATCTTGTGCCAATCCGCCGCGCGCCGTGGCGAATCCGGTTGGTGCACCGGCTTCATGGCACGGAAAAAAATCATGGCCCCTTGCGCGATGAGAATCCGCATCTAAGGCAGGGCGTGGCTTCTCCCGCCAACTCCTCCCCTGAGACCGCCGGCCTGCTCGCGCGCGTCGCGTCGGGTGACGGCCGGGCGATGGAGACGTGCATTGATGCCTTCGGCTCGCTGGTCTGGGGGATCGTGCTCAAGCGCGTCCGTGACCGGACGGCGGCGGAGGATCTGGTGCAGGAGATATTCACCGACCTGTGGAAGCATTCCGGCCGCCACGATCCCGCCATCGCCAGTGAGACGGGCTTTGTCGCCGTGGTGGCCCGCCGGAGGGTGATTGACTGGCTGCGCCGCCAGTCGCGACTCCCGCAGATGGGGTCACTCGATGAGTCGCCTGAGCTCCCGGCCGTCACGGCCGCCGAGGGCAGCGGGCTCGACCGCGAGACGATGTGGCGTGCGCTCGAGCGGCTACCGGAGGAAACGCGGCAGCTTTTCCGCCTGCACTTCGAGCAGGGCATGAGCCACGGAGAGATTTCCGAGCACACCGGGCTGCCACTGGGCAGCGTGAAAACCCGCCTCAGGCGCGGGCTCATCGAGGCGCGGGCGCTGGTCGCCCGTCTCGGGGCCCGGGTCAAACCATCCACCGGAGGACTATCATGACAGAGGACTCCCGCTTCGAACGCTTTGAAGAGCTGGATGCAGGCCGCGCCCTCGGCGACCTGGACAGCGCCGAACTCGCGGAGTGGACGGCGCTGGCGGAAGAACTCGGCCTCGGCCCCGATCATGGGCTGGACGGATTTGCCGCCGAGCTGGAAGTCGCGCTTGGTGGATCGGCGGAAGATTTGCCGGCCGACGTGGCCGCCCGGCTGAAGGCTGCCCTTCCGGGTGCCGGGAAGATCGTTCCTTTCGGCATTCCCGCGCCGCCGCCGCGGAAGGTCACTTTCCTGCCGTGGTTGGGGTGGGGGGCCGCTGCGTGCCTGCTCGGTCTGCTCCTCCTGCGCGACCCCGCCACCGGTCCCGTGCCGGCGGATCGGCGGGACGCGCTGGTAAAGGAAGCTGCCGACCTCCGCCGCATCAAATTCGCGGGAACGGGCGGATCGTATGCCACGGTCGCCGGCGAGGTGCTCTGGAGCGATGCCCGGCAGGAGGGCTACATGGTCCTTTCCAACCTCCCTGCGAACGACCCGGCTAAGAAGCAGTACCAGCTCTGGATCGTGGATCCGGCGCGCGACGAGATTCCGGTGGATGGAGGAGTGTTCGACATTCCGGCCGGCGCGGGATCCGTCGTAATCCCGGTGGATGCCAAGCTGGCCGTGAAGAACCCCGCCGCCTTCGTGATCACGCTGGAACAGCCGGGCGGCGTGGTGCGCTCCAAGCAGGAAGTCGTGGCCGCGGTGGCCAAGTCCTGAGCGCGTGGCGGAGAAGATGGGAAAGTTTTCATCTTTCCTGAATCCGGATGGCACCGCGGTGCGAACTCCCTTCATGCAGCCGGTTAAGGCCGCCATCTAACTCTAAAACTAACACGAACATGAAAAAATTGATCGCATCCGTCTTCGCCCTCTTCGCCCTCGGCTCGGTCGCGTTCGGCGCGGAGAAGAAGGACATCGTCGATACCGCCGTTGGCGCGGGCAGCTTCAAGACCTTGGTCGCCGCCGTGAAGGCAGCCGGACTGGTGGAAACCCTGAAGGGCACCGGACCCTTCACCGTCTTCGCGCCGACCGACGAGGCCTTCGCCAAGCTGCCGGCCGGCACGGTGGAAGAGCTCCTGAAGTCGGAGAACAAGGCCAAGCTCGCGGACATCCTGACCTATCATGTCGTCAGCGGAAATGTCCCGTCCAAGGATGCCGTGAAGCTCGACAAGGCCACGGCTGTTAACAAGAAGGACATCAAGCTGGCGGTGAAAGGCGAGACCCTCATGCTCAATGACAGCGCCAAGGTGACCAAGGCGGACATCGAGTGCACGAACGGCGTGATTCACGTCATCGACACCGTGATCATGGCACCAGCCAAGTAATTTAACCGATTGGATTAATTTTCCGCGATCCTGCCCGTTCAAGGGCGGGATCGCGCTTTTTTGGTGATCGCGTGGAAATTTGAATCCGCTCCGGCCGCGGCGGCGAACTCCCCGGAGAACACCCCGGACCTCCGCCATGGACTCGAAAAACGACAGCAGCCTCGACCTCTATCTCCGCGAGATCGCCCGCACGCCGCTCCTCACCGTGGCGGAGGAAAACCAGCTTGCGGCGCGTATTCACCGCGGTGAGGCGGACGCACGTGCGCACATGATCCGGGCAAACCTGCGGCTGGTGGTGAAGATCGCCCGCGACTACTCCGGCTATGGCGTCCCGATCAACGATCTGATTTCCGAGGGAAACCTCGGGCTGATGATCGCGGTCGACCGCTTCGACCCGGAAAAAGGCGGCAAGTTTTCCACCTACGGCGCGTGGTGGATCAAGCATTCGATCAAGCGTGCACTGGCGAACCAGTCGAAGACCATCCGCCTGCCGATCCACACGGCCGACAAGATCGCCCGCATGCGGCGGATCGAGTCGATGCTGACGGAAGCGCTCGGTCGCGAACCGACCGACGAGGAACTCGCCGAAGAACTCGGCCTTTCCCGCCAGAAGATCGCCCTCCTCAAACAGAGTTCGCAGCGCCCGAGCTCGCTCGATGCTCCGGTGGCCGGCGATGAGGGGAAGGTCCACGGCGAAATTGTGGCGGACGAGGCCGCCGCAGATCCTGGCGAGGTTCTGGCCAGCAAGGATCTCCACGCCCAGCTCGATGACATGCTCGCCGTGCTCAACGAGCGCGAGCGCACCATCATCGACCGTCGCTTCGGCCTGCGCGGCCTGAAGCCCATGCTCCTAGAAGACGTTGGCCGCGAGTTCGGCGTGTCCCGCGAGCGGATTCGCCAACTTCAGAACGTGGCGTTGAAGAAGATGAAGCGGGTGCTCGCGGAAAAGGACAGGCCCGCTCCTTCCTCCTTCCCCGCAGGAGGCCACGCGATTCGCTTCTAGGTTTAGGCAGAACGACTCGCGCCGCCGGAGATGCTCCTCGCTAGGCCTCACTCATTCAACCTTGGCCGCTGGGGTACCAATTGCGTCACCTGCTCCGTCGGGTGGCCCAGGGAGATTAGCGTCTGCTTCAGCGAATCATGGAACGCGGCGGCTTTCATCACCGTGGCCGGGATCACCACCTGTCCGTCCTTGTTGAGGGAGAACTCCTGCATCAGGCGGATTGCCGCGTCGTTGTCGTTCCCGACCGCCGCTGCGATGAGGATGTGGCCGAGTTCCCTGAGATCTTCCGGGTCCTTGAGCGAGCGGACTCAGCCACCCAGCTCACAGTCGGAATTGCAACGCGATGATCAGCGGGATTCTTTCCACACTAGCCACCCGCCCGCTTTTTCACGTTCGCGCGTGCCTTTTCCATCACCTTGTCTGTGCCCCACTCCAGGGAATTCTGGTCGTAGAACCGCAGCTTGAAGTCGGGGGCCTTTGAAAGCGCCTTCAGCTCGGCACTTTGCTCGAGCATGGCGATAGCTTCGGCGCACGCGAGCTGGAAGTGTTGGGACAGGTCGGCGGTATCTTGCGCAGCCGTCGGTTTCTCCGATTCCCGGTCGTAGAGCTTGTCGAAGACTTCATAGTGAATCTCGTTCAGCTTGTTGTTACCGGCCGGGCACTGCTGCTCGTAGAACCGGAACTTCCAGGCGTCATAGTGCCACCGGCCCATGGTTTCGCGGATCTCGTCATCGGTCTTCTTTTCGTAGCCGACGCTGTTCTTGCGAAACAGGGCGACTCCCTCGACGAGGCCTTGTTCGGTATTGAGATACACCGACAGATCCCAATTCTCCGTGGTCTCGATGACGATTCCGTAGATCTTTGCGTCGGTATGATTGGCGCTGAAGTGGGCGATGACGCCGGTCAAGTAGGCACCCAGCTCCTTTGAGACCAGCGGCCAATCGACCGACTCGGCCTTTTGCCAGGATTCGGCCTTCTTCTGATAGTCTTCGTACTTGGATTTCCTCTCACCCATTGCGGGAACGCTGCATAGGAGGGCGAAGGCGAGAATGAGCTTCTTCATGGGACCAAGGATAGACCGGCTAGTAGATTCGACGGATCCCTGCCGCTGTCGAGGGAAACCCGGTGACCAGGTTGGAGCAGGAATTCCCCTGCTGGCTTGCCGGGGTATCCAGTTGGCAAAGGTCCACGGGAACTCGTCAGGACTCCTCCAGCGAAATCGGCTGGCCGGCACGCAGGCTTTCGAGAGCCGCGTCGATGATCGCCTTCGCATCCGGATGCAGGGCCAGCGACTTGGCGAGCGTCTGCCCGGCCTTCTCGGGGTTGCCCTGTTTCTGATAGATCGCGGCGAGTAGCCAGGTCGCCTCGAAGTGCATGGGCGCGGTCGAGTTGGAGAGGATGGTCAGGATGCTCTCCCGCGCCCGGTCCAAGTGACCGGCATAGAAGTGAGACTTCCCTTGGATGACGAGGGCGCGATTGAGCTGACGGCTTCCCGGCGGGATCTTCTCAATGGCCTCGCCGGTGATCTGAAGCGCCCCGGCATAGTCGCCTTCCTTCACCGCGACCTCGGCCAGCGTCATGCTCGCCGAGTGGAACCACGGGGCGTCGCGACGGGCGTCGGCAGCGAGTTCCTTCGCCTCCGCAAACTGGCCGCGGGAGAAGCAGATATTGGCGGCGAAAGTCTTGCACAGGTACTGGCCGGTGCGGGTGTCCTTGCCTTGCAGGTAGAGCAGCAGCGGGTCGCGCCAGAGGCCCGCCTGGTGGTGGAACCACGGGACGCCTGCGAGCTTGAGCAGGCAGAGGAGGCTGGCCGCGCCGAGGAGGGCAGGGGAGGGGCGGAGCTTCCGGGGCTCGGTGTCGGTCGCCTTGCGGTGTTGGAGGATCGCCTCGGCCAGACCCGCGATGCAGACGGCCAGTCCGACGCCTGGGAGGACGATGTAGTAGTCCTCGATCGGCCCGGTTCCCAGCGGGATCAGATTGGAGGTCGGGAAGCTGGCCAGAAGGAACCAGACGAGTCCGAAGGCAAACAAAGGGAGCCTGCGCGCGGTCAGGAACACCGCGGCCACCAGCAGCGCGAGGAAGATCCATCCGCCGGCGAGATCCAGCGGTGTGGCGGATTTCCCCCACACAAAGGTGCTGCAGAATTCGATGCGCCCGAACGGCGCGAACCACATCGAGAAGTGGCGCCACAGGAACCACGGGGCGGCCACGGTGAACTGCCACGCGGGCATGTCGGGCGCGAAGCCGAGGTTGATGGTGCGGCTGTTCAGGGTGCTGCCGCCCTGCTGGCGAAGCAGGAGGAAGGCGAGGGTCACCCCGCCCAAGCAGGCGTAGCGGATCAGCGACTCCTTTTTGAAGAGCGGCCGCTTCCGGATCCAGTCGAGTGCCACCACGAGCGCGACCGCAAAGATCGCCGTCTCGTAAGAAGCGAGCGCGAGAAACAGCAAAATCAAGGAAAGGCCGAACGAGATCCACCGGCCGCTTTCGCGCGACCGGTCGTAGGCGATCAGGAACAGGGCGACGAAGATGACCGCGAGGCTGATGTGGAGGCAACTCATCCAGACGACCGTGCTGGTATTTGTGGGGCTCAGCGCCCAGGCGGCGGTCCCGAGGCACGCCGCGATCCGGCTACAGGATATCCTCCGCAGCAGCGCGAAGACCGCCACGGTGGCGATCAGGTAGGCCCCGAGCGGCACCATGTGCCATGCCTCGATCGAGGGGATCCCGTGAAGGTGGAAGAGATAGAAGGCGAGGTTCTTGAAGGGCCGTAGATACTGGAAGGCGTCGGGTTTGAACGCATCGGTCCAGTCCTTGAACTTGGCGACGTGCTGGAGCGTGCTGTAGTCGTCCACCAGCGGCTCGGAGGTCATGGCGGGCCATGCCAGGAAGCAGACCAGCATCAGCAGCGCCGCGAGAAACAGCACCTCAAACAGGGGGCCGCGGCTCTCCGGTCGATCGGATGCGGGTGTTCCAGGAAGCCCCATCAATTTACAGGCCGGCAGCGCGGCGCTTCCCTAGGCTACCAGCGGCATCGGAGGGGCCGGAAGAATTATTTCGGATTTGTGAAGTTTCGGAGGCGTCACCCGCTGGCTTGCGGCAGTTCCCCCCGGAGGCTAGCAACGCTCATGCTGCTTGCCCGGTTCGCATTGCTCTGCCTGACGGCCCTGCCCCTGCGGGCGGAGGTCGCCGCCGGGCTGCCTTTCGTGCGCCAGGAGCCCGTAGCCTCGCTGTTGTCGCCCGCGGTCGGCGAGGCCAGCGGCTTGGCGATGTCTCCGGCGCGTGGCGACCGGCTGTGGATCATCAATGACAGCGGTAGCGCGGCGGAGCTGCACCGGACCGGCCTCGACGGTGCCGATCTCGGGAAGGTGGCCGTGCAAGGGGTGAAGAACACCGACTGGGAGGACCTTTCCTCCTTCGTCCAAGCCGGGAAGCCCTACCTGCTGATTGCCGACACCGGGGACAACGGGTCCGTCCGGCCGGAGTGCCAGCTTTACGTCGTCGCCGAGCCAAAGGAGACCGACCGGGAAGCTGCGGTCGCCTGGACGGTGCGCTTCACCTACGAGGATGGCCCGCGCGATTGCGAGTCGGTGGCGGTCGATGAAAAGGCCGGCAAGATCCTGCTGCTCAGCAAGCGCACCACGCCGCCCTTTCTCTACGAGCTGCCGCTGAAGCCCACCGGGAACCAGCCGCTAGTCGCGCGCAAGGTCGGGAAGATCACCGACCCGCTTGCCGCAGGGATGCCGCCGATTCCCTTCGGCACCCAGCCGACCGGGCTGGACGTGAGTTGTGACGGAAAGCTGGCGGCGGTGGTGACCTACTTCCGCGTGTTCCTCTTTTCGCGAGCCCAGGGCGAGAGCTGGGAAACGGCGTTTGCCCGCGAGCCGGTGGCCCTCGAGCCGCATCGCCTGCGGCAGGCCGAGTCGATCTGCTTTTCCCGGAGCTGTGCGGAGCTTTTCCTGGTCTCCGAGGGCGGGAAGTCGCCGCTGGTCTGCTGCCGCCGTCGCGGGGAGGAATAGCGGACATACGCCCGGGGACAGTTCTCGTCGTCACGGGACCACCGTCCGGATGCGATAGAAGCGGCGGGGGGCGTCGCCGATCGTTGGGTCGGTGAAGATGGTCACGTCGCTATCCGCGAGGACGCGCGAAGCGGGCAGCGAGTCAGACCACGACTCATCGAGCGAGGCGCACCACTCCACTTGGTAGATTTTTCCCGGCACGCTTTTCCAGCTCACGGTGGATGAACCGGACTCGACATTGAACTCCGTGGTGCGAAGCACGCTTCCGGAGTCGAGCGGATCGGTGCCGGCGAGGAACTCGTTCATGTTGCTGGTGCCGTCGCCATCGGGATCGGCACCGGCGGCGGCCTCGGGATCGGTGGTGCCCTCGAAGTGAAGCGACTGCCAATCCGCGAAGGATACCGGGCTGACCTCGCGGGAGATCACGAAGCTGGCCGGCGCGTAGGCGGGCAGCGAAAAAGTGAAATGGTCGCCGTCCAACGGCAGCGGAGCACCGGTCGCTTCGCCGCGGAGATTGACGGGGACCGCCGAGATTCCGCCAAAGCCGGGCGGCAGGGTGACCTTGATCGGACCACTGCGGCCGGATTGTTCCCAGACCCGCAGCAAGGTGCCGGGGACCACCCCGTCGGAATCGGTGCCGAAGGCGGTGACGAGGGCACCGCGGCGGGAGAGCGACAGGCCGGGCGCGCGGGCGGGCAAGGCACCGGCTGGACCGGTGGCGCGCGCAGCCAGCAGTGGCAGCCGGGCTTCCCACGAGCGCTCGTTGAGTTCGGCCGCCGGGGTCGTGCCGCCGGCAAGCGGCCACACCCGCACCCGTTCGGACCACGAGCCATCCTGCCACAGCGGGAAGTTCGTGTTCCACATGTTGTTGTAGAGGTTCACGAAGACGGTTGGTTTGGCCGGCACGAAATCCATACTCCACCACCACAGGCCGGGCTTCTCCAGGCTGATGAGCGGCGAGTCCAGCGGGCAGACGGCCACGCCCGCTCCGTTGTCGCCGTTGATCGCGACGCCCGAGGCCACACCTAACAAGTGCCGGTTCGCGCCGGGCACGATGCCGGTGGCGGGGTTGATCGGGCCACCCGGTCGGCCGACGGTGAACTGGGGATTGGCTGCGGCGAAGGGAAAGCACAGCCAGCCGCCTTCGGGGATCTTGTTCGCGGTCTTGCCATTCACCGCCCACTCGACATCGAGCAAGGCTTCATGCCGCGGGAAGGTGAAGGTCAGCATGTAGCCGGCGGCGAGGCCGAGGGTGTCGGTGCAGGCGAGCACCACGGTGTCGGCCAAGGCGCTGGAGCGGGCGGAAATCGCCCAGTTCGGCGGCGTGGCGGACCAGTAGGGCGAGGCGGTGGCGTCCGGCATGCCGGGCTTCGCGATGTCGTTCTCGGCCCAGCCGCCGAGGCCATGGCGCGAGTAGTTGTTGTAAAAGCGGGTGTAGACTTCGTTGCGGCTGAAACGCTCGTGCTGGAATTGGCCTACCACATACGGGCTGGTGGCATCGACGAGCTGGCGGCCGGTGGTTTTGTCCACCAGCGAGGAGATGCCGCCGCGGGCGAGATCGAAGGTGGCGGTGAAGTACGGGGTATCTAGTACATTACCCGGTGGCACGGTTGCGGCGGTTTCGGTCACGGCATCCGCCGGATCGAAGGTCTGGTAGCCTTGGCCGGGAATGTTCTCCGCGAGCAAGAATTTGCCCGGCTGATCCGGCACCGCGACGATGCCGGAGCGCGTCCACGGCAGCGGATTCCACACGACGAGGCGATCGCCCGAGGTGGCGACGGAGGACGCAAGCGTGGCAAGCCGGGCGTCGAGTTCCGTGCGGATGATGGTGGAGGCGCCGCGGATGTAGTCCTTGTGGTCCTCGTAGGACCGCAGCCATTTCTTTTTGCTGCCGTTGGGCAGCGCGGCGTAGTTGCCGCCCGCGGGTTCGGGTTCGGCGGCGGCTTGGGCGAGCCAAGTGGTCCAGGCGCTGCCGTAGAGCGTGCGCGGTCCATACTCGGCATTCATGCCCCAGGTGTGTTCGCCGTAGAGGAAGCTCTTCTCGTAGGCGTCCGCGAGAGGTCCGGCGACAGGCTGGGTGATCAGGCCGAGCGTGCGCAGGCGGGTGTCGAGCGCATCGAGCGCGGGTGCCAGCGGGCGGACATTGCGGGCGGTCTTGGTTTCCACCGGCATGCTCATGGTGCCGTGGATCCAGGTGTCCGGAGTGTCGGCCTTGACCACATCGAGGTCGGGGTTCTCGGCGGTCACCGCGTTGGCGAAATCATCGAGGGTGCCGAGGTGGATGGTGGCGCCCGGATTGGCGGTGGCGGCCTGTTGCTTGAGCGTGGCCACCTCGGCGGCGGTCGGCGGACCGTGGTTGTCGCCGGTCATGATCATCGCCAGCAGGTGACGGCTGCGCCAGCCGGCCGGCTTGTTCACGCCATTGCCGTAGTCGATGGTATAGCCGCAAAGCACGCGCGAGCCGTCCGGTCCCTCCCACCAGAATAACTGCGGGAAGCGCGGATATTGGCAGGCAGGATTGCAGCCGATGTGGAGGAACTTCACGCCTGCGTTCTTGAGCAAGGTCGGCATCACCCACGAGTGCTCCGGCACATCGGTCATCTTCGCGGCGACCGGCAGCGGACGACCGTGGCTGCGGGCGATGTTCGAAGAGAAGCGGAAGCCGCGCACGAGGTCCTCGAGCTCGAGCGATTCGGTGTGCGTGCTGCCGGGCAGCGCATGGACGGCCATCGATCCTTCGGCGAAGGCCTGATCGATGCGGCTGCGCCGGGGCTCGGTCTGAAGCGGACCGAGGATCTGCCGGTCCGAGGGCCAGCCCGGCACCGTCCACACGAAGCGCGAACCTGCCGGCTGGGTGCGGTTGTCGTCGATCACGCTGAGCGCACCGTCCATCATGGTGGTGCGGTATTTGTTGAAGACGTTCGAGGCGAGGTCGGTGAAGCCGAGGTCGAAGTGCGTCTTGAAGACGATCCAGACATCGGTCACGGCGACCGGTGCGATGATCGTGGCATCCCCCGCGAGCGGCTGGGTGGCCGAGGTGTGGACGTCCACTTCCGCGAACATCGTGTTGGTATAGACCGCGTTCCCTTGCAGCGGCGAGAGGGTCGGCTGCACCTTCATCATCACGTGGCGGAAGTTGCCGAGCGTGCCGCTGCCGGCGGTGACCGAGGCGGCGTGCTGGCCGTTCCAAGCCGTGCCCGACATGTTAGGCCGGGTGTCCACTTCGGTGAGCTTCGTCCACGCGGTGGGATCGGCGGGGTCCGGGCTGGTCGCGGCGCTGCCGTAGAGCGCGTACACCTGTGGGGCGCGGGATCCCTGGTCGGCACCGAACTCGTGCCATGAGTAGCTGTTGATGGCCGTCACCGGCTGAACCGAGCCGAGGTCGTAGAGGAAGCTTCCGCCGGTTGCGTTGGCATTCGTGAGGAAGGACAACTGGGTGAGGTCGTTGGACTCCGAGGGCAAGCGGCCGTTGAGCGTGCCCGCGCCGGGGGCACCGGCTCCGTCCAGCGTGTTGCCGGAAATCTGGAACGTGGCGCCCGTGGCGACATCGGACTTGGAAGGTCGCGGCACGCTGGTGAATGCCCAGGTGCCATCCGCGGGCCGGCGTTGCTCCACCGCCACGCTGACACCCGGAAGCGCCAAGGTGCCCGGACCATGGACATCGATCTCGGTGAAGAAGGTCTCCGTCCACTCGGGATGGCCGGGTTCCAACGGCGAGCCGGTGGGACTGACGACTAACAGCAGATGGCGGAAGGTGCCGAGCGTGCCGGAAGGATCGCTCACATAAGCACCGTGCTGGCCGTTCCATCCGGTACCCGTGCTGTTAGGCCGGGTGTCCACGTCGGCGATCTCGGTCCACGTGGCGGGATTCGCGGTGTCCGGAGCGGCAGCGGCGCTACCATACAGTGTGTAAACCTGAGGAGCCCGCGCCCCTTGGTCCGCCGCATACTCGTGCCATGAGTAAGAAGCCACCGCGGAGACCGGTTGAGCCGAGCCGAGATCGATGTGGAATCTCCCACCCGCGCCGTTCGAGAAGAAAAGCGTTTGCGGTGACGTCGCCCCACCCGTCGAGGAGACCCGGCCATTGAGCAGCGACTGAACGTTACCGCTGGATCCGTGCAGCGTGCCGCCGGCCAAGGCGATCGTGGCCTTGTTTCCCAAGTCGTCGAACGATGGCTTGGGAATGGTTTGGAACTTCCAATCCGCCAGCGCGGGATTGAGCCGCTCGACCTGGACTGTGGCGGCAGCCGAGCACGGGGTGACGATCAGCGGGGCAAGCGCCGCGGATAGAACCATTCGGTGGAGATTCGTGGGCGGGAGGGAAGGCATCGGGTCGACAGGGAGCAGATTGAAGAAGTCCCTCGTGCCGGCATCTTCGCGAGGCCGGCACGAGGGGACCGGCGTTTCTCAAGGAGCGGCGGGGATCGCGATTTTGACCCGCGCGAACTTGCGCGGATCGTCGCCGGCAGCGATCACCACGGTGATGTCGTCCGGGGCCGTTCCGTTATCGACCACCGTCACCGGCGGGCCGGCGATGGCATCATTCGGAACGATGATCGAGGTCCACGGCGCCTGCAGGGTCGTGCTGTGCTCGATAGCTACTTCGTAAGCCTCCGCCGCATCGGCCCGCTGGAAGGTGACGACCAGATCGCCGCTACCATTGCGGGTGATGACGGGAGCGTTGTGCGACGAGCTGTCATCCGGGGTGCTGCCGGTCAGGAACTCGATGCCATTGGTCACACCGTCTCCATCGGGATCGGCATCGGAGCCGGTGATGTCCGGGTTTGTTTCACCCAGGAACTCAGCGTTGGTCCACGCCAGATAGGGGTCGTTGACGGCCAGCTCGAGGGTGCCGAAGGCCTCCTTGAAGGTCCACGTGTTGGCACCGTCTTCCAGTTCCCACACGCCGGGAGAGATCTCGCTGAAGTTGGCGACCAGGAAGTCCCCGCCGTAGGATTCGGTGAGGCTGTCCACATCGACCAGCAGCCACGAGTTGCCGTCGGTGAGGTCGGCATTCGCGAGGTTGATCTCGAGGACGCCGTTGAGGACGACTGCGCCGGTGCCGGAGATGCCGTTGACGATCCCGTTGGCGCCCGGCGAGAAGCGCAGGCTACCATTGAAGCCGAGTTCCAGGGTGCCGCCATTCACCGTGGTGGTGCCGCCGTAGGTGTTGGTGCCGTCAAGCACCTGGGTGCCGGTGCCGGTCTTCGAAATCGAAAGAACGGTCGGTCCACTCGAGGTGCCGGTGTTCTGGATCGTGCCGCTGAAGCTGCCGCTCTTGTCGCCGCCCCCGACTTCCAGCGTGAGCGCCTTGCCGCCACCACCGTCGGAGAAGTCCACGGTGCCGCTGCCGGTCAACGCGCCGATGGTCTCCTTCGCGGCGAAAGGACCATACAGGTTGAATAGCGCGGCCGACTCGATATCGACATTCGCGGTGTCGCCGATCGGATTATGAGTGGAAGTCGGTTGCGACCAGAGTTTGCCGCCGTTGATCACACGGATAGCGGCGGTATGGTCGCTGGCGACACCGGCCAGGATCACGCGGTTGGACCATTGGTCAGGCCCGCCTCCGGGACCATCCACGATCCAAGTACCGCTGCCGCTGAGTTTGCTGGAGACAACGGTCCCGCCGTTCCCGCCGCGGTAGAAATAGACCTCCGAGTGATTGATGACTTCCACGCTGCCGAGCGAGTTGCCCGCGAAGTTGAAACGCAACCGGCCGGCACTGACGGTGGTGATGCCGGTGTAGGGCGTCGTGCCCTCCAGCGTGAGTGTGCCGGTGCCCACCTTGGTGATGCCCAGAGTGGTGTCGGCGGCGGCATTCTGAACCGCGCCGGCAAACGTGGTGTCCGTGTTCAGCGCGCCGATCTCGAAGATCGAATTGCCCGAGCCGGCGAGCGTTTCAAGCCGCCCGGTGGCCCCGGACAAGGCCCCGAGCTTGTAGGTCAGGTTCGCCCCACCTGCTATGAATCGTGCGCTGGCGACGCTGCCCGTCGGGATGTCCCAGACCGCGGCGGCACTGCCCGAATTCGCCGTGTAGAGGATGGTGGCACCGTCGGCGGTGTGGCGGTAGGTACCGGCGAACCCACTGTTATCGCCGGACAACTGCACGGAGTAAACGCCGCCGTTTTTCTGCAATGTGCCATCGCCGAGGAGGGCTCCGCCGACCTGCAGGTTGGCGTTGGCGAGCGTCTGGAAATTCGAGGTGGTCCCGGTGACCGCGGTGACCGTGTTGCTGAAGTTGGTGTTGGACGATTGGGCCATCAAAGTGCCGCCGCTCAGCAGGATCGGGTTCGTCAAGAGGGTGGGCCCGGTGGTTCCATTGTCTGCAGACAGGACTCCGCCGGTGAGCACAGTGATGGTGCCGCTGCCGAAGGGGCTCGCCGCATTCGAGCGATATTGCACCCAGCCGCTGTTGGCCGAGCCATTGCCGATCTCCAAGTTGCCGGTGAAGCCCGCGCTGTTCCCGGATACAAGCAACTGGCGGTTGCTGGCGTCGCCGCTGCTGTCGATCACCTTGAGCGCCCCGCTGCCGGAAACCGAGCCGCCGTAGAACAGGAAGCCCGTGCCTGCAAGATCGAGGGTGCCGCCGCTGGCGCCGACGCTGATATTGCGGTTGAACTTGGCTCCCGCGTCGCTGCCGTTGTTGCCGCCGGTGTAGCGCAGCGTGCCGCCGTTCAAGGTCACATCCGTTCCCGCGCCGATGCCGGAGTTGCCGCCATTGGCGGCGAGGGTGGTCACGCTGAGCACCCCGCCGTCGATGCTGGTGGTGCCGGTGTAAGAGTTGCTGCCGCCGAGGGTCAACACGCCCACGCCCGCCTTGGCCAAGCCTGCCGAGCCGGCGACGGTGGAGTTGATCGTCGCGTCGGCATTGGCGGTAGTGGTCGGCGTGGTGCCGGTCAGCGTGAGCGTGCCGCCACCGAGGCTGTAGCCGGCGGAGTCGAAGGTGAGGTTGTGGGCGCTCACCGTGCCGACGGTGATGGCCTCGCCGGTCCCGCCGAAGACGGCGTCATTGTCGTCAGTCCAGACTACCCCGGCATCCCAGTTGGTATCACCGGAGTTCCAGGTGTTGAGACTGTTGCCATCTTGATAAGTCTGCGTGGTCACGATGGCATTCGCCGCGCTCACCACGAGCAAACTGGCCGCAACGGAGGTGAGAAGATCTCGGGAATAGGAGGAATTCATGGGTTGAGACGGAGGTTTTTTGGAAGGCGACTTCCACGCGCATTTTGACCGCCAAAAAGCGAGGGAATCGCCCAAGCAGCTAGCTTCGTAGGCCAGAGAGTGGCCGTGGACTACCCAACACTTGAGGTAGGTTGTGGTAGTCCCCCCTCCGCTCACCCGGCGCGGCACCTCATTTCCTCCTCCGTCCGCGCCCCGGCCGATCCCTCACTCCCGGCGTCGGCCGTCGGTCAAGCCGCCTTGCAAGTATTTGGCCACCGCTTCGTCGCGCGAGTGGACATGAAGCTTCTCGTAGATGTTCCGGAGATGGACGCGCACCGTCTGATAACTCAGATCAATCCGGCGGGCGACGTCCTTGGCCACCAGCCCTTGGGCCAGCAGGCCGAGGATTTCCTTCTCGCGTGGGCTCAGCGCGCCCGCCGTGGGATGGGCGGGAGCCGGCCGGTGAAATGCCTCGATCACCCGCCGGGCGATGCTGCCACTCATTGGCGCGCCGCCAGCCGCCACGTCGCGGATGGAGTGGGCCAGTTCTTCACGGTTCGTGCATTTGAGCAGGTAGCCGCTGGCCCCGGCCTTCAGCGCGTCGAAGAGATATTCGTTGTCGGTGTAGACCGTGACCACGAGGATCTGCGTCTGGGGCAGCAATGCCTTGAGGCGGGCGGTGCACTCGATGCCGGTCATGCCCGGCAGGCGGATGTCCATCAGCACCACATCCGGAGGGGAGCCGGGAAAGCTGGCGAGGGCATCCTCTCCGTTGACGAAGGACCCGACGCACTCAAGACCCGGCTCGGCTGCGACCAGCTTCGCCCACGTCTCGCGCACGCCCCGGTTATCCTCCACAATGCCAACGCGGATGCTCATCCCTGTTTCCTTAGTTAGCCTGTCGGCGAGATCGGCGCCACACTGGATTCCGGATCGGATGCACCGCGACCCTGCCGGCAAAAAATCATGACGCGAGCGGCAGCCAGAAGGTCACTGTAGTGCCGCCCCCGAGCGTGCTGGTGATTTCGGTGCTGCCGCCGATGGACTGGAGCCTCGAGCGCATGTTTTGAAGCCCGTCGCCCGCCTTCTCCGGTGCTTCTTTCATCCCGCGGCCATTGTCGGCGACGGTGATGCTCAAACGGCCGTCCCCGACGGCAAAGCGCAGCCAGATCGTGGTAGCCGCGGCGTGGCGCACGGCGTTGTTGAGCGCCTCCTTCACGGCAAGCGTGAGGTTGTGGCGCTGGGTCGCCGACAAGACGAGCGGCGGCAAATCGCCGGCGACCTCCAGATGAAAGTCCACCGCGGCGTGCTGGAGGAACCGCTGGGCGAAGTCGCTGATGAAATCCACCAGATCTGCCAGCGAATCGTTCCGCGGATTGATCGACCAAACCGCCTCGTCGAGACTGGCATGAAGCTGCCGGAGCCCATCGAGGATCGAGCGTATCTGGGTCTTGTCGCTGTCCATTTCAGTGCCGCCTCCCTTTGCCAGTTCGCCGAGCAGCACGATCTCGGTGACCTTCGCGCCCAGGTCGTCGTGGAGATCCTGGGCGATCCGGACCCGCTCCGCAGTCACGGCCTGTTGGCGCTCCATGACCTGCATTTGCCGCCGCGCCCGCCGCCGCTCCAGTGTGACCACCCCGCCGATGACGAGGCCTGCCGTCGCCAGCCCGGCCAGTGCGATCACCCATCCGCGTCGCCAGAATGGAATCGGCACGAAATCCTCGAAGGAGTTCGCGATGGCGATCTCCTTGAACGTCCAGCCCAAGCCAGTTCCGCGATGGACCAGACGGAGCTGGTCGAAGGAGGCGTCCGTCTTGAATCGGGTTACGATCTTTTCGGGCTGGGACGACTCGGTGGCACCGGGGGAAAGGTCCGGGTCGAGCCAGACGGTGACCAGGTCTTCTCCGTTGGGCACGAAGTCGACTTTGACGATGATGGTTTTCCGGACGCCGCGCCTCGGTCCCTCATAGGTATTGGGCGCAATCGTCTCCGGTTGGCCTGTATTGAAGGTAAGTTCGCCGGGCTGGCTGCGAGGGAATCGGAACGGCGGGCTGAAGGCGCCGAAGCCCCAGGCGTGCGATGCATTCCCAATTCCGAGTTTTTCGACCCCGTCCTGGTAGAGCACCAGGCCAGCCAAATAGGATTGGCGGGTCGCGGCTTCTTCCAACACGTCCGACTGCGGGTCCGCCGTGAATCTGAAATAAAGCGTCCCACTGGCGGAATCGTCGCGTGGCGAAATCGCGTCGTGGAGGATGTCTTCTCCCTGCCCATTGTCCCTTACCAGCGTCTCCTGTGGCCGTTGCCAAAGGATCGCCGCGCCCGCCGGCAAGCAAACGATCCAGCCCGCGAGCAGACAACCCGCCGCGACCCGCCTTGCTGGATTCCGGATGGCGCCCGGCATGGACGATTGCTCCCACATCGACCTCTCCATCATCCGGACCAAGCGATCGGGGCAAGCGTGAAATCGCGAAGTCGAGGCGTGGAGTGACGAGGAATTGCCGCCACCCGCTCCTTGCCCACCCGCGGCATCGCCGCTAGGCAAGCGCATGGCCCGACGTTCCTTCAGCCTGATGCTTGCCTGGCGCTACCTCAATCCGCGCCGGGCGATGCTTTCCGCCGTCACGCTCATCTCGGTGACCGGTGTGCTGCTCGGCGTGCTGGTGCTGGTGGTGGTGATGTCGGTGATGGCCGGGATGGAAAAGGAGGTGAAGGAGCGATTCCTGGGTTTCACCCCGCACGTGCGGCTGGAGTTCGCGCCCTTCGGCGGCTTCCGCGAGCCGCTCACCGAGTGGCGGGAGACGGCTGAGGAAGTGAAGAAAGTCTCCGGTGTCGAGTCGGCCACCGCCTTCATCCAGGACTATGCCTTGCTCGACGTGGATTCGCGCCAGCGGCCGGCGTCCTTCCGGGGTATCGATACCCAGAACCAGTCCCAGGTGGACGGCATCGCCGCCATGCTTGACCAGGAAGACCACGCGGGAAGCAGCGCCGACATGGGCCTCGACAACCGCATCGTGATCTCGTCGATCATCGCCAACCAATTCGGGATCACCGTCGGTGGCAAGATGAGCCTCTATTCGGCGCGGAACTTCGAGCAGGTGAAGCACGTCTATGAGATCACCTCGCGCCCGCCGGTGCGGGAGGAATTCGCGCCCGTCCTCGCCAAGGTGAAGGAGCTGCTGGCCAAACCGTGGGAAAAGCGAGGCGAGCAGTTGTTCCTGGGCAGCGCCGATGTGGATGCGATCTACATCCCGCTCTACGAGGAGATTTATCAAAAGGAGGTGCGTGATCCGGAGAAGGAGATCCTCGAACGCTTCCTAAAGGTCATCGATAGCGCGGGGACGGTGGATGAGGGTCTTCTCTTCGAAGCGGGCGCTCAGAAACAACTGACGGACATCCTCGCCGAACTCGACACGACGAATGTCGAGCAGATGGATGCTGCCATTCTGAAAGGCATCAAGGAACTGGTGCTGCCGAAGGAGGCCACCGTCATCGGCGTTTACAAGGCGTCCCAGATGGCGCTCACGCCGGACATCTTCATGCCGCTGCCATTGGCGCAGGAACTGGCCGGCCTGAAGGGTGCCGTGCAAGGCATCTCGGTGCGGCTCCAAGATCCCTATCAGGCGACACCGGTTTCTTATGAATTAATGCGGCAACTGCCCGAAGGATGGCAGGCGCTCACCTGGATCGACGAACTCGGCGACTTCTCCCGTCTGCTCCAGCAGCAGCGGATCATGATGTATTTCGCGCTCTCCTTCATCATCCTCGTGTCAGCCTTTTCGATGATGGCGGTGATGTTCACCGTGACGATCCAGAAGCGCCGCGAGATCGGCGTGATGAAGGCGCTCGGTGCCGCACCGGGCCAGATCATCCGGGTCTTCGTGCACCAGGGCATGATCCTCGGCTTCGTCGGTGCGCTGCTGGGAACCGGGCTCGGGCTGCTGGTCATCGAATACCGCGGCAATTTGCAGGCGGTCCTCCGCCAATTCGGCTATGACCCCTTCGCGAAGGCATTCCTTGGCTTCGACGTGTTGCCCGCTCACCTGGTGCCGATGGAAATCCTGATCGTGGCGGTCGCTGCCTTCGTCCTGTGCTCGGTCGCGGCCTTCGTGCCGGCCTTTTTCGCCTCCCGGAGCGATGCGGCTAAGTCCCTGCGGAACCTCTAACACGACTTGTGTGCCTTTTGCGGATGTCCGGCTCCTCCCCTACAACCGGACATCCTCTAACTCCGACGCCGCCTTGAAACCGGCGACGGTTTTATAGTCGCGCGTTCCGGGCGGTTTGTCTGGAATGATTGAGTCGTGAAGGAAATCTGGAACCTCGCTACCAGCACACCAATGCTACCGTTGACCATCCTGTTGGTCCCGGTGGGAATCTATTGGCTGCTGAGCATCATCGGCGCTGTGGATCACGACCTTTTCGGCGTCGATCTCGACAGCACCGATGGCCATCACGGCGATGACCACCCGGTGGGCGAGTTGATGCACGGCGCGCTGCGCCTGCTTAATGCCAAGGGCGTGCCGGTGATGATGGTGCTGTCCATCCTGATCGCCTATCTGTGGGGCTGCTCGATGCTGGGGAACCTGTGGTTCAATCCCGCGCTGACCGGTGGGAAGGGGCTGCTCGTTTCGGTCGGCGGCCTGGCGGCGGCGATCGTCTTTACCCGCCTGACCGTTTCTCCGCTCCGGCCTTTGTTCCTCCTGATGCAGGATGACCCCGAGGCCGCGAAGCCGGTGCTGGGCCGCAGCGGCATCGTCCGCACTGCCTTCGTGAACGAGCGGGAAGGCCAGATCGAAGTCGAGAACTCCGGTGCCCCGCTACTTTTGAACGCTCGCACGGCGGGAGATTCCACTCCGCTTCCGCGCGGCTCGTCCGTTCTCATCATCCGCTATGACGATGCCACTGGCATCTACATCGTCCGCTCTTTGACTGAAACCTCCTGAACCACCCGACCATGAATCCGATAATCCCCACCCACATCGCAGCCATCGAGTTACCCGTCATCGCGATGATGATCGGCCTCGTCCTCGTCTTCGTGATCGGCGGCAGCGTGCTGTTCTCGATGTTCTATCGCAAGGCCCAGCGCGGCCAGGCACTCATCAAGACCGGCGTCCGCGGCACCAAGGTATCCTTCAACGGCTTCACCGTGATCCCGGTGCTGGAGCGCCTGGAAACCATGGACATTTCCCTCAAGCGAGTGGAGATCGACCGCACTGCCAAGAACGGCCTGATCTGTAAGGACAACATGCGCGCCGACATCAAGGTCGCCTTCTTCGTCCGCGTGAATCAAACCGATGAGGACGTGCTGCGTGTCGCCCAGTCGGTGGGTTGCGAACGCGCCTCGAACACCGAGGAGATCCGCTCGCTCTTTGACGCGAAGTTTTCCGAAGCGCTCAAGACGGTCGGCAAGCGCTTCGATTTCACCGAGCTGTATGAAGAGCGCGAGACCTTCCGCGACGAGATCATCAAGATCATCGGTACCAACCTGAACGGCTTCGTCCTCGATGATGCCGCGATCGACTATCTGGAACAAACGCCGATCGAGGCGCTGGATCCGGACAACATCCTCGACGCGCAGGGCATCAAGAAGATCACCGAGCTGACGGCGACCCAGGCGAAGCTCGCCAACCACATCCAGCGCGACAAGGAGAAGGTCATCAAGCAACAGGACGTGGAGGCCCGCGAGGCGATCCTCGAACTGGAGCGCCAGCTTTCCGAAACCGAGGCCAAGCAGCAGCGCGAGGTCGATAGCGTGCGTGCCCGCGAACAAGCGGAGACGAAGAAGGTGCAGGAGGAAGAGCGCCAGAAGTCCGAGCGTGCCCGCATCGCCGCGCAGGAAGAGATCGACGTCGCGACCCAGAACAAGGACCGCCAGGTGCTCGTCGCCCAGCGCAACAAGGAGCGCACCGACGTGGTGGAGATCGAACGGGTGAAGCGCGACCAGGAACTCGAGTCGATCGAGCGCGAGCGTGTAACCGCGCTCAAGTCGATCGAGAAGGAGAAGGCCGTCGAGATCGAGAAGAAGGCGATCCAGGACGTGATCAAGGAACGCGTCGCGGTCGAGAAGCTCGTCGTGGTCGAGCAGGAGCGCATCAAGGACACCGAGGCCTTTGCCGGCGCGGATCGTCAGAAACAGGTCACCGTCACGCTCGCTGAGGCCGTGGCGCAGGAAGAAATGATCCGGAAGGTCAAGGAAGCCGAGGGCACCCAGGAAGCCGCGAAATTGCGCGCCGACCAAGGGCTCTACGAACGCGTCAAGGCCGCGGAAGGCGAGAAGAAGGCTGCCGAGCTTAAGGCCGAGCAGATCGTCATCTCTGCCGAAGCCGAGCAATCCGCGAGCGAGAAGCTGGCGTTTGCCAAGAAGCAGCTGGCCGAAGCCACCATCAAGGAAACCGCCGCGCCGGGCCTGGGCGAAGCCGAGATCATGGTCGCGAAGGCCGATGCCGCGCAGAAGCAAGGCACCGCCGAAGCAGAGGTCAGCCGCCTGAAGTACGAAGCGGAAGCCGAAGGCATCAACAAGAAGGCCGGCGCGATGAAGCTGCTCGAAGAAGCCGGTCAGGCTCACGAGGAGTTCAAGCTCAAGCTGGAGAAGGAGAAGGCCATCGAACTCGCCGGCATCCACATCCAGAAGGACATCGCCGAGGCGCAGGCCAGGGTCATGGGCGAGGCAATGAAGTCCGCCAAGATCGAGATCATCGGTGGCGAGGGCAAGTTCTTCGATCAGATCGCCGGGGCCATCTCCCGCGGCAAGTCGGTGGACCGCATGGTGTCTAACAGCGAAGTGCTGCAAGACGTGAAGGAGACCTTCTTCAACGGCGATCCGGAGTACTTCAAATCACAGCTCCGCGAGTGGGCCGGCCAATTTGGTGTCACCAGCGAGGACGTGAAGAACCTCACCGTGGGCGCCGCCCTCGCGCAGTTCCTGGGCAGCGCGAATGGCGAGACCCGCAGCAAGCTCATCAGCTTGTTAGGTGCCGCGGACCGCTTCGGCCTGGCCGATCAGAATGCCGGCAAGGTGCTTCAGTAAGAAATCAGACGCCGACGAAACGAGCGAAGCGAGGCATGAAGAAGACCCTGCAATACACCTTACTTGCGCTCGTGTCGTGGGGAGTAGCCATCTACGGCTTCACCGTCATTGCTCCATGGACCACAGCTGTGCCGGTTTCGCACCTTGACGCTTTGCAGCAAGCCAATGCAAACGAGAATTGGCGATCTGCTATCGTGGACCACGGAAAGGTGAAAGAATGGAGCAAAGGTACGATTGGAATGAATCCCAGCGGCTTCTGGACCTACGTTTCGATACTGGGGACCTGTGCCGTCTCAGCCATTTTCTTCGCTGCCAGATCCGTTAAGTCCCACAAAACCGAGCGAGATCGTGAAGGCGACCGCATCGTTCATCGCGCATCATTTTGATCGACATTTTAGCTGTAAGGCATGTCCGAAGAACCCCCTAAACCCGACCAGCTCGAAGGCGGCGCGTATGAAGTCATCCGCGCCCGGCTGGACAAGCATGCCGCCACGCTGCGGAGCGGGCTCGATGCGCTGAATGCCGAACGCCTGGAGGTATTCGGCGGCGTCGAGACCGCGCTGCTCGCGACCGAGCGCGTGTCCACCGAGCACAACTGTGTCGCCCGCGATCTGGTTGCGATCGGCAAGCGCCGCTTCCTGTTCGGCTACAACATCCAGTTCGGCCTCAAGCAGACGACCGACATCAAGGACGTCTTCGCGGCCTACGAGTTCAGCATTGAGGCGCGTACCTTCACGGCGCTCCCGGTGGAGGAGGTGCTGGCCGACCCGCGCTTCGCGGAGGATTTCGCGTACCTCTTCAAGTACTACCGCGAGGCCGTCTTCCTGAAGTTCATGATCATCGGCCCGCACCTGTATCTGGTGATGCGGGCCGGCAAGTCGATCGATGATATCAAGGCCTTCAAGTGGCGCTTCTCCAGCGATGGCACGCTTGAGTACATCGGGAATCGCTTCGATCACGAGTGCGTCTTTCCCGCGCAGCAGGAGTTCCAGTGGCAGCGCGCCCACCGCGGCATGCACCGCCCCGGCATGCACCCGCACATTTCGATCGAGGACCGCGTCTTCGTCGAAACGGTTGGCGGCGACCTGACGGTGAAGGTTGAGGACAACACCGCCAGCGGCCAAGGCATCTACTCCGAGCCCGTCACGGAGAGCGACCAGACGCTCGATGACGCGGAGATCTTCTACGCCACCGTCGGCTCGCTGATCCTCCTGAAGATTCTGCCGTATCGCGAAAGCATGCATCGCCATCTGGTCTTCAATGAGAAGACCAAGACGGTGCATCGCATCGATGCCATCGGTGATTCGTGTGTGCTGCTGCCCGATGATCACGGCCTGATCTTCGCCAATGGCTACCTGCTGCAGAGCGGCGAGGTGAAGACCTTCGATCATGGTCTGTTAGACATGCGCTTCGAGCGCAAGGTTCCCAGCTCGAATGGCGAGGACGTCCTTTACTCCTTCTACAATCGCGCGGCGGGCGACTACGTCCTGCTTTCCTACAACCGCATCCAGCAGTCGGTGGAAACGCCGATCGTCTGCTCCGGCTACTCGCTCTTCGGCGATGGCCAGCTCGTGCTGTTCCGTGGCGATGGCGAGCCGCAGAAGCATCACGCGCTGCAGATCTGGCAGACGCCGTACTTGGACGACGAGACGAGCACCGCCGCCGCGACTAACAAGGAGTCCTTCCTCTACAAGATCGGCAATCCCGAGCTGGTCCGCGGCATGGCGGAGGCGCGCGAGCTGCTGACCTTACTGAACAAGGACGACTCCTTCGCCGGGCTCTACCTCGACATCGTCAAGCGCGCCGGTGACTTGCTCGATGCCTACTTCTGGCTCGACCGCGTCGAGTGCCAGTCGCTCGCGCCACCGGTCCGCGAGATCAAGAAGGCCGGTGAAACGGCCATCGGTGAATTCGAGAAAGTCCAGAAGCTGCGATCACTCGCGACCGAGCGCACGTCGGCCGTCCGTACGGCGGTTGAGAAGCTGGTCCGCGAGACGCAGACCTCGCCGCCGGATGCACTTCAGGGTTTCGTCCATCAGCTCGCAGGGCTTCGCAAATTGCGAGGGGAGATCATCTCCTTGCGCGATGTCCGCTACACCGATGTCGCGGTCGTTGCCGCGTTCGAGAAGGAGGTCGTCGAGACCACCGATGCCGTTTCGGCGCGGACCGTCGATTTCCTGTTAGGCGAGGATTCGCTGAAGTCCTACGCCGCGTCGATCGACACGCAGGAGGCTGCGCTGGCGAAGATCGCGAAGGTCACCGAGGCCGATGAAGTCGCGACCGCGCTCGACCAAGCCGCGGCCGAGTTGGAGATGCTGATCGAGATTGTGGGTGGCTTGAAGATCGCCGACGCGACGCAGACCACCGCGATCATCGAGCGGATCTCTTCGCTCTACGCGCGCCTCAATGGCACCCGCGGGTCGCTGCGCAACAAGCGCCGGGAGCTCGCCCGTGGTGAAGGCGAGGCTCAATTCGCGGCGCAGATGAAGCTGCTGTCGCAGGCGCTGGCGAACTACCTCGACCTCTGCGATACGCCGGAGAAGTGCGATGAATCGCTCACCCGCCTAATGGTGCAGGTCGAGGAGCTCGAAGGAAAGTTCGCCGAGTTCGACGAGTACATCGAGCAGATCGCCACCCGTCGCGAGGAGATCTACGATGCCTTCGAGGGCCGTCGCACCCAGCTCGTCGAGGCCCGCGGCAAGCGGGCGGGGGCCTTCTTCAAGTCCGCCGAGCGCATCCTCGCTGGCATCCGGAACCGCGTCCTCGCCTTCAGCGAGGTGGAGCAGATCCACTCGTACTTCGCGACCGATCCAATGATCGAGAAGGTCCGCGACCTGATCGGCCAGCTCCAGGCGCTGGGCGACTCGGTCAAGGCGGACGACTTGCAGACCCGCCTCAAGACCCTGCGCGAGGACGGCGTACGGCAGCTCAAGGACAAGAAGGATCTCTATGTCGATGGCGAGAACGTCATCCGCTTCGGCAAGAATAGCTTCAACGTCAACACGCAGCCGCTTGAGATGACCATCGTGCCCCATGAGGACGCGATGGCTTTCCATCTAACAGGAACCAAGTTCTTCGAGCCGATCACCGATCCGGAGTTCCTCGCCACGCGCGATGCGTGGGACTTGGAAGTGCCGAGCGAAAGTCCGCGCGTCGCCCGCGTGGAGTATCTCGTCTGGCAGTTCCTCCGCCACGGCGGCGCATCGGGCGATTTGCTAGCGAGCGTGCAGGCCTTCATGCAGCCCCGTTATGCCGAGGGCTACACCAAGGGCATCCACGATGAGGACGCCGCGAAGATTCTTGAGAAGATGCTGCCCATCCATGCCGAGGCCGGCTTGCTGCGCTTCGGTCCGCGCGACCGTGCGGCGGCGGTGCTGTTCTGGGAGTCCTGGGACGATCCTGCGAAGAACCGGCTCGCGGGGCAATTCGCGTCCTACGGCAAACGTCGTAGTTTGTTCGCCGGTGGCGATGAGACGGAGACGTGGAAGAGCCGCCTGGCGGAAGCGTTTGGGAAATGGAGCGCCGATCACGGACTGTTCGCCGACGTGGTATCCAGCAAGGTCGCCGACTATCTTTCCGAGGAACTCGCGAGCGGAGGTCCTTTCCTCGTTTCCGCCGCCGCTTCCGAGTTGAGCCGGCATTTCCACCAGGCCTTGGTGGCAAAGCGGGCGGAGAGTGTTTTCAAGGAACTGCTGGGCGATCAGGAAAGCCCGTCCTTCGTCCGCTATGAGATCGCCCGCGACTGGCTGGCGGGCTTCGCGGCGAATCATCCGGAAGCCTTGGCAGACACCCCCGCCGAGTTGCTGTCCGCGGTGATCGATGAGGCGGCGGTCCATTTCGCCCGCGGCGGCTTCGAGCAACGCGCGGTGAAGTCCGTGCCGCTGTCGTTGCGTGCAGAGGGCCTGCGCTCCAGCCATCCGCGGATCGCGGATGCGGCGCTGGAGATTCACTACAGCGAATTCCTCGATCGTCTGGAGAAGCACGAGCGCACGGATGCCGCGGCCTTTCGCGCCCTCGCCGAGCGCAAGTCGCACCTCACCGGCATCAAGCGGCAGGCCATGCGGCTGGATGAGTTCAAGCCGAAGGTGATGAGTTCCTTCGTCCGCAACCGCCTGATCGATGAGGTCTATCTGCCGCTGATCGGCGACAATCTCGCCAAGCAGCTCGGCACCGCCGGTGCGAACACGCGCACCGACCGCATGGGTATGCTGCTGCTCATCTCGCCGCCCGGCTATGGCAAGACGACCATCATGGAGTACGTGGCGAATCGTCTCGGCCTCACCTTCGTGAAGATCAATGGCCCCGCGCTCGGACATCGCGTGCTCTCGCTCGATCCCGCTGAAGCGCCGAATGCCTCCGCGCGCATGGAAGTCGAGCGCGCCAACCTCGCGCTGGAGATGGGCGACAATGTGATGCTCTACCTCGACGACATCCAGCACACCGATCCCGAGTTCCTGCAAAAGTTCATCAGCCTCTGCGACGCCCAGCGGAAGATCGAGGGAGTGTGGAAGGGCCAGGCGCGGACCTACGATCTTCGTGGTCGGAAGGTCGCCGTCGTCATGGCGGGCAATCCTTACACCGAGAGCGGCGGCAAGTTCCAGATCCCGGACATGCTCGCCAACCGCGCCGACACCTACAACCTCGGCGACATCCTCGGCGGCCACGAGGCGGCATTCAAGGGGAGCTACATCGAGAACTCGCTGACTTCGAATGCCACGCTGTCCAAGCTCGCCAGCCGCTCGCAAAAGGACGTGCTGATGCTCATCCGCGTCGCCGAAACCGGCAGCCGCGATGGCGCCGATTTCGAGGGCAACTACACGCCCGCCGAGATCGAGGAAATGCTCGCGGTGGTGAAGCACCTGCTTTCCGTGCGCGACACCATCCTGCGCGTGAACCTGCAGTACATCAAGAGCGCCGCGCAGGAGGACGCCTACCGCACCGAGCCGTCCTTCAAGCTGCAGGGCTCCTACCGCAACATGAGCCGCATCGCGGAGAAAGTGCTGCCGCTCATGACGCCGGAGGAAGTCCGGCAGATCGTCATCGATCACTACCGCAGCGAGTCGCAGAACCTCACCACCGCCGCCGAGGCGAACCTGCTGAAGTTCTACGAAATGGAAGGCTTGCTCGATGAAGCGCAAGCCACGCGCTGGGAGCAGATCAAGAAGGAGTTCAACAGGCGCAAGCTCCTCGGTGCCGGCGGCGAGAACGACCCTGTCGCCCGCGTGGTCGCGCAGCTCTCCCAATTCAATGACGGCCTCGACGCGATCAAGGACGGTATCTCACAAGCCGGCGAACGCTACGCCGCCCCGCAATCGCTCGCCGACCAGACCCTCGGTCAGCTCCGCACCCTCATCGAAGGCCTCCGCGCCGTGCCCGTCCAAGTGGACATCAAGGTCGTGCCCGTGCAGGACGAGCGGAACAGCATCGAAAGCCTCGACGCCTCCGAAAAGCCACCCCTCGCCTTCGACCCGGACGTGAGGCAGGGGTGAAACGGTGGCGATGGAATGATCTCGAGGCGCGGATCCCTCCTCGCGGCCTCAAGACGCCTTCCGGAGACCTGATTCCCCTTCAAAAAGATCTTGATGGGCGGATTCCGCCAAGGGGCGCTTGGCAGTCATCCACTGCTCCAAGGCCATGCCTTCCGGCAGGAGGCCGCTGGCTCGGAGTGCCTTCTCGGCCCGCCCGCGGTCCGGTAAGATCGAAGTGCCGGACTCCTTCATGATGCGCTCCACCTCCCGCGTCAAAAAGCTTTCGGTAACGACCGGCACGCCACTGTTCAGCAACTCGGCTTCGAGGTCGTCGTACCATCCGCTGGTTCCCGGGGCATGTTCGCACACGATCATCGCTTCATCCTTCTGTACTCGATCAGACCCCGGCGGGCAACTGTCCCGCAGTCGCTCGCGGAGTTGAACAACAAGGGCACAAGGAAGGCTTGGTTCACGGCCGCTCGTAGCGAAGCTCGACGGAGTCGAACGTTCCGGTGTCACCGGGTTTGCCGGAGACTACGAGGCCTGCCCGCGGTGCGCGGTCCCAGGGGGGGATGAAGGCTCCGTCGATCTCTTGCTCGCCGATGGGTTTCCAGTCCTTGCCGTTGGCACTCGCGGAGAAGCGGAAGAGGTGGCCTTCGCGGACGGTCATGCGGAGGTGGAGCTTTTGGCCTTCGGGGAGGGGGGTGGTGGCGAGTTGCTTGGGCTCGCCTTTTTCGATCTTCGAGAGGACCAGGCTCTTGTCTTCGATGCGGAGGGCGAGGGCGCTGGTCGCTTCGCCGTAGATGGCGATGCCTTCTTGCGCGGGGCCGCTCGGGTCGATGGTGGCGGTGAGGGTGTAGTCGCCTTGTTGCACGCGGACGCCGAGGAAGGTTCCGGCGGGGCTCGCGTCGGGAGCATCGGTGACGCCGAGGTGAAGCAAGCCATCCGCGAGGCGCGTGGTGGGCGGCCGTTGAAGGTCCCACTGCCATGATGGGGCCAGCTTGGATTCATCGAACGAGTCCACGAAATCGACTGGGCCGGAAGCCTGCTGCGGCTTGCCCAGAGGCGAGGCGGCGGTAGCGACTGGAGTGCGCCCGCCTGCGAAGACCGGCCAGCCATTGTCTTGCCAGACGACCTCGCCGAGCAGGCCCTGACGGCCGGTGTAGACGGTCTCCTTCGCATTGTAGGCGTGGTAGAGGAAGAAGCTCCGCTTGTCGGGGAGATCGACCAAGGTGCCGTGGCCCGGGCAGATCCACGCGTCGCCGCCGGCGAGGATGGGATTGACGGGGGAATTCTCCCACGGGCCCTTGAGGCTCTTCGCGCGGGCGACCTCGACTTGATAGTCACAGCCGCGGCCGCAGCAGCCCTTCGAGGAGTAGAAGAGATAGTACCAGTCGCCCCGCCGGGTCATCACCTGGCCCTCGGCGGAGATCGGCTTGCCGTCCGCCAGCTTGAGTTCGAAGGCCTCGCCCTTCAGCTTCAGGGCATCGTCCGTCATCTCGCTGGCCAGCATGGAGACGGGGCGGTCCCTTTCCAGACCATAGGCTTTCCAGGAAAAGTAGAGCTTCCCGTCGTTGTCCTTGAAGACGAAGCCGTCGATGGCTTCGGAACCCCACTCGCAGATGATGCCCCGGTCGGTGAAGCCCTTGCGCGGGTCGTCGGACGTGGCGACGGCGACCACCGAGACATTGTCGGATTTCCGGCGGGCCGTGTAGTAAACGCAAAAGGTGCCGTTGTGATGATACAACTCGGGTGCCCAGAAGCTGCCGACAGTCCAGTCCGGCATCTTTTCGAAGACGTGGCCGATGTGCTCCCAGTTGACGAGGTCCTTCGAGGTATAGATCGGGTAATGGGGCGCCCATTCGGAGGAAGTGCCTGAGGCGTAGTAGGTGTCGCCGACGAGGATGACGCTGGGGTCGCAGAAATCCCCGGCGATGACCGGATTCCGGTAGGTCGCGGCGGCGGGCTCCTGGCCTGTGGCCTTCGGTGCCCCTCCGTAGAGAACCAGTCCGGCAACGGTGACAGCCAGGAGCGATGGCCACTTTGCTCCGGAGATCAGATCGAAAACGTGTTTTATCAGACAATTATTCACGGGCCTATATGGCTCCTACCTCGCCGTGAAAGGCAAGGAGCCATCGCTACTTGCCTTGAAAGAGGAGGCACCGCGGCTTCCTCTCAATCCTCCTCCACGTGCTCGCGCAGGCGAGTGAGCGCGCGGTCCCAGCCGGCGGAGATGGCGGCGAGGAATTCGCGGGCCTGTCGGAGAGGGGTTTCCTCCAAGGTGTAGAGGCGCTCGCGACCCTGCTTGCGGGCGGAGACCAGCCCGACCTCCTCTAAGACCTCGAGGTGCTTCGTGACTCCCTGTCGCGTGACCGGCAAGCCCTGGCCGAGTTCGCTCACGGAAAGGGGCGAGCGCTCGACGAGGCGGTGCACCAGATGGAGGCGAGTGGGATCTCCGAGGGCGGAGAAGACTCGCGAGATCGGGGGATCGGAGGGGGGTGGCGGGGGCTTGGGCATCAGGATGCGCTCTCTTTTGCGAGATGCTTTGCGATGTTTTCCAGTTGGGATTCCCAGCCGCCGGTATTCATCAGGAAGGCACGCTTGCGTCGCGCGGGCGGCACGGCGTCGAAGCCGGACTCGACCACCTTCAGCAGGGTGCCATCGCCTTCATCGGAAAGATGGAACTCGACGAGGGTCTTCGGCTCAGTCTCCGGATCGATGCCAGCATCGATCCCGTAAGGAATCCAGCGGAAGGCGAAGCGGTGCTCGGGCTCGATCGCCTCCACCACGCAGAAGACCTCCGGCAGAACCTTCGCGACGGGCGACGGAGGCAGGCCCAGTTCCTTCAGCCATTCGTCGATCATCTCTTGGGTGAACTCACCCTTGAAGCGGCCTTTGATGGGCTTGCCGGCCACCCAGTCGCCATCGAGTTCGACGCCGAACCACGCGCCAAATTCGCGGCTGTCGGCGATGGCTCGCCACACGCGGGTTCGAGGTGAGCGGAGGAGGATCTGCTTTTCGATGCGATCGGTAATGTCGTTCATAGGCAACCGTGGGGTTGCCAGACTAATGGAGGCATTTTTGCGAATGGGCAACTAAAAAGTTGCGCGTCCGGCTACGCTTGAATGGCAGCGAGGCGTTCCTAGATTTCCGGGATGAAGATCCTCACCCGCTCGCTGGCTATCGTTGCACCGCTCACCTTCCTCGCGGCATGCGCGGGGCGGACCGAGTTCACGCCGGAGAGCGGGCCGATCACTGTCGGTATGCCCGCCAAGCTATCGGATCGCGAGCGCAGCTACGTGAGCGAGGTGGATGGGGCGCTGCGGAGCGAGGGCTATCAGCCCGTGCGCGCTGGTGCGGGCGAGCTGCGGTTGGACTTCGAGATCTCCGAAGGACCGATCAACACCGACACGACCATCGAACTGCGCGAAGGCCGCACGGTCTTGGCAGAGGGCCACGGCCGTGGGTCCGGGGTGCCGATGATCGGCCGCGACAAGGTGGCGGAGCGGTCGTTCCGGAAGGCGTTCGGTGATTTCCAAGCGGCACTGCCGGGAGCCCAGGGGGCCCGGGCGGCCGTTGGGGAAGCCACTGGAAACCCGGAGGAGATGGAGTATGTCTATTGAACCCGCACTGTCACGGTTAGCGAATCGCCAGCACCTCCAGTTTTCTGTATTCTTACTCTGCTTCGAACGCGATCCAATCGCCCCAGAGTTCCTTGACCATGCAGATGAGATCCTCGTGGATCCATAGGTCTGCAAGGCTCACATCCTCATGATCCCGGAAGGCCGGGAGACCTGCGCCTGGGTTGCCAACCGGAAGCACCAAGGCTACGAGTTCATGCGCGCGGCCCGATGGCGGATTCACCACGGGTGACGCGTCGAGAAAGTAGGAGTCCGGATCGCCGTCTTCAGGATATTCCTGCGGATCTTCCGCATCGAGATCCCAAGTGTGCCAATCGATTGCGAATCCGATACCGACAAAGGCGGGGAGCGTGCTCTCTACCGGGGCGGCTTCCGCAAACCGCCCGGCCGCTTCACGCGACGTGACGCAGATGTTGCCATGGCCGGGCACCAGCGGGAAAAAGACCGGAGGCACGAAAGGGATCGTGCGGGTGAGGAGAAATCGATCGTCATCCAACTCCGCTTCACCGGAAATCAAGACGTCCCCGTAGTCGCCCCAAAGCGGGCGTTGGCTTAGTTTCAGGTATCGCGCCATTTCAAGGAGCGAACCTCATCCGGGCTGCCCTGTCATGTGTGAAAAAGCCGTTCACTTCTTCCGATTACGCCTTACAAGTCAGGTCGATGAGATGGATGCCAAGGCTACTGCTCCTCGCCGCGGCCTTGCTGGCCGGCGATACCCGTGCTGAAGACAAGGATGAAGCGAAGGGCGACGTCTGGGCGCTGGCGTATTTCCGGCAGCGCTATCCGACCCGCGTCGAGATCGATGCGGATGGGAGAATCCGGGACGTGCCCTTGGCCGATCCGATGAGCGTCGAGAAGCTGCACTTCGCGCTGAGCACCGATGGGCGGAACTGGACGCCGCTGGCCGGGAACAAACCGGTGTGGGATCAACAGCTCCGTGATCCCTTCATCCAACGCGCGCCCGACGGCATCTGGCATCTCATGGGCACCGGGCGCGCCGCCAAGGATCCGCGGAACGGAAAGCGGCCGGTGTGTGTGCACGCCACCTCGCGCGACCTGATCCACTGGGACACGGTCGAATCGCTGCCGCTGATGGAGGGCGTCAGCGGTCCGGACGGAAAGAAGCCGGGCAATATCTGGGCACCGGAATGGTTCATCGATCCAAAGAGTGGTGAGTTCTTCGTATTCTGGTCTTCGAGCTTCGAGGACGCGGGATGGAAAGACAGCCGGCTGTGGTTTTGCCGGACCAAGGATTGGAAATCGTTCACACCGGCGAAGGTGTTGTTCGATCCCGACTACTCGGTCATCGATGGCACGCTGCGGGAAGTCGACGGCACCTTCTATCTTTTCCACAAGGAGGAGGAGTTCGGCGAGCGCACCGGTGAGCGCCGAGCCATCCGGCTCGCCTACTCTAACAACATCGAGGGGCCTTACGAAATCCATCAAGGCCCGCTCAACCGGGGGCAGATCGTTCCCACGATCACCGAGGGCTGCTCGGTGATGCCCGACCCGAGCGGGCCCGGCTGGCTGCTGCTCTACGACTACTGCATGACCAATCGCTTCGGCGCATCCTCGTCTCCCGACCTGAAGGAGTGGAAGGTGGTGGAAGACGTGAAGTTCCCTCCGGATGCCCGGCATGGCAGCGCCTTCAAGCTCAAGGCAGACGAGGCGGAGCGGCTGAGGAAGCAGTTCGGCGCACCGGCCAGTGTGAAGTGATTCTCCCCGATGACGATGCGGGCCTCCCACGTCTCGCGACCTTTCAGGCCGCCCTCCCTCCCCGTGCCGGAGACCCCTCCCGCTGGGCGGGGCTGAGGGCTGGCCGCGCCGTTGGCGCTGAAGAAGAGAAGACCCGTAAATCTGACGGAGAGTCCCAAATCCGAGGTAAAGCGTTTTTCCTTTGCGCGATGAAGATGTCCGCGGAGTTTGCTCCCGCTCCGCCGCTATGTCCCTCATGAACGAATCCCCCATCATCCAGGCTCGTGGCGTGGCGAAGCGCTTTGGGAGTTTCGAGGCTCTCGTGACCTTGGACCTTGAGGTGAAGAAGGGGGAATGCGTCGGCCTGCTAGGGCCGAATGGCGCGGGCAAGTCCACCTTCATCGGCTGCCTCTATGGAGTGGTGGTGCGCAGTGGCGGTGAGCTGGAGGTGTTCGGGCTGGATCCGGCGACGCAGGCGCGCAGCATCAAGCGCAGGATCGGGGTGGTGCCGCAGGAGAACGCCTTGGACGAGGGCCTGACGGTGCTGGAGAACATGCGGATCTACGCGAGCTTCAGCGAGCTTTCGAAGAAGGTGGCCGAACCGCGCATCGCCGAGCTGCTGTCCTACATGATGCTGGAGACCAAGCGGGACGCGACCATCAAGACGCTCTCGGGAGGGATGAAGCGGCGGCTTACCTTTGTCCGCGCCTTGTTGGCCGATCCCGAGTTGCTGATCCTGGACGAGCCGACCACCGGCCTCGATCCCTCGGTGCGGCACCTGTTGTGGGAAAAGGTCATCGAGCTGCGCGACCGCGGGAAAACGATCCTCGTGACCACCCACTACATGCACGAGGCCGAAGTGCTGTGCGACCGGATCGTGATCCTCGATCGCGGCCGGGTGGTGGGGACGGGCGCGCCGCGCGAATTGATCGAGCGCGAGGCCCCGGGATTCGTCGGCATTTTCCCTCCGCATACGGACGAGGCGATCAAGCCGCATCTGGACCCGTCGTGGGTGCTCTTCCATCAGGGCCGGCAATGCTGCGTGCGGGCGCCGCGTTTCGATGACCTGTTAGAATTGCAGCGGGCGTCCGGCCAGACGGCCTTGCAAATGCGTCCGGCCAATCTGGAGGACGTGTATCTGAAACTCACCGGCAGCGAGCTGAACGACGATGAATGAACGCTTCCCAAGCCTCCGCCTGAGCTGGCAAGTGGTCATCCGGAATTGGATGGTCTACCGGAAGGATTTCCTGGCTAACATCTCGCCGACACTGGCCGATCCGGCGCTGATCCTCGGCTCGCTTGGGATGGGGCTGTCCGGGTTCGTTGGAGAGATCGATGGCATGAGCTACGCGCAGTTCCTGGCACCCGGGATGATTGCGACCACGGCATTGTTCACGGCGTTCTTCGAGAGCAGCTACGGCTTCTATGTGCGGATGACCTTCGAGTCGGTGTTCAAGGCGATGCTGACCACGCCGATCGGTGTGAACGAGGTGGTGGCGGGCGAGTTCATGTGGGTCTTCGTCCGCGCCGCGCTGATGGGACTCGGCGTGTCGCTGGTGCTGCTGGTGCTGGGCCTGTTGCCGAATCCTGTGGCGATCCTGATTTGTCCGCTCATTGCTGGGGCCCTGGCACTGCCATGCGCGGCGATCGGTCTGCTGGCTTCGGCGTGGGTGCGGAACATCAACCAATTCCAGACCGTTTACTCGTTCCTGATCGCGCCCATCTTCTATCTGTCGGGCGTGTTCTTCCCGGTTCCTTCGGGCTCATTCCTGGGCACCATCGTCCAGTTCTCCCCGTTTTATCACGGGGTGAAATTGATCCAGTTCACGGTGTGGGGCCATGCCGAGTGGAGCGCCGTCCTATGGCATGTGGTGCTGTTAGGCGCGTTTGCGTTCGTGCTGTGCAGCCTGTCCTTCCGGTTCATCGGACGGAAGCTGACCACGTGAAAGCGGCTACTTTGACGGGAGCGGGATTTTCTTCGCCACCAGCGCGTCGCGCATCGCGGTGGCCAAGGCTTCCGGACTGCGGCCGTTGAGAAGGATGCCGATGTCCTTGAAGGCGACTTGCTCCGGCGCGCAATCGAAAGGAAAGGCGGGAGACTTCGGTGGCGCCAGTGTTTTCGGGTAGCTGTAGCTGCCGTCCGGCGACTTCTCCACCTCGGGATGACGGATAAATTCCGCGAAGGCCTTGTCGTAGGCGGCGAGTGCCTTGCGGTGGTCCTCCACGACGCGCGCGTTTTCCCGACAGGCGGCGATGAACTTCCGCAGCAGCACCGCATCGCCATCGCCCTCCGCGTGGATGAAGTACCACGTGATGAGCATGCCGGTGTGGTTGATGCGGGGGAGCAGGCTGCGGTTGCCGAAGACCGTGCTGTTCGATGGATCCTTGGCGGCGGGGGCGTCCTTGTCGCCACTGTCCCAGGTCGGGCGATCCATCGTGAAGACGCGGGCGAGGGGATAGGCCTCGATCTCGCCGGCGCGCTGCTGCACGTTCTTCAAATGCCCGGCGGGGCTGAAGGTGCCGCCCTTCACCGGCATGAGTTCCATGTAACCGGCCGCGCCCTCGATCAACCACATGGGAAGACCGGCGAGGGCATCATTCATCATCATCGGGGTGAGTGCACGTGTCAGTGCGGAGGTGTCGATGTCCTCGCGTCGCTGCCACCCCTTCGGTGATTTTTCCAAGCCGAACGATTCGAGGGGAGCGATGAAGACCTTCCGCGACGCGATGTAGATGCCCGGCCGGTCGCTCGGCCCGCCGGCCTTGAGGTAGGCGTCGGGGTCCGCGTGCAGCTCGATGCGGAAGCGCCCGCCGGCGGGATTCGCGAGGATTCCCCAGGGGGAAGCGGCAAGCAAACGATGGATGGCCTCGAAGGTTCCCGCCACCTCCTTGGCGGCGGGCGGAGCGAGCTCGGCATCGGAGACGATCTCAAAGTGCTCGGTGCGGTAGATGATCCCGGCCTCCGGTGTCTTCTCCACCTCGATCTTCACTTGGGAGAAATCGGTGCGGATCTCCGCGGGCCAGCCGGGCCACTCCGGGAGCAGCTAGGCACGGTGCTCTGCCACGAAGGCGCGATCCGCCTCGGACAGCCGGGAAAGCGGGACTTTCACCGGTTTCCCGGTGCCGGAAACCTTCAGCGTCACCGAGTCGGCGGTCGCTGCGATCATCGTGGCCTTGATCACCTTGCCATCGCCACTCGACCAATCCCGGACGGCCCCCGGATCGACGGCGGACAAGATGCCGGTGGCGGCGAGCATGGGAAGAAGAAGGCGGAGCGAGAGCATCAGTGGGATGCGCCAGCTAACTTCCTGCGCAAGCCATCCGTCAATCTCGCGCGAGACATGGGATGACCTCATGCGCTTGCCAAAACCATTGCCCGGGTTCGCTGCGATGGGCATCTTCGCGAATGAGCTCCTCTTTCATCCGGACCTATCAGCATGGCGATCATGTCGCGATCGCGACGATCTTCTGCCGCGCCGTGCATGAGATCGGGTGCAAGGACTACACGCCGGCCCAATGCCTCGCGTGGTCCGATACGAAGCCGAATCCTGAGCACTGGGAGAAGCGCTGCGAGCGGAAGCAGCCCTTTGTCAGCGTGGTGGGCGAGGAGATCGCTGGGTTCCTTGAGTTGGACCCGGACGGCCACATCGATTGCGCCTACGTGAACCCGGACTTCCAACGGCGCGGCATCATGACGGCGCTCGTCCAACATGCGGTCGACGTGGCCGCGGCGATGAATCTCTCCCGGGTGTATGTGGAAGCGTCCATCGGGGCCCGCTGCTTGTTCGAGCGGCTCGGGTTTGAAGTCCTGCGCGAGCAGGAGGTCGCCATGGGTGGGGAGAAGCTGGTGAACTACGCGATGGAACTCGCGCTTGTCCCGACCAAGGCTAACGGTCTTGCCTGACGATGATCGCCTTCCGACAGCTCCGAACCGATGACCTTCTCGCGGTGGCGCCCATGGTTACCTCTCGTCATGGGATGGAGCTATTTCGCGAGCCCGAAGATTGGCAGCCCGCCGGGATCCGCACCGGCTGGGTGGCCTGTTCCGATGACGTTCCGGTGGCGGTGTCACTCGCCTGCCGCGAGTCCGGGGAACTGCTGGCGTTGGCGGTGGATCCTGAGTTCCGTGGCCAGCGCCTCGGCCGCGAATTGCTCCGCCAAGCCGAGGCATGGTTGTTCTCGCATGGGTGGGAAACGATTTCATTGGCTGTGGATTCCGGCGTGCCCGCGGATTTCCTGCTGCGCCAGGGTTGGTCCGCGGAAGGACCGGCACATGAGGGCCGGTTGATCAAGAAGAGCGACAAGCCGAAGCTTCTGTTAGAAGAGCATTGGCTCGAGGATCCCGCCACCGGCTACGGGCGCTTGATCCGTCTGAGCCGCGGGCCCGCTGACCGGACGCATCCGCTTTGCCTGATTCTCGATGGGGAAACCTATTGGAGGGACATGGCGACCGGGCCGGTTTTCCGGAGCATCGCCGACTCGATGCCGACCGGCATGACCCTTGCCTACATCGGTCATGTGAGCGCGGCGGACCGCCATCGGGATTTCACGGCGAATGTAGAGTACGCGCGTTTCCTCGGGGAGCGGGTGATCCCTTGGTTGCAGCAAGAGGTCGCCGGACTGGCTGATGGCGGGCACTTGGTCGTGGGATTGAGCCTGAGCGGTCTGATGGCCGTCCATCTCGCGTTGCGGTACCCGCAGCTTTTCGGTGCCTGTATTTCCCAGTCGGGATCGCATTGGTGGGACGCCGAGGACTTCGAAAGCGTGGTGGAACGTCTGGAACCTGTTAGAGGCAGGTTCTGGTTGAGTGTGGGCACCAAGGAGACCGCGACCGATCTCCGTCACCCGCCGACCGGCCTGCATCAGAAGATCTCACAGATCGACGGGGTGAAGAACGCCGTGCGGGTGCTCGGCGAAGCCGGGGGCGTGGTCAATTTCCACGAGTTTGAAGGCGGACATACCGGAGAATGCTGGCGCGACGAACTCAAAGAAGCGGTCCGCTGGTGCTTGATGCCGGAAGCGTAGCAGACAGAAGCGTCACTGTGAGCGCTCTCGGATCACCTCATACATCGGCAGGTATTCCGGTGAGTCGATGATGTGGAGGTCCGGCTTGCTGCTGCCGGCGGTCATGATGGTGACGTTGCCGTTTTTGAAGATCTTGTTCAGTGGTCCCTGGCTTTGCTGGAGGCTATCGACGCGATCGAGGAGGATGCTCGTCTCGCTGCGGTAGAGCACGCCGGAAGTCAGCACGATGCGCGCGGCCTCGATGCGATAGCGCCATCGCCTTGCGCTGATCACCTTCAGCGGGATGGTGATGGGCAGCAGCACGATCGGGACCACCAGCAGGATGCTGAAAAGGACGAGCCTGAACACCGCGTTGCCCACCGAGCGACGGGCTTCTAACAAAACCTCCAGCGGTTCGGCGGCGACCGCTTGCGGCGAGGGGTCGACGCGGCCGCAGAGGATGTCATCCAGCAGCGTTCCTTGGTCGCGGACCGCGGGCAGGAAGCCGGAGGTGAATGAGCATTGCTTCATGAGGCCGCGCTGGCCTTGCTTCTTCTGGACGCCGGTTTGTTGAATTTCTTCCTCGCCTGCCACGAAGATCTCGAGGTCTCCCGTTTCGACGCCGGGGTAGCGGGTGACCTTGGTGCGTTTGACGTTACCGTAGCGCACGTAGTACCAGCGCTTGGCGATGATGCCTTGCTCCGCCTCGATGTGGTGGTCGTGGAAGACGAGGCGCTGGCGGGAATAGCGGAGCTTCGCGCAAATGACCGCGATCCCGATGATCAGCACAGGCAACAGCAGCGCGTAGTAGAGCACTGGATCGATGTCGATCGCCGCATAGATGACGCCACCGGCGAAGAGCAGCAGCAGCGGCAGGAATTTCAAGCGGGCACGCAGCCAGGTGAACACACCGAAGGAAGCCGCGGCCTGATAGTGCTCCGCGGTCCCGGCAGGAATGCCTGCCTGCCTCATCAGCGCGACCATGTCGATCTGGTTGGCAGCCACGTGGGCGAACACCATCGGCTCGCCGGAACCGATCGACCAGAACTTCAAGGTGAGCGTCCCGAACATCCGGTCCCAGAGGTTCTGTGCGACAACGACGCCGGTGATCTTGTCGTACGCGAACTCCCGGTCGTGGAGCGTCATGAACCGGTAGGAATGCCGCACCGAGCCGGGTCGCACGGAGTACTGCGTGGACATCAGCCTGATCGAGGCCTGGATCATCGACACGATCCAAAGGGGCAGGATCGGGAAGATCAACAAGAGCGGCACAAGCGTCCGGCCCGCGTGCATGCGCAGCTCGGCGACCATCGCCTCACCGACCGGAATCGCTTCGGGCTCGGCGCGGCGCGGGCGGATCTGCGAGCCTAGCGCCGCGTTCTTTGCCGCTGGCTTTTCCTTCTGGCGGGCGAGGACGACGAGATGATCGATCGCGCCGGAGAGGGCGATGCCATTGTTGAGACGGCGGAACTTGATGTCCGAGCCGCTTCCCTGGCAGCTCACTTGGACATCGTAGAGGCCGAAGAGCCGGTCGAGAAAGGAACTCTTGGTGTTCGCGTCGGCAATGTTCTCGTACGGGATGAAGGCGTTGTGACGGGTCAGGAAGCCTTCCTCATAAACGACGACATCATTGTAGACGCGATACTTCCGCCGCTGGAGATCGAGAAAGCGCACGATGACCCCGGCGATGAGCATGATGATGACGAGTGCGATGACCACTTTCGCCGCGAGATCGAAGACGGGAGACTGCGCGGCTTCGCTCATCCCCATGATGAAGGGCGTGCCGACAATGGCCAACCCGACCGCACCCCCGGCCAGCCCGAGGCATTCGCCGATGATGCCGATCATCGCCGGCCGCTCCTCCAGCAAGAGCTGTTGGCGGGTGAGATCGTAGCCGTGCTTCTTCATCCGCTCCTGCAGGACTTCATAGACGGCCTCAGGCTCGGGGATGGCGCGCAGGACCACCGGCCGGGCATTGCCGGCGGTTTCCACGATGACGTTGCCGACGCCGTAGAACTTGTAGCGCAGCCACGGCAGCACGAGCTTTACGTGGGTGATGTTGCGGATCTCGAGCTCGGTCGTCTGGTCGCTGACCATACCTCCGCTGTGGCAGAGCACGCGGGAGTCGAGGATCTGGTAGCGTTCCTTGCGATAGGCCACGAGGCTCGCGAAGACCGCGAGGATGCTGCCCGCGACGAATACCACCGCGCCGGGCCACGGCGGATTTTCGGTGGCCGCGAGGATCGCGGCCGTGATCGCGCCGAGGACCGCCCAACCAATCAACCCGAACACGATGCGGAGGCAGATGAACGATCCTTTTCGCGGCTTGAGATCCAAGGCCGGTGCGGCTGGCGATGCGGGTTCCTCCGGGGCAGCAGCGGTCACCGGGCTCACGGTTACCGGGGTGGCGATTGCCTCCTTTTCCTCCCCGGCTACCGGGGTGGCAGCGGGAACTGGCGGTGGAACCGCGATCGGCGTAGCCTCCCGCGCGGCGGCCAGAAGATCCGAGATTTGTTCGGCCGGGATCCAATCGCTGTATCCATAGCTCCACACCAGGGTGGTGGGTCCCACCTCACCCCGGGTCGCCAAGGCGCTCAGTTCCTGGATCGAAACCGGCCCCAGCCGTTGACCATCCCTTGAGGCGTAGTGCCAATCCTGTTGATCTCGCGCGGACATAATTAATGCAACTTAGATATAAGGAAGCCGCCAGGGTGGCACGGAAATTCGCCCGGCGGGGCGTGACGATGCCCTCAGTTTCGAGTTCGCGGTGGGAGGGATCGTGCCCCGCGGAATCGTGCCGCATTGCATTTAACCCACAATGTTCACTTGGATTGACTTCTGACGTTAGGCTGGGCAAATGGCCTCCCTTTTATGACCAGTCTTCGTACTTCCCGACTGTCCAAGACCTTGGCCTTGGTTCCTCCGGCGGTCGCCTTGGTGGCGCAACACGCGAGCGGTGCCTTCGATGCCTTCATCAAGATCGGCGACATCGTGGGCGAGTCCACCGATGAGAAGCACGCAGGTTGGATCGAGCTGAACTCGGTCGAGTGGAACGTCAGCCGCTCCATCACCGCGCCGACGAGCGGAGGGAGCCAGCGCGAAGTTTCCGCCCCGAAGGTCTCGGAGCTGACACTGACCAAGCTCCTCGACCGCGCGTCGCCCGCGATTTTCCTCAATGTGGTGGGCGGCACCACGGCGATCCCCACGGTGACCGTGGAATTGCAGGAGAGCGGCTGGGAGCAAGCCGGAGTCTTTTACCGGCTCACGCTTTCGAATGTTCTGATTTCCAGCCAGAAACACGTGACCGCGGACGGGGAGGACCGGCCGAAGGAGACCGTCTCGCTGAATTTCACGAGGATCAAAATCGAGTACTTCTACGAAGACGCGAAGGGAGGGCTCATCCCGGCCACGCCAGTGCAGTTTGATCTTTCGAAGGGAACCGCTTCCTGACTCTGGGCATGGATCGCAGCCGGGCATCTTCCGTCACGTGGCTGGTCCTGCCGGCCATCGTCATCGGGCTGTGCCAGGTTGACTTGGCTGCCGGGCCGACGGTCGCGTGGCTGGATTTCAATGGGACCATCCCCGGCGAGTCCACGGAAGAACATCATAAGGACTGGATCGAGATCAAGGGCTTGGGCGTCGATACCACGCGGACCTTCACGAGCGGCTCCGGTGGGTCGCCCATTCCCTCGCTGCCGAAGGTGGGCGAGATTCTCCTCACCAAGGAACTCGACCGGGCGTCGCCACCGCTCTTCATCGCGGCGGCCGCGGGTACGCAGCCGTATCCGCTGGTGAAGCTGGATCTGAACTTCGGCACGGGGAAGCCAATCGCACGGCTGGAATTGCAGAGCGTGCTCCTCGGTTCCCAGACCTTCGCCGCGGCAGCGGGAACCGATACTCCGAAGGAAACCATCTCGCTGAACTTCAGCAAGATCACCTACTTCTACCTCCTGCCGGACGCACGGACCGCCTTCACCAGCTACGACATGGTCAAGAACAAGGCGACCTCCGGCTTCGATAGCGTCGTGAACCCCGACACCGACAGCGACGGGATGCCCGACGCTTGGGAATCGGCCTATGGCCTCAGCGCGGGCACCAATGATGCCGCCGGTGATGCGGATGGCGACGGGCTCAGCAATCTGGACGAATTCCAGCTCGGCACCCATCCGAAGTCCGGGACGTCTTTCTTCAAGGCGACGCTCTCCGCCGTGCCAGCGACGCCGGGCAGCTATCATCTGACGTGGAACAGCGTCGTGGGGAAGACCTACATCATCGAGTGGTCGCCGGATCTCCAGACGCCGTTTTCCCCGGTCCGCACCGTGACCGCCGCCACCACCAGCAGCAGCGAAACGATCACCTCCGGAGGAGCGGTCGGCTTCTATCGCGTGCGTCCCCAATAGCGGCCGTGGCTTCCTTGTTCCGTGATCTGGAGTCGTGGGATCCTGCACCGCTGCGGGCCCAGCTTTCAAAGGGCGGCTTCCATCGCACGGCGCTGCAAGCGCTCGGCATGCCGGAGCACTGGCTGAGGTCATCGGTGCGGCGCGCGGCCATGCTCGGTCGCGCTCAGGCAGGCTCGCCGATCCACACGCTGATCCGGCTGTTCACGCTGGGTGATGATGTTGAGCCCGAGGCGGTGTTGTTCGCGCTGGGCGATGCGGCGCCGGGGCTGCTGGAGATCGGCTTCCTGGAAGCGAGCGGCGGGCGGGTTCGCTCGCACTATCAGATTTGCCCGATCGGTGACCGATGGGTCGGCTGCGATTTCCACCAGCGCCAGGGCGAAGACGTGGATGACTATGTGATGGGCGTGGGTCCTTCCAGCATCCTGCTGGCCTCGCTGGCTCCGCAGGTGAAGGGCCGCGTGCTCGAGCTCGCGTGCGGCATCGGTTGGCTGGCGGGCGCGCTATCGAGCCGGGGCATGGAAGTGGTGGCGACCGATCTCAATGCGCGCGCCCTCGAGCTCGGCCGCTTTTCCGCGCGGCTCGGCGGGTTCGACGGCATCGATTTCCGCCAAGGCGATGGCCTGTCGACCGTGGCCGGGGAAACCTTCGACCTCATCGTCGCCAATCCTCCCTACGTCCAGTCGCCGGGGGGCTCGATGACCTACAAGGAAGCGCCGACCGGTGACCCGGTATGCGCGCGGCTGCTGCGGGAGATTCCGAATCACCTCGCGCCTGGCGGCATCGCCGTGGTGCTGATCAACTGGACCCACACCGGCGAGGACGATTGGAGCGAGGTGCCGCTTTCGTGGGTGCCCGCCGCGGGGGTCCGGCGCTGGCTGTTCCAGTCGGACTGCTCGTCCCCCGCGGACTATGCTTGGAAGTGGATCGCCCCTGACCTGCGCTTCCAGGAGGAGCAAGTGGCGGAGGAGGAAATCCGGCGCTGGCTCAGGCACTACCAGAACACTGGCGTCCGGCGCATCAGCGGTGGCTTCATGGTTCTCCAGAAATGCGCGTCCGGCGAGGAATGGGTGCGCACCGAAAGCCGCGCCGCGGAGAACATCGAGGCCGATGCCGGGCATGACGTGCTGCGGGTGCTCGCCAACGAGAGCTGGCTGACCCGAGAACCCGACCTTCTTCACTCGCACTTCCGTGTCCCTCCCGGCATCGCCGCGGAAGCGCGGATGACCCTGCATACGGGAAGCTGGGCGCGCGACACCATCCGCCTCACCAGCCCGGCCCGCCTGTCCTACGACGGCCAGATCGACGAGAATATCCTGCGCTTGCTCGCCCTCCTCGGCGACGGTGGGACGCCTGCCGACATGGTGGCTGAAATCCGCAGCCGCCTCGAATTCGCCGCCCTGCCGGATCTGCCCGAGCGCATTGCCGCGCTGGTGAGAGACCTCGTGTCCCACGGGATGCTGGTGCCGGTCGCGCAGGGCTGAGCGGGAAGGCGGGTCATGCGGTGCATCCCCGCTGGTTCTGTTAGATTGGCGATGGGGGAATGAAGGGATATGCGAGTCGGTCAAGCGGCAGCGATTCGCGCCCGCCGCTTTTCCCCCCATGAATCTCCCCACCCTTGCTCGCTGGTTCCTTTTCCTCGCGATCCCGATGGCGTGCGATGCTGCAAGCATCCGGCTCAGTTGGACCGGCACCGGGCCTGCGGGCGACAATCGAACGGGTCTCCACTCGATGATCCTCGGCGAAGCCGGGAGCCACTCCTATCTGGCGCTTCCGCAGCGCGCCGAGAGCGTCACGGTGCACAAGGGCACCGTCTACTATGCCGTGCCAAAGGACTCGTCCTACAGCGGTTGGAATGTCTACAGCACCGACCTCCAGGGTGGGTCGACCACGCACCTCTATGAGATCGACCATAAAACCACCTCCTGGGGCTTCGCCGTCACCGACGATCACTTGTATCTGAGCGACTCGCTGAACGACACGATCACCCGCTCGAATCTGGATGGCAGCGGTCTGGAGATGGTGTTCGATTCTCCGACCGTAGCTCCCTCCCCGGCTTACATGACTGCAACGGCCCAGAGCCTTTATTGGACCCAAGTCGTGAGCGATTCGCGAGGCCGGTCCCAGATCTGGACCCTGGATCACGCGAATCCCAGCCAAGCGCTTTCGATCCTGACCGGATTGAGCGAGCCCCAGTACCTGAGCTCCAGTGCCGCCTATCTCTTTTGGTTCGATAGCATGGAAAGGGTGATCTACCGCTCGGACCACGAGGGACAGAATCTCCAGGTCATCGTCTCCGCGACATGGGCCCGCGGGATGGTGGCCGATGACGAGCATCTCTACTGGACCAACAACAAGAATCTCATGCGGAGCGACCACAATGGCGGCAATGTCGAAATCGTCGTGACCTCGGCCGACAACATGGCGGGCGGCTTCCTGGAAATCGTTCCGGAGCCGGGCACCGTCCTCCTCGGGGGCCTTGGCGGACTGGTCCTGTTAGGACGCCGCCGGCGGCTCATGGCCGCTTGAGACTCCGGCGGGAATCCGCGAATGAATGGCCCGGCACGTTTTCGCAGGAAGATCGGGACGCGCCCGACGGTAGCTTGGGGTAATTGGCTCCCCCGCCATTTCTTCCTCATCTCATGATCCGGATTTTCACCGTGCTCTGTTCCCTCTTTGCTTTCGGCATCGCCATGGCTGCTCCCGCAGAACCTGAAGTGATCCCGCTATGGCCGGATCAAGCTCCGGTGGGTGATGGGACCTCCGAGAAGACCGGGGCGAAGCTGACGCTGCATCGGCCGGAGAAGCCGAATGGCGCGGTGATGGTGATCTGTCCCGGCGGCGGCTACGGCGGGCTGGTGGTGGATGGGGAAGGCCATGGCATCGCGAAGTGGCTGAATGCGCACGGCATCACCGGCGTGGTGTTGGAATATCGCCTGCCGAATGGACGGTCGAAGGTGCCGCTGCTCGATGCGCAGCGCGCGGTGCGGACCGTGCGGGCGAAAGCGAGGGACTGGCGCTGCGACCCGAAGAAAGTCGGCATCATCGGCTTTTCCGCGGGAGGTCATCTCGCGGCGACGGCGGCGACGCGCTTCGACGAGGGCGATCGCACGGCGAAGGATCCGATCGAGCGCCAGGGATGCCGGCCGGACTTCGCGGTGCTGGTGTATCCGGTCATCACGATGGGCGAGAGCACCCATGGCGGATCGCGGAAGAATTTGCTCGGGCCAACCCCCACGGAGGAGGCCATCGCGCTTTACTCCGCGGAGAAGCAAGTCACCGCGAAGACCCCGCCGATCTACTTCACCCACGCGGCGGACGATGCCGTGGTGCCCCCGTCGCATAGCCGGTCTTTTCAAGCGGCACTCAAGGAGAAAGGCGTGTTGAACGAGTATCTCGAGCTGCCTTCCGGCGGCCATGGGCTGAACGGCTACAAGGGCCCGATGTGGGACGCATGGCAGGCCGGCGCGCTGAAGTGGATGGCGGAGAGCGGGCTGATGAAGTGAGGTCTTTGATCGCAACCGGCGGGCTTTGACATCAGGGAATGGCCTGTGTAGCGAAGCTCATGCTGCCGGTGCTTTTCGTGATGCTTGATGGCGTGCGGCCGGACGCAGTCCAGGAAGCGCGCACTCCCACGCTCGACCGGCTGGTGGCTCAGGGGGCTTCAAGTTTCGCGGCGCGGAGCGTGATGCCTTCGGTCACCCTGCCCTGCCATACCTCCATCTTCCATAGCGTGCCGCCGACCCGTCACGGGATCACCAGCAACACGTGGGTACCGATGGCGCGACCGATTCCCGGTTTGATCGATGTCGCCGCCGCCGCAGGGAAAAAGTGCGCGTTCTTCTACAATTGGGAACAGCTCCGCGACCTCAGCCGGCCGGGGGCGCTATCGTTCTCCTATTTCACGGATACCAGCGCGGACGACGATGGTGATGATGGTCTGGCGAGAGAAGCGGCGATCCGGATTCCCGCGGAGAGGTGGGACTTCGTGTTCCTTTATTTCGGCACCGTGGATACCGCCGGTCACCGGCATGGCTGGATGTCGCCGGAGTATCTGGGACAGCTCGAGCGCGTGGACTCCCTGCTCGGTGAGGTGCTCGATGCACTTCCTGACGACTACGCCGTGATCGTGCACGCAGACCACGGTGGACACGAGCGGAACCACGGAACGGATTGCCGTGAAGACATGCTGGTGCCGTGGATCGCCACGGGCAGCGGGATCAGGCCTGCGCACACGATCCAGGCGCCGGTTTCGATCATGGACTCGGCTCCTACCATTGCCCGTCTCCTGGGAATCGCCCCTCATCCGGATTGGGAAGGAAAGATCATCGAAGAGATCTTCCTCTCACGAGCCGGGTAGCTGTGAGCTCCGGGCGACGCGCCGGATTTGCACGTTGCGGGGAGCTGAGAGCTCGCCAAACTGTAGTGATACGATTGTCGCCTGTTTTTGGGACAGGCGCATGCTTGTCGTTTCACCACAAACTCACGCTCATTATGAAAATTCTCACCACCATCCTCATGTCGGCAGCCGCTGCCGCATTTGCTTCCGGCGGATTGGCCGCGGAAGAAACCAAGGGCAAGACCGTGACCTTGGAAGGCACCGCCACCTGCGCGAAATGCGATCTGGGGACCGAAGATACCTGTGCCACTGTCCTCCAGGTGAAGGACGGCGACAAGACGGTGACCTACTACATCACCGGTGAGCCCGACAAAGAGTTCCACAAGAAGATCTGCAAATCCTCCAAGGAGGCAAAGGCGACCGGTACCGTCAGCGACAAGGACGGCAAGAAGATGCTTGAAGTCACGTCGATTGAAGAGAAGACGAAGAAGTGATTCGGGGGAGTCCTGATCTTCTGTAGGCGCGGTGGTGACACCGCGGAGGCCACTTGTGAAGCGGGCTTCACCCTTGCTTCCGCACTCTCACGAGTGCGCCTACGGTTTCCGCGGCGGACTGCCATCGTCCTTCGTAGGCGCGGTCGTGGCACCGCGGGAGCTACCGGCGGAGCGGACTCTGCCGCCGCCACAAGCGGGAAGTCCCGCTCGACGCCGCACGCGCGGCCCCCTTTGATGGGCGGCTCATTCATCCCATGCGCATTGACTGTCACGTCCACATGGTAGGCACCGGCGCAGGCGGCACCGGCTGCTGGTACCGGCCGAAGGGCCTTACGAAGATCGGCGAGCCATTTCTGGTGAAGGCGGTCGGCCTGACCACCCGCGACCTGCACGGGCCGGAGTTCGACCAGCTCTATGTCGGAAATCTGTTAGAGTTTATCCGCGGCTCGTCAGTCGATAGCGCGTTGCTGCTCGCGCACGAGCTGCCGCATCTGGAAGACGGCACGTCCTTGCCCGAGCGATCGTCGCTGTATGTGCCGAATGACTGCGTGCTGAAGCTCGCGCAGGAGCACTCCGAATTCCTCGCCGGGGTCTCGATCCATCCGGCGCGAAAGGATGCGATGGAGGAATTGGAGAAGTGCCTCGCCGGCGGTGCGGCGGCGCTGAAGTGTCTGCCGAATGTGCAGGGTATCGATTGGAATAGCCCGCGCTACACCGCTTTCCTCGAGCGCATGGCGGAGGCAGGCCTGCCACTGCTCGCCCACACCGGCAGCGAGCGGACCATGCCGGTGATGGATCATGCGCTCGCTTCACCACGGGTGCTGACGCGCGCGCTGGAGATCGGCGTCACGTGCATCGCGGCGCACGCTGGCACCGGCATGATGGTGCTGGATCCGGATTACTTCGATGTCTTCACGGAGATGCTCGCGAAGTATCCGAATCTCTATGGTGATAACAGTGCCCTCGCCGGCCTGAGCTTTCGCCTGCGGCCATCGGCGCTGCGCGTGATGACTTCGGCGGCGATGGACGGGCGCATCCTTCACGGCAGCGACTTGCCGGTGCCTCCCAGCGGTCTCTTGCCATGGGCCTTCGGGATGATCCCGTGGGAAGATTTCATGGATAGCCGGGGCGTGGCGAATCCACTGGAGCGGGACGCCACATTGAAGCGGATGATGGGCTTCAACGATGTGGCGTTCACCCGCGCGGCGGACGTGTTGAGGGGCGTGAAGTGAGTACCCGTAGGCGTGGTGGTGACACTACGGAAGCACGGGAACAAGTCTGCTTTCAGGGACCACTCCGCACTGTCACCAGTGCGCCTACGCGGAAAGCACGGACAACCGCGGCGGGCTCACCTTGGCATCCGTAGGCGTGGTGGTGACACCACGGAAGCACGGGAACAAGTCTGCTTTCAGGGACCACTCCGCACTGTCACCAGTGCGCCTACGCGGAAAGCACGGAC